>JACPNE010000008.1 GCA_016185615.1 Candidatus Woesearchaeota archaeon | reverse complement strand
TCATATTACTAATTATAAAAGTTTATTTAAAAATCTTTATCTTGATAAAATTTATTAATACATATTGCATATAAGAGATATATAAAAAGAGGTAAAAAGTGGCTGTAAACGTGTTCTTTGAAATAGGAATTATTTTAGTTATAGCTGCTTTAATAACTGGATTAATAAGAATATTAAAGCAACCAGTCATAATAGGTTATATAATAACTGGATTACTTGTCAGTCCATATTTTCTTAATGTGGCTAGATCAACAGACACAATACAATTATTCTCTCAAATTGGTGTAGCGCTTCTTCTATTCATTGTCGGATTAAATCTGACTCCTAAGGTAATAAAAGAATTTGGATTAATATCATTAATAACTGGTGTAGGACAAGTAATATTTACCTCTGTAATTGGATATATCATAAGTGTAGCATTGGGTTTCTCGATGATTGAATCTTTATACATAGCTGTGGCCTTGACTTTTAGTAGTACAATTATAATTATGAAGCTTCTTTCTGATAAAAAGGATCTTGAGACATTATACGGAAAAATATCAATAGGGTTTTTATTAGTACAGGACTTTATTGCTATATTCATATTAATAGCAATATCAACTTTATCAAATAGTGAGGGGGCAAATTATTTAGCTTTGCGGCTAATATTAAAAGGAATTTTAGTTTTCATAATACTTACATTCATAAGCAAATATCTACTGCCAAATTTATCAAATTTCTTTGCTAAATCTCAGGAATATTTATTTTTGTTTTCAATAGCTTGGGGATTTGGATTAGCAATGCTGTTTCAATATCTAGGATTTTCCATAGAAATTGGGGCATTAGTCGCAGGAATAACATTATCTATCTCAATATATAATCAAGAGATAAGCTCAAAGATGAAGCCACTAAGGGATTTCTTTATGATATTATTCTTTATATTTTTAGGCTCTCAAATGGCCTTTGGCTCTATAAACAATCTTATTTATCCTGCTTTAATCTTCTCTTTATTTATCCTTATAGGAAATCCATTGATTGTTATAATCTTAATGGGATTATTTGGTTATAGCAAAAGAATTGGATTTTTAGTTGGATTGACTGTAGCACAGATAAGCGAATTTTCTCTTATATTAATAGCCTTGGGTGTAAAAGTCGGACATTTAAGTCCAGAAATACTGACATTAGTTACGATTGTAGGATTAGTGACTATAGCTGGCTCTACTTATCTTATAATCTATTCTGAGAAGATTTATCCTTATTTATCTAGATACTTATCATTATTTGAGAGAAAATCTCTAAAGAAAGAAAAGAAAATTGGCAAAAAATATGATATGATTTTATTCGGGTATAATAGGATAGGATATGATTTTGTCAAGACTTTTCAAAGATTGAAAAAGAGATTTTTAGTTGTTGATTTTAATCCAGATACTATCTCAAAATTGATCAATATGAAAGTTGATTGTAAGTATGGTGATGCTGATGATTCAGAATTTTTGGATGAATTAAATTTGAGTAGCATAAGAATGGCTGTTTCTACAATACCACATGCAGAAACTAACTTATTATTGATATCAAAGATAAGAAAAGTGAATAAAAGAGCAATCATAATTGTAGTTTCACATGATATAGATGAAGCTAATATTTTGTATAATAAGGGGGCTACTTATGTATTAATGCCCCACTTCCTTGGTGGAAGGTATATCTCAACAATAATAGATAAACATGGACTAAATTTGAATAAATTCATTGAAGAGAAAAAGAAACAAATGAGACACTTAAAAGAAAGAAAAGATATTGGTCATGAACATCCAAAGACAGATGCTGCTAGGTATTAACCTTTCAATTCTATTCTTTGTTTTGAGTTTAATGCCTTGAATAAAGCTTGCCCTAATTTACTTTTTTTCTTGATCTTTATCTCTCCCTTTTTTGATGATTTTGCACTTATCAAGAATTGATTATTAATAAGAACATCAACTTCTTTATCTTCTTCACTTATAAAAAAGAGAATGTATTTTCCTGTGTCTTTTATATCATAACTCATAGATTCTTCTTTTGATTTCTCCTCTTCTAACTCTTTAATATCTAGATGTATTCCTATCTTTGATTCAATTGCATCTATTGTCTGTCCCTGCTTTCCGATTATTTTTGCTATTTCATGTTCTGGAACATAAACATTAGCGCTCTGTTCTGAGACTACCTCAACTTTAAAATTATCTGAATATCTCCTGAATTCCTCTTCAATCTTTTTCTTTGCTAATTTTTTTACAGGAGACTCTTTTGATGGGCCTATCGGAACCACTACTGTTTGTTCTCCATAACTATAAATTTCATATTCTAACTTGTTTGTTAAAAAGTCTTTAACCTCAACTATTGGTCTTGATAAATCTGCTTCCTGCATTCCAGTAGGCACTTTAACTACCATTGCTAATGTCAATACTTTAGCAACAGCACCTTTCTCAATAAACATTACTGTATCTAACACAGATGGAATCATCCCAGTATCTATTCTTGAGATGAATCTCTGGACTGCATCTATTGGGGAAGCCCCATGTAATACCCCAAGACAATTACTTCCAGCTAATCTCAAATCAATATACAATTTAAAATCAGGAGTATCTCTTATCTCATCAAATATCAAATTGTCTGGCCTTGATAAAAATAATATGTCATGAATCTCTTCTGGGGTTGTGAAGTTTTTGCTATATTGCGTTATCTCATCACTTAATTGTAAATCTCTTGGAGACTCAACTGTTTTTGTTATCTTTCCGTCTTTGGCATATGATTCAGCGATTGCTTGAGATATTGTACTTTTTCCTGAGCCAGTCTCTCCAGCTATTATAATTCCTCGAGCTTTTGTTTTTATCCTTTCATAAATTTCTTTAGGGAGATTATAATCCTCTAAGTTAAGATGTTTTAAGGGCTTTACAACTGTTATCTCCCAGCCGTCTGAAACTGGGGGTTTTGTAATTACAATTCTTAGATTTTTATATTGGACAATTGTAGAGCCTTTTCTTGATATCTCAACAAAGGATTTAGGATCTATATTTGATTTTTCTACTGCTTCTTTTGCTAAATCTGATATCTCTTTCTGGGTTAATTTTTTGTCTCCTACCTCTACTAAAGACCAGTCTCCTGGCTTGCCTTTCTTTGCTTTTGGAATACAATCTTCCTTTAGATGTACACTCATTGTTTCATTATCAAAGAACTTTTCCAATCCAATTTTTTTATAGTCAATCTTTAATTCTATAAATTTTACTTCTAAACCAAGAGCTTTTGCTGTTTCTGATTGTATTCTATCTGCTGTTATCAACATGGCTCCTTCATTATAGGCTATATCCCTTATTAATGCATCAACCTCTCCACCCAATTTAGCGTATTTTATCTGTATTGGAGTAGGTCTTTGTCCTAGGAATTCCAGTTCAATCTTAGATTCTTTCTTTAGCTTTTGTAATTCTTGTATCTCCTCTAATCCCAAATAACCAATCTCTTTTCCAAGATTGGCTTGATGTTCCAATTCAGCTATTACGGCTCTTGGAATTATTATTCTTCCATTTATCTCATTTTCTTTTATAAGCTTTGAAACAGCTTTTTCTATTATTACACTTGTGTCAGTTACGTATGAATCTTCCATTTTTTCGAAAGTTTTTTAAATTACATTCCTTTATCTATATTGTACTGGATAACATAGAAATAGACAGCTTGTTATCTGGTACATTGAAAATTCTAGTTTTTAAAGCTTTCTAACAAAAGTCAAAAAGGCAGTATGCTGTAAAGAAGATTTCGGTCTTGTTCTTTGTCCCTCTACAATCCATTCTCTTTCAATTAATTCAACAGTTTTAATTACTAAAAAATCATATCTCCTTATCTCATCCATAAATTCAACTACTTGGGTAATGCTTGGAAGATAAGAAACTAGAAATGCTCCTTGTTTTAATGAATCATAACAATATTTTGCTGCTTTCCAAGGCATTGGCAAATCCAAAACAATCAAATCAAGTTCTTCTTCATCTATTCCTTCATATATATCCTTATTTTTTATTTCTACATTGTTTATATTTAGGAATTCTAAATTTTTCCTTGCTAAGTTTATATTATCGTTATTTTTCTCATAACTATAAACTTTTTTTACATTTCTAGCCAAAAAAGAAGTTAATTTTCCAGATCCAGTTCCAGCTTCCAATACAATAGAATCTTTATCTATTGAAGTATAAGTCAATATTACTGCTATGTCCTTTTCCATCATTGCTTGAGGGTCTCTCTTTATCTTCTCAATCTTGTCTATAAACAGAGCTGGAGCAACGAATAATTCCTTTCCAGAGTGAGCTTTTACTGTTTTTACTGCTTTCTTCAAATCTTCTTCTTTTATTACTCCAGATTCTGTATGAAGATCTCCCTCATTCCAGTAATACTTTTTATCATTTCTTATTAATATTTTTTTCATCTTTAATAAATCTATAGCCATATCCTGCTTCTAATGCTTCTATCTTATCTGGCTGTTTTGTTATATGATACAATTGTTTTAAGTTTTCATATGCTGCTCTATTCATGGAATTTAATTCTAAAGCATTTGTTAAATAACTTTCTGCTTTTTCATAATCATCAAAATCCATTAATACTATCCCAACTTCACTCAAAAGATGTGATGATTTTTGGTCCTTCTCCAGAATGTCTTCATAACTTTTTAATATGGTATTTTTAATCTTAATCTTACTGTCATTATCTAATTTGCTATTATCAATTACTTTTAGAAATCTTAGATGATTCAGTCTTGCTTTTATATAATCAAAATATAAATCTGATTTTTCGGTTCTTAGATCCTTTATAACTATAAATCCCCTTGTTTCAATTTTATCTATGGCTTGAGCAGTCTGCGAATTAAACAATAATCCAAATCCCATTAATACATTACCAATCATTCTTTCTAGTTTTGACATTTTAGTGTGGGAGACAGGACTCGAACCTGCGTAGGCACTAAGCCAGTAGCTCTTGAGGCTACCCCGTTTGGCCACTCCGGCACTCCCACATATCAATAATTCATTATTTTTGGCTTTTAAATCTTACTTAGAACAAAACTATAATAAAAATTATCCAGTTTATCAGATTAGCGGCCAAACAATATTCACAAAACTCCTTCAATTTGAATATTTGTACAAAGGTTAAATAAACTGAGGAAAAGGCTGAGATTCCAGCTATAATCAATATACCATGATTTACAACATTTAATGTTGAGAAGAATGGGCTTCTTAACATCATTATTGAGATTATTATCAATAAGGCATAATAAATCATTCCTATAATCTCATTTTCAATCCCAAATGTAGTTGAATACTTACTTCTCACTACTTTATTGCAGTCCTGGCCTATTATACATGACAATTTTTTATTGTTGACTTTATTGTACCATATATAAAAAGACAGTGAAAATCCGATTAATGATAATATTATTATAATATACTCGTTCATAATTTTATTTTATAATCATTATTTATAAATTTAATTCTTGATAGACTTTAAATATATAAAATGCTATAAAAATATTTATGACATCCAAGATTAAGGGATTGAAAGAAAGATTCTTTTTATGGATAAAAGAAAATAGAACATTATTCATCTCAATAATAGCTGTAGTTGTAATACTATTAATGCTTTTCGGGGCTAAGATCTTTTTATATGTTAATTTTATCCTGGGAAATGATATAATAATAAAGCTTGAATCCAGCAAAGAAAATATTTTTCTGGAGAAAGGGCAAAAAGAAAACATAACCTTTGAATCTAGTGTAACAACAAATCCTTTTTGCAGCGCGTTATGCGAATCAAAATTTATTGATATAAGCAGTGGTTTAATTCTAAGTAATCATAATTTTACATTAACTCCAACAAATCCTTTATTGGAGGAATTTGAGATACAGATAGATAAATTTGGAAGGGGACAGAAATTATATCTTTATAGCATTGAATGCAGGGGTGTAAATACAATATTTTGCCATACAGATGAGGAAGGATTAACCTCAAGAGACGTTCTTGTAACTGTAGACTACTCTTTAAGCCAAGATGAGAAAGAGATAGAAGAGTATATTCTAGGAAATTTTAATCTTACAAAAACGAAATTAGAAGATATAGTCTCAAGAGTTGAATATATGGAAAATTTGAGGGATGAATTAGAAAATAGGATTTTGATTGAGAATATAGAAAATATTACTAAAATTAAACAATTAATTTTAGATTCTGAGTCTAAAATAATAAATTTACAAAATGTAATGAATGATAACAATTATCAAATATCTAAAGAGGAATTTGATGAGATAAATAACAATACAAATGCAGCTGATGATGAATCATTTAATATATTTTTATACTTATCAGATGTAGTTATCTCTTATAACAATATTATTGAGAATTTAGTTGATGTAAGAAATAATATAAATCATTATATCAATTTACAATCATTAAATGAGACACAAGCTTCAGATTTGAATTATATTATAAATAATTTTAATATTGCCTCTAGAATAATCAATAATGAAACAAGCATAACAGAGATAAACCCAATCGTTAACAATTTGTCAGAAGAATCACAAATAATTTTTAATAGATTTAATAAGGAGCTTGAGAATCAAACTAATAATCAGTTTAATTCCAGCTTTATTAATGTAGAGGAATTTAACCTAAGCAAAATATTAGTAGATTTATCTAATAAAACAATTGATGCTAAATTAGAAGAGCCTTTACCATTGTGCTGTGCTTATAATAATTGTGAAAGCTGCTGTATTACTGAAGAGTGTATAAATAATGAATTATATTTTCCTGTTGTATTTATTCATGGACATGCAATTAACCAAGATTTGGCTGCTGATTATAGCTTGGATGCTTTCAACAAAATACAAAAAAGATTAGCTAATGATGGTTATATAAATGCTGGCTCAATTTCATTATATAATATAGATGACACCAAGCCAGGAGCATGGGGTTTAATAAGAGCCCCAGTAAGCATTAAAGCAAGTTACTATCTTGATGTTTTTAAGGAGCCGGAAAATTATGTTGTAGTCCAAGTAAAGAGTGAAAATATTGAGACTTACTCTATAAGATTAAGAGAGATAATAGATAATATAAAAATTAAAACTGGAAAGCCAAAAGTCAATATTATAACACATAGCATGGGAGGATTAGTTGTAAGAAGATATCTACAATTATTTGGTTCTGATAATGTTGACAAACTAATAATGATTGGTTCTCCAAATAAAGGAATAACTGGGGATGCTGCAGATTATTGCTCATTAATAGGCGGAGAGCTTGAATGCAGAGATATGAGTTCAAACAGCTTATTTATAAATAAGCTTAATACAAGAGAAACTCCAGAGATAGATACATATAATATTATTGGAACAGGATGCTTGATGGATGGAGAGGATGGAGATGGGGTGGTTTTATCAGAAAATGCAGAATTAGAGAATGCTAAGAATTTTTTCATTGATGGAAATTGCCGAGGTTTAGAGACATTACATGTAAAAATGTTAGATATAGACAGATACCCCAAAGTTTATGATATAATTAAAAATTCTTTAATGGAATAATCTATCTTCTAAGTAATTGATTAATAACCAAAAGTATTAAAAAACTTGGATTAGAGATAATATTGTAGGCTAGGTCGGGTAGTTAGCCGTTACTTGTAACCACAAATCGGCTTCATGGTGGGACCGAAATCCAGGGAAAGGTATTGCTAAGGTTATTAGTCTTGGTCTGGACGTTGAGACTCTGTCCTATTTGGTTGATGTATTTGTGAACCGTGTCAGGTTAGGAATAAAGCAGCACTAAGCAAATATATCGGCGCTTATAGGGTAGCGGGGTTGAGAAAGGATCAAGGTAGCTAATAGTTTTAGTTTATATCGATCTCTGGATGTGCCTACTTTTTAAATAATACTAAAAATTTATAAATAAA
Source organism: Candidatus Woesearchaeota archaeon (assembly GCA_016185615.1). GTDB lineage: Archaea > Nanobdellota > Nanobdellia > SCGC-AAA011-G17 > JACPNG01 > JACPNE01. The sequence continues at coordinate 96,629 of JACPNE010000008.1, read as the reverse complement.
TAAATAAGCTTATTTTTAGCTTAATTTCTAAAAAGTCGTGAAACTTAGATGGCAACACAAACACAGAATTACAAAATAAGAAGAACAGAAATAGATATTCCTCATAATAATTCTATTATAACTTTTGTTTATGATAAACGTTGTCAGGGAGCATATTCTCACGCAACGGATTTTATTTTGAGAAATAAATTGAAACTTCCGACAATGGCAGAAACTTCTTCTTTGGTTCTCCAAGCTTTTCTAAGTTATGAACCCGAGTTTATAGATATTGTAAATATAATGAAGAATACATACATATGGGCATTTACAGGAATACTTTATGCTCCTAAGGGGGTTTATTTTGAAGATAATCCTAAGATGAAGGATGAAATGCCTTATATGAAAGAAGATGATATAATTAAAAAATTGGAGAAAAATGATCCTAGTGTTAGATTTGTTCCTTATGGATATAATACAGAATATATGTCACCTTCAGAATTAGAAAGGAATCCTTTTATATTGGGATTGGCTGGAGGGGAAGGTGCAGCCAAGTTAGCTGAAATATCTACTTTGGGTGAGATATATAAAGATCTACCATGGTTATTTGCGTTCAGGCGCGTTCATTCTCATATAATTAATTTTTCAGCCCTGGGATCTGGTCGTTGGCTTGGTGATAGACTGGGGATTGGTAGTGTAGACAGTGGCGGTAGTGGTAGTGCCTTTGGAATAATTAATAATACAGAAAATATCTCAAAATATTAAATTATTTTTCTTTAAACAAATTCTTATCCAAATCATTCAGAATTTCACCCATATTCTGTATAACTAATCCATAAAGCTTCTTAATTATCAACTCATAAATAGACTCTTTTAATGGACCAGAACAATAATTTATAACATCACCCATTTGGTTTATAGTTATATTATTCAATCTCTCACTAGGAATTCTGCATTCCATAGATTTTCCCTCAAACATATTAATTAATTCAATCGGAGTTCCAATTCCCATTCTATTCAATTCAATATCAATCAAACAAGAATCTCCTTTGTAGCCATTTATTGTATATCTGAATACATTATTGTCTATTATGCCTGTAAATTTTGTAGGTTCACAGTTAACTGCCTGCTCATTAAAGCATTCTATTGTTGAGCATTCCTTTTTTATTATATTCGAGAAAAATAAGAACCATACAGCAATTATTACAACTAATAATACAATAATTACGTTCTTCGCAGAGATATTTTTTATCCCCCTTTTTGCAAATTCCATATTTAAAAATAAAAAAATTTAAACTATATTAATATTTTGTTATAAGTCATTACTCACTAAGATGTCTGCCCTTGTGTCATTTGGCCTGACCCTTGAGTCCATTCCAACCAAATATTTTACATTTGCTCTATCTGCTATATTTGTTATATCTCTATTGATAGTTCCATCGAATACTACAGCAAATACTGAATTTAGTGATTTTATTGTTGGTATTAACTCAGAAGTTGGCACCTTTCCAAGGATGTTCATTTCCTCATCTAGGATATAAGCCCCTCTTGTTCCTATTAGATCATCCAACATTCTCTTGAAATTCTGCTTTTGTTGTGTTGATAAAACAACATTGGATATAATTCTTTGCTGTGGCTGTACTTTTACCTCTTTAATATTATTTTGTTTTTCAAGAGGCATTTGCATTTGCTGTGACTCGATATTAATCTGTTCAACAGTAATCCTTGCCCTTAATGCCTTATGGATTTCTTTCTTTGTTATCTCTTCTACTTCCTTTCCATCTGGGGCTTTAGACACATAATCAATTTCTGTTACATTTGCTAATCCTTTTACAATTAAGTCTCCGCCCCTGTCCCCATCAACAAATACAGTTAATACTTTTCTCTTTCCAAGCTCAATTATTGTGTCTGTTGTAGAAGTTCCATTTAATCCAATAACATTCTTTATTCCATGTTTTAATAGATTGAGGACATCCGCCCTTCCCTCTACAACTATAACATCTTCTGATTCATCTATTGCAGGACCAGCCGGCAATCTATCCTTGCCATATTCTGTTATCTCCATCATTCTTACAGATTGGGCTACTTCATCTGTTATCTCTTGAGAATCTGGCAATACAGAGTCTGTCAACACTTTCAATAGTTCCTTTGCTCTTTCGATAACAAAGTTTCTTTTTGATACTCTTACGTCTTCTATCTTTTCTATTCTTACTCTTGCATTACATGGGCCTATTCTCTGTATTGTTTCCAGAGATGCTGCTATTATTGCAGTCTCTGCCTTGTCTAAAGAAGAAGGAATAATTATTGTTCCGAATGTTTTTCCAGCTCTTGTCTCGGATTTTACTTCAATTCTTCCGATTCTACCTGATCTTTGTAATTCTCTTAGCTCTAGATCTGATCCAAGTAATCCTTCTGTCTGTCCAAATATTGCTCCTATGACATCAGGACGGTCTACAACCCCCTCTATTTGGATTTGAGTATGAACTATATATTTTGCTGATACAGGACTTATTTTTGCCATTTAAATCAACTCCCATCATATTTTATACATCCTTAAAGAACAAGATACTAAACTTAAGTATAAATAATATTATTACTTTCTTTCCATTATATTTGTAATATCGACCTCAAAATGAAAAATGATTATTTTAATATCCTTGTTCTTTGATTAATGATTATTGCCCGGTTCACTAACTCCCAAGCTCATCGCCTTGGCTATTGCCGCACTCCATTGAGTATTCTCAATGCCGGGCTTGGTTTTTGGGAGTAAAAGATATTTATATACTTTTGGCTTTTTTTAGTAATTATTTAATAAACGAAAGATTTATAAATAAATTATACTACTATAAAGTAATAAATGATGTAAAGAGATAAAAATGGCAGAAGAAAAAAAAGAAAAACCAGTAACAATTGAAGATATTCTTAGACACGCAAATCTTCATGTAGGGTATGTTGAGTTTAATGGAGAGAACGAAGAAGATAGAAAGCATAAAAATCAAGCTGTAGGTACAAGATACGCCTCTAAAGGTTTAGAGAATTATATTAAGGGATTTTCTGAAGATATAAGAAAAGAAGTTATGCCTTGGATGGCTGGATTAGGACAACAAATAGCTGCTAATGGAGGAATTCTTCCAGGTTATGCACAAAATGCATTAGAACAGTATTACAAAAATTCATCTGAGTTATATGCAAAAGCAAGAGTTAAGGATATAGTAGAAGCAGTTGGAAAGGCTGGATATAAAGGATATATTCCAGATGTTGTCAAAGATATGGAAATGACTTATGGCGACTTAATAAAAAAGGCAAATGAACTACAGAAGAAGAAAGATTCAACAGAAGAAGAAAAGAAGATAGTCTTAGCTGGAATAACGATGCAAAATCTAACACAGAGAATGTATGATCATGTCAAAGTAAGAATTGATGATGACTTTACAAGTGATGGATTGAAATCAACTGAAGAGGCATTATTGCCTAAGAAAGAAGAGAAGAAATAATTCTTTTATTCTTCTAAATTTTTAACCAAAGCAGCCATCTCTCCAACAAACTTATCTGCTTTATCTCTGAATTCTTGGATTTCTTTTCCATCCAGATCAGCAACCTCTCCATGGCTTACATAATGGGCTAAAGCATAGACTTCTTTATACCAATCCACATATTTCTGTTTCAGCATTCCTTTCTTTACAAAATGCTGCTTTAACATAATATCAATATGCTCTGGAGAAGGAGGAGCAACATTGGCTGACATTAAAGCTGCATGTGCAGAATCTACCATTGCCCAGTATACTGATTCCATTGATGATAATATGCTAAATTTTGCTCTTGCTAAATGCATTGGAGCCCTGTTTAATGCATTATAAATTGCTTCTGGAGTTGGCCTTATCCTTCCTTTTGATAATAATACTTTTAATGGATTAAAAAAGCCCCCGAAATCAATTAATGGAATCCCATATCTTATTACATTTATTACAACAGGCTCTCCTGTAATCATCTGATTCCAGAATGCTGATAATGTTACAGTATTAACATGAAGTTTTTTAGGATATTTTAATGATGCAACTAAAGTGCCCATCTCTTGTCTATACCAAGCAACTAATTCTTCATCCCATTGGATTGAGCAGTCATCGACAATAACAATAATATCAATATCAGATTTTTCCTCCGCTAAATGTTTTGCTGAAGAGCCGAAAAGAACTATTGACTTTATTACTTTGTTAAATTTTTGATAAGCTTTTACAGCAAAGTCATAAGAAATATCAATCCTTTGCTTGTTATATTTTTGTTCCATACTCACCCCTTCTTTTAAATAAAATATTCTCTGTTTTATAAATATTACTTACTGGTTTGGTGTTCCGGTAAATCTGGATCTATCTCCACCAACTTGTCCGCCAAGTTCTTTTGGCAATGTCGAGAATCCTCCACCATACAAATCTTTGAAGTGCATTTCTGGAAGAATATCCCCAAATCCATATTTATAGACCCCTTCTGTATCTCTCATATACCCCCATCTTGGCTCTGATTCCATTGGATATAATGGCGTATCTAGATTACCCATTGCTTCTACAACAGGATCTGTCTTGAAGTGTTGCCACCAGCCCCCGCCCTCATGAACTAATCTTCCTTTTTCTATCTTGAAACCTTTTTTTTGTAGCTCTTTTAATTGTCCTTCAATTGGGACATTTCCCATTCCTGCTGGCAAATGCACATCATTAAATCCAAAATTGTCTGTAAGGTGGACTTGTTTTACTAATGGAGCAATTTTCTTTGCTTCCTGAATTATCTCTTGTTCTGTAAATCCTTGCTTTCTTAACATATTAATATGTCCAACATCCCATGTAACCCCAATGTGTTTAGAAGCTACTTTTTTAGCTTCATCCATTGAAATATGTTTTTCTTTCGATAATTTTTCAGCAAATATTTTTCTGCTTTTTTCTATTGTCTCCTTTAAATCTTCAGCTCTTGATATGGTCCATTCTGGAAAGATATTCTCAACAACTGTAGTTGGAGAATTACTTCCATATTTTTTGTAGACTTCAAATGTTGCATCTGCTACGGTTTGCGCTGTTTTTTCTTTAGAGAAATCATCTGTTGATTTCCAGACCTCTGGAATTGGTAATCTTGAGAGTGTCGATACTACCCTATCATAAATCCTTTTTTCCTCTTCATCAACCTCTTTCCATTTCTTTGCAATTACCTCTCTTGGATATCTTCCGCTATCTATCATCTTCCTTAATTCATTATTTATATGATTTAGATTATTAGTCTCTCTATCAAACATTTCTTTTGCTGATTTTTGTTCATCATTTAATGCTCTTGGGGAATATTTTTTTACTTTATCATTTATATCAATCAATTGAGTCCCAATATTCCTTTCAATCTCATCTATATGCGATTGTAATGAATTAATCCTGCTTTGTATCATACTAAACTCTTCCTTTTGTTGGTCAGACAAATGAAGTCCTTTTTCTATTCTATCCCTTATTGGCCCAATGCCTGCTTGCTGATTAATCAATCTTTCTTGTATCTCTGCTTTTTCTTTTTGTAATGTGAATAATTGTAGATTTCCCCTCTCCCATTCTGTTAAGTTTAATGACTTTCTCCTTCTCTCAGGAGTCCATATCTCATCTTTTCCACCAAAACCTTTTCTTACATCATATCTTAATTGTTGTAGTTGTCCAGTTTCTTGGTTGACTATTCCCATTGTATCTTCAATCTTCATATTATTTTTGATGGCCCTCTCAGCTTCTTTTTTATCTACAAATTTATTCAAGTCTTCTTTTTTAATATCTCTCCATGTTTTTCCAGGAACACCCCCAGAAGCATGAAAGTTAACTGGAATGTTTCCTTTTGGATCCAATAAATGTCCTTTCTCTAAGGCATCTTCAAATTGTCTTTGGACTTCTAATCTCTTTTGTTCACTCCATCCTTCCCTTGAGAATCCTGCTGGATCCATATCTTGTACAGGAGCATGTAGATCAACCTCAGCTCCAGTTAATTTTGTCAATCTTCCTATCTCAGTAAAATGCTCTTTAGGAATACTTTGGAATATATCTGGACTAATTTGAGAAATATCTATTCCCATAACTCCAGCATTTAATTTCTGGGTAGCTTCAGCTATCTGATTTGCTGTCTGTGGATTTGTTGTAGAGGCAAATGATCCACTTGGAATATAATACTTAGAGTCCATTGCTCCCTTATATTTATCAAAAAACATATCTACCATCTTATGAGATTATCTCCCTCTTTGTTGTATAAATTTTTTCCTTTTTTTCTTCTTTCTTTTCTCCTATCTTGTCATGAGAATATTTGGGTTCATAAAGTTTCTCAGGATGATATTTTAAGTCGACTTTATCTTCTTCATCCCTTGTATTTAGAGGGCTTAGTTGAGGAGTTATTGGATCATAATCTATTGTTTCCCTTCTTGGAGCAGGAGATTCTGCTGCAGTATCTTCCAATGAATCATTTCTTGAGATGAATCTTTGCTGTTCTACTTGTTCTGTTTTATTTTCTTCCTCGCTTAATATTGTTGGTCTTGTATTGATAACCTCTGCAGTTTCAACTAAATCATCTATTGTTTCTTCTTTTTCTTGCTTCTTCTTGTTATTTTTCTCTTCTTCTGACATTAAATATTAAAGAATTTATAACTTATAAATATTGTTAGTAGTTAGGGTTATAAACTTGTTGCATAATCTATTTTTATATGACTATAGAGTTCACAACCAACAAAATAAAAAATCTTACTGATTTGTATATACACTCTTTAGAGGCTAAAATAGCGATTAATTATTTTATTCTTTCATCTGCAATTGAAAATAAAGACTTAGCTGTCGTAGAATCTAAAAAACTAGAACAATCTAAATTATTTTTAGATCTATCTAAACTTTATTTGGCACATGCCGCTTTATTCGTATCAGATAAAAATGAATATACTTTAATAATATATAATGCTATAACTTTAAATCCAGATATCTCTTTAGATCAAAGAGAAGTTGTCTTTCCTTATAATTATAAATTTATAGATGGGGATTCATATAGGATAATAACACCGTTTTTTAGATATGATAAAAAATTATTTCATTTTACTAAGGAATTAATTAAAGGCCTTAAGGATTTGATTAATCATCCCGAGGCATTTGAAGATGGAATTAAAGTAGAAAATTTAACTTATGAAAATGAGATAAAACTTGAAAAGTTAACATAAAATCATACTTACAAATTTAAAATTAAACATAATATTAATTTTTACTACTGAGAGATAATCAAGAATCGTAAGATTTATAATCTAGTTTTGATTAATCTTTTTATGGATAAATATAGCGAAATAGGCGAGAATTTTGAGGTTAGAGTAGAAGCTAGATTGAAGAATGCTGCTTTAGTTAAAGCTAGAGAGAAATTGGGATTAAAACAAATAGAAGCAGCTAAACAAATAGGAATTTATCCTGTAGCTTATAACGCTTATGAGTGTATGAGAGAATACCCTACTGAAAAACATAGATTTATGATCTGTGATTTTTATACTGCTAATGGAATTCCAATGTGTGAGGATGAAGTATTCCCCGTAGAGTTGAGAGATGTTAAATTAACAAAAAGAGTTGTTGATAGAAAAATATCAAAGATTGAATTAATTTCATTAACAGGAATTGATAAAAAATTATTGCCTTCTGTTAATCTAGATGAAGGAAAGTTTAACGAAAAGAATGAGTTAAATGACACGCTTGAAAAGTCAATATCCAATTTACCGTCTGATCTCCAAATGGTTATTAGGTTAAGATATGGTATAGATGATGGTACTGGAGAAATACATAAAATAAGAAGTAGATACATCACATCCCAAAAAGAACTTATGACTTTGGATAAAGTCGGAGACTATTTAAATATTAGTAGGGAAGCTGTTAGACAGACGGAAAATAAAGCAATAAAAAAATTAAGAAAGCCCCCTATGAATGAAAATTTAAGGATATTTTTAGGTTAATCACCAGCTTAACATTCCATGAGCTTTTTTATAAACATCATACAGAGTAAATGCACTCCCAGCTGCTGTTCCAGCAGCTTTTTTCTTCATTTCTGATTCTATAAATTCATCTGACAGTTCAATTTTTAATAAATCCCTGAATATATCAATGGTATCCTTAATCGGGACAGTCAAATCCTTTGTAGCTTGATAAATAGATTTTACTATAGGGGTAGTTTTCTCTTTTTTTTCTTCTCTTTTCTCATCTCTTATAAATTCCTGTAAATCATCATGTATCTCCCTTAGTGCAGTTCCTGCTATCTCATCAACTAATTCTAATCCCTCGAATAATTCCTGCTCCTTTAAATATTTTAAATCATCTTCCTTAAAAACATAAGACCTTATTTTTGCTTCAGATCTTCCACCTTGGGTGTACTGAACCCCTGTTTGGGATTGCCTTACACCATAAGGAACACTTCTGAACATTATTTCCACTTCAACACATGCATAATACTTTGCATTTGACTCTGCTCTTTCAGGAAGCTCTCTCGAGTCTATCATATCTTGTATGTTTATCAATTTCTTTCCGAACATTGATAAATGAATTTCCATATTGTTGAATACAGAAATTATATGTGGACTTTTAAAATCCTTCATCCCAAGTTTTTGGGCTGCTATCAAATATGGCTTTGTCCAGTCAGCATATAGTTTTAATGACGCTACCTGTGATTTTAGATAAGATCTTTCTATATTGAATCTTTTTCTTAATTCCCTTTCAGAATATTCTTCCCATTTTTGATATTCTTCTAATCTAGGAATTAATATTCTCTTGACTCTGTCATTCAAATCCATTGAATTAACTTGTTTTATACTATCTGCATATAAGAAAGCATCCCTTATTGTGACAAAGTTAAGCTGTTGTGACAATGAATGTATTGCTCCCCTGCCTCTTTTTATGTCTACATTATCAAGCCAAACTTGTTTTAATCCAAGCTTGGCTGCTTTTTTCTTATCTGGATCTTGAGATTTTAATTCATCATAAGTCTCTAATCTAATCTTGAACTCTTTTAGATCATAAATAAGATTTATCATGCTTCTCACAACAGTATTGATTGTTCCAAGCATCTTCATTGCTTGCTCCTGCATCCTTGTTGCCCTTGAGCCGATGTCTCCGTAGAAAGCTGAACCAACTGAAGCTTCAAAATCTTCTTTTGTCTTGTCGACTTCAAATCCTAATCCTGCGGGTGGTCTGTTTCTTAAGAAATCTAGTATCCAAAAATATACTGGCTCTAATCCTTCTGAGATTGAATCATAACCAAGAAAATATTCTACACCCTTTCCTTTGTTTTTTATCTCTGATATAAGGATTTCTCTCACTTGCCTTTTCTTATTTATATCTTTTATCTTATCAACAGCTTTTTTAAGAAAATCAACTGGATCTGATCTATCATAAGCTTCTTTTTTTATCTCATCTACGGACATGTCTTCTACTTTCTCAACTTTTTTTCCTGCTGGAGAAAACAATTCTGTAAATAGATTATTAGCCATTTTATTATTAGAATTTTATATCTTATAAAGGTTTTTTTAAATTAAGAAAGATTTATTAATTTAGGACATAACTTTATTATTATGATAAAGAGGGGACAGCATTGGATAATGTCCAGCAGTGGAATCAGGATACAGAGAAGAGGAATATACGATCTTAAAGATTTGATAAAGTCAATACAAAGATATGTTGAAGACAGAAATTATATCTTCCAATTAACTGAAACACAGAGCAAAACCAAGGATAAAGGTTATGAAGTTATGATTGGAATGAAGTCTGACAGGGATATTGATGGCTATGTAAGATTTCATATTGATGTTTTTCTTTTTATAATAGAGATGGAGAAGGTAAAAATAAAGAACAGAACTCTTGATAAGGGATTTATAGACATTAATTTTAAAGCTTATTTGTATTTAGACTATAAAAACAGGTGGAACAGAAATTTTATGGCAAGATTCTTCAATTTAATTTACAATAATTACATCATTAAAGATAAAATAAAAGGAGAGTATGAAGCCAAGTTATATGTAGATTTGATAGGATTGCATAATAATGTAAAAGAGATAATGGGACTTTATCTTCATAATTATGGACAATAAAGAGAGGTTAGTTTATGATTAGGAGAATTACTGTAGCACCATCAATTAGGATAAGGCATATTGGGATTTTAGATACATCTGAATTCTATAGGTGGGTGAAAAGATGGCTTGAATTTAATGGTTATTGGAGAGATACTAATGAAAAGCAGTATATAGAAACAATACTTCCGGGAGGAGCAAAGAAAATAGAGTTTACATGGGACTGCAGGAAGAATAAAAGCACAGACGTTATCTATGTGATAACTATGACTTTTATATTTGTTGGACTAAGAGATGTCGAGATACAAAAGGATGATAAAAAAATAAAGCTGCAGAGGGCAGATTTTGATATAAGGATGAGCGCGGCATTGGAGAGGACAGGGAAACAGAGCTATTTCATGGAAATTTATGAAAGATTTATCATAAAAAAGAGGATTGAGGAGTATAAAGTTGATTTATATGATAAGTTTTATGGTTTAGTAGAGGAGATAAAGGAGTTTCTTAATGTTTATACATAGCGAAATAATTAAAAATAAACCAAACATTGCAATATCATGTCAGAGATAGATTATGTAATTCCAGCATTGAGGATAGAGCAAAAAGCAATCTTCAATTTTGCTGATCTGTATAAATTATTAAAATCTTGGTTTGATCTGCATAACTATGATTTCTATGAAAAAGAATATATCGATAGTATGAAAGAAGGCGGAGAAAAAAGCGATTCTATAAAGTGGGAAGCAGAAAGGAAAGTTGATGATTATACAAAATTCCATATAGAAGTAAGACTAAAATTGAATGATGTTGAGGATGTACAATTAAAAGATTGTATAGCCTGCAGAGGGGTTTGTAGCATAAAATTTGAGTCTTTTCTCGAAAAAGATTATGAAGACAGGTGGGAGAAGAATTTCTTCCTTAAATTTGTGAGGGCAGTATATGATCATTATATTCTAAGTACAAAGATAGAGAAATATTCTGCGGAATTAAGGGCAGAGACATATGATGTATTTAACCAAGCGAAGGCTTTCTTAAATTTGAGGAGTACAAAATAATGTGGCCTTTTAGTCTATTCAGAAAAAAAGAAGAGCCAAAGATAGAGGACAAGTTCTATGGGAAATCCAGTTATGACGAAAGAGACATTGAGATTGTTTTAAGTAAGCTTGATCTGATAAACGCTAGGCTAGAGAACTTGAATGCAAGAATTGAAAGGATTGAAGAATCAATAAAAAAAGTTATATGAGATCTTGGATAATTATCATAATAATTGTCATAATTGACCAATTGACTAAATTCTATTCTAAATTATTTGATTTTAGCTTTGGATTTTTCAGATTGAATTATGTTGAGAATACGGGAGCGGCATTTGGTATATTAAAAGGATATAATTTGTTATTAATCTTAATTTCAATTGTTGTCTTAGTAATTATTTCTTATTATCTGTTTGTTATAAAAAATAATTATGCTGTTTATGGACTTGGCTTTATTCTCAGCGGAACAATTGGGAACTTAATAGATAGAATTTTCTTTGGATATGTAAGAGATTTTATTGATTTTGGCTTTTGGCCTGCATTTAATATAGCTGATAGTTTTATAACAATTGGCGGGATTATATTATTATATCTGTTAATTAAAGATGAAATATAAACATTAGTTTTATAAATTAACTATTTTCTAATTATGTATGGTTATTGAAGGTGTAGAGACTAAGATAATAATCCCTAATTATAATGGTAATGGAAAATCCTTATTTAATTTATGTCATAAGATCGATAAATTTAAACAGAGACCATTAAAAGATATACTTTTGGGCAAATATTCACATGGTAGTCGCGGAGCAGATCATTTTCATAAAGGATTAGATTTGTCTAAAGATCCAGAAGATTTTTTAGTATTATCCGGAGCATTAGAACTTATTGCTGTTAATTGGCTTGGCCAAGAGATGAGTGAGGTTATCGTTGCAAAAGAAAATGAAATTCCTTTAGTATCTATAACTCGTGATGTTTATCATCTAACTATTCCAAGACAATCAGGATTAGTAATTGCTGAACTTAGAGTTACTGAATATGATACTAATAATAGTGATACTTATCATGGTAAAAAGACATTTTATGAGTATACAAGCGAAAAATATGGAAATGGTATCCATGTTGGAATTTGATGAGATATACAGAATTCTATTAAAAGAGCATGGTCCAAGAAAATGGTGGCCTACAAAAACATCTAAAAAAAAATTTGAGATTTCAGTGGGAGCTATACTGACCCAAAATACAAACTGGATAAATGTTGAGAAAGCTCTTGATAATCTGATAAAGCATAATTTGTTATCTCAAGAAGAAATTAGAAAGATAAATGTTAAAAAATTAGCGATGATAATCAAAAGTTCCGGTTATCATAACCAAAAAGCAAAGAAGCTAAAGGAGTTTATCAAATTTCTTGACTCAAAAAAACAAATTAACAGGGAAAATTTGCTTAATGTCTGGGGAATCGGAAAAGAGACAGCAGACTCAATATTATTATATTCTTATAATCAACCGATATTTGTTATAGATACATATACAAAAAGAATATTTAATAGATTAGGATTTAAAGAACAAAGTTATGATGAATTACAAAATCTATTTATGAACAATTTGAAAAAAGATGCTGATTTATTTAAGGAATATCATGCATTGATTGTTATGCACGGAAAAACCGTATGCAAAACAAAACCATTATGCAGCAGTTGTTGCTTGAATAAAGGATGTAATTTTTCAAAATCTACTTCTTGATTCTCCTGTCTTTTGGTATCATATTTTCTATTTTTCCTTCCCTGTAAAATCCTGAGCCGAAATAATCATTATTATTTTTCATTATGACATAACCATTGAATCTTTCATCTGTTAAAATATCATAACCCTTCACCCAATTTTTTACTTCATCATTATTAACTTCCAATACATTCTTCTTTGCAAGTGGCCCGATTAATTGAGATCCTTCTATGCTTAACCTTATTCCGTTTGGATATAATTTTGCAAAATACATTCCAATAGAATTTATTCTTATATTATCTGTATCAATTTTGCTGAAGTCTTTGCTTAATAAATAAACTTTGTCATCTTTATTCTTCATGAAAACATAATCTAATTTTATTTCTGATATTCCATAACAATTTTTCATTAATTCTATTATTTTTTTCTTTTCCTTATTATTCAATATTTTTAATGAAGTCATTATGATTCCTCTTTAAACAAATATAATGGGAGATAAGATCTCTTGTAATAGTTGTAAAATTCTATAATATTGTATCTCTCGATAACATCCTTAAATTCCTCTCTCATCTGCATTATAATATTTCTTATCTCATTTTTGTCTAATGCTTCTATATCAACTTCCATATCCCAATCCCCTACAGTCTTGTTAGATTGAACTACCTCTTTTGTTTTTAATAAATGATCCATAAGCTCATCTTCCCTTATTATGCTTATATTATGCAACTTTAGGAATAATCTGCTCTTGTTTATTTCTAACTTATTTGTGTTTACTATGTGCTTGAATCCTTTTATGATATTTCTTTTTGTCAATATGTTAAATATAGATCTTGTTGTCTTTATGTTTAATCCGGATTCATTTGCAAGATCAACAAACCTCATTGTTGGGTTTATCAACAAATTTTTCATCACAGCCATTTCCTTTACATTGAATTTTTCTATATCTCTGTCTCCTCCGATTATCCTTTCTGATTTTATATTATACTGATTTATGTTATTTTGCAGATAATTCCTCGGATACATATGAGTTACTATGTTCAACACTACTTTATATTCATTAAGTACTGGAGTCAATGTTGTTATCTTTTTCAGCTCTTTATTGAATCTTGAGGAATTAGGACATGCAAATTCTATCACAATATCATATTCCCCTATTAAATCATATATTGAGACTATGTATGGGTTATTATAAAGCTCATTAATTATCTTTGTTTTATCTTGTTCACTAATATACCCTGCTTTGAAGTATACCCTAAATAATATTAACCCAAAATAAGAATAGTCAAAGATACAGAATGGAGCCCCTATAAAATTATCCCTTTTCAAGCTAGAAATTGAATATCTGAGCCTTTGGGGGCTTTTTTTTAGATAACGGGAGAGCTCCTTTAGGCTTATCCTTGCATTTTCTGAGCATAGGTAGATAAGGTTATAATCACTTTTTATCATTAATTTTATAATATTTTTTATAAATTAATAAATATTTCTATATTTTTGGATAAATATAAAAAATAGCCACAAACACCTATATATACAGAACTTTCTTATCTGATATATGGAAAACATAGATAGAAGTGTCGTTTTTAAGGCACTTTGTTTATATCAATTTGAACATAACCTTCCTGAATGGTTAAAATATGCTAAAATAGTTAGAGGAAGATTAGATTCAAGATTTGGCAAATTTATAGAGGAAGGGGGAAATGAAAATCAGCATCTTGATGGATTCTTAGTTCTAGAGGATGGAGATGTTTTAGCAAAGAGGTTGAAAGAGGATAAGATAGTTTTAGACAAAGTAATACCCCCAATGGTTGAGATATATGATGAACATGATCTTTTAAGATATATAGGCAAAAGTCGTAATGGTGATAATAATCATAATGGTCAGGCTAAAAAAGCAAGAGAAAGTGCTTATGTTTTTGATGGCAAGAATCTTAAAGTTACCAGGGTAAGAGAATTTAATCCAAATATAAAATCATTAGAGGATATTTCATTTAGTCATTATTTGCCAAAGGGCTTCTTATCAACAAAAGAAGAGATTGATCCAGACGATCCTGATGAGGGAATAGGATTAAAGACAAGAAATGCAATAAGACTTGCAGTGGGTTACAGCCAGGCTGGCTACCCTGTTAAGTCTTATCAGATAAAATCAACACCATATTCTAATGCGGGTATGGGAGTTATTGCAGAATATGGGGGTGATGGACTAGTTAGGACAATTCATGTTGAATACAAGCCTAATGAGAATTTACCATTTATTCCATTACCTCCAGGAAAAGTTTATGATAAATTCCGAAACACATTAGTAGCATTTAAAAGAATTTACGGGAGGGATACTAAAAATGGTGAAAATCAATTGGTATCTATTTCTGAGGGTCCTATCAATGTTAGTGAGATACTTCCTTCTACGTTAGAGAAGACATTGATGCATGCATAATCAAACAACATTTTTAAATAATCTTTCTTTATTTTTCTATGATTATGAAAGATTCAATACTTAAATATGCATTACAGAACGCCGTCCGTTATAACGGAAAAGCGAATATTGGAGCAGTAATAGGAAAAGTTTTCTCTGAGATTAAAGTAGATGACAAGAAAAAGTTGTCTATTGAAGTCAAAAAAATAGTTGATGAAGTGAACAAATTAAGTTTTGAAGAGCAAAAAAAACAACTAGAGAAGTTAGCTCCAGAATTATTGGAAAAAAAGATAGAAGAGAGGGGATTATTTGACAGCTTTGATATCAAGGGAAAAGTTGTGACAGCATTTCCCCCAGAGCCAAGCAAATATTCCCATATAGGTCATATAAAATCATTAATGCTTAATTATGAATTAGCTAAACAAAACAAAGGAAAGTTTATCTTTAGATTTGAAGATACAAATCCAAATTTAGTCAAGAAAGATTTCTATAAAGTTTATCTTGATGATCTGAAATGGCTTGAGATAAAGCCGGATAGAATAACTTATGCCTCTGATAATATGAAAAAATTTTATTCATTGGCTGAGAAATTAATCAAAGAAAACAAAGCATATGTATGCAAGCACTCTT
The DNA here is from genome assembly GCA_016185615.1 of Candidatus Woesearchaeota archaeon. GTDB lineage: Archaea > Nanobdellota > Nanobdellia > SCGC-AAA011-G17 > JACPNG01 > JACPNE01. Next base: position 80,797 of record JACPNE010000008.1, on the reverse strand, counting down.
TGGAATTGATAAGAAAATATAGGGCTGAAGGAAAGCCATGCGATGACAGGGAAAATAATCCAGATGAAAATATGAAATTATGGAAAGAAATGTTTAAAGGAAAAAAATATGTCCTAAGATTAAAAATTGACTTGAAACATCAAAATTCAACAATGAGGGATCCTATAATTTTTAGAATAATAAATGAGAAGCATCCAAGAATAAAAAAGCATATCGTATGGCCTACATATGATTTCGAGAATTCTGTTATGGATTCATTAGAGGGAGTAACTTATAGAATAAGGAGCAAGGAATTTGAATTGAGAAATGAATTGCACAGATTTATACAAAAAACCCTGGGATTTAATGAGACTAAAATATATGAGGTTGCGAGATTTAATCTAAAAGGGGTTCCAAGCTCTGGAAGAATCATAAGGGAGATGATCCAGAAAAAGGAATTAATGGGATGGGATGATCCGAGCTTAACAACAATAGCTGCATTAAAAAGAAGAGGATTTACTCCGGATGCAATAAAAAATTTTGTATTATCTACCGGAATGTCAAAGGCCGAATCAGAATTAGAATGGTCAGAGTTAATAATACATAACAAAAGATTATTGGACAAGGAAGCTAAGAGATATTTCTTCATAAAAAATCCAATTAAAATAAACATAAAGAACGCTCCAAATCAAGAAGTAAAAGTCCAATTCCATCCAGACAATGAAAAATTAGGCTCAAGGAAATTCAAAGTAGGAAATGAATTTTATGTAATGGACAATATTGAGAAAAATAAATATTATAGATTAATGCATATCTTTAATTTTAAGAATAATGAATTTGTCTCAAAAGAACTGGATCAAAATTTAGATGCTAAATTGATACATTGGCTGCCTGTCTCAAAAGATTTAGTGGAAGTCGAAATATTAATGCCTGATAAAAATATTGTTAAGGGATTAGCTGAGAAAGATGCTAAAAAGATCAAGATTGGAGAGGTTGTGCAATTCTTGAGATTCGGATTTGTAAGATTAGACTCAAAGAAAAAAAATAAATTAATATTTTGGTATAGCCATAACTAAATAAGAATATTTTTAAAATGAATGTTTAATAATAGCACCGATAGTGGAGCCACTTAGACACCACATCTCTGATGTGGCTTTGAATTGTCTTTGACAATTCTTCTAAGCTCTGACACTATCATTATTGTTTTTATATATCCTATCAATTATTGGAAAATCAGTATAACAATATTTTTATAACAATCTATAACTAAAATTATATGAGAATAAATATTGCTTCTAAAAATCCCGTTAAAGTAGAAGCTGTTAAAGAGGTTTTAAGGAATTATCAAGACTTAGCGAATTATGAAATTATAGAAATGGAAGTTAACTCTGGAGTAAGCGAACAGCCAAAATCATTAGAAGAAACTGTTCAAGGTGCTATAAATAGAGCTAAAGCAGTTTTTAATGGCTGCATTTATAGTTTCGGGATAGAGAGTGGACTAATGGTTGTTCCGCAGACAAAAACAGGAAGTATGGATTTTTGTGTTTGTGCTATTTATGATGGTAAAGATTATCACTTGGGATTGTCATGTGCTTTCGAATTTCCAAAAAAAGTTACGCAAATGATTCATGAAGAAGGAATAGATGCAAATGAAGCATTTTATAGATTGGGATTAACTGCTGATAGGAAAATTGGTTCCTCTGAAGGTGCGATTGGTATGTTAACAAAAGGGAGAATGAGTAGAAAAGATTATACTAAACAGGCTGTTCAAATGGCATTAATTCATTTAGAAAACAAGGATTTGTATTAAAATATATAGTATATAACCGCTGAAGATGTTGATGATTATAAGATAAAATACGTTAAAGATAATAAGCTATTTTATAAAATTTATAAAAATCTTATGAAGGAAGCCCTAGACAAGAAATTATTAAAGAAAAATCATAACTAATAAATCAACATAATCTTTATATATTATTTATAGCAGATAGTAACAATAGTATACTATACAAGAGTGATAAAATGGTCTTTGAAACTTTAAATAATATAGCTAGTTATCAGGGTTTTATTTATGCATTATTATTCCTAATAGCTATTTTTTTATGGTTTAATCTGAAGAGGAATGGAAAAGACAGCTTATTTAGGGTTAGAAATTTATTGACATTTGTCTTGCTTTTGGGTGTTGTATTCATGTTAAGGGCATTATCATTCTTTCCTAGCTTGGATTTTATAAGGGTGCCAATACAGTCTGGATTGCAATTTTTGATACTTCTTGGCATTGTTATATACTCTAGTAAGGAGTTAATGATAAATGAGAGAAAAAGAAGATTCCAGATTGAGCAATTATTGGATCCAAATGTTGAAAATCCATTGAAGGATGAGATAGACAGAAAAGTTCTAATGCCTGAGATAAGAAGGCTAGAAAAAGAAAAACAAGCTATAGAAAATCAAAAAGTTAAATTAAGGGCAGAAAGGAAAGCGTTAGAAGACAGCGAGAAAGGGTTGAATCAAAAGTTTGACAAGATAAAGGAAGAGAAGAAGAACATAAGAAAAAGAGAAAGAGAGGTTGAAAGAGAAAAGCTTTTGTTAGAGGATAAAAAAGAACAATTGGAAGAGCAGGCATCAAACATAAACTATCAAAGAAAGAAGCTCGAGAAGGAAGAAAAGAGTATAAGACCAAGGCTTGAGAAAATAAAAGAGAGAGAGAAAAGGATTATGGACTTAGAAGATGAGATAGAAGATAAGAAAGAGGAGATTGATGATTTAAAATTCAAGATAGAATCTGAAGACAAGAGAATAGAAAAGCAAAAACAAAAACTGGATGCAGAAGCCAAGAGGATTGAGGCATTGAAACAGAGTGTCGAGAATGACAAATTGTTCATCAAAAAGGAAGAAAAAAGGCTGACAAAAACAAGGGATAAAATTTGGGATGAACAAGATAAATTGTATGATGACAAGGAAGCAATAGTTGATGACAAGGAATATATTAATGGCCTAAGGATGAAATTGAAAGAGAGAGAAGATTCAATAATAAAGAAGGAAAATGAGCTTTATTCAAAGGAAGACCTTGTTGAAGATGAGAGATATAAATTAGACCAATCAGCTAAAAAACTAAAGAGCCAAGAAGACAAGCTTAAACAGGAAGCAAAGAAGCTGGATGAACTAAAAAAGAAAGTTGAAAAAGACAAGAAGATCTATAATGACTTTGATGTTAAACAAAACAGGATAGAGAGCAATATTGACAGATTGAACTCAATGAGGAATCAAATTAACAAAGAAAAGAAAGAGATTGAGCAAGAATGGAAAAAACTAAAGCAGAAAAAGAAAGAATATTTTGACAGATTAGATGAATTAGAGGATCAAGAAGATAAAATTGAGCAAGAGAAAGACAGAGTAAGATCACAAAGGAGAAAGTTGGGAATATGATAGATGAAATATTGTTTGGGTTAAACTTTGGATCATTAATATTAATCATAATTGCAATATTCTTGATAATAAGATCCAAGAGATTTGAGAATGAGAAGGCCAATGATGTCATAAACTTAATATTAATGGGAATGTTCTTCATAGCAGTTGTAATTGCTTTTGATTCATTATTATCAGCCGGGATATTCAATGCTGTTGATGACTTCATTGATGCATTGCCTGTTAATTCATTATTGATAGGAATAGAGCTTATGATAATCCCAATAGCAGCATTAACTTTCTTATTAGGATTGATTCATCTGAGAGAGATTAATCAATAAATATTTATATGGGTAAAATTATATTCATTTTATGCTTCATGCATTGAGCATTTCAAAAAAAGGGTCAGTACTTCTAGACTTTGATAGGGTAAACATATCAAAGAATTTTTACTGGATTGACGTAATTAATCCAAATAGCGATGAGATCAATAAGATAAACAGGAAGATAAAGATAAGCTTGAACGACCTTAAATATACCTTAGACTCAAGGGAAAAACCAAGAGTAGACATAAGGGATAAATACAGCTTAATCATCTTAAGGGCTACGAACGGCACATCAATCTCTCCAATAGGGGTAATAGTTTCAAAGCATTTTATAATTACTATACATAAAGATGAGATACCATCCCTTAAATCATTAATAGAGCAAGAATCTCATCTCCATCATGAGCTAAATCATATTGTATATGAGATAATATTAGGATTGATAAGAGACTTCTCAAGAATAATTGAAGATCTTGATATTAAATTAGATCATGTAGAGGAGAAGGCCATAAAATTGGATAGTAACATGGAACAGATGTTTGTATTGAAGAAAAGCATGATCTATCTAAGGAAAGCATTGACAAGCAACAGAGAGGTTATAGAAATTATTGTTAAAGGAAATGTTCCTTTGTTGAAAGAGAAAGATATGTTTAATATGATGTTCATAGAGATATCACAGCTTATTGATACAGAGGAATTAATAAAGGATAGATTGACAAGTGTGCTTGAAATCCATCTAAGTTCTATCTCAAACAAGCTTAATGAGGTTATGAAAAGTTTTACTGTAATAGCATCATTATTATTGATGCCTATGCTTATAACAGGAATATATGGGATGAATTTTAGAGTATTACCCTTATCACAGAGTGACTATGGATTTTGGATTTCTCTTGGGATTATGATACTTTCTGTTACTATTATGCTTTTATTTTTTAAGCTTAGAAAATGGATATAATTCTTTTAACATGAATACAGAGGCTATGGCTAAAATTATTATTGCTGCAACAACTAATCTCATGTCCTGATTGTTTATTTCTCTTGCTGCTTGTCCCGTTATTTCAGATGGCTGTTCGGATATTTCTTCTATTTGTGCGCTTTTTTCAGGCTCAAAAATTGTTGATTCTTCTTGTTCTTTAACATCTTTCTCTATTACATTTTCTTGCTCTTGCTGCTCAACATTATTTGTTATAACAGATTCTTTTTTCTTTCCACTACTTGAGCTTGATGTTTGGGGAGGATTATCTTGCTCTATATTCTCCCCAAATAGCCCATAAGTACTAAAATGGGTTAGATTAACCTCAACATAATTCTCTTCTGTATTTACTGTTGATTCAAGGGCTTCCCAGCTTGATAAATTCTCATTGTAATAATATATTTTTAATGAGTCCTCATACAAATTAAGATTTTTTATTTCCTCATCTGTATAATAAATCTTTACGCTTGTTGAGTTTAATGATTCTATCAATGACTGATTACCCTCGATATCTACAAATTTCAATGATGGCTTTGGCTTAGTGCTATTATGCTCTTCATATAATTCTATAGTTAGTCTTGATCCGGTTATATTCTCTGTTGTCAATAAGTCTATAACAACATCTGTCTTGTTTATCTTTGTCAATTTGTTTGCTTCTATCGATAATATATCCATATTGTCTATATCATAATAATCCGGGAAGCAGTCAATTGTTTCTGCTGGCTTAATTGTTAATGTTCCGCAAACGTTTGCATCAGTACATATTCTTGCCATGGTTTTTGTATCCTGGGAGCATTCATTCCATTCTGTGCATGCCCATGACTCTTCACATATTTCTGAATTATAATCTATCCCGAAACTGTTTAATACTGGGGTTGATAATCCGTCGCTAATCAAATTGGCTTTGAATCTTATATTACTTTGATTATCAAATGAAATATTATTCTCCGGAATACTAATCCAACTGTTTCCAGAATCTATTGAATATTCATAGGTTATCTCTCCCATATATTCTGAACTGAATAATATATGGGGGGTTGTTAATCCCATATCATTTGTCTCTAATGATGCTGAGTTTGGATAGGTAATATTTGTCGATTCATGATTTATTATCTCAAAATGGGTTGCATTTATATAATCAACCTCTACCTCATTTTGTACATTTATAGAGAATGAATTTGATTGTGATGGAAGATTTGCTATTGTTATGCTATACATCCCTTCTTGATCCTCATTGAAATGAACTAATCCATAACCAGGGGATGAGCATGACAAAGAGGCATCGCATAAATAAACATCAGAACCATCTCCATCATTTATGTAGATATTGATTATGTCCTCATTTGCCAAATCCCCGTCGAATATTACATCAAATATCTTGTCCTGTTTTATTTTATGTTTTTTATTATCACCTAATGCATTAACTTTTTCTGTCTTGTCTTCCCCATTACTTAATGCTTGCTGTACATTATATCCAATCTCATTTGTTGTTGTCCATGATTCAATTGTTATTATTGGAATTAAAGATGCTTCTCCGTTACTTATGTTTATCAAATTAGAATCATAAACATAATCAGAAGGATTATCCAGGCTCCAGCTATAATTGCTTGGCTGATAGATAACATATCCGGTATAATCCGGCTTTATCAAAAAGAAGATGATTAAAAATAAGGTTAATACAGCTAGTATTGACAGCTCCTTTTTTATTCCCAAATCCTTCTCTTTTGTCACTTTCCTCTTTTTCATCCATTAACTCTAATGAATTAATATTTAATTATTTCTTTACTCAATTTACTATTATAAAAGTAAAACAAGAGTTAATAAATGATTAATGAATCAAAATTATATGAAGAATCGCCATAGGGCATTTGAGGCAATGTTCTTTATAGGGGCTATCTTAATTATTTTTTCTTTCTTTGTACCAAGGCTTTATCCATTAGGAATAGTATTTGGGTTGGTATTAATGTTATTGTCAGCAGCAAGGGAAAGGTTGCATCTGTTGAAGCATAAATGAAACTGAAGAATTATACAATTTATAGAAGCCCAATACTTAGGTTTATTGGATTGAGATTCTCAAGGAAAAATAACAAAATCCTTATACTTGAATTAAGAGAAGAATCAAGGATAAACTCAGCTATAGACATGTTCTTTGTATTCTATCCGATAAATGTTATCTGGCTTGATAAAAACAAAAAAGTAGTTGATATAAAAAATAATATCCTTCCATTTACCCCCTTTGTAATGCCGAGAAAAAAAGCAAAATATATTTTGGAGTCTACACATTCCATTAAAGTTAAGCCGGGAGATAAATTAAAATTTTAACGTAAGGTTTATATATGAATCATATGATATTTAATGCTCGTGATAAAGGCAATTTGCCAATGAATGAGGACTGGGTATAATCTTACTAAGGAACAAAGAACTTTCGAATGTCTTGCTGGATGTTATGGCTGCTCATTTTAAGAGTTTAAATAATGGTCATATGAGTAATGGCGATCTAAGGACTGAAATTCTAGAATATGGAAAAATTCTTTTGAACCATCCTTCCATACATAAGATGGAATTTGATGGGGTATGTGTTTGTGTCTATGATTTTAAAGGGGAGTTTGACAAAAAACCAGCCAGAAAATTTTATGATCAAACATTAGATAACATCAGAATATTTGGTACTGGGGTTTATACAGAACTTCTTATAAGTCATGGAATTATTTCAGATAAGGGTGATGAAAAGTATGGGTGGTATATCACAACCCCCTCAAAGCTCAAATCAACTAAATTATGATAAGCCTTATAAACAGATTTTTTCCATTCATAATGCATTAACATGAGAGTAGAGAGCAGGCAGAGACAAAGGGTTAAAAGTAATCTAGAAAAGGAACTAGAAAAACAAGGCTGGGATTTCTTGTTAAACTGTATGGTGTCTGATGGCGGAAATGGGAAAAGAAGGGTCTATCGAACAGAAGACAGTATATTATTAGAGCATGAACTTAAGTATGGATTTGGAATGGTAAAACTTGTAAAACTCGCTTTTAATTCTCATGGAGAACCACTTGGTGATGGATATGTAGCAGTTTATGTTAAAAATAACCGGTATTAAAAGATATAAACTAATCATACATATTTGCTTTTCTTACAATCTTCTCTAACTTTTTAGGATCGACTAAGACCCTTTTATTGGCATATATTCTTAATATTAGTTCATTGAGATCTGCTCCCCACTCGAGTTCAGCTAGGACAATTTTTTTATTATTTTTTTTATTGCTCTTTTTGGGATTTATTGTTTGTGAATAAACTACTACAACCCTTCCCTTAAGATTCCAATCAGTGACAGCATATTCTTTTCCTTCTAATCTATTTAACATATATTGCCTTGTTTCTTCATGACAATATTTATCTATTGAATCCATAATTCCAAGTATTCTTCTTGGATCCAGCTTAATTTCTATATTTTCAGATTGATGATAGGCAGACACTAAATTATGTTATTTTCAATTATAAAAATATTCTTAATAAAAATTCAACGTTTAAAAAAAATAAATCATCTCTTTTTGTAAGGTTTTAATGATTCTACCAATTTTTCAGGATCAGCCATAAGTCCTTTATGTGAATTTATCTTCAATACTAATTCACTGTTGTCCTCACTTAAAGTTAATGTTGCTAAAGTAGCATATTTACTTCTATTTTCTTGATCCCTTATTTCTGCATTTATCTCAATTATTCTTCCTGAGCCCGTTGCATAAGTAAATCCGTGATCTTGCAAATTGGATACTGATATATCAAATTTAGAGGTTTCTTCACGACAATATCCATATATCCTATCAACTATTGTGAATATAATGTGTGGGGTAAATCTCATCTCAATATTCTTAGACTCATAAAATTCAACCATTTAGACTTTAATTTTATTATAATTATAAAGCTTTGTTATAATCCAATAAATATAAAAACCCTTTTTCTTTTCATTTAGAAATGGAATTTTTCAGTGTTGGCGGCTATAGCGAGGTTGGCAAGAATATGTCAGCTGTGAAAGTAAATGATTCTATTATCATATTAGATATGGGAATGTTTCTCCCGGCTTTAGTAGACTTTGAAGAGGGCGGGGGAGAGAGAAGAAATCTTACAACAGAGGGATTGATAAAATTAGGAGCAATTCCTAATGATAAGATATTACAACCTTTAAAAGATAAAGTAAAAGGCATTGTTCTTGGGCATTGCCATTTGGATCATATTGGAGCTACCTCTTTCTTAGCCCCCCATTATGATGCGCCCATACTTGGAACTCCGTATACAATGGAAGTATTGAAACATGAGTTAATCAATGAAAGGGTCAAGTTAAATAATAAATTAATTGGGGTGAATCCTAATTCTACTTATAAGTTGGATAATATTGATGTTGAGTTTATTCATATGACTCATTCTACTTTACAAACATCTTTAGTTGCTTTGCATACAAAAGAAGGAACTATCTTATATGCTAATGATTTTAAGTTTGACAATTCTCCTGTAATCCAGAAAAAACCAAATTACAAAAGATTGAAACAGCTTGGAAAAGAGAATGTAATTGCTCTTGTTGTAGAATCTTTATATGCCCATCAGGAAGGAAAGACCCCTTCTGAGAAAGTAGCCAAGGAGATGCTAAAAGATGTTATGCTTGGAGTTGAAAGTTCAGAAAATGCAATAATAGCTACAACATTCGCTTCTCATATTTCTAGATTAAAATCAATGGCCGAATTCGGAGAAAAATTAAACCGAAAGGTTGTATTTCTTGGAAGGTCAATGATGAAGTATATTGATGCAGCTGAATCTTTGAAATTAGTAAATTTCTCAAAGAAGGCAGATGTTATTGGATATTCTGATAAGGTTAAAAGAAAATTAAAAGAGATTAATAAAAATAGAAATAAATATGTAATTGTATGCACTGGGGGGCAAGGAGAGCCAGGATCTATCCTAGATAGATTAGCTTCAAGGCAATTGCCATTTGAACTAATGAAAGAGGATCATGTTATATTTTCCAATAGAACAATTCCAGCTGAGATTAACATCAGAAATAGGGATAAATTAGAAAGGGAATTGAAAAATAAGCATGTTCGAGTATTCAAGGATGTTCATAGCTCTGGACATGCTTATAGGGAAGACTTAAGAGATTTGATAAATATGGTTAAGCCAAAGTGCATAATTCCAGCGCATGGTCCTTTGGAAAAATTAAATAATCTGGCTTCTTTAGCATTTGATATGGGTTATTCAAAAAAAGAAGTAAAGATAATGGAAGATGGAAAGAATGTTAATGTATAAACTCTGTTTTTAACCCAAAATATTTAATAATTCTAAGTTTATATCTTTTTAATGAATAATAAAATAATAATTGCTGTTAGGATCTTATTTGGATTGGGATTGATTGTATTTGGTGGAATGTCCTTTTTGAACTTGCCAATTCCAGATTTTTATTCTCCTGAAGCAAGATCATTCTTAGAATCATTAGCTTCTACTGGGTACATAAATCCAGTTATTGGAATAATTTTTATTGTTGTTGGATTGATGTTTGTTTCAGGAATGTATGTTGCACTTGGCACTATATTATTAGCTCCAATACTTGTTAATATTCTATTGTTCCATATCTTTTATGATTTGAAGTCAATTATTCCTGGTTTGATATTTTCCTTATTAAATATATTTATAGCTTATATAGAATGGGACAAGTATAATCCATTGTTGAAGAAGAAATGAAAATGAAAAAAAAGTGGAAAGACTGGAAAGGAACTAAGGTTGTATATAAAAGTTCAGGAGGGGTTTATTGCTTGGGTGCTGTAGGAGCAGCAATTTATTATATACAACAATCAACAGGATTTTGGGGAGTAGTAATTGCAATCCTAAAATCTATTGTATGGCCTGCATTTTTAGTCTATAAACTGCTTGGAATGTAGTTAATTATGGGTAACATTATATTTATAGTAAATTATATAAACTATTAATCTCTTTATCTAATATGGTGCAAGAAATGGTAAATATCTCTAAAAAGAAATTAGAATCAATGGAAGAAGAGCTTAAAATGCTAAGAAATTCCCAAGTTGTTGAAGAGATAAAGGAGAGTTTGAGAGCATTTAAACAAGGCAAAGGTAAATCTTTTTCTATTTAATAGACTTCAGTATGAGATCCAACCCTTAATATACCTATCTTTTTGTTCTTATCATCTATAAAATAAACCATCACTATATCTGGATTTCTGCTCAAATGACAACTCCATAACCCTTCAAATTCTCCATGAAGTGAGTGTGCGTTTATTGATCTTCTTGGATCTTGTTGTAATCTCTTTAGTTTACTTTTTATTGCTGGATATTTTTGTAAGAAATTATTGAGCCTCTTTTCAATTTTAGAAGTTGATATCTCCAATTCATACATTAATCTATTATTTATTTTATAACTTAATAAATTTTTATGTATGAATATAATTAATGTCTGGAGTATTGCCTTTGTCTTGAGAATCCTCTCTTGAATTTGTTATGGAATGGAACCCTTCTAAAATTTCTTTGCTCCTCTATTCTTATTGTGTTTACCCTTTCAATCATCACTTTTTCCATCTTTTCAATCTTGAAAGTATATTCTTTTAAGATAGCAGACATGTTTGGATGATCTTCCTCAGATAGAATATTAATTACTTTTCCTTCCTCTCCTGCTCTAGCAGTTCTTCCAATCCTATGGACATAGTCTTTTGGATTCTTTGGAATGTCATAATTGTAGACATGAGAAACATTATCAATATGCAATCCCCTTGAAGCGACATCTGTGCATACTAAAACTTGGACTTTAGCATCATTGAACAATTCAATTGTGTTGTTTCTCTTATTTTGTGACAATCCTCCGTGGATTGCTATTGCCTTTACTTTATTATGCTGTAAATTCTTAACTATGAAATCAACATTCCTTCTAGTGTTGCAGAATACCATAACTAATCCAGCTTTCTCATGCTCCAATAAATAAACTAATAATGATAATTTCATCCCCCTTGTTATGTTATAATAGACTTGTTTTAATTTTTCTGGATCTACTATATTATTAGCTGAGACTTTTACAGGATCATTCATATATTTTCTAGCTAATTTTCTTATGTTATCTGAGATAGTAGCTGAGAAGAATAGATTTTGTCTTTCTCTCGGACATGATTTTATTATGGTTTCAATATCTTCTATAAAACCCATCTCAAACATCCTGTCAGCCTCATCTAATACAAGAATATTAACTTTTGAAAGATTAACAGTATTTCTTTGTAAATGATCACATAATCTTCCAGGAGTGGAAACAACAACTTCTGCTCTTCTTAAGATATTCATTTGAGGCTCTATTGCTACTCCTCCATAAATTGCTGTTATGTTAAGATTTTTGTGCTTTGAGATTAATTTTAAGGAATCTTTAACTTGGTTAGCTAATTCTCTTGTTGGGGTTATAACTAAAGCTTGTATCCCTTGATTTGGAATTACTTTTTCTGCTATTATAGCCCCGAATGCTAATGTTTTTCCAGAGCCTGTAGCTGATTCCCCTATGACATCTTTTCCTTCTATTATTAATGGAATTGATCTTGATTGGATGTCTGTAGGCTCTTCATAACCTATTTCTTTTATATTTCTTAATAATTCATTACTTAATTTAAAATCTTCAAATTTCATTTTTCTCCCTGTTGTTTGTATTTAGCACTTATATAGAAAAAGCGAAATGTTGTATAATTACAAGTGCCTTCTCGTAAATTGTAATGCTATCATACTATGCTTTTTTGATGATTTATAAGGCTTTTGGTTTATGAAAATAATAATATTTATAAATAAGTTAGGCTTAGTTGAAATAAGGAGGAATAATATGGTACAAGCATTAGTTGAAATTGATGAGAATACAAACAGAACGTTAAATGTAGTTAAGGCCAAATATGGATTGAAAGATAAAGGGAAGGCTATACAGTTTGTTGTATCCAAATATATAGAAGATCAAGAAGATCTTGAGTTAAGACCAGAATATATAAAAAAACTTAAGAGAATAGAAAAAGAGGGTTATAGCGAGACTTTTAGATCTATAAATGAATTAAGAAAGAAGATAGAGTCTAGATAAAAATGCCTCGGCAATATAAAATAAGTAAACAATTAGATAGAGTCCTAGACAAGTTAAGAAAAAAAGACAAAAGGCTTTATGAAATTCTTCTTAAGAAAATAAATGAGGTTGTGTCTAATCCTGATATTGAGCATTATAAAAATTTAAGATATGCCTTAAAAGAGTATAAAAGGGTTCATATAGGGGATAGTTTTGTTTTGGTGTTTAAATATGACAAACAAAATGACTTTGTTTATTTTGATGATTTTGACCATCATGATAAAATCTATAAAAAAGGTGATTAATTGAAAATTAAGGATTTACCTTGGTTTAACCGTCCAGGATTTAAGCTAACAAGAAACGGAGTTAAAACTTTGGATAATGCTGAGTTATTAGCTATTATCTTTGGGATTGGAGCTAATGGCGAATCTGCTTTAGAATTATCTAACAGATTATTAAAAGATTATAATCTTAATAAATTAGATGATCTAAGCTTTAATGAGCTTAAGGAAGAATGCAATGATATTGTAAAGGCTCTTCAATTATCTAGTTTGATTGAATTATCCAAGAGATATAATAAACTTGTTTCTGGAGGTTATAATTATAAGATAATTACTAAAGCTGAGGATGTCTATAATATGTTTAAGGATGAGCTTAGAAACTATAAAAAAGAAGTTTTAAAAGCTGTTTTGCTTGATACTAAGAATAAAGTTATTTCTATAAAAGAAATATCTGTTGGAACCTTGAATTCTTCTTTGATACATCCAAGAGAGGTATTTAAAGAGGCTATTAAGGAGAGCGCTTATGCTATAATACTAGTTCATAATCATCCTAGTGGAAATCCAAAGCCTAGTGACGATGATATAAAAGTAACAAAACAAATGATTCAAGCTGGAAAGAATCTAGATATCCCTTTATTGGACCATATTATTATTGGGAATGGTAAATATCTTAGTTTCAAAGAGAAAGTAAAAAATTTTTAAACAAGATTACATACTCTTCTAAAATTACACTTTAAACATTTTCTAATATCTGAAGTTTGCGGAAAATCTTCTTCTTTAGCAATATTTTTTTCTTTATCAATGAGAATATTCTTCATATCTTCTATGCTTTTTCTCATATAATCTTTAATGTCTCCTATATTTTTATCTGTAATTTCAAACTCATCTTCTTTATCTATGAAAACGTTATACTTTTTAATAATAAGTCTATTTGGCTCTAAATTCCATTTTTGAATAACATAAAGTGCATAACAGGTTAATTGTATACCCATTTCTACATCTCTTTCTTTACCTGTTTTCCAATCATACAAAATAATTTTGTTATCTTCATTCTTAATCGCAAAATCGATACTTAAGTAAACTTTTGTTCTCTCAAAATCAAAAGATAAAAAATCTTCAAGAAATAACCATTTACTTATATCTTTGTTTTTTATCTCTTTTAATGTATCTGAATTATAAAAATTTGTTATGCAATTTTCTGCTGTTTTAAATAATCCATCCCATTCATCTTTCGGAATTAAATATTTGTATTCATGTTCAACTAATCCACATTTTTTAGGAAATTTTTTGTATATTCCTGCTTCTGAACCATCATAATCTTCTTTTAATTTCTTTTTTAATCTAAATAACAAATTACTTAATGTTACATGATTCCCTGCCTTTAGTTGTATTAAAAAATATTTTATTATTTGATGAACAACATCTCCAATCCAAATATGCCTTGTTGATAAATTTTTTAGAATATAAAGTTCTTTCATTCTTTCTGTAGCAGTTTGATCCCATCCGCCCCAACAACCATAATGTTTAAAGTAATATTTCCTTTTACATTCATTAAATAATTCATCCCTAGATTTCGACCAACTAAACTCATTTTGAAAATTCATTTATTCACCTATACAATACTTCACTGCCGTACTGCCAATTTCTAATTTATTTAAATCTGAATCTTTCATATTAGACCATACATCTTCAACAAGCGTGTTATAGATTTTAAAGAACTTCCCATTTTTCTTTTTGTTTTGATATGACTTTATTTCTGTTTTTAATTTGTTATCTGACTTTTTCGCTTTATCTAAATTCTCTAATAGAGATTCATAGTTTTTATCAAGATTAGAACCAATTTGTTCTTTTCCCCATTTCCAATATCTTTCATCTTTTTTATCAATAATGCATAGATATGGGATTCCATTACTTCCTTCAGCTATTTTAACATAACGGTATACCTTTAGAATTCTTATTATTCTATCAACTTTACTTCTTTTGAATTTGGTCTTTTCAGCAAGAACCGTTATTGTAGCACCCTTTTTAGGATTACCAATATTCTTTAAAGTCTCATAAACTTTGTTATAAGGCTCTAATTTAATCCTTGGATGTTCTTTTTTTATTCTTTCAAATTTGTCTTTTAATTTTGACATACCCTATTAATTGATAGAACTATTATATAAATATTGTGTTTTTTGACAGACTATATTATTTGACAGAAAAGTTTATATAGTATTATGTATTATAACAAAATATGGTGCGAAAAACAAAGAAACAATTAGTTCAACGCATCTTACACCTTCTAGAGAACAAACCGATGACTATAAATGAATTAGCTGTAGAGGTTAATTCAAATTGGGATACTGTGAGTAAGGCTTTAGATTTGCTAAAAAGCGTTGATGTTGTGGTTGAAGTTGAAGAAGAGAACAAAAAGGTATTCAAGAAGGTTAAGGAAGTTGATGTAACTAGAAGAGATGATACATTGCTTGGGGTTCCTATAAGTAAAGAAACAGAAAACTTCTGTAATTATTTATTTATGAGAGTAAGAAAAAGATGGACAGAAAAAACAAAAGTACTTCCTAATAAAACACAAATGCAAAAAGTTATTGCAGAGATAGCAGATAGCACTAAACTACCAATTGAAATTCCAAGGGGATGGTATTTATTTGGGCAAGTTTGCGTATTAGAATATAATCCTGAACAAGAATATATTTATGATTTTAAAGAAAAGATACCTAATTTAGATCAAGCAATTGATGATGCGATAAATATCTATTCAAAATATATAGGAAATACAAGAGCAATACTTTCTGAGCAATATCAAAGAAAACATAAAACTCTTTATTTAGCAAAATTAAAACTTCAACAAATTCTTTGCTATGAATTAAATCAAGAGACTAAACCATTGATTTCTAAACTATTAAATTCATTTGCTATGAATTTCCCTAGAAAGGAAGATAATAAAGATATTATTAGTATCCTTAATGCTTATGTTTCAATAGTACATCAATTATTTATTGAAAAGAATGAAAAAGAGTTAAATGACTTACAGCTTACAATAAATGATTGTTTCATTTCATTATGGGAATTAATGGCAACATATAATTTATTTAATGATTTAGTTAATGGAAATTATGGATATGACTATATTACACTGAAAAAGTATTTTAATCCTAGAAAAGAAACTTTAATTGTCGTATGCAAAGAATATTTGGAAGAGTTAAATAGCTCGTTAGCTTCAAAACAAATAGATGAAAAGTCTTGGATTTTCAAATTAAAAGGCTCTGTTAAACCAAAAGTTTTGACTGAAGATGAAAAGAATAAATTATTTGAAAATTATGAAAATAAAGAAACTTCAAATGTTTTCAGGGAACTTGATCTCAACTAAATGCTCACAGCCAGCATAATCTTGAATATTCCTTGTTAATAAATAAACTGCTTTTGCTTTATTTGCTAATATTGCATGTAAGGCATCTTTCCAATTTTCCTTAGAGATTTCTTTTGCTTTTAGAATGTCTTCTCTTGTTTTGAATATTCTAATTATTCTTCCTTTTTGGTTTAATGGTTGTAATAATTCAGTAATTTTCTTTTCTTCTATATAATTTCTTAATTCATAAAGTAAGTGATCTGAAATTATTAAAGTAAACTCTCCATTTTCTACCCTTTTAAAGATTTGATAGGCAAATTCATCTAGGGGCCTTAAGTAATCTTTTCTTCCTAAGAAAAAATCTAAGTAAATATTAGTATCACAGTAAATTTTCATTCTAAAATTTTCTCTTTTTTGAGAAATTCCTTTTGTTCTTTTGATAAATCTTCGTTATTAATTAATTTTTTTACGATTTCTTTATATCTCAAGATCTTTCTTTTTTGTATTCTTATTATCATTCCATCCATTTTAAATTATTCATCTTTTTAGGTCATCATCTGATTTAGACAATGATAATTTATTTAAATTTATTATGTTTATTTATAGAGCAGATACTTATATTAATAGTTATGAGATTTAGAATATTATTAAATTGATTGGGTTAATGAAGGTATATATGGGTGGAGGAAAAAGAAATTATAGTGCTATGCGGGCTAGACATAGAAGATGGAGAAAAATAGAAAAAGTAGGGGTTGAAGAAAAAAAAGAATTAAATGAAGAGAATAAAAAGAAAAGATTAAAGGAATTGAGCGACTTATGGAAGAAAATGAAAAAGAAAGAATAAGATAAAGAATAATTCCAATATTTCATCGCAATAATCTTTATATATAATAGTACTACTGTCATACAGTATGACTGAGAAAGAGATTATTTCTTTTAGGGGAGACAAAGAAATTTGGGATAAATGGGTTCTAAAATTAAGAGAACAAAAAATTCAAATATGGGATAAAATTAGACTTTTTATTGAAGAGGATTTAAAGAAAAAATGAAAACTAAACATACAATTTATCTTGGGAATGCTTTAGAAAGATTAAAAGAACTTCCAGATGAATCTGTAGATTTGATATTTGCAGATCCACCATATAATATGTCTAAAAAGAAGGGTTTAGGTTGGAAATATAGTAAACACATAACAATGCAAGAACAATGGGATATGTTTTCTAAAGATGGTTATTTTCAATTTAATCAACAATGGATTAAAGAAGCATTAAGAGTATTAAAACATGGAGGAAGTTTATGGATATCTGGATCTTTTCATAATATCTATCAAGTAGGATTTATTCTTCAGCATTATAATGATGTTAAAATAAATAATAGTATTGTATGGTTTAAACCTAATGCTCAACCAAATATAACATGTAGATTTTTTACTGAGAGTACAGAGCATTTAATATGGGCTTCTAAGAATGGAAATAAGAAAAAATGGAAATTTAATTACCAATGGACGAAAGATGGAATTGAAGATCATATTAACCCTAAAGGTAAACAAACTAGAAATGTCTGGGTAATACCATTAACACCAAAGAAAGAGAAATTAGCTGGAGTACATCCGACACAAAAACCAGAAGAACTTCTTAGAAGGATTATTTTAAGTTGTACTGAAGAAGGAGATACTGTGTTAGATCCATTCTTAGGTTCTGGAACTACTTCAGTTGTGGCAAAGAATTTTAATAGAAATTCTATCGGTATAGAACTAAATAAGAAATATAAAAGAATAATAAATAAAAGATTAAAACCTACACAAAGAAAGATAAATGAGGATTATGAAGTTGAGTTCATTCCCTAAATTCTTTTCTCGGTGGATGTCTAATAGAACTCCATAATATTTTATCTATATTTTCTTGTCCAGCTTTTATAAATCTTATATATCCCATTAAGAAAGATCTTGGTGGTTGAATTTTTCCTTTTGTATAATTAATATCTTGCTCAGCCATAAATAATTGAGCACAACAAACATTTATTAGAGCAGAATCTAATTGCATTTTAAAATTCATTTTGCTTAAATCATTCTTGAATTCTAATGGATCTTTACCGTTGTAAATATCTTCTAAAATATCAAATAATTTTTTAGCTGAATTTGGATTACTAATTAATTTTAAATGTAAATCTATCAATATTCTTAAATGATTTGGTTTAAATGCTTTACCGTTTTGTCCTCTCATAAATATTTGAAAATTAGTTTTAATCTCATACTTTTCTTTACTTTTTAGAGAACGTCCAAGTTTTTCCGGTCTATGAATCCATAAATCAGTATTATCAATTCGATATATATTTTTATTCTCTCCAATTTTTAAGTCTATTATGATTTTTAATAATTCTTTATAATCCATTTAATTTCTGAATTCAGAAACTATATAAAATTATCTTACTTATATACAAAGTGCTTAATGAAAAAGTAGATTTCGAAGAAAGAATAAAAGCTCTTCCTTATCAAAGAAATCCACACATTTATTATAGACAAATTAAAGAAGAGTTAGAGAAATTTAATCCAGAATCAAGAGAAAGATTAAATGATTTACTTGAAGAAGTTTATGATAATTATGAAAGAGAGATGGATAACCTTTTATTAAGAGCAATATATGGAGAGTAGATATTACAAAACCATCCTACTAGTCTATCCTGTCCACATAAGCAGGCAGGCACCTCATGGACTCCGTTCGAGATGGATTTATATGTAATAATATATAGGTATATTTATGTTATATAAAATTTTCGTTTTAAAATGCCAACCTTTAAACTATCCCCAAGCTCAATAAATTTAATGAACGAATGCCCTAGATGTTTCTATTTAGATAAGCATAAAGTATGGAAAAGACCCCAAGGACCAATGTCTTCTCTTCCTAATGGAATGGATAAAATTCTTAAAACGCATTTTGACAAGTTCATGAATAAAGAACAACTGCCTCCAGAATTAAAAGAAAATTCCAATAGCAAAGATATGAAATTATTCAACAACATAGAACTATTAAAGCAATGGAGAAATAACCTAAAAGGAATAAGATATGAAGACAAAGAAGGAAATATACTATTTGGAGCAGTAGACAATCTCTTAGTCAAAGGCAATAAATTAATTGTATTAGATTATAAGACAAGGGGATTTGCATTAAAGGAAGATACAGCTGACAGATACCAAAATCAACTGGATTTGTATAATTTTTTACTTAGAAAAAACAACTATGAAACTGAAGATTTTGCTTTTATTTTATTCTATATTCCAAAAGAAGTTACAGAAACAGGAGAGGTTATATTTGATACAGAATTAGTTAAGAGAAATACAAATGTAAAAAATGCTGAAAATTTATTCAATAAGGCTTTAAAACTATTAAATGGGGATTGTCCCAAAAAAACTTGCGAATGGTGTGAGAAAGTATGAAAGTTAAACTTTTATTTGCTTAGTATGATTTCTGGATTGGATTTTACTATGATAAAAACAAGAAGACACTTTATTTTCTTCCTATTCCGATGTTTGGAATAAAGATAATGTTTTAGTTTTCAACTTTAATAAGAATTAATGTTTTGCTATCATTAGCTGGATATTTTCCCCAATATTATACTCTGGAATCTTCATTAACTGGGCACTTGATATAGCTTCTAAATCAATTGGACGTGGCAATCTATTCCATTTTCCTTTATATAACCCCGAATATACATTATTATTTTCTTTTCTTAATTGATATAACGAATTAGCAAGATTATTCTCTGGATAATATTTTACAAATACTAATTTTGTTTCTTCACTTACTACCCAAACTTTCCCTTCTAATTTTTGCTCTTTAACTTCTGAACCATGATCTAGGACTGTCCCTTTTACATTCCCAGCATTGTCTATTATTAAGCTTCCAGTTAATCTTAATTTTTTACCAGAATTCTCATAATGGCCTTCTATTCTGTAATATTCACGTTTCTCTGGTTTTTCTTTGTTGCTTTTTCTTCCCATTATTAAATTAACTTAATTAAGGATATTTAAAGAATTATAAACATAAAAATATATTATTGAGTATACTCCTTATTTCTCTACAATGTTAAAATCTTCATCACAATGTAAACTTTCAGTCTCTTCAACATCTTCTAATCCAGATATAGGATCTATACACATTGTTCTTCCACAGCCAAAGCATGCATAATCTCCATTAGGAATCTTCTTTAGTGTAACTCCATCGTTCTCCCAGGAAATCTCCTCAACAAAAGTCCTTCCATTATAATTGCATTGCCTTGGATAGGACTCCATTACAGGATAACCAGCTTCAGCACAAGAACTAAAATTATTTATATTATTCCTAGGATAAAATGAGATTGCAACTATCAAAACTATGACTAAAATTACAAGAGTTAATGTGATATATAACAATCTGTTTCTCATATAATTATGAAATAAATTTCTTTTTATAAATGTTTTTTAATTAAAATATATCATGAGATAATGTATGGCTGCGTTATTTGTCATGTGCGCCATTATTGCAGGAAGCAGATTTCTCCTGAATAAAATATAAAGCAGCCCATATATCAATCCGTCAAACAATCTTATGTAGAAAGAGCTTGCATTGGGATTATAATGCTGCAATGTGAACCATACAGCTTGAATAAATAATCCTGAAAAGATAAAGAAATAATAAGTATTACTCTTCATCTTGATGTTCAATAGATTCGATATTATTCTAGGAATAGATACAAAGAAGACTCCAAGAAATACTCCCCTGAATATTATCTCTTCCACTATGGGAGTTATAAAAATAGATTTTATTCTTTCTAAAATTGTATATTCATCAAACAAATCCAATTTTACATTCAATATTGCTATTAATGTATAAATGAAGATTATTGCAATTAATACAGGCATCACTACTGTTAATCTCCAGTCCCCAAGCTTAATCTTAAAGTTAGATAATATCTCCGGGATTGAATTTCCAAATATTCTTTTGTATCCCCTAAAATTCCTTCTCATAAAAATAAAAAGAATTTGAAATTTATAAATTTACTACAGAAGCAGAAACAGGATTAGACAAATAGCCTTGATAGAATAGATTATAACTGCTTGGAAGATGTACAAACTTATGGAGCCAATTATGGACATATAATGATTTCTCAACTAATGTTGTTGGATTTTTTGGAAGCCCCTTTGACAGTAGATTGTTACTATATCCTCTTGATTTCTCTGGATTAACGAAATTCTCACGAAGCGCCCTTTCTATATTAATAAAACTGGCATCGTCTTCATCCATTATTGAGACTGCCAAATGATTCATAGCAGCAAGTTCTTTTTGTGATCTTGCCCAATAATGTAATTTCTCAACTGCCGCTCTTTGTTGTTTCTCAAAATCCTCTTTTGAAATTGCTTCTGATATTAAATTGTCTTCATTAGTTGGCATAAACTCTTTAGAATACAAATGAAATTTTCTGAACGCCATCCATATTCCTATCTTTGAATATGGAGACCATAATCTTCCTGAATCTTTTCCATTTAATACTTGATTAAAGAGCCCGTGCATAGAATGACTAAAATATCTTATTATCTCTTCTCTATTTAATCCAGTTTCAGGATTTTCAAGCATATGTGCTAGGTCTTCCTGCATAGGACCATCTCTTTCTGAGCAATCATTCCAGCTATATGCATCTGTGAAAACTTTTCTTAATCCACCTTCCTCTTTTTCTAATTCTTCTAACTTATCAATTAATTTCTTTGGATTGGGCTTTACTACTCCAAGTCCCTCATATTTGTCTAATTTAAATGAGATATTCGGTGGTTTAAAATCAATTAGTCCTATATTAAAAATTATATTTAAATCAAGATCACTAAATGGCTCCACTGCTGAGTTTATATCTAATGCGTCTATAAAATCTCTTATTTCTTCCTCCCCGAATTTTGATGTGCTTATCTCACTTGTTGTCCTTAGAGAATTTAGCAGTGAATTGTTATAATTTGTTTTTATATCGTCTATTCTTTTTATGAGTGATTCATGAAGACCATGCTGCTCTTTTACCTCATTTACCCATTGTGAAGACATGCTAATATACCATTCTACATTTTTATCAAGCATTACCTCCATTAGAACTTTTTTTGCTCTTTTAGCTATATCTTTTTTATTCTTGTTGAGAACTGATAAGATATATTCACAGGTTGGGCCAAACATGAATGTATTTATAGCATATACTCTACCTCTGGGGCGTGGATCATTATATACCTCTTTTTCAATATCTAATCCATAGGTTTCTGGCTTCTCAACATAATAATGGGTACAGTTAGGATGATTAATTTTAACTGAATCTGCTGCCCCCCATTTCTGCAATACTTTATTATGTCCTTCCGCATTCTTATACATCTTGAATACAAGATGATCTCCAGATTTTGTATCATCCTTTAATCCTGAATGCCCAATATCAAATGGATCTATAACCAGAACACCAAACCTAGACTCTTTTCTGAATGAGTCTCCAAGGAATGGCATAGATAAAGATATCTTCTTTAATGCCTCACCATAATATGGGTCTAATGAAACAGGCTTTTTACCTTCATATCTACAGCTACGATCGTGACTAAGGGACAAAACTCTTCCTAACACATCTTTCCTTGATTCAATAGTCTTAGCTTCTGCTTTAATTAATATTTTTTCTAGAGTTTCTCTCTCTTCGAATGTCTTATTTCCGGGATTTTTCAAATGTGCAACCGGTTTTCCAATAATCTCCTTGAAATCCGGGGAATCTATATGAATTTTTCCAGTAGTCACTATAGATGTTAAACCTATATTATGTAATCTGTTTAGAAGTTTAACTGATTCAGAATTAGAATCATCATCAAGTTTAATCACTACAACATCTGGCCTTATTCCTAAATAAATCTCATATGCCCTTTCAATATCTGTTTTAATAGTCTTAAATCTCTCATGACTGATAGGGGGCCTTAGATCACTAATGGTTTTACATAAATCTTCATCACCCACCACTAAAGCGACTTTTCTTGTTGGAATATGAATAGACATTATATCACTCTTTTAATAGTTAATAACTTAAACTATAAATAAAACTCTCTTTTTAATAGAATTAGCTATAATTAATGATTTTTATACTTTTCTTTTCTGAATTATAATATTAAACTACATTAATAGTTATAAATAATTCTAATTATTCCTAAAATATGAAATTCGCCCACTTAGCAGACTGTCATGTTGGTGGCTGGAGGGAGCCAGAGTTAAAGCAGTTAAGCATTCTGCATTTCAAAGAGGCAATTGACCAGTGCATAAGGGAGAATGTAGGTTTCATATTAATAGCAGGAGACTTGTTTAATACCTCATTGCCAGATATAGAACTGATAAAAGAGGTTGCTGACACATTAAGGAAAGCCCATGACAAAGATATTTCTGTGTATATGATTCCCGGAAGCCATGATTATTCTGTTTCTGGAAAAACCATGCTGGATGTATTGGAAAAAGCCGGATTGATTGAGAATGTAATGAAGCTAAAAGATAACAATCTGGAGTTTACAATTGACAAGACAAATGTGAAGATAACAGGATTGTATGGAAGAAGACGAGGATTAGAAAAACAAGATTACTTAATGCTGAATAAAGAATCATTGGAAAAAGAGCAAGGATATAAGATATTCATGTTCCATGCATTATTGGATGAGCTAAAGCCAAGGGATATGGAAAATATAGAGGCATATTCCTTATATTTATTGCCAAAGAACTTTAATTATTATGCCGGGGGACATCCCCATTTCATTTATTCAGAAAAGCATGAAGGATATGGGACAATCGCATATCCAGGACCATTATTTCCAAATAACTTTAAGGAATTAGAGGAATTGAAGCAGGGGGGATTCTTCATAATTGATGTAACAAACAATACATCAAAACATATCATCATAAAAATAAAAGAAGTTCATTCAATACTGATAGATGCTAACCAAAAGACCCCCTTTGAGATAGAAAAAGAATTAATTGAGAGATTAAAAGATGTTGAGAATAAAATAGTTACAATAAGGATAGAGGGAATTCTAAATTCCGGAAAGACTTCTGATATAAACTTCAGGGATATATTCTCAAGGATGAATGCATATTCAATAATAAGGAATACAAATAAGTTAGAATCCAAAGAGTTTGAGACTGTGAAAATAGAGGGCACAGTTGAAGAGATAGAAACTAAAATACTAAAAGAGAATTTGGAAAATTCTAATCTAAATATAAACATAAGCAATGAGCTAATGAATCTTTTATCAAGGGAGAAAGAAGACGGAGAAACAAAGACGGATTTTGAATCAAGGATAATAAAAGATACAATAAGAACATTAAGATTGGAAAAGATGTGGGAGAATGCTGCTTAAAAAAATAAGATTAGAAAACATAAGAAGTTATACTAATCAAGAAATAATATTTCCAGAAGGCTCTACTTTGTTGGCAGGAAATATAGGATCTGGAAAAACTTCTGTATTATTGGCAATAGACTTTGCATTGTTTGGATTAAGGAAAGGAAATTTATCTGGAGCATCTTTATTGAGAAATGGAACAAATAAAGGATCAGTTGAATTCCATTTCAGCGTTGATGATAAAAATATAGTAATAAAAAGAACATTAAAAAGAGGAAGCGCAATAGCCCAGGATTCCGGATATATTATCTTAAATGGAGAGAAAAAAGAGTTAGCCCCAGTTGAACTTAAGCAATTTATCCTTGATGTTCTGAATTATCCCAAGGATATGGTTACAAGATCAAAGGATTTGGTGTTTAGATACACAGTTTATACCCCTCAAGATGAGATGAAGCAAATATTATTGTCTGATAATGACGTAAGATTAGAAACATTGAGGAAAGTCTTCGGAATAGACAAATACAAACTAATAAAGGACAATACAAAAATACTAATAGCCGCAATAAGGGAAAAGAGCAGAGAATTTTCCGGATACATTTCAGATTTGAATTCAAAGATAAATGAATCTGAAATATTGAAGAGAAGAAAATTTATTCTTGGCGAAGAAATACTGAAATTAATTCCTGTAATGAACAATTTAGATAATGAAATCAAGAATGGAAGACAAGAATTAAAAGATATAGAATCAAGAATAAAAAGCATAAATGAGATAAAGCTGCAGATAGAGATAAATGAGCACAAATTAAATTCTAATCTTGAGAGAATAAAAGAAAATAATGAGAGAATAAAAAAAACAGAAATAGAAATAGAAGAAATAAATAAGGAAGTCAAGATAGACATTGATATAACCCATATAAAACAGAATATCCAAAATACAAAAATAGCTGTTGAGAAAAAAGAAGAGGAATTATATTTTATAAGGAATAAGATGAATGAAGCCAGAATAAGGATGAGCAATTCATCAAAAATAATAGATGATATACATGACTTGAATATCTGCCCTGTATGCAGACAAGAAGTAAACAAGAACTACAAGAATGACATGATAATAAAAGAGAATGATATTATCTCCCATATGAAATCAGAATTATCAAATTTAGAAAGACAAGAGAAAGAGATTAGCTTCAATATACAGGAATCAAAGAAAGAAATCGAGAAATCTAATTCCAAGGAAAAAGAATATGAGATAAACAAGATTAAATTAAATAACATCTCAAGCAGATTAACAGACATTGAATCATTAAAGGAATTAAGCAAGAGATTAAAATCAGAGATTGGTGAGATAAACGTAAGAAATGGGCCATTATATAAAGAATTGGAAGAGTTCAAGGATATAGAGGACAGATATAACAAGAAAAGCAATGAGATTGAAAATCTGCAAAGACAATATAGGGATATTGAGATTAATAAAGCGAGTCTTGAAACAGAAAAAAGAAACATCGAGAAAAATATAGAAAAGCTGACATCAGAAATAGAAAAGAAAGAAGAAAAAAGAAGATATATGGAGAAGCTTACAGAAATAAATGAATGGCTGGACAATTATTTTATAGTCTCTCTGGAGATGATTGAGAATAATATCATGCTCAAGCTTCATTCTGATTTTAATTCATTATTCCAGAAATGGTTTGACACATTA
The DNA here is from genome assembly GCA_016185615.1 of Candidatus Woesearchaeota archaeon. Classification (GTDB taxonomy): domain Archaea; phylum Nanobdellota; class Nanobdellia; order SCGC-AAA011-G17; family JACPNG01; genus JACPNE01. The sequence continues at coordinate 54,359 of JACPNE010000008.1, read as the reverse complement.
GTTGATAATGAAGATATCACAATAAGATTGAATCAGGATTTCAGCCCATTAATACAGCAGAATAACCACGATATTGATTATACTTATCTGAGCGGGGGAGAAAAAACAGCAGCTGCACTTGCATATAGATTAGCTCTTAATCAAGTAATAAATAATTTAATGTCAGCCATAAAAACAAATGATCTTATAATATTAGATGAGCCAACAGACGGATTTTCGGATGAGCAGATAGACAGAATAAGACATGTTTTAAGAGAACTTAAGCTTAAGCAGATATTGATTGTAAGCCATGAGCCTAAAATAGAAACTTTCGTTGATAATGTGATAAGGTTTAAAAAAGAGAACCATATAACAACAATAATATGAAGATAATTGAATTTAACAAAATAAAAGAGAGGGAGATTATCAATCATATAAGAATGGGCTCTATATTTATCTATCCCACTGACACAATTTATGGATTGGGCTGTAATGCATTAAATGAGGATTCTGTTAAAAAAATAAGGGAAATAAAAGGAAGCGAGAAACCCTTCTCAATAATAGCTCATGATAAATATTGGATATACAAAAACTTTGATGTAAAAAAGCAATATGTCCAGAAATTGCCTGGGCCATTCACATTTATTCTGAAACAAAAAAAGAGAATTGTTCCTTATGATGTAAATCTTGGATTGGATACATTAGGGGTAAGAATTCCAAATCACCCTTTTATACAGCTAATACAGAAAGCAGGAGTCCCATTCATATCAACATCTGTAAACAAAACAGGAAAGGAGCCAATAACAAAGATAAAAAAAGTTCCTAGAACAATTCAAAAATCAGTTGATATTGCAATAGATGCCGGAGAACTTGAGGAGAACCCATCAATAATCATAGACTTGACAAATAAGATAGCCAGGATTATAAGGGTTTAGACTCTAAACAAGGCTTAGTAACAATCATCATTAAATTCGGATTATAATTTGAATTAACAAAAAGTTTAAATATGTTAAAATATATTTCAATAAAATGAAAAGAGGATTGATATTAGTTTTATTGATTTTGCTTCTGATACCAAGCATTAGTGCACAAAGGCTTTTTGTTACACATGATATTTTGACAGAAAAGGTTACTCCCGGAGGGACAGCGGTCTTCCAGTTGAATTTAAGAAATAACCAAAATGTTGAGGATACTTTTTCAATAACTCCAGATGAATTTTCCATAGCACCCTTCTCAGATATAGTCGAAAATATAGAAATTGATGATGGAAATTTAAAGATAAGCGCAAATTCTGTCGGAACTACAATAGTAAGAATAAGATTAAAGGAAGATTTAAAGCCCGGAAGAACATACGGGACTTTTGTAAGGGTAAGATCATTATCAAATCCTAATCTTAAGATAGACCATGACTTAACAATAAGTGTAGTTCCTCCTGATGAGATTATAGAAATTAAATCAAATATTCCAGATGAAGTAGTTCCTGGAAGAATATTGAGTATTAATGTAGATTTGAGAAACAAGGTTAATCTGATAATTGATAATATAGACATTTCTGTCGATAGCGAATTATTCAGTGAAAAATCAACGATAAAATTATTCCCATATCAAGATTCAACAAAAACATTTGAGTTTGAGATACCTCCGGCTACACTCCCCGGAACATACACATTAATAATAACAGCAACAAAGGCAAATAAATTACAAGGGGCATATCTAAAAGATTTTGAAATAATAAAAAATCCAAACATAAATGAGAGAACTGAGAAAGATTCTGGATTCTTGACAACTACTGTTAATCTTATGAAGTCAAACAACGGAAACCTTGTTGTTAATGAGGCATTTATTTTAGAGATTAATGGATTTAAGAGGATGTTTACAAGTTATAACATAGCCCCTACAAGGATTCAAGATAATAATGTTGTCTGGGAATTTGAATTAGTTCCAGGAGAATCTTATTCTGTAAATGCAACAACAGATTATAGGGCATTGTTTGTATTATTGATAGCATTTGGAATATTCTTGGGAGTAATGTGGTATTTGTATGGAAGAAGGGTTACGATAAGAAAAGCTGTCTTTAAAGTCAAGGACGATAAGGGTGGAATATCAGAGATAAAAGTATTATTACATATCAAAAATAGATTAACTAATTTAAACGATGTTGAGGTTGTTGATGTTGTTCCTAATTTCATAAAGCCAAAGCATGAGTTTGGAACATTACAGCCAGCAAAGATGCAGAGGGGCTCAAGAGGGATAAGAATGTTATGGCACCTTCCAGAGTTACTGGAAGGAGAGGAAAGGGTTATCTCATATGAGATTGAATCACAGTTACATATACTTGGAAAATTAGTGTTGCCAAGGGCTAAGGTAAGATACAAGAGAAAAGGAAAGATGGTTGAGGTTAATTCTAATAAATTGACTTATTTTAGCTCAAAAGAGAAATAACTATAAAACAAAAGATTTTTAATATAAGATTATTAAATTTTCTATAACCCCGTTTAGCTCAACGGTAGAGCGCACGGCTGTATGAATCTAATATTCAGGCCAAAGATGCGTTCACTTATCGACTGAGAACTTATCTCCGGATGAAAATAAGTCAGCCGATCCCGTGAGGTTGCTGGTTCGAATCCGGCAACGGGGAAATATTTATTTTTGGTGAAAAATTTTATAAATAGATAATTTTGATGGTTATTATGGTGGTTGAGATGGTAGAGGTAAAAGATTCTGACTTGGTTGTTAAAACAAAAAATGGAAGGCTTGAAATAGAGTTACATTCATTTAGTAGTGCACGTGTTGTTGATTCAACAGTTTTTGTAAAAAGTGAGTATTCTATGGATGAGGCAACTTTATTAGTTCTTATAAAAGAAGGCGATTTAAGGCAACCATACTTTGGTTATTATAGAAAGACCGGAAATTTATGGAAGAGAGTAGGAGAAGAAGATATTCCTGAGTTAGCTAGTTCGTATGCAGATGGAAGTTTAGAGTATAAAGCATTTGAAAAATTAAGATATGTTAGAAGTACTCCACATCACTAACTATTTTTATAAACTAAATTATTTATTCTTTTCTTATAATCATTAACAGCCCTATGAGTCATATCTGCACTTATTTTTACTTTTGTATCTTCCCAGTGTTTATCTTCTTCTAATTTTTTAGCAATTAATCTCCATCTTACCTTACCAGTTTTTGTGATATACTCTGGTTTTTGAGATAGCTCATAAGCAACTTCTACTCTTGACTTTGACCCATTTTTTTCATACCAAGATATTTTTCCTTGACTTTTTATATACTCGCTCATTTTATCTTTATTATATACTCCAATCTCATCTTTAACCATAAGATTTCCATACTTCTTACGATGAGATCTTACAAGTTCTTTTCTTTCTTCTTTTGGTATCACTAATCTTAATATCTCACTTATTACACCTTTAGCAATTTTTACACCTTCTCCCGGAAAATATATCTTAGATAATTCTGCCCTGAATATTCCAGTTTTATAATCTTGAACTATGCCCCAATGTAATCCTTCATTAATAGCTATTTCCATCAGATACTTTTTCTGTCTTATTGCTAAAACTTGTTTTGGCGAGATTCCTTTACAATTTATTTTTCTTTCAAGACCCATTATTTCTTCCTCATTTCTACCTTACATAATTACTATGCTAAAACATAGAATTATTTTTTATCTTCATCATCAACAACTTCTGCATCTACTGCATCGTCTTTATCATCTTTCTTCTCTTCTTTATTGTTTTGTTGTTTCATAGCCTCTTGATACATCTTTGTACCAATTTCTTGGGCAACTTTGTTGACATCTTCCAGTTTCTTTTTAATCTTTTCTATATTGTCTTCTTCCACTGCTTTTTTCAATCCATCAACTTCTTTTTGTATCTTATCTTTTGTCTCATTATCAATTTTATCTTTATATTCTTCTAATAATTTTTCTGTTGTATAAATAATAGCATCCGCATTATTTTTTACTTCAATAATTTCTTTTCTTTTCTTGTCCTCTTCAGCATGTTCTTCTGCCTCTTTTCTCATTCTTTCTACCTCTTCCTCACTTAATTTTTGCGTGGCTGTTATTTTTATTGCCTGTTCTTTTCCAGTTCCCAAATCTTTAGCATTTACATTTATGATTCCATTTGCATCAATATCAAATGTGACTTCTATCTGAGGAATCCCTCTTGGTGCTGGAGGTATTCCTGTCAGCTCAAATCTTCCAAGGCTTTTATTGTCTGAAGCCATTTCTCTCTCCCCTTGTAGTACATTTATTGTAACAGCTGGCTGGTTATCTGTTGCTGTTGAAAATGTTTGGGATTTCTTTGTTGGAATTGTTGTGTTTCTTTGTATTAATTGGGTTCTTATTCCACCTAAAGTTTCAATTCCCAATGTTAATGGGGTTACATCCAATAATAAAATATCTTTTACCTCTCCAGCTAATACTCCCCCTTGGATTGCTGCACCCATAGCGACACATTCCATAGGATCTACTCCACGCTCAGCTTGCTTTCCAATATATCCCTCTATAAGTTTTCTTACGATTGGCATTCTTGTAGGACCACCAACCAAAATTATTCTATCTACTTCATTTGGCTTTAATTTTGCATCCCTTAATGCTTGCTCAACCGGCTTTTTGCATCTGTTTACAATCGGATCAACTAATCTTTCTAGTTCTGCTCTTGTCAATTTTATATTAAGATGCTTTGGCCCTTTTTGGGTTGCAGATATAAATGGAAGATTAATGTCAGACTCTAAAGTTGTTGACAATTCAATCTTTGCTTTTTCTGCTGCTTCCCTTATCCTTTGCAATGCAGTTGGATCTTCATTCAGATCAATTCCAGTTTCTTTCTCAAAATTGTTTATAATATATTTCATTATGGTTTCATCCATATCTGTCCCACCTAATTGGGTGTCTCCTGATGTGGACTTGACTTCAAAAACAGAATCTCCAAACTCCATTATTGTGACATCTAAAGTTCCTCCTCCAAAATCAAATACTAAAATCTTATGTTCTCCGTCTTTTTTATCTAATCCATAGGCTAATGCTGCTGCAGTTGGCTCATTTACTATTCTTACTACATCCAATCCAGCTATCTGGCCAGCATCCTTTGTTGCTTGCCTTTGGTCATCGTCAAAATAAGCAGGAACTGTAATTACAGCTTTCTGGATTTTTTCTCCTAAAAATTCTTCTGCATCCCTTTTTATTTTTTGTAATATGAAAGCTGAGATTTGTTGGGGAGTATACTCTTTTGAGTTTATTTTATATTTAAATTTAGAACCCATCTTTCTCTTTGCAGCTATTATTGTTTGTTCAGGATTAGAAACAGCCTGTCTTTTAGCTGGCTCTCCTACTAAAACAGCCCCATCTTTCTGGAATGCTACTACGCTTGGGAATGCCTTTCCATATAATGATGCTCCCTCTGCACTGGGAACTATTGTTGGACGTCCTGCTTGTATTATTGAAGCCGCAGAGTTTGTCGTCCCTAGATCCACGCCCAGAATTTTGACCATTTTAATTACCTCCACTAAATTTTAAAATATCTTCTATTGCTTCTTTTTTTGTTGTATGGTTAAGATTAATTCCTATCTCTTTAATCCATTTTAAACGAGAAGATTTTGGTATGCTAATTCTCTTTAATATCTTTCTTGAGATAACTTGTCTTCCATTTAAAATATATTTTCTATTTCTAGTTTTGTTCTTTAAAATTGAAAAAGTTATATCTTTAAATTCTAAAAACTTACAAACTTTATTAATTAAATAGTCGTCTGAATTATATAAATAAATATGAATGAAATTGTATTGTTTTCTTACAGTACCTTCAGCATCCCAAAATGCAGCAATAAAATTCTTTGCTAATTCATCATTACTAAAAATAAATTCTATTGTATCTTTTCTTAACCCATTTTTATCTTTGATTAAATTTGCAATTCTTCCATTTGATAATCTTAATCTCCATAAACCATTTTCTCTTGTATCTTCTGTTATTGTGCCGTATGACTTTAAATAATCAAATAAAACTTCTTTTAATTTTTTATCTTTATTAAAAACTTCAACCATATATTGTTGAACTGAACCATCTCCCAAAGCAAATCCAATTACATAAGCCAATTTAGGAGTAATATTAATTGTTGCAGAGTTGTAAATTATTCCATCTTTAGTAACTACAATTTCATAGTCTCTATTTCCAGCATATGCTTTTGTTATTATATGATGCCTTATAAATGGTATATTTAATTTATTAAACCAATATCCTAAAGTAGAATCAGGGATTCCAGTAATATTTTCTATTTCGGTAATAGTAAATTTGGGATAGATTGAATTAAAAAACTCTTTTAATCTTTCCTCTCCAATCTTTTTTTTTATAGTTCTAAGATCATGATTTTTGCTTCTAAGTTCACTCATTTTGGAGATTATTTCTTTATTTAATATCTTACTCATTTTCTCCCCCTACATTCTTGCTTACTTTTACTTTTGAATATCTTAATACTTTATCATTAATCATATAACCAGTCTGTAATTCTTCCAAAATTAGATTATCTTCATTCCCTTTTTCTGTCAACAATGCTTCATGAATATTAGGATTAAATTTTTCTCCTAATGCTTTTATTTTTCTTATTCCTTCTTTCTCTAATAATGAATATAGTTGAGAATAGATTAATTCAACACCCTTTACAAAATCATCTCCACTATCCTTGTTTTTTAATGCTAATTCAAAGCTGTCAATTGTATCCAATAATTTAATAATTAATTTATAATTAGAATACTTTACAAATTCTTGTTTTTCTTTCTCAACATATTTTTTATAATTATCAAATTCAGCTTGTAATCTCTGTAATCTTTCTGTCAATTCTTCTATCTCATCATTTTTCCCTATTGTTTCTACTGTTTTTTCAGTTTCTGTATTGTTCTTTGTCATTTTTATCACAAGGAGTAATGGGGTAAAAGAGGCGAAACCCACTACTCATTCTTGTAAAAAGCATTGTTGATTTAAAATCAACAAAATTTAGTTTTAAAGCTACTAATTTATATACTTTTCTATACTTCAGTAGATAATAAACCAAAATTTTTATAAATAAACCAATATTTTTACTGAAATATGATAAAGGAATTTAGCATTAGGGTTACTAGATATAGAAGACCAAAAGATATGGACTTAAATGAGGAATTCCATTTCTTTTCTGATAGTCTAGGATTATTTAACGAAAGAGATAAAGAAAAGTCATGCTTTAGAATATTTTTTGAATTAATAAAAGCCTCAAATGAGGATATTATTTTAAGCAGCGATGATATAGCAGAAAAATCCAATCTAAGCAGAGCTACTGTTATACATCATATAAATAAATTAATGGATTCTGGATTAGTTGTAGCAAATAAGGAAGGATACTTGTTAAGGACAGATAATTTTGATTTATTATTAGACCAATTACAAGATGAAATTAATAGGACAATAGAAAACTTAAGAAGCACTGCTAAAAATATCAATAACGCAAAAGAAAGATTGAATGGAAATGATTGTTTTAATCTTTAGATTTCTCTTCTATTTTAATATCAAAATCATATAATAATGGGCTATATGTGCTGTACAAATACATTTCCATAAGCTTTTTGACAGATTGCTGCACTTCTTCTTTATCTTGTCTATTATATTGTATGGAGATGAATCTTCCTATAATTAATTTTTCCAAATGACCATCTGATTCTTTTTTAACAATTTCAGAAATAGTCTGGCTTTCAGGATGCAATACTGTTTTTCTCGGAGTTATTGTTATTGTAGCTTCTAATTCCATTTTTATTAAAAGTGATCTTGATGAACTGTTTTATAATCAAATAATTCATTTTTCTTGAACCATAAAGAAATTTCTCTTTCTGCATTTTCAACACTGTCGGAAGCATGAATCAAATTCCTTACAACCCTTTCTTTGCTGTTTGCAACATTATAAGACTCTAAGGAAGCAAAATCTGCCCTTATTGTTCCAGGAATGGCTTGTCTAGGCTCTGTATGACCGACAATTTTCCTTACTATCTCAACAGAATGTGCGCCCTCTAAAACCATTGCAATTACAGGACCTTCACGCAAGAAATTCATATTCCACTTTTGTATTTGTTTTCCAAATTTAAGATGATCATCATATTCAAATTTTTTCCCTTCTTTTTCTGCTGCAGTTTTAGTCTTGTTGAAAACATTCTTAGCCCATTCATCATCTAATTCATAATGCTTTTCAGCAAATTTTTCATCAGCCCATATTAGTTTCATTCCAACAATCTTCAACCCAATATCTTCAAATCTAGAAATTATCTTTCCAATTAATCCCCTTTTGACTCCATCCGGCTTCACTAAAACCAATGTTCTTTCTGTCATTTTATTCTATTAAAATATATTACTTATAAATCTTACTAAACTTCTTTTAGGCTTATTTTCAGCCCCATTTTTTATATTCTCTTTTGTAACCCATCTTTCAATTTCCCCATAACAAGATCTAATCTCCCTTCGTTGATGTCTGTCATATCCGCAAGTCTTTTTATCTTTCATTAAATGTGGACAATCTAATTCAGAAATCCTACATTCTAATCCATAAAATCCAAACCAGCAACCATATCCAATATCTTTATTTTTTTCTAAAGAGATGTCTAGTCGCATCTGTGTTAATACCCTTAGCTTAGCTTCTTTTGGGTTTTTGTATTCCCCGACCATAGAACTATTTTCCTTTTACAAAATGCTGTGTCCATTTGACATTTCTAGCTTTTCTTCCAAGCTTCAGCATATTCTTTTCACATTTCTTGGAACAGAAATGAGCTGTCTTTCCACTCTTAAATACAAAAAGTAATCCTGTTCCTTTTTCGAGATCATCTCCGCAAAAACTGCATTTGGGCATTATCCTCTCCTTGTCTGAGCTAATTTCCTAGCTTCTATTTCTGTTTCCCTTAACATAAGAATATCTTTTAATTTTACAGGGCCTTTGACATTTCTTCTAAGGATTTTATTCTTATCCCTGCCATCTAAAATCTTGCATCTCACTTGGGTTGCTTCTCCCCTTGCTCCTGTTCTTGTTATTATCTCTTCAACTATTGCTGGAACAGCATTAGTGAATATAGTCTTTACTTCATCAGTCTTTGTTTCTCCTTTAGACTCTTCTTGTTTTCTTTTATTAAATTTTTGTGGCATTTTATTTGTTTATTTTACTAAGAACTTCTTTTAGCTGATCTTTTGCTTCTCCTTCACTTATTACTGCGATGCATGATGCAGGCCTTTGTAACCCTGCTGCTGTTCCTAATTCGTCTCTCTTATCAACATTAACACAAGGGATTTCTTTTTCCTTGCATAATGGCTCAAGATGCATCGTTACCTCTGGAGGATTAACATCTTTTGCTACAACAACTAATTTTGCTATTCCCCTTTCTATAGATTTAGTAGCCTCATTAGTTCCTTTCTTTATTTTTCCAGTTGTCTTGGCTATCTCGATAACCTCGAAAACTCTGTCCTGTAATTCTTTTGAAATATCCATTTTTTACCTCGTATCATTGGTTAATTATTTGTATCTGGAAAAACCCTTTTTAAATTTTTCTTATTAACATTTCATTTTAAAATTTAATCAATTTAGTATTATTTCTAAAAAACGAAAGATTTAAATATGAAAAAAACAGCTTAAATAACAGTTAAATACATCATATTTTGATAGTATTTAAAAAGTAATGTTGAGAAACATTGCTTAATAGTTTCAACAAAAATAGACTTTATGTTTATTTCCCAGTTGAAATTATCAATAGACTAATTCTAGGGTTTGTAGGAAGCTATAATCTCTAGAGTCAGCTCTATATCATGGAGGAAAAATGGCAAGAAAAAATGCTAGAAAAGTTGCTAAGAAAGCAACAAAGAAAAAGAGCGTTAAGAGAAAAGCTAAGAGAAGATAATTTTTTTAGCAATTCTTTGGGAGCTTTACGCTCCCATCTTTTCTCAAAAATTTTTTAAATATAATACTTAGTTTACAACATTGTTTCTAAAATAAAACCGAATAAGATTAAATAAAAATTTGTTTATTCTATAGAAATGTTTATATATAATATTTACTAAGATATAATAACAATAATTTATTAAAAAGGGAGGTATATTAATGGCAAGAAACACATTAGATTGGGTCGCTTTAGTTCTAGTAATTGTAGGAAGTATTAACTGGGGATTGGCTGCATTAGGATTTAATGTAGTTGAATTGGTCCTTGGATCAGGCCTATTAGCAAATATAGTATACTACTTAGTCGGATTATCTGGACTATACATGATATACTATGTAACAAAAGAATAAATTTATTTTTTTATTTTTTTATTTTTTTTCTTGTAATATTAATTCGGAAGGTAATTTTACTATTAGACCTTTTTGTTTAAGTCTTCCCTCTATATCCTTAGCTAGCCCATAAACTAAATCGTATGACTCTGTTTCAGAAAGTATTTGGGTCTTATCATAAGCAATATAAGAGCATTTACCACAGGACAATATGATATTTCCCCTCCATCCAGGAACATCTTCACTTGGGTTAGTTGGATAAACATTAGTTAATATACTTACCAATCTTCCAGGTTCTTTTTTTGTTACTCTATCAATAAATTCATCTAAATCTCCGGGTATACCAAATATTCTATACATTAATGTCATTCCCCAAACCCTTATTTTACTATTTAAAAAACTATCGCAAAGCGAATGCTTTTTAAACCAAATTATAGTCTATAAAAAAATGATAAGGCAGCCAATTGTTGTTTTGGTAGGACATGTTGATCATGGAAAATCCAGCATCCTGGAAAAGATTAGGGAAATCTCTATTACAAAACATGAAGCAGGATTTATCACACAAAAAATATTTGCAATTGATGTTCCATTTGAAAACATAAGAAAGATATGTGGCAGTTTATTAGATCAATTAAAAATAAAGTTATCAATCCCTGGATTATTAATGATAGATACCCCCGGTCATGAGGCATTTACTAATTTAAGAAAAAGGGGGGGAAACTTAGCAGATATAGCAATACTTGTTATTGATATAAACGAGGGATTAAAGCCTCAGACAGTAGAAGCAATAGAGATATTAAAACAGTATAAAACCCCATTTGTAATTGCATTAAACAAAATTGATTTAATTCCTGGATGGAAATCTCAAAAGACTTTTTTGATAAATAACATAAATTCACAGCCTGATTCTGTAAAGCAAAGATTAGACAATAAATTGTATGAAATATTAGGACAGCTTTACAATCTTAATATAAAAACAGAAAGATTTGATAGAATAGAGGATTATACAAAACAGATAGCTATGATTCCATGTTCTGCAAAAACAACAGAAGGGTTCCCAGAACTTTTGATGGTCATAACCGGATTGGCACAAAGATATATGGAAGATTCTTTGAAGATAGAAGTCAAGGGGGATGCAAAGGGAACAATATTGGAAGTGAAGGATGAAAAGGGATTGGGAACAACGGTTGATGTTATAATCTATGATGGATTGTTAAAAGTAAATGATCAAATAATCATAGGCGGAATAGATGATTCAATAATTACAAAAGTAAGGTCATTGTTTATTCCTGAGAAAGGCAAATTAAAACAGATAAAAGAGATAAGTGCAGCATCTGCTGTAAAAATATATGCTCCTGGTTTAAATGATGCTGTAGCTGGAATGCCAATAAGGGTTGTCTCAAATGATAATATCGAGAAACTAAAAAAAGAGATACAAAAAGAGATACAGGAAGTAATTATGGAGACAGATAAGCAAGGAATAGTTCTAAAGGCAGATTCTCTTGGATCATTAGAGGCTTTAATCTCATTGTTGAAAGCCAGAGATGTAAAAATAAAAAAGGCATCTATCGGAAGCATCACAAAAAAGGATATATCTGATGCGTCTGCTGAAAAGAATCCATTAAACAAAGTAATACTTGCATTCAATGTAAAATCAGAGATAAAATCGGAGATAAAAATAATCAGCAGCAATATAATCTATAAGATCATAGATGAGTTCCAATCATGGATCGATAACACAAAGAAATCATTGGAAGCAAAAGAGCTTGAAAATCTTGTAAGGCCTTGCAAGATTGAGATTATGAAGGGTTATGTATTCAGGCAAAGCAATCCGGCTATTGTGGGGGCTGATATTTTAATTGGAACATTAAAGACAAACACTCAATTAATGAAGAACGGAAAACAAGTTGCTGTTGTTAAAAGCATACAGTATGAAAAAGAAAATATAAATGAGGTTAATTCAGGAAAACAAGTTGCTGTGTCCATACCAAATGTAATTGTTGGTAGACAAATTAATGAGGGGGACATATTGTATTCTGATATCCCTGAAAGAGATTTTATCCAGTTAAAAAAATTAACAAAATATTTAAATAGGGATGAGGTGGAGTTATTAAAGGAGATAGTAAAAATAAAGAGAAAAGATAATCAGTTATGGGGGGTCTGATGGCAGAATTTAAGCTAGTTATAAATAATCCTAAAACAGGGAAAAGCTATTCTAAAATGATTAATGCTGATGTACTTGATAGTAAGAAAATAGGAGAGAAGATACAGGGAAATCCAATAGGATTGGATGGTTATGAACTTGAGATAACTGGAGGTTCTGATAAGGCTGGATTTCCTATGAGATATGATCTTAATACTAGTGTTAGAAAAAGAATTTTATTATCAAAGGGCCCCGGGGTAAACATCAAGAAAAAAGGAATAAGGAAAAGAAAGACAATAAGGGGAGCAATAATAACTTCAAGTATAGCACAAGTTAATCTTAAAATAGTAAAGGAAGGAACAAAAAAGATTGAAGAGATATTCAATGTAAAGAGTGATGATAAAAATGAAGTACAAAGCTAGGAGCATAGTTGTCGGAAGGATGAAAAGGGACGAAAAAGATAAAGAGAAGGATGACATGTTTAGGCCTTGCTTTATTGCTTTATATGATTTTAATGATCCACATTTAAAAGCAGAGCCGCCAAAACAGATTCTTGAATTCAAAAAAATAGATAAAGTTAATATTGACAGGTGTGCTATAAATTATCTATTGGCTGGAAATGATTTGGTAGTGAATGATTTGCAGTATGTTGAGGTAACTAAAAGAAGAAACCAGTTATTCCTCAATGGAAAACAAATGTCTAGATTCTAGTAAATTTTATTAATTTTATTGTATAGCTAATTATATGGATGAGATAACTGAACGGTTCGTATATGATAAATTAGATTTTTATAAATGGAAGACTGTAAATGAGATTGATAAAGAGTTGACTAGGGGTTTAGAAAAAAGTTTAATATGTTTAAATCAGATAAAAATAGCAATCTGCCTTGATAATTTATGCAAAGAAGGTTTTGCATATTCACAAGAAAGAGAAAATGTTCCTGAGGATATTTTGAAAGCTAGGAATGGAATTCCACAGTATGAGTATATAAAAGTCAAAGTAAAAAATTCATTTTTATCGTGGCTATCAAAATTTTTTTATAAATGAAATCCAAAATAAGTAAATCAGAAGAAGAATGGAAGAAAAAATTATCTCCAGAAGAGTTTCATATACTAAGAGAAAAAGGAACTGAAGCACCATTTACTGGAAAGTATGTTAGTTTCAATAAGAAAGGAAAATATGTATGTGCTGGTTGTGGCAATGAACTTTTTGATTCTAATACAAAATTTGATTCGCATTGTGGCTGGCCAAGTTTTCATGATACGAAGAAAGAAGCTGTTAATCTCAATGATGATAATAGTCATGGAATGCATAGGATTGAAGTAACATGCAAGAAATGCGGAGGACATCTGGGACACATATTTGATGATGGCCCAAAACCAACTGGGAAAAGATATTGCATTAATTCTATATCATTAAAATTCAAAGATAAATAACTTTAGTAAGGCTTTTAAATGGTTTTTATTGAGTTTATTTATCTAAAATGGTAAGATATTTTACTGGGATAAATTCAACGTCATTTGATAAAGGATACAATCCCAATACAAGAGTCTTTGATAAGAGTAAAATTTTAGGTATTGATAAACCTAATAGAATTTATCTAATAAAAAATCCAATTGTAATAGATTTGGTTGAAGGTTTTAATATTTTATTAAAGAGAAAAACTAGTGCCAGATTCGCCAGAGAACTTGCTAAATTCCATGGAGGAATTCCTTTGATTTTAGAATGTGATCCAGATTTTGATTTATTGGAAAAAGATGATGACGGAATAAATTATTGGTGTCAGAAATCACCTGAGATAAAAGTAAATGGAATATATTGTGTTAGGGGATGGTGTTCTTTTGGAGACATTGATTTTGCTGTGAGATTAGTAAGAATGAATAATAAAAACTATTTGGAAAAATTTGTATTACAAGAAACCGTTGTTTAATACAACTTAATGAGACAAAAAGATTTAAAAAACAACTTATTCTAGATTAGTCATGCCGAGAAAGAAGAAGGAAGTACAAGAACCAAAACAAGAAGATAAGAAGGAAAAGAAATCAACACCTAAACAACCTGAATTGAGCATTGGTTTGATAGGACATGTAGATCACGGAAAAACTACTTTAGTAAGCAGGATAACCGGAAAGTTTACTGATACTCATTCTGAAGAATTGAAAAGGGGGATAACAATAAGGCTTGGATATGCTGATACTGAAATTTATAAAATAAATGAGAAAGATTTCCCATACAGGACTAGAAATAATCTTCCAAAAGATGCAAAAGCTGAACTGATAAGAAAAATAAGTTTCATAGATGCCCCGGGACATGAGACACTGATGGCAACAATGCTTTCAGGAGCCGCAATAATGGATGCTGCATTATTATTGGTTGCTGCTAACGAGAAATGCCCCCAGCCGCAAACAAAAGAACATCTTATGGCACTTAATATAATAGGAATCAAAAATATAATCATTGTGCAGAATAAAATAGACATAGTAAATCCTGAAGAAGCAGAAGAAAATTTCAACCAAATAAAATCATTCATCAAAGGAACAATTGCAGAGAATGCACCAATAATTCCTGTATCTGCACAACAAAATATTAACATTGATGTTTTGATAACAGCAATACAAGAATATTTTCCTACACCAAAAAGAGATACAGACAAAGATCCTATAATGTTTGTTGCGAGGAGTTTTGATGTTAACAAGCCAGGAACAGAAATAGAAAGTTTGAATGGCGGTGTTTTAGGGGGATCATTGAAGCAAGGGAAATTAAAAGTAGGAGATAAAATAGAGATAAGGCCAGGGTTGAGAGTAGAAAGAGAAGGAAAGGTATCTTGGCAGCCTTTACTAACTACAATAAGCTCATTGAAGACTGGAGATTTGGATGTCAAAGAGGTTTATCCTGGTGGTTCTATCGGAGTATCGACGAAACTTGACCCGGGATTAGTAAAAGCAGATTCATTGATAGGAAGCGTTGTTGGATTAGAAGGGAAGATCCCAAATGTTTGGTATGAGTTTAATTTAGAGCCGCATTTATTGGAAAGGGTTGTTGGTGCAAAGGATGAATT
Organism: Candidatus Woesearchaeota archaeon; assembly: GCA_016185615.1. Lineage (GTDB taxonomy): Archaea > Nanobdellota > Nanobdellia > SCGC-AAA011-G17 > JACPNG01 > JACPNE01. The sequence goes on along the minus strand of JACPNE010000008.1, from coordinate 38,903 downwards.
AGTTGTTGAGCCCATAAAAAAGGGTGAAACATTAATGCTTAATGTTAATTCTGCAGCCACTGTCGGGATTGTAACTGAATTAAGCAAGAATAAATTTCATGCAAAATTAAAAGTTCCGGTTTGTGCTAACAAAGAGGATAGAATCACTATATCAAGACTATTGGGAAGCAGATTTAGATTAATAGGGTATGGAAAAATAATAAACTGATTATATTATAATATTATATAATATTAAATTGAATGTTAAACAAAGTACTTCTTAAGTTTTGTTATCTAAAATATTTTTGAATCTGTTTGGGCCACAACATTTTTGCTTTTCCATGACACATTTCAATAACTTCTTTTTTTGACACCCATCTCACTTCATTTAAATCACTTCCTGCTCTGATTTCATAAGTTAATGGTTTACATTCATACCACTTCACTAGAGTATGTTTCGGCGTTCGATGCGATGCTAAATATCTCAAAACTTTAATTTCTATTCCTGCTTCTTCCATAATTCCTCTTTTTAATCCTTCTTCTTCTGTCTCTCCATTCTCTAATGTTTCGCCCAGAATATGCCACTTTCCACTTAGAAATCCCTCTGCTCCATCAATCTTTTTACCCAAAAGAATTTTTCCATCATAATTTACTAAAGCAACAACAGCTCTCTTTTCTAAATTCATAACATCTAAGTAGGACTATTATTTAAATTGTTTTCGAGGATATAATATAATATTCAGCTTAAATTTTGATTCAAGAATTATTATAATTATTTGTTATAACTCTTGCTAAGCTTATGACTTTGTCATCTTCATCTAGTCTCATTAATCTTACACCCTGTGTGTTTCTCCCGACTTTAGAAATATCTCTTGCTAACATCCTTATAATAATTCCATTTTTGCTTATTAGCATTATCTCATCTTCATCTTTTATTGTCTTTATACCAATGACGTCTCCGTTTCTTTCGCTGCATATGATATTCCTTACTCCTTTTCCACCCCTTCTTATCAATCTGTATTCTTCTATGTCTGTTCTTTTTCCATAACCATTCTCTGTTACAGTCAATAATGAGCCATTAAATAATGCAACTTCAATTCCAACAACTTCGTCATTAACCAATCTTATTCCCCTTACTCCTGAAGAATTTCTTCCGGATGATCTTACATCCATCTCATTAAAACGCATAGCTAATCCTTTTTTTGTTGCTATCATGAATTCCAATATTCCCGGAGTCAATCTTACTTGGACTAATTCATCATTGTCTTTTAGGTTTATTGCATTTATTCCAACTTTTCTTGGCTTGCTGTAATATTTCAAACTAGTCTTTTTTATTATTCCATTCTTTGTTACAAACAATAAATAATGCTGGTCATCAAAATTCGAGATTGGTAATATTGCACTTATTTTTTCGTCTTTTAAATTAAGAAGATTGACTATAGCTTTTCCCTTGGCATATCTTGTTGATTGGGGTATCATAAATGCCTTCAACCAATATACCCTTCCTTGGTTTGTAAAAAATAATAAATAATTATGATTCTGTGTTATGAATAAGTTTTGTATTGTGTCATCTTCTTTTGTTGTTGTTGCTATTACCCCTTTTCCACCCCTTCTCTGTTGTTTATATAACTCAAGAGGTGTTTGTTTTATATAGCCAGAATGAGTTACAGTTATTACAATATCTTCTTCTTTTATCAAGTCTTCATTCTCTATTATCAAATCCCCTTCAACAATATCTGTTCTTCTGTTATCTGAGTATTTATTTTTTAGGTCAATTAATTCATCTTTTATTATTGACAATATCCTTATGCTTGATACAAGGATTTCTTTTAATTCTTTTATAATCTTGATAAGCTCATTTATCTCATCCTTAATTTTATTCTGCTCCAAATTTGTAAGCCTTTGTAATCTCATCTCCAATATTGCATTGGATTGTATTTCTGTCAACTCAAATTTATTAATTAATGACACCCTTGCTGTTTCAGGATCCTTGCTTTCTTTTATTAGTGATATAACATTGTCTATATTATCAAGTGCTATCTGCAATCCCTCAAGGATATGCAATCTATGCTCAGCTTTTTCGAGATCAAATTTAGTTCTTCTTACGATGACATTTTTTCTATGATCAACATAATGATTTATTATCTCCTTGAGATTCATTAATTTTGGCTGGTTATCTATCAATGCTATTGAGATTATACCAAAGCTCATCTGCAGATTTGTAAATGAATATAATTGGTTAAGGATTAATTCAGGATTTGCTCCTTTTTTTGTTTCAATGACAATGGATATTCCAGATTTGTCACTTTCATCCCTTATATCTGTTATCCCCTCTATTCTCTTTTCTTTTACTAAAAAAGCTATATCTTCTATTAATGTTGATTTGTTAAGCTGATATGGAATCTCTGTAACTACAATTTTATTTTCTTTTATTTCTGTTTTTCCTCTTAAGATTATTTTTCCTCTTCCTGTTTTGTATGCATCTAGAATTCCAGATCTTCCGAGAATTATTCCGCCAGTTGGAAAGTCAGGACCCTTAATATAATTTGTAAGCTCATCTATTGTTATTTCTTTATTGTCTATTGTTGCTATTATTGCATCTATAACTTCGCTTATGTTATGCGGAGGAATGTTTGTTGCCATTCCTACTGCAATTCCGGAAGAACCGTTTATCAATAGATTAGGAAGCTTCGCTGGAAGTATGACTGGCTCTTTTAAGCTATTGTCAAAATTTGGTATAAACTCTACAGTATTCTTATCAATATCTTCTAGCAACTCTTCAGCTATCCTTGATAGTCTTGCTTCTGTATACCTGTAAGCAGCAGCCTCGAATTCTGTGCTTCCAAAATTACCATGACCGCTTATCAAAGGATATCTCAATGAAAAATTCTGTGCCATTCTAACTAAAGAATCATAAACTGCTTGGTCACCATGGGGATGGAATTTACCTATAACAGAACCAACTGTTGTAGCACTTTTTCTAAAAGGCCTGTCATGCCTTAGATTATCCCTCAACATAGAATAAAGTATCCTTCTATGGACTGGCTTTAATCCATCTCTTACATCTGGAAGTGCCCTGCCAATTATTACAGACATAGCATAATCTACATATGCCTCCTTCATCTCATTTTCAATTAATTTTGGCTTAATTTCTTCAGGCATTTTATAAAACAACCCCTAATTTTAAGAGATCTTTTTCAAGTTGTGCAACACTTTTGAATTGGATTATATTAATTCCAAGCTTTTGTGCCGCCATTACATTGCTTTTTTCATCATCGATAAAAACAATTTGACTTGGGTCGCAACCACTTAATTTAATAGCTTCCTTGTATATTCCATCATTAGGCTTCCTCACTCCGATTTTGTATGACAAGATAAAATCATCAAAATTTTTTATCAGATTCTTGTATTTTTTACTTATATAATTAAAATGGAGATCGTTTATATTTGATAATATTATTAATCTATAATCATTTTTCTTCAATTTTAAGATAAGATTATTTATTTTTTTGTCTGTTATCTCTGCTATGTTCCATAATGACTTGAACTTTTCATAGCTGATTTTACTGTCTACTTTATTGCATAATGATTCATAAAATTTATATGAAGACATCTTTCCTTCATTAAATTTATTTGATAATCCATTTTTTTTATCAAATACTATACCATGTATCTCTTTCTTTGATAGCTTGGAATATTTCTGGAGCTTTTCACATCTTAACTCTTTATTTACATTAATCAATACTCCGCCAATGTCAAAAATAATTACTTTTATCATCTTATATATCTAGATTTTTTGCTTCCTTTGCGTAGTTTGCAATAAATTCCCTTCTTGATTCTACCTCTTCTCCCATTAATACTCTAAACATCTCATCAGCAACCAATGCATCATCTATTGTTATTCTTTTTAATACCCTATTATCTGTGCTCATTACAGTATCTCTTAATTCATCATCATCCATCTCTCCCAATCCTTTGAATCTTAATACTGTTACATTTTCTCTTCCAATGTTATTCAATAATTCTTCTAGTTCTTTATCATTTCTTATGTAATAGCTTTTCTTGTTTTTTATTACCCTATATAACGGGGGCTGGGCTATGTACAAATGATTTCCTTCAATTAATCCAGGCATGAATCTGTAGAAGAATGTTAACAATAATGTTGAGATATGATTTCCATCTGAATCAGCATCAGTCAATATTACTATTTTATGATATCTTAATTTTTGGACATTGAATTCTTCTTTTATCCCTGTTCCTATCGCAATTATTAATGTGGATAATTCGTTATTCCTGAATACTTTGTCTATTCTTGCTTTCTCTACATTAAGGATTTTTCCCCTTATTGGAAGAATAGCCTGATATTTCCTCTCTCTGGCTGCAATTCCTGTTCCTGCCGCAGAGTCTCCCTCTACTATAAACAACTCACATTTGCTCGGGTCTTTTTCTTGGCAATCAGCTAATTTTCCAGGAAGATTTCCTACATCTAAAGCCCCTTTTCTCCTTGTTAATTCACGAGCTTTTCTCGCAGCCTCTCTTGCCATTGCTGCACTTATGCTTTTATTACATATTGATCTTGCAATGTTTGGATTTTCTTCAAAGAAGTTGCTTAGATATTCATATACAGCAGAGCTTACTAATCCTTTGACATTTGAGTTTCCTAATTTTGTTTTTGTCTGTCCCTCAAACTGTGGATCCGGAACTTTGACAGAAATGACAGCAACTAATCCCTCCCTTACATCATCTCCTGTTAATTTTATGTCTCCAAGATTATTCTTTCTTATATACTCATTAATGGATCTTGTTAATGCTGTTCTCCATCCTTCTTCATGTGTCCCGCCCTCTACTGTATTTATGTTATTACAGAAACTAAAAATGTTTGATTGATAAGAATCATTATACTGCATTGCTATTTCTACATCTATTCCATTTTCTTTTCTTATGTATATTGGCTCAGATAAAATATTTTTATTTTTGTTAAGATCCTTGACAAACTGTGTAATTCCACCATCAAAGAAGTAATCTTTTCTTGTATTTGTCCTTTCATCAGTTATTGTTATATATAATCCAGCATTTAAGTATGCTAATTCCCTTAATTTCTTGTTTAATATCTCAAAATCAAATTCAATATTCTCAAATATCTCGTTGTCTGGAAGAAATCTTATACTTGTTCCAGTACCTTCTGCTTTTCCTATAACTTTGACTTCATTGACTTTATCTCCCCTTTCATATCTTTGGAAGTATAACTCATTATCTCTTTTTACTTTAACTTCAAGCCATTTTGACAATGCATTTGTAACAGAAATCCCAACCCCATGCAATCCACCAGAAACCTTGTATGTCTTATGATCAAATTTTCCACCAGCATGCAACGTAGTCATTATTAATTCAACAGCTGGTTTTTTTTCTTCGGGATGGATATCAACCGGAATTCCCCTTCCATTATCTTCTACAGTTATTGAGCCATCTTTATGGATTATGACAATTATTTTGTTGCAGTATCCAGCCAAAACTTCATCAAGACTATTGTCTACTGCTTCCTGCACAATATGGTGTAGACCCCTAATAGAAGTATCCCCTATAAACATTCCAGGCCTTACTCTTACTGCCTGTAAATTCTTCAATACAGTAATACTGTCTGCTTTATATTCCATTTTAAGTATTTGTAACTAAATAGTGTGGTTTTCTTAGCCAAAAAATCACTAAGAATATGACTAAAAAGTCATGTTTAGTTTAAAAATCTTTCTGCCTCTGAAACCCCAAAATTTTAAGGAATTAGCGCCTAAATCCTTAAATTAATTTTCATTAAAGAAGAACATTTATAAAGGACTTTGGAAAGTATCAAATTTCATTGAAAAAAATAGTAAGCTTTATAAATGAAAAGTGGAAATTTTAGATAAATGGATAAAAAAATCATCCTTGATACAGACTTTTTATTGATGTCATTAAAGTTTAGGGTTGATTTGATTTCAGAGATTAATAGAATTTGTGACTTTAATTATAAAATATATATAATAGACAAAACCATTGACGAGCTTAAGAATAAGAAGTTTGAAAAATTAGCTTTAGGATTAATAAAGAGATTCGAAATAATAAATACAAAGAAGGATAAAATAGTTGATGATTTAATCCTTGAGCTTAAGGATGATAACATTATAGTGGCTACACAGGATAAGGAATTTAAGAAAAAGTTAAAAAGGGAGAAAATTCCAATTATCACAATAAGGCAAAAAAAATATCTGATGATTCAAAATGTTTTATGAAGTAGAAGTCAAAAGTCACATAAGGGTATCACCAGAACTATTTAATGATGATACCAATGAGGCAGTAATCCAGCAGTTGAATAAGCAATTTGAAGGATTTATCTCAAAAGATTTCGGATTTGTAATAGCTGTAAGTTCTGTTGTCAGGGTTGGAGACGGGGTAATAATTCCAGGAGACGGGGCAGCTTATTACGAAACAACATTCAAACTATTTGCATACAAGCCAGAATTACAAGAAGTTGTTTTAGGAAAAGTCTTGGAGATTACAGACTTTGGAGCTTTCATAAACATTGGAGCTGTCGACGGAATGGTTCATGTATCTCAAACAATGGATGATTATGTTACATTTTCAAAATCAAATATTTTAACAGGAAGAGAGACAAAAAGATCATTGAAAGTAGGGGATAAATGCAGAGCAAGAATAATTGCATTATCATTTAAAGATCCTGCAAATCCAAAAATAGGGTTGACAATGAGACAGCATATGCTTGGAAGCATTAAATGGATTGAGGAAGAATTAAAGAAAAAGGATGTTAAGAAGAAATGAGAAGGGTTTGTAAAAAATGCAGAATGTTTGTTGAAGGGAAAGTTTGCCCAATCAATGACCCGGATTGTCCTACTGTAAAGCATAATCAGTATGCAACAAGCTGGCAAGGAAGGGTTAATATAATAGATGCTAATAAATCAGAGATAGCAAAAGCAATAAATGCAAAAGTCAAGGGAGAATATGCAATAAAAGTGAATTAAGATGGAATTAAAATTATTAAAAGAAATTGAAATGCCTTTATTGTCTAGGAAAAGAGTTAATTTTGATATAGAATTTGAGGGAGCAACACCATCTGAAAAAGAAATTCTTGCTAATGTAGCTAAGAAATTAAAAGCCAAAGAAGATCAGATATTCATAAGGCATATTTATCCAAAATATGGAGAGACAAGAGCCAAGGTTATAGTGCATTTATATGAAAGCCCGGAAAAACTAAAAGATATAGAGGAAATAAAGAAAAAGAAGAAGAAGGAAAATGGCAAGGAAGAAAAAAAAGAATAAATTAGCAAGCAAGAAATGGGTAAAGTACAAAGTTCAGGGATCTAGTTTAACAAAATCAAAGAGCTGTCCCAAGTGCGGCCCTGGAATATTCTTGGCAGAGCATAAGGATAGATTATTTTGTGGAACATGCCATTATGTTGAAGTTAAGGGAAAATAAACGAATGCTTAGATAGTTAGAAATAACTTTATTAATTTCTTAGTTCTTATCTACTTATGAAACATAATTTAAAAATTACTTTAATACTTATCTTCTTATTTCTTATTGCACAGCTTATTGGACTGTTTGTTGCAAGTAAATTTCTTACAGAACTTCCATATGGAATTGAGAAGCCGGACATAGAAGAGTCAACATCTTACATTCCAACATTTTTGGCTATAATTATATTGACATTATTTATTTACTTTTTACTTAAACTTAGATTATATTTTTTATGGAAAATGTGGTTCTTATTAGCTGTTGTATTTTCATTATCAATATCATTCTCTTCATTTATTCCAGAGATAATAGCATTTGTATTAGCGGTTATATTAGCAATAATAAAGGTATTCAAGCCAAATGTTTATGTTCATAATCTTACAGAAGTATTTATTTATGGGGCATTAGCTGCAGTGTTTGTTACAGTATTCAATATATTTTCTGTTTCCATATTATTAATACTAATATCAATATATGACTATATTGCTGTATACAAGACAAAACATATGGTTGAACTGGCAAAATCTCAATCCAAGGCCAATATATTTGCTGGATTGTACATCCCTTACAAAAAAGAGGTTGCTGTACTTGGCGGCGGGGATATAGGATTTCCTTTATTATTTACAGCTGTTGTGTTGAAGAATTATGGAATTTATAGCTTAATAATAACATTCTCTGTTACAATAGCTCTTGGATTATTGCTATTTTACTCTAAAAAGAAGAAATACTATCCGGCTATGCCGGTATTAACTTTAGGCTGTTTCTTAGGATATCTTATGCTTCAGCTTCTTCAAGCCTAACATCAGTTATTCCTGCGTGCCTGATATCAAATTCAGTGCTTTCACAAATGCATTGGATAGCGTCTGGAACCTGATTTCCTTCATATATTGCTCCACAGTGTTTACAGATTAGATCTACCATATGACCCCCAATGAGAATATATATGCTCTTCTTATTTATAAACCTTTCGTGAAATACATTGTTAAGTAGTAACAAAATAACACTATTTATCATTATATTCCATAGGAATTATTATGTCCCTTGTTACATTAAGAATAATTCCTGGGATGAAGTTTACGATATCAGCAACCAATGGGGTAAAATTCTCATCCATGAAACCCTTTGCTATAATGGGAACATTCCTCCCAAATAGTCTTGAGAAATCAGAGTTTAATGGATAGTAATTGACAAGCTTATTCATATTATCTACAGAAGGGTAATTATTTGTGCTATCCCTTTCAAGATTTACAATTATGGGATATAATCTCGGCTTTTCTTTTTTATTTTCTCTTGCAACTATATAAACTTTCAATGACCCATTCTTTGTTATTTTTTCTTTATATTTTCTTATGTTAGATATCCCTGAAACCAAATCTTCTATATGGCAACCATCTAAAAGTGCTTCTTTTATATCAACATCATACTTTGTTTCAATATCATTATGCTCATTAGACCTTTTCCCATCAATGAATGTTGCAACACCATAATCCAGATTATAGTTAATATTTGTATAAGAAACCCAATCATCACTAATCTTTAACATTAATGTAGCTTCTGGAATATTAATTTCTTCATTTGTTACATTCCCTTTTGATGCATGTATTATTGTTTCTCTCGAGAAAAGAGTGTTTATTTTTATAACAACTTGTCCTTGATATTTTTTATCATTGGAATTATAATAAAATCCCACTGAACCATTCATCATGAATCCAATATCAAGAAATCCGGCTAATTTTGGAGTTACTTTAAATCTTAATTTTTGATTGTCTTTAATTTTAAACAAGTTAAAATAATAATTCTCATCAATCAAATCCTCTAATCTTACTTCTTTTACTTTGGAATTACTAAACTGATTTATGAATAAGGGAAGTCCCAAACCTAATTCCAGAAACTTTCTTCTTGAAATTATGCGCATATATCAAAATATTATAGGCATTCATCTATTAAAAGTTAATGGAATAATACAAAATATTTATAAAATGTAATAATGAGTCTTCTCTAAAATGGCAGAATCAATGACAGAAAAGGTCTTAAGAATAATGAAGACCCCAGAAAGAATAAGAAATATAGCAATATGCGCCCATATTGATCATGGAAAAACTACTTTCTCAGACAACTTATTGGCTGGTGCTGGCATGATTTCAGAAGAGTTAGCTGGAAAACAACTAGCTTTGGATTTTAGGGAAGATGAGCAAGCAAGGGGAATTACAATAGATGCAGCAAATGTTTCTATGGTGCATACTGTAGAAGATAGTGAATTTCTTATTAATTTAATCGATACTCCAGGACATGTTGATTTTGGCGGCGATGTAACAAGGGCAATGAGGGCTGTTGATGGAGCTATTGTATTAATAGATGCTGTCGAGGGTATAATGCCACAGACTGAAACAGTGTTAAGACAGGCATTAAGAGAAAGAGTAAAGCCTGTACTGTTCATAAATAAAGTAGACAGATTAATCAAGGAAGTTAAGCTTACTCCTGAAAAAATGCAAGAGCGTTTCATAAAAATAATAACAAATGTCAATAAATTCATTTATGATATCTCTCCAGAGGATATTAAAGGAAAATGGTCAGTTAATGTCCAAGATGGTTCTGTCGCATTTGGGTCTGCTTTTCATAAATGGGCATTATCTTTTCCTTACATGCAAAAAAATAACATGAGTTTTAAGGATATAATACAAGCTTATGAAACTGAAGAATATAAAAATCTTGGAGCCAAAGCACCATTACACAAAGTAGTTCTTAATATGGTTGTAAGACATCTGCCAGATGCAATCGATGCCCAAAAATACAGAATACCAAAGATATGGCATGGAGATAAAGATAGTATAGAAGGAAAAGCATTAGCTGAATCTGATCCTGATGGTCCGGTAGCTTTTGTTGTCACTAAGATTATAATAGATAAACATGCTGGAGAGGTTGCTACAGGAAGATTATTCTCTGGAACATTGAAACAAGGAATGGATTTGTATATGAATATGGCTAAGAACAGAGTAAGATTACAGCAAATTTCTATCTATAAAGGAGCATTAAGAATAACTGTTGATAATGTTCCAGCCGGAAATATAGTTGGATTAACTGGACTAAGAAATGTTTATACAGGAGAGACTGTATCAAGTAATCCAATAGAGCCATTCGAGGCTATTAAGCATATATTTGAGCCAGTAATAACAAAATCCATAGATGCAAAATCTGCAGCTGATCTTCCTAAACTAGTTGAGGTGTTAAAACAAGTAAGTAAAGAAGATCCAAGCATTTTTATCCAGATTAATGAAGAGACTGGAGAAAATTTAATTTCTGGAATGGGTGAACTGCATCTAGAAATTATCGAGGATAGAATAAAAAGAGAGAAGGGATTACAAGTAGTTACTAGTCCTCCAATAGTTGTTTACAGAGAAACTGTACAGAGGAAATCCGGAGAATTTGAAGGAAAGTCTCCGAACAAACACAATAAATTATATTTTTATGTCGAGCCGTTAGAGGACAATGTCTATCAGTTGATAAAAGCAGGAGAGCTTCCTGAGATGAGGGTAAAGAAAAAAGAGGAAGCTATCTATGGAAGATTGGCAGAATTGGGATGGGCTGTTAAAGATGCTCAAAAAATAAAACAAATCTATAAAGGCAATTTATTGATAGATGATACAAGGGGAATTATACATCTTGGAGAGGTTGTAGAGATGGTAATGGATGGGTTCCAGCAAGTTATTGATGGGGGAATTTTAGCAAAGGAACCTTGTGTAAAGATGAAAGTGCATTTAACAGACATAAAATTACATGAGGATGCTATTCACAGAGGACCAGCCCAAATGCTTCCAGCTGTAAGGGAATCAATAAGATTAGCAATATCAGATGCAAAAGCAATAATGTTTGAGCCATTGCAGATATTACAGATAGAATCTCCGGTTGAATTTTTAGGAGAGATATCAAAATTAATCCAGAACAAAAGAGGACAATTATTGGATATGTCCCAAGAAGGGGAACATATGACTGTCAAGGCTAAATTGCCAGTAGCAGAGATGTTTGGATTAAGCAATGATTTAAGAAGTGCTACAGGTGGAAGAGGAAACTTCTATATCATCGATCAAGTATTCGAGAAAGTCCCAGAAGCTTTGCAAGATAAATTAATCAAACAGATAAGGGATAGAAAGGGATTGAAACAGGAAGATTAAGATAGATTCATACTTCTTTTTATTTTTTCTGTATCAAAATTATTGCTTCTTAACAATAATTCAGAAAGATTAAGCGCTTCTTGATGCTCTATTCCTGTTTGTTGGCGAAGATAAATTGCAAAACGCCTTATTTTTAATTTCTCAGAATTCGGCTGCACTCCATTCATGATATTTCCCTCTACATATCCTAAATTTGTCATAACACTTGTTGTAATAAAATTCATAATTGTCTTATGTACTAAATCTGATTTCAATCTTGTAGATCCAGTTATTATTTCAGGACCGCTATCTACAAATATTCCTAGATCAGCTTTTTGATAAATTATTGAATTAGGGTTGTTGCTTAACGAAATTGTATAACAACCAATCTCTTTTGTCTTATCTATCATTCCAACAACATATGGTGTTCTTCCGCTAGCAGAGATCCCAAATATAATGTCTTGCGGCTTTGCTATCTGCATTATATCTATTTTGCCTTGCTCATAATTATCTTCTGCTCCTTCAATAGACTTAATTAATGATTCTATTCCGCCAGCATTAACTGATAATACTTCTTTTACTCCAAATGTGGGATCAATTTCAGCAGCTTCTTGTCTTGATCTTCTTCCAGGAGTTCCTGCCCCGCCAAAGATTAAATGTGATCTTTCAGAGGAATCTTTTTCAGAATTATAAAACATTCTTTCTGTTATCTCTTTTTCAGCTATCTCAACTTCTTTTCTAGCTTTACGGATAGCTTCCATAGCTTCTACTCCATAATCATAAAGGAATATATCCAGTCTTTCATTAACCAACATTCCGCTGAAATTAACTGTTCTAGGATTTATTTGCTCTGTCTTTAAACTACTTATTCTCATCAAAAAATTAAGGATTACTAGTTATAACTATTATGTCACTACTTATAGAGAATAACAAATAGTAAGGTTTATAAATGATGAAATTATAGTAAATACATCAGAAATTGAGATTAAAATGGGAGAAGCATACGGATTTTTTGACTGTAGAGCCACAAAAGAGGCTATTGAAGCAGAGTTACCTACTATAAGGAGACTTGTTGAAACACCATCTGGATTAGAACTTTCCTTGACTGAAGGGATGGATAATGTAAGGGGCGACTCAAAATTAGTCTCATTAGCTAGAGAAGCTGGAGAGAGTGGAATCAAATATATGTTAAAGGCAAATTATCCTGACGCAGATAATAACACAACTGCAGATGAATTAGCTGGAATATTAAATCAGGCTTACCAATCTCCATTATATAAAAAAGGAGAAGAGTTTAAGGGCACGATTGTTTATGAAGAAAAAGGAGATTATATCTTTAGGGAGTAAAAAATGTCAGCTTATGAATTAAGTCATGAAGAAATGGAAATTTTGAGAATTAGAGAGAAATTAGAAGGTTATTTTGTAATGAAGAATGGATTTAAAGTATCAAAAAGTTTAACAGGACTTCCTAGATTAATAGAAGAAGGAGAAAAATATGCAAGACAAATTCCTGAATTAGAAGGATATAGAAGTCAATTAATTCTTGAGCTTGAATCTTCACAATTAATTAGAAAACTTGTTGAATTGGAGGATATCAAGATTCTTAATACATTGGCAGGTTTAGGGATAGATAAGGACGATTCCGATGATGTTAATTATAGAGCTTTAGCAATTGTTCTTTATAATAAAATACCTGAAGATAGGAGAAATAAGATATTACAGATGAAACCACCTGAAAAGACAAGATACACTTCGCAAGAAATTGTTGAGGAAAGGAGACAGTCAATTAGAATTAATGGAAAATAAGCGTAAGCTTTATAAATAGTTTAAATAAAATTATCATGCTTTAAAAAGAGATTAAGGAGGATTATTAGAAAATGGCTAAAGAGAAACCACATATTAACTTGATATTTGTAGGACATGTAGATCATGGAAAGTCCACTACTGTAGGTAGACTTATGTTTGACGGTGGAATTGTAGATGAGCAAACATTAAGGAAATTAAGAGAAGAAGCTGTTAAGGTAGGGAAGGCAGGATTTGAATTTGCCTTTGTTATGGACGAATTAAAAGAAGAAAGAGAGAGAGGAGTCACAATAGATTTATCCCATAAAAAATTCTCAACAAATAAATATGAATACACAATAATAGATGCTCCAGGCCATAAAGACTTTGTAAAGAATATGATTACAGGAGCATCACAAGCAGACGCTGGTTTCTTAGTTGTAGCTGCAACTGATGGGGTTATGGCACAGACTAAAGAGCACGCATGGCTATGTACAACTTTTGGGGTTAGACAATTAAATATTTTAGTAAATAAGATGGATGCTGTCAATTATGATGAGGCTAAATTCAAGAAAGTTAAGGATGATGTTCTAGCTTTATTGAAAACAGCAGGATACAAGCCAGATATAATTACAGTAATTCCAATAAGTGCATGGAAAGGAGACAATGTTGTTAAGAAATCTGAAAACATGCCATGGTATAAAGGACCAACATTAATGGAACAATTAGACTTAATAAAAGAGCCAGAGAAGCCAACTAACCTTCCATTAAGATTGCCTATCCAGGATGTTTATAACATAACAGGAATTGGAGTTGTTCCTGTGGGAAGAGTAGAGACTGGAATAATGAAGATTGGAGACAAAGTTGTATTTGTTCCAGCAAGAGAAGGAAACGGTGTAACTGGAGAAGTAAAAACTATAGAGATGCATCATGAGCAAATACAGCAAGCTGAGCCGGGAGACAATATTGGATTCAATGTAAGGGGCATTGGAAAAAAAGATATTGCAAGGGGAGATGTCTTAGGACATGTTAACAATGTTCCAACTGTTGTCAGTGAATTTACAGCACAAATAGTTGTATTAAATCATCCAACTGTAATTACAACTGGATACACTCCCGTATTCCATGTACATACAGCACAGGTTGCATGCCAGTTTATTGAAATACAAAAGAAATTGGATCCTGCAACAGGACAAGCTAAGGAAGAAAATCCTGACTTCATAAAGACAGGAGATGCTGCAATAGTTAAATTAAAGCCAACAAAGCCATTGGTAATAGAGAAGCAGAAAGAGATTCCACACATGGCAAGGTTCGCTATAAGGGATGCGGGAACTACAGTTGCTGCTGGAATGTGTATTGACTTTGTTAAAAAGCAATAAACTTTTTTATTTTATATTTATCAAAAAAAGAGTTCTAAGATAAAATTTAGGAGTAAGAATTATGGCAGAAGGTAGATTTGAAAGAGAATTATTAGAGAGATTAAGTAAGGGAGAAGACTGTGTATGGATTTTTATTCCTGAGAGAGTATTATATGGAAAAATTAGTAGAAATGAAGCATTAATATCATTAAAAACAGGATTGGAAATTGCAATCTCAAAGTATGAAGAGGCTCAAAGAAATATGACTTATGAATCTTCTGTGGGAAAAATTCATGAAGAATTATCAGAAAGGCTTGAAGAAGCTGAAAGAGTATTAGAATCAATAAATAATGGTTGTAATGATATAGTTTATATGGGATTTAAATTATATTAATAATAAAAAAATAATTATCTAACTTCATTCCAAGAATAAACGTGAGTTCTTTTTCTTTCGACTCTTGACTCATTATAAAATCTATCGAGACTTGATGTTAATGAATTTCTTGTAATAATATCATTAATTCCATTGATTTCAGTTTTTAATTGTTTATACTTCTCTTCAAAACGTCTGTCTTCGCAAAATGGCAGATTAATTATCCTTCTTTCCAAATCTTTTACATATTCTGATCTAGCCATATAAAACTAAATATAGTTAATTTTATAAATGCTTATTTTCATAATATCAAAATGTCTAAAGCGAGAATATCATTATCAAGCACAGATACTATGAAATTGAATGAAATATGTGATTCTATTAAAGATATTTCTGACAAGACAAAGGTAAAGATGAGGGGTCCAATCCCGTTCCCAACAAAGAAACTAAAAATAACGACAAGAAAGAGTCCATGCGGGGATGGAAAAGCTAGTTTTGACAATTTTGAGATGAGGATTCATAAAAGGCTTATTGACTTGGATGTTGATGAGAGGGCTCTAAGATTAGTTATGAGGGTCCCTATCCCAGAGGATGTTGAGATAAGCATTAACATGCTTGATTAAATTCTAAGAAAACTTTTATAAGCAGATTAAATTGAATTAATTCTTAAGCCGAGATCGCATAATCTGGTATTGCACAAGCCTGGAAAGCTTGGCCCTTACGGGCATCTGGGTTCAAATCCCAGTCTCGGCGTTCTAAGATGGACATCAACACAAAATTAAAATTAAACAATGGAACAGAAATTCCAATTTTGGGATTGGGAACATGGTTAAGTAGTGGGAAGACCGCAGAAAATGCTGTTCTATGTGCATTACAATCTGGATATAGGCACATTGATACAGCTTCTTTTTATGGTAATGAAGAAGAGATAGGAGAAGCAATAAAAAAATCTGGAATTCCAAGAGAAGAAATTTTTGTAACAACAAAAATATGGAATAATCAGCATAATAATCCGGAAATTGCTTTTAATAATAGTTTAGAAAATTTAGGTTTGGATTATGTTGATTTATATTTGATTCATTGGCCTGTTCCTCAAAGGTTAACTACATGGAAAATCCTTGAGAGATTATATGAAGAAGGGAGATGTAAAGCAATTGGTGTCAGCAATTTTACAATAAATCATCTTAATGAATTATTAAAGAATTCAAGTATAATTCCGGCTGTTAATCAAGTGGAATTTTCTCCATATTTATACCAACAAGAACTTCTTGATTTTTGCAAGAAAAATAATATTCAACTAGTAGCTTATAGTCCTTTAACAAGAGGAGATAAGTTGGATAATAATAATCTTGTTGCAATAGCTGAAAAATATAACAAATCATCAGCCCAGATATTGATAAGATGGGCATTGCAGCACAATATTGTTGCTATACCAAAATCCAGCAACAAAAACAGAATAGAGGAAAATGCTGAAGTATTTAATTTTGATATTTCAAAAGAAGATATGAAACTTTTAGATCAGTTTAATGAAGACGGCAGATATTGCTGGGATCCTAGCGAGGTTATTTAATAATACTTCTTAATTTGTCAAAGAATAAAGATCTTGGATAAACATTTTTACATCCTAAACTTTTTGCTTTATCCAATTTTTCCTTGTCTAAATGAGAACAAAAACATAAAGATTTTTCCGGGAATTTTTTTAATGTATCAAATGCTTCTTTATGATTTAAGTCTACAATTATATAATCAGCACCATAAATATTTTTCGTAATTGAACCATTAATTGATTTTATTATGCCTTCAATCTTTGTTTTGAAGAGCAAATCATCTACAACTATAAATATGCCCATAATAAAAAAATAAGAATAAAAATAGAAGAGTTACTTTACAAAGAAGCAATCTTCTACTTGTTTTCCTAATGCTCTATCAAATATCCTGGCACAGTATCTTCCACTCCAGTCAACTGGTATCTTGTACTTTTCCGATGTTATTCTGTTGTCTCTGCATGATGTTCCACCACACTGATTTGTTAATGTCATTGTTGATCTTCTCTTGTAGTTTGGACCGTTTTTGTCATAAAATCCAACTATATTGCTAGCGCCTTCACTTCCTGTCTCGACTGTTATATACACATAGTTCCCAATTCCGACAGTTGGATCTTTTTCACAAGCTATCTCATCATCAGATGAAACACACACTTTTGATATTTTTTCATCAACACCGCTTCTTGTGGCAGCACCCGTGAAACCATTGGAAGCAAAAGCCACCCCACCAATAACTAAAACAGCAAGAACTGCTAGAATAAGCATTCTATTATCATCCATTTTTTAGCCTCCTTTTAAACTATACTGGATGATAGTGTTATTTATATATAAATATTATCATTCGATTATTTAACCTAATCTATCTTCTATATCCTTATTATTTGGGTTTTTCATCTCTTCTTCTAAATTTATTCCTAGATCTTTCAGTGATTTTATATGCATCTGCATCAATTGCTCTACAACATTTATTATTCTTATTAATTCTTCCCTCTCCTTTGCTAAGGTTGTTAATGAACCTTTGTGGAATCCTATCTGTTCTTCTTTTGACATTAGATTATCTCATTTGATAAGTTAATAAATCTTTTTGATATTATTTGTTGAGAAAAAGCCATAAAAATAAACTTATTATCATCAATCCAATTAATACATAAAACATTCTTTTGTCATTGAAGAATCCAAATGGAATTGGTCCTATAAAACCACCAGCAGCTATTTTGATATTGCTACTTTCAGGGGCCTTTAATGTTGAAAATAAGCCCCCAATGAATATTAGCATAACTCCGATAAATATTAAGGATACTCCAATCAAAATCAATTTTTCCATGATCATATTGATCTTATTTTGTTTTTATACATTGTTATTTGACATAATTTCTATTGCTGCATCGTAAAAAATAGATAAAAATATTTCTTCTTTTAATTCTTCATATAGTAATTGGGCATTGGCTGAATCCCCTACCCCTGTATGGGTATCAACTATTCCATATAAACCAAACTCTGTAAATTTTTTAAGTGTCTTTTCAATCTTTCCATTTTCTTGTTTTGTTTCTTCTACAGTAATCTCTAATCTTGAATATGATGCTGGAAAATGAGATTTTCTCTCATTATGGCTACATAAATAAATAATTGCTTTTTTGTTGTTTATTTTTAGCTCTAGCTGATAGTGATCCGGGCCTATTTCTTCTTGTTTCTTGTTGTTTGTAAATGGATTAATTCCATTTTCCATTACATAATTTGCAAGATCATAAGAAGTATCAATTGTTGAGACCACCATTAAAAAATTTAAATATTAATCAACATTTATAAATATTATAGTGTTGTGATTATTATGAATTTTTATGATAGAATATATGAGAAATTAAAGAAAGTCCCTAAGGGGAAAGTAACTACTTATAAGATCCTAGCTGAATCCATAGGAACAAAGGCTTATAGGGCAGTAGGACAAGCTATGAACAAGAATCCTTATGCTCCTGAAGTTCCATGCCACAGGGTTGTTAATTCTAAGGGGGAATTGCATGGATATGCCCAAGGGTTAAGGAAGAAAAAACAATTATTGGAAAAAGAAGGAGTCAAAATCAAGAATAATAAGATACTTGACTTTGAAAAAGCATTGTACTATTTTACTTAGACATTATCTTACTTTTTTATACATTTTAAGAGCCCTATTGAATACTGTCATTTTTATGGAGATTATTAGTATCAAAATCGGTAATATAAACATTAAATTACTAAAATAGATTAAACCAGATATCAACGAAACTATACTTATAATAAAAAATATTCCAGTATAAATATATGGGTATTTCATATGTTTCTTTTCGTTATTTAACCAATTTTCCCAATGTAAATATTTATCATTACCCACAATATTTTTATTAATCTTTTCTTCAAGATATCTAAGATATTCTCCGACACGGAACATTCTTTCTACTTCACTAAACCATAAAATAAAAATAATGGAATGTAATATCAAAAAAATTATAAGATATAAAATGAGACTATCTTTGGGAAGATCTGATATTATTATTATTGAACTTATACCCAAAATTAATGAAAAATAAAAGCTTAAAATCTTATTCCAATTTATCATTGATTGATAACTCTCAGAACGAAGTGATTTATACTCTCCCATCATAACTTCAATCTTAATATCCTCTTTCATAGCCTATATCTTTTACTACAAAAAATATATAAATCTATTCTAAGAAGAGTTTATTATAAATTGCTAATTTTTATTATGTTATAAATCTCCATATCAAAGTTATGACAAATAATATTATAAATATCCACACAACAGTTTTTGCAAGACCTGCACTAAACCAAGCTAAACCCCTTGCACCCAATAAATAAGCTACAAGTGCAATTACTAAAAATACTACTGCAATATAAATTAAGTCTACCATTTTTCACCTCAACGTTTTTGTTTTCTTGTTTCTCTTATCTCTCTTCTTTTTCTCCCACCATCAGATTCAACACTTTTCCTTGTCTCTATGACTTCTGAATATTCCTCATTATCATCTATATTATGACTTCCATAATTCCTATGACTATCTGGAATTATCAATCCAAAGATAAGCAATATCAATCCTGCAATAGCTAATCCTAAACTTATTGGCCAAGGTATTTCTATAGACCCATAAGACACAAATGTATCTCTTCCTCCATCCCCAACTGTTGTTTTAGTTGCTTCTGCCGTCTGTGTTGGCATAAGATAAAGGATTACACCAAATACAAGGAATACTACTCCAAATATAATAAGCCCGGTCCTCATAATAACCCCCAAATTCCATATACACAAATAGTACTATATCTATTTATTATAAAAGAATATTAATTATATAATTATTTCGAAAAAATGGAATATGAGCATATATATACAAAAATATGCATATTTAATACAAAGATTTATAAATATCTTTAGTACAATCAAACTAGAGAGCTTGTTACAATAATAAAGAACAAAAGCCGTTTATGTTCAAAATGCCAATCTAGGATTTTCCCATCCCTTTCAAGAAGAGATTTAGAAAAAATTGTTGATAAATTATAAAAGTTCTTTTAATTTTATTAAATCCAATTCAAATACAGAAACGGGAGTTTCTATTCCAAAGTTAACCAACACAGAAGGATGAATCTCCCCTATAATTGCTGTCTCTTTCCCTTTTATAATAATCTTTCCGACTCTTCCAGGAATAAAACTATTATGCTCAATATTTTCTGTGCTACAATTTAATCCTAAATTCTCCAATAATGAATCAATAATCTGCTTTATCTCAGTAAAATTTGCTTTTGAATGGCATAAAACAACAGCCAATCTTGTTTCTTCTTCAATTCCTGTTTCAGTTTTTCCTTTTCTGAATATATTTCCCATCTCAAATATATTTTGAGGATATTCATTATGTTTATTATTCCCTAAAATTTTTAATAGGTTTGGAATCATTGATGTTCTTAAAGCATTATACTCTTCATTTGAGCTTATCAATTTAACATAATCATTATCAAGATTCATGTAATTGTTTATTTCCTTATTATTTGTTATGTGATAGCTCGAAACTTCTATTAAGTTAAATCCAACCAACAAATCAGCTATCTTATTCTTGAATATTTCAAATTTATTTTCTTCTGCTATTGTTGAAATTTTTGGAATTAGCTCATTAAAATTTTCATATCCATAAGCTATGGCTATATCTTCTACTAAATCAATTGGATGTAGTATGTCTGTTCTGTATGCTGGAATCAAAACTTTAGATTTGTAATCATGACCCATTTTTTCAAGGTATTTTTTCACATCATTTTGTTTTAGGTTTAATCCTAATAATTTGTTTACGTAATTCAAATCAAGTTTCATCTCTACAGGATTTAAATTCGGAGTAACAAATTTCTTGCCGTAATTTATCTCAACAGAATAAATATCCCCACCCATATCATCTAATGCGGTTACAATAATATTTAACGTCTGTTTCAATGTATTAAAATCAAATCCAGAGCATTCAATGAAAACATCTTTTGTTCTTTCATCTATTTTTCCGACATTATGGGAGTTTATTATCGGAGGCATCGACAAAATTTCATTATTTGAATCAACGAATAATGGATATTTATCCTTTCCTTCCAATAAATGCTTATATCTTTTTCCAGTTGGATGGTCATTTAATATCTGAATAGAAGTCATTATCTTATTTGACTCTAACGGCTGGAATTTAATATCATTTGGCTTTTTTGCTAGATATTTTATGGGCCATTTTATCTTTTCCATTGGATAAATTCCAATTGCAGCCTTTTTCCTGTCCCTTCCAAATGTTACATGTAATTTTTCTTGTATTTGTATTATTTCTCTTATCTTCTCATCATCAAATCTTAGATTTTTGACAACAGCGCATGCAGTATATGGCCTTATTGATCTTACAGAAGGGTCTACTATAACTTTATATGTTGATTTGATTACTTTATAATTTCTTAATCCCTTTTTGACTCCGATAAAAGAAGAGAATGCTCTTGAGAATCCCTGTTCAGATAACATGTCTGGACGGTTAGGAAATACCTCTACAATAATCTCTTTGTCGTCTATCTTTTCTAAATCTGTCCCTAAATAACTTATTCTGTCTTTTAATTGTTCTGTTGTTAGTTTTTTCCCAACTAATTTATCAAATACTTTTCTGTTTAGATTTACTACTGGCATTTTATCTCAACCAAAGCTTGAACTCCCTTAATTTTTTCAGATCATTATTATAAACTTCTCTCAAATCCTTAATATTATAATAATCTATTATTGATCTTTCCATTCCCTGTCCCCATGCTAATACAGGAATGTCTTTTCCTAGCAATGGCTTAACAACTTCTGGCCTAAATATTCCGGCTCCGCCTAATTCAATCCATTCTTTTCTTACTGGATGGAACACTTCAGGCTCAACTGAAAATTCTGTATATGGAAAATAGGCTGGTCTGAATCTTACTTTTTCAAATCCCAATTTTTTATAATACTCTTTTAAGTATCCAAGTAAATGCCTAAAATTAGCGTTCTCATCTACAACAATCCCTTCTACTTGATAGAACTCAAAAAGATGTTTCCAGTCTAGGGTTTCATTTCTAAAGACTTTTCCAACAGAGAAGAATTTGCATGGAAGATCTGATTGTTTTAGCATTGAGATTGTTTTTACACTTAATACTGTAGTATGGGTCCTCAGAACATTTCTTTTTGCTTCTTTTTCATCCCATGAATATTGCCATCCTTTGCTGTTTGTAGTCCAGCCATTTTCATGAGTTAATTTCACTTTCTTTACTAATTCCTTATCTGGAAGATTCCCATTAGAAGGATTTTTTATGAAATAAGTATCTTGTAATTCTCTTACGGGATGATCTTGTGCAGTAAATAATGTATCAAAATTCCAGAAGCTTGTCTGCACTAGAGAACCTTGCATCTCTTTGAAGCCCATATCAAGCCAAATCTTCTTAATATTTTGGATTGCTTGGTTGACAAAATGTCTTTTTCCAGGATAAATTTTTGGAACATTTACTTTAATGTCATATCTTCTGAATTTTTTATTCTTCCAAGCATTACTTTTAATTATACTTGTAGTTAGTGTATCAATTAAATCGTCTGATATTTTTTCATTCATTAACTTTTTACCCAATTCAGTTAATTTTACATACCTTAATTTTACAATGTCTACTTTGATTATCTCTTTTCTCTTTTTTAGTTCTTCATATATCTCTTTCTGTTTTCCTAAATCCTTCATTTCGATTGGGAGTTTTTTTAGAAATTTTTCTTTTGTTTCTTCATGCTTTTTTCCTTTTTCCGTTATTTTTATTTTATTATTGCTTATTGAAATTAAATCATTTCTTTTTAAGAATCCTAAGCTAATATTAAATTCTTCATTTGTTAAATTAGCTTTTTTCTTTATCTCATCGAAACTTAGTTCTTTTGTTAATGATCTTAGAAATCTTGTTTCAGGCAATCCTGTTTTTACATATTCTTGGCCATTCTTGTCTAAAGATATAACCTCTTTTAGCTCTTCTTTTATTTCTATTATCTTTTTATTCTGTAGCCATTGCAATGCCCTTATTACCTCTACTTCTTCTAGTTTTGTCTTATTGATTAATTCCTTTAATTCTATATTCTCCTTTAATACCGGAAGAACTTTTCTTTCTAATGGATGTAGTGTTTCTATTAATTCATTTATATACATATTCTACTTTATTAGCAACTTTGTATATAAATATTATGATTTAAAGAAATAGTTAGAATGGAATGTCGTCGTCCTTAATAATCTATTCTGTCAAAACAATTTCTAATCTTCTTAGGTTAGATATACCTTTTTTATTTAAATCCTTACTTCTATTGAATCCAATATATCCTGAATTTGGATTTGACATTGAAATTCTTAATTGATCTGGATTTATATTTTCAACAAAACCGACAAATTCCTTATGCCTTAAAGTCATAAATGGCACTAATGCTACATAATTTAATCTCACTAAATCTCCTTTCTCTAGATCTTTATACTCAATTGGTTTAAAGTCATATACCATTTTTATTATAAATAATGAATTTTTTCTCCTTTTTTAGCTAATCCACGTAAATAGACTTTTTTAATTATACTTTCTTTAAAATGATCATCATTAGGTATTGGCTGTATTACTGTTACGTCTAATGTTATACCATCTTTGGTTTTATATTGTCTAACCCTTTCATCTCCATTGAATATTGCTCCCTGAACTTCTGTATCTACTCTTGTTATCCATTTACCATCAAAATCTATAAAACGACCTTTTTTTGCAACTAATACTTTATAATAATTACCGAGATACTCTGTCCTTATGGTTTCTTCATGTAAAATAACCGCTCCATAATCTTTTCTGTTATTCTTATTAGTTAAAATATCTATTAACAAATCTGACTTAAATTTTCTTCTTTCTAGATTTTTGCTTTCCTTTGTAAATAAATGAAGATAATCTTCTGGCTTTCTATCAAAATTTACAGGACCCATTTGTACCATTTTATCTTATTACCTCCAATTTATTCCAATTCAAATTAAACATATTTTCTAATGCATTAGCGAAGAATGGACTGTTTACCCAAATTCCTATATCATAGCTGTCATGGACTTCCTTGTCATGATTTACCATAAATAAGACATCTTTGGAATCAACAATAACAAATCTTGCATTTATGTCCTTTAAATTCCTTACATCAACGCTTTTTAAACCTTTAGCTATTTGCTTTACTTTATCATTAACTTGGGTTGCTACCCTTATGTTTACATTATTAGCAGATAATTTCTTCAGGCTTTTATTCAATTCATCTGTTTTCCTTATGAATCCATCTGATGTAGTTACAATCAAAACAGATTTCTTTGCTTTTCCCAACATTGTTTCTATTTGATTGTAGATATTGCTTCTTCCTTTTATTGCCCCGCTTAAATTGCTGGGATCAATATGCTCAATTCCATTTTTGAATAATAAATCTAAATCATTAAACAAATTAGTTTCTTTTACGTTTTCCAGATTCTTTAATCTCTCTTCGGATTCTTCTCTTATTGATTTCTTTACTCTCTTAATTATTTCATCTGGAGCAACAGCAATGTATTTTATCGGCTTTCCTAATTTCATCATTACAAATCCTTTCTTTTCTAAGGATTCAAGAACATCATAACTTCTTGATCTAGGAACATTACTAATGTCAGATAATTCTCCGGCTGTTGCTAATCCTCTGGATAACAAAGCTGTCCATATCTTTACTTCATACTCATTCAAATCAAATGATCCTCTTAACTTCTTCAAAAAATCTTCTTGTACTATCATTTTTTTGCTAACTCCTTTATTATATAATCTTTTAATACTCCAACATTTTTGTTTTCTCCTTGATAACACACCCCAAGGGTCGGAGTATACTCTCCATGCTCTTCAGGTTGTGCAAAACCATATAAGATTATATCGAACTCTTTATCTAATCTTGCTATATCATCAAATATTGCATTTTTTATTGTTTTTACTCTACCAATTTTTAATGAGTTTGCACTTTTTTCTATTTCTGATGCGATTTGTTCTGAATACTCATTAACTCTAGTTTCTATATCTATTGGATGTCCACCCCTTATAATCTCTTTAACACCAGCAACAAATCCTTTTCCAAATGTATATGTTTCTTTGTGTTCTGCTACAGTAAGTTCAAACAAACCTTTGTTATCTAATGTTAATTTCATTTTATATCTCAAACAACTCTTTTTAGAACCCCTTTTATAGAATATAAAGCTGTATAGACCTTTATAAATCTTTCGATTATTCAACACTAAATAGTAGTAAAAGAATTATCTATTTTTAAACATATATTTATCAAGCTGTTTTTTTGCCTTTTCTCTCTTCTTTTGATGCTCTTTTAAGAAACCATTTATTTTATTTATTAAGATTTGTTTTAATTCTGAGGTTAATAATGCCCCAGACTTGTAATCATGATAAATATTTTGTAGTTTTTTGTCGTCTTCCTCTAAGAAAGTAAGCCATTGATAGCTTATATCTATATCTGGATTTCCACCTTTTTTCCTGTGCTCCTTTATTGTTTCTCTTCCTCCGGAAAAGGCATATTTTTTTATTTTATTTTCAACTACCTCTGGAGAATCAGTTGTATAAATTGCAGTTGACTCTTCTGAAGCGGACATTTTCATTGGTCCGGATAATGCTGGAAGGAATCTGCAATGTAATGCTGCTGGTTTGTAATATCCTAGCTTTGTTATTACATCTCTGCTAACTCTAAAGTGCGGATCCTGATCAAAACCCATTGGAATTAGGCAAGGAATATTCTTTTTTGCAATGACACTTGGAAGAAAAGCAGGAACTGTCTGCATTGACGTATAAAATATAGCACCAATATTCATATCATTTGTAAATCCAAATGCCGCTTTTGTTGTCGAGAATGTTATTTTTTTTGCTACTTTTATTGCTTCCTTATACATAAGATTAGCATGGATTGTGTCAACCAAGAAATGTGTCTTTTTTTGGTTGAATCCCAGAGCAATAACATCATATGCATTTTCCTTGAAATAATATTGAGTATCATCTAATGTCAAATTATCCTTGAATAGGAATTTTTCTTCATCAGGAAATTGAAACCATAATTCAACATCAAATTTATCTTGTAACCATTTTGTAAATATCCATGGAACTAAATGACCTAAATGAATGTTTCCGGAGGGTGATCTCCCTGTGTAAAGAAAGAATTTATTCTTTTTTTCATATTCATCCAAGAGCCAATTCATGTCCCTATGCGAGAAAAATATATTTCTTCTCAGCATGTAATGGATTTCTTTAGTATGTTTTTTTATTCTTTCTAATAATTTGTCATCTATTGCCTGGGTGCCAAATTCTTTTATTAATTTGTCATAGTCAATATCTCCTTTAACCTCCCAAGGCGTTACTACAAAATCTTTTTTCATTGAATAGAAATAGTATACAGTTAATTAAAAAGTTTTCTGAATTATAATTAGAATAATATCTTCCTTCTTGTTATCTCTCTAGCAATAAATGCTAATACAAAGAAGATTAATGCCCCGCCCAATAGGAACAATAAAGGCTGCATTATCACATCAAAACTAGCATTAAACAATATTACTCTTTTTATTATATTTTCAGATATTACAAATGGGTTATATTTGACTATTTGGGTTACATATCCAGGCAATGTCTCTAGGGGAAGTATTGTATTAGAGAAGAATAACATTATGAATGCCGCTGCTATACTTCCAAGACTAGCTGTCTCTCCTGAATTGAATAAATGGCCTATGAACATCCCTATCAAGATAAATACAGTAGTTATAACCAATAGTGCTACGGCTAAAGTTGGGAAGACATTCAATAATTCTTCCTTAAAGAAGTATAATGCGACTAAGAACAATATTCCTAACTCAACTATGACTAATAAAAGATTTGTTATGAACTGCCCAAGCATGAATGTGAAGTCATTTGTTGGGGTAATGAAATTCCTAAAATATGCTTTAGATCTTTTCTCTCTTATTACTATTGATGCTGAGAATAGTAAACTAATAAACATTATTACTAATACAACCAATGTAGGGAATAAAAATCCAAGATGGGTTTTATTTGTTGTTACTGGCTTTACAGTTGATGTTATAGGATTTACAATTTTTTCTGGATCAGTAACTCTTATTCCGGCTATTGCATTTTTAGTCCTGTCAACAGAGCTTTGTATTGTATTCACTTTTCCGAAAAAGTCTAATAATGAGTTCCTTGAACTGTCTAATGTTGATACAAATGAATCCCTTTGGGTTTCTACAGAGGTTAATTTTGCCCCCAATAAGTCAGCTTGCTCCTGAGTTCCTTCTATAAGCCCCCTTAATCCACTAAATACTCCCTCACTAACATTCAAATCAGTTTCTATCTCATCAATCTCATCATCTATTTTTGTGAAATTGAAATTTGTTGAATTATATTCTAAATCAAGTCCGACAAAATTTTCCCTTACATCCTTTACATTATTGTTTATATTACTAATTTCATCTTTTAATGTTGTTAATTGCTGGGTATTTTTATCTGCTTCTTCGCTTACAACATTTATTGTTGTCAATAATTCTCCAGTCAATCCCAAGCTTAATTCTTCTGATTTGGATGCAACTTTTGAGAATATTGTGTTTGAGACTATTGCTGCCAGATTTACCCTGGATTCATCAACATAAAAAATCATCTCATTATTCAGCTCAACACTCATATCTTTTGGGAAAATTGCACATACATGATATTCTCCTAATTTAATCCCTTCAATGCATTCTTGCTCAGAACTTAATTGTGTTATACTATATTGCTGGTCTTTCAAATTCTCAATCAATGAATTTGTCAATTCAGAATATGACTCAGAATATGCTGCTATTTTTATATTATACAATGAGGTTGTATTAAATGCCATTCCAACTAAAAATATCAATGCTAATGGCCCCAAGATTACAATTAATGCTGAACTTTTTGATCTTATTAATAATTTTATATCTTTTATTATTATATTTACTAATCTTAAAAAAAAGTTCTTTGGATTTATATTATTCGGATTCATTTTTTCTTTCCTGTCAATGATTCAAATACCTCTTCTAATGATGGCTTGTCAACATCAACATCAACTAATCTTTCCCTTAATCCGGGAAGTATATCCAATATTCTCCTCAATAATTCCTCTGGTTTTGAGGTGTATATGACTAATTTGTGCCCTAAATTAATTGTTTTTTCCACATTTGCTTTTCCCAATCTGTTTTCTATTAATTCGTATTTTCCAGGATATGTCTTAAGGTGGATTTCAATATTTGTTGAGTATAATCCCTTTATCTTATTTGGAGAGCCGGACATTACAATATTTCCATTATGTAAAATCGCCGTGTTTGTGCATACGCTTTCTATCTCATTAAGCATATGAGATGTAAGTATTATAGTGGTTCCATTATCATTTATATTCTTCAACAAAGTAAGTATTTCTTTTCTTAATAATGGATCCAAGTCTTCTGTTGGCTCATCTAAAATTAGTACTTCCGGATTATGGATTAGTGCACAGGCTATATCCAATCTTCTCTGCATTCCCGTAGAAAGATCTTGTGATAGAACATGAGTAGCGTCTGTCAAATCCAGAAATGTAAGTAAATCTTTGCTTCTTTTTGCTATATCATCATTATTTAATCCATACATCCTTCCAAAATAATGAAGATTCTCAAGAACAGTCAAATCTGTATAATAAGACCCGGATTGGGTGACAAATCCAAATTTATTCTGGATTTCTTTTTGTATCTTTAGTATATTTTTGTTTTTATAAGTGACAGTACCTTTTGTTGGCTTCAAAAATCCTATAACTAAGTTAAGAATTGTTGTTTTTCCTGAGCCAGATAATCCAATTATCCCATAAATGTCCCTCTCATCTATTGTAAATGTTAAGTTATTAAGGACAAGATGCTTGCCAAATCTTTTAGAAATATCCTTAACCTGGATTAGAGGTTCGCCCATATTAATCTTTTGGTCTAAATAGTTATAAAGGTTTTTATTAATTTATAAGAGGTAACTGATCTTCTTAAAAATATTACTATTTTTCTTTTAAAAATGTCATTTTTGGTAATTTGGCTTTTGGATTTTCCTTAATTATTTGAGGATAGGCATTTTCTATAAATTTTTTTGCTTGATTTATCTCATTAACCTTGAAAATAAAAAACATTTCATTTGGGTTGTCTATGTTTTGCCATAATTTCTCAAGCATCTAAATAATTTCAGAGAAAGACTTTTAAATGATATATTCACATTATCATCATGAAAGTCAAGAAAGGAGATTTTATTGAACTGGATTTTATAGCAAGATTAAAAGAAAATAACAAGATATTTGATCTTACTGATGAAAAAATAGCAAAAGAAAATGATATTTACGATAAAAAACATGAATATCACCCAATAATTGTTTGTATTGGAAATGGTGATGTTGTTAAGGGATTAGATAAAGAATTAGAGGATAAAGAAACAAACAAAAATTACAAAATTGAGTTAAAGCCGGAAGATGCTTTTGGGAAAAAAGACGCTAAATTATTCCAATTAGTAAACACAAACAAATTCAGGCAAGAGAATATACTTCCTTATCCTGGATTACAAGTAAATGTTGACAATATGTTTGGCATTGTAAGAACTGTCTCTGGCAATAGAACAATGATAGACTTTAATCATCCATTAGCTGGAAAAGAAATAATATATGAATTTAAAATAAACAATATAATTGAGGATGATAATAAAAAATTAGGAAGTTTTATTGACTTATATCTGGGAAAAAACATTAAATTTGAATTGGAAAATGGAAAAGCAATAATTGAGATGGACATCCCAAAAGAAATTCAGAAGCCATTAATTGAAAAAATAAAATCATTGATTCCAAATATAAAAGAAGTTGAGTTTAAGAAGAAAGAGAAGATAGAGAAAAGACAAATAGAGAAGAAAGATATAGAAGAAAATGAAAGAAATAAATGAATTAAAATTTAGGGTATTTCTTGTAGACGCAAAAAATAATACTTATGCTAGTGATAAAAAAGGTTTGGATAGAAATTTAGAGGATGGAAGCAAAGAGTTAGTGTATGAAAATGGAATTTACAGATATAAAGACAGATACTTTGGAAGAACATCTTTCCATGGACAAGAAATTGCTTTCATAAATGACAAACCAGTTTGGAGTATGTGTTATTTTGGAAGATCTAACTATAAAGATCCAGCTGAATTATTCAATTTCTTAAAATTTGCACTAAGACACGTTACAGAAGAAAAACCATTTAGGGGACCATTTGAGATTGAGGATGGTAATTTCAGATATGTCAATACTAATACTGGCGCATTATGGAATTTTTCTGGTGTAGAAAAGATATTTCATAAAAATAATGGCAGCGGTGATGGAATTTATCGTTTAGACTACTTTGGCGGTTCAATAATTTAATAGTTAGTTATACATAGATTATATAATAATTAAATTTATATATATCTTATCATGAAATAATATAATTCTGAAAAAGAGACTAAAATGGCTGAAATATCAAAGCAAAGAGTAAGGTCACCCATCGATGAAGAGTTAGAGCAAATTCTAGCACAACAGCAAGCAAGAATAAAGGTTGTAGGGACTGGTGGGGCAGGAAATAATACTTTAGGAAGGATGGCTGATATTGGAATAACTGGGGCAGAATTAATTGCTGTCAATACAGATGCACAGGATCTTCTTTATACAAATGCCCAGACAAAGATACTTATAGGAAGGGAAGTAACAAGGGGATTGGGGGCTGGCTCTATTCCTCAAATAGGGGAAGAAGCAGCACGAGAGTCAGAGCATTCAATAAGACAGGCATTGCATAATTCTGATATGGTGTTTATTACTTGCGGACTTGGAGGAGGAACTGGAACTGGAAGTGCTCCAGTAATAGCAGATGTTGCAAAAAAGCTTGGGGCTTTGACAGTTGCTATAGTTACAATTCCATTTGAGATGGAAGGCCAAAGAAGATATGAAAATGCCATGCTTGGGTTGGATAAGCTAGAGAATATTGTTGATACTTTGATTGTAATTCCGAATGATAAGTTAATTGAATTGGCTCCAGATTTGCCTTTACAGGTTGCTTTCAAGATAGCAGATGAGATATTAACCAATGCTGTAAAGGGAATAGCTGAATTGGTTACAAAAGCCGGATTAGTTAATTTGGATTTTGCTGATATAAGGGCTGTAATGGGAAAGGGCGGAGTAGCAATGATTGGAGTAGGAGAATCTGATACAGAGAATAGGGCAATTGAGGCTGTCCAGAAGGCTTTAAGCAACCCATTATTGGATGTTGATGTTTCCGGAGCAAATGGCGCATTAATCAATGTATCCGGGGGAAAGGATATGACTTTAGAAGAGGCTAAAAAAGTTGTAGAGACTGTCTCTTCAAAATTAAGCGAAGACGCAAGAATAATCTGGGGAGCACAAATTTCTGAGGACTTAGAAAACACAATAAGGACAATGTTGATTGTTACAGGGGTATCAAGTCCGCAAATATTTGGACAGAGAAGAACATTAAAGGAAAAAGAGAGAAAAGAAATGTCCCATGAATTGGGAATAGAATTTTTAGATTAATTATATTCTTTTTTTATACATCTATTCTTATGATTATATAACCCTTCCAATTCTTTTCTTAATTCCGTCATTTTAGGATAGTCTGTTATTCTTCGTATTCTTCCTAACAGCCTATAATAAAATTCATTTCTTAAATCCTCATCTTTTAATTCAAATAAATCAGACATTATTTTTATTGATGATTTCCTGATTGAGTTTTGCTCTTTATCATCCCTGCTTGCGTAGCCTAAATTAGATATTCTATTTCTAAAATGATTTGGTGTCTTTGCTTTTTCTTCGAGTGTTTCCTGTTTTTCCTTATCTTTCATTTTTCCCGGCTTAATTTTTATTAATAATATATAAAACTTTGCTTTTGTTATATAATTAGATATTTTTAGGTTTATCGTCGCTGAAAAGAAAAATCAATTATGAAAAGATTTATAAACCAATATTCAAATGAATTTTTATGTTTAGCAACCTTCTAATAAGATTTAAGAGTTTCTTAAGTCAAAGCAAGAGAGTATTACAATTAACTAAAAAACCAGGCAGAGAGGAGTATTTAATGATAGTAAAAGTAAGCGGGATAGGAATTTTAGTGATAGGAGCAATAGGATTTTTAATAACAATAATTTCACAAGTACTGATTGTACAATAAAATGGAAAATAAGATATTCGCATTAAGGACAACTGCTAACAGGGAAGACCAAGTTGTTGATTTCGTAACAGCAAATTCACAAAAGAAACAGCTGGAAGTATATGCAGTCATAAGACCACATGGCTTGAGGGGATATGTTTTTTTAGAGGCTAAGTCCAGGCAAGATGCAGAAGAGTCTTTCAAGGGAGTTCCTTATGCTCGTGGATTACTTCCAAATGAGCTGCAATATAAAGAGATAGAGCATATGCTTGAACAAGTAAAAGTTGAAGTTAATATCCAGAAAGGAGACATTGTTGAGATAATATCCGGGCCATTCAAGAGGGAAAAAGCAAAAATATCAAGAATAGATTTACAAAAAGAAGAGGTTGTTGTTGAATTATTGGAGGCGGCTGTCCCTATCCCAATAACATATAAATTAGATGCCGTAAAAGTTATAAGGAGAGATTCTAAGGAAGAAACAAAGGAGTAAAATGGCGGACAAAATAACAATATTAGTTGAGGGAGGAAAAGCATCAGGGGGACCTCCAGTTGGAAGTACTCTTGGGCCTATGGGAATCAATGTCAGCCAGGTAGTTTCTGATATAAATAAGAAAACTGAATCATTCAAAGGGATGCAAGTCCCTGTTAATATTTTCATAGAGAAAGACAAGTCATATAGAATAGAAATTGGAACCCCTCCAGCGTCTGCATTAATAAAGAAAGAGCTTGGATTGGATAAGGGATCAGGAACCCCAAATTTGAATAAGGTTGGGAATTTAGGAATTGAGCAAGTAATCAAAGTAGCAAAGATGAAGCAAGATTCAATGTTTGTAAGGAATTTAAAATCTGCTGTAAAGACTGTTATAGGAAGCGCACATGTTGCTGGAATTTTAGTTGAAGGAATGCCTGCTCAAGAGATAAACCCATTAATAGATTCTGGAAAATTTGATAATGAAATAAATCAAGGATTAACAGAAATCTCTCAGGAAAAGAAAAAAAGATTAAATGAGCAATTAACAAATGTACAAGAAGCATTAAAGAAAGAGTTAGAGAAACAGAAGGCATTAGAAGAAGCTGAGAAAGCAAAGGAAGCCAAGCCAGTAGCTGGAGAAGAGGTAAAAGCTGAAGTAAAGGAAGAGAAGAAGGAAGAGACTAAAGAAACAAAAGAAGTAAAAGCAAAAGAGCCAGCTAAAGAAGCAAAAGGAAAAGAAGCCAAGAAATAATCTTTAAATAATTTTAATTCTTATATTTTTATATAAAATTGGAAGTACTAAAATGAAGGGTGGAAAAGGTAATAGAACCGTTGTGGGTCTGGAAAATAAGATTTAGTCTAAACAAAAAAACAAATCAAGAAATAAAATTAAACATTTTGTTCAATTTTTTCTGTAAGTGATTCAAGTCTTTTTCTTGTCTCTGAGATTAACTCAGAAACCCTTGGAATATCTTCATATTTCTTCATAGAGTCAAGATAAGAATCTAATTCATTAAAAAGTTGCTCTGGAGTTTTTACTCCTGCATAACTTAAATTTCCTGCTAATGAATTATTTATTTCACCATATACAAATATTAATCTTTCACATTTCCTTATTGCATCATCAACTTCAGTTGCTGTATACTCATTACTTTCTCTTGTCATTTTTATGTTCTCTTAATTTAATCCGGAGTGAAATCATCTAATGTATATTTGAACTCTGAATCGTCTTTTATTATCTCTTTTGATTTAAGATATTCCTTTGATAGGATAAAGAATAATAATGCCAATGATTTTTTTCCTTTATTGTTCATTGGGACAACTAAGTCTAGATAATTAGCTTCGTTATTTGTATCGCATAATCCAATAACCGGAATTCCCACCCTTACAGCATCCCTTATGGCATTCTTATCTGGCCATGGATCTGTTATAAGCATTATTTTTGCTTCACTAAAAGTATCAAGAGCAGAATTTGTCAATATTCCTGGGGGATATCTCCCGGCAAAGCTCCTTATTCCTGTAATTTTTGAGAATAATCTAACAGCTTTTTGTCCGTTTTCCCTTCTGCATACAACAAGAATATCTTTTGGCTCGAATTGTGACAAGAATTTGGCAGCAATTCCAATTCTTTCATCTATTTTTTGGACATTCATGACAGATAATCCGTCTGGCCTTATTTTATAGATAAATGGCTCCATATATTTTGTTTTATATTTTGTGCCTATATGCAATCCTACCTTTAAGTAGACATCCAATGGAACCAATAATTGCTGTTCTGTTGCCATTAATTCTTTATTTAATAACCCATTTATAAAACTATTGTTTTGAAGCAATGAAAATGTTTTTATATCCCATTTTGCAATATCCCGAAATGGTGTTTTTGGATACATTATTAGAAAATCAATATATAAGATCAGTATTAATATTATTGTTGACTATAATCTTATCTGAAATTTTTATTTTTATAATAAAAAAATATGTCTATAGATTTACATCAAGAACAAAAACGGACCTTGATGATATAATAATAAGTCGTATAACTTACCCATTGCATACAACCATAATATTAGTAGGATTACTTTTTGCATTGAAATCATTAACAATACTAAATCCATATGATTATTTGATAAATGATATATCATTTGTAATATTTACATTAGTTATTTCTTTTATATTATCGAGAATTATTGGGGCATTAGTCAATAACTGGCTAAAAGTCCAGAAAAGATACCAAAAAACCCCACAGTTGTTCAATAAGATTGTTACTGTAATAATATTTATAATTGCTATCTTAACAGTATTAGATCATTTTGAGATACAAATCACCCCTTTAATTGCCACTCTTGGTTTGGGTGGATTAGCAGTTGGACTGGCATTGCAGAGTACAATGTCAAATTTCTTTGCAGGATTGCATATAATATCTGATAGGCCAATAGATGTAAATGATTATATTGAGATAGAGGGAAACATAAAGGGATTTGTCGATGATATCGGCTGGAGATCAATAAGGCTTAGAACTTTGCAAAACACAATTGTTGTTGTCCCAAACGCAAAATTAGCAGAGAGTATTGTAACAAATTATTCAATGCCACAGAAAGAGATGTCAACATTAGTCCAAGTGGGGGTTGATTATGGATCAGATCTGGAGAAGGTTGAGAAAATAACTATTGAGGTTGCCAAAGAAATACAAAAGAAAGTTGATGGGGCTGTAAAAGATTTTGAGCCATTCATAAGATACAATAATTTTGGGGATTCAAACATTAATTTTACAGTTATATTAAGGGTTGAGGATTTTGTAAATAAATATCTTGTAGAGCATGAGTTCATAAAAGCATTAAAGAAAAGATATGACAAGGAGAAGATTGAGATATCGTGGCCTGTAAGAAAAGTATACAATATGAAGAGTTAATTCATAATATAACAAAACATATATAGGATTATTTCATATTTTTGTTTATGTGTGGCATTATAGCATATAAAGGGAATAAGAATTCTACAAATATTATATTGAATGGACTGAAGATATTAGAATATAGGGGATATGACTCTTGGGGTGTGGCTTCTAAGAATGATAAGATTCATATCTTCAAGGAGATAGGAAAGATAGGAGAGATAAACAAGATCAATCTTCCTAATGCTAAAATTGCAATTGGTCATACAAGATGGGCTACAACAGGATCAATAACAAAGGAGAATGCCCACCCGCATCTTAGTTGTGATAATAAAATAGCAGTTGTCCATAATGGAATCATAGAAAATTATGAAGAACTTAAAAAAAATCTAAAAAACCATAGATTTGTCTCTGAGACAGACACTGAGATAATCCCACATCTAATAGAAGAAAATATTAATTTAGGATTGTTTGAAGCAGTAAAGAAAGTTGCTAATCTATTAGAAGGAAGATCTGCCTTCATTGTGATTAGTGAGTATTCTGACGATCTAATTGCAGTCAGAAAAGGAGCCCCTTTGATATTAGGAATAAGTAATGATGAATATTTTATTGCTTCAGATATTCCAGCTTTCTTAGATTATACAAAAAATGTTAATTATTTAGACGATAATGAGATGGTTGTAATAAAAGATAATCCTACTTTCTTTAATTTTGAAACAGGAGATGAGATAAAAAAAAGAATAATAACAATCGAATGGGATAAAGAACAAGCCAGAAAAGGAAGATATGATCATTATCTTATAAAAGAAATAATGGAGCAGAAGGAAACTATAAATAGAGCTATTAACCAAGATGAATCAGAAATACAAAAAATAGCAAATGAGATTAATAATGCATTTGGAACTTTCTTTGTTGGATGCGGAACAGCGGGAAAAGTATGCCATGCTGGGGAATATTTATATTCAAAGATAGCGAAGAAGCACATTAATTTTGTAGTTGCTTCTGAATTCAGCAACTATAAACATTTTCTGACTGATAAAACATTAATGATTGCTGTTTCACAAAGCGGAGAGACAGCAGACACAATAGAGGCTATTGAGACAGCAAAGAAGCAAAATGTCAAAGTCATCTCATTGATTAATGTAAAAGGCTCAAGCATAAATCAAAAATCTGATTATTCATTATTGATTAATGCAGGTCCTGAGAAAGCTGTTGCGTCAACTAAAGCGGCAACTTCACAATTAGCGCTTCTTTTGTTATTGGCTTATGCCTCTGCTAATAGATTAAAAGAAGGCAAATTATTATTGATAGAGACTGCTGGGATGATAAATGATATGCTTAATTTGAGATATGAAGAGCATATAAAAAGATTAGCGGAAAGAATCTATGAAAATGAGCATTTGTATATAATAGGAAAAGCTGCAAATTATCCGATGGCTCTTGAATGTGCCATAAAAATCCAGGAAATTAGTTATATGCACGCTGAGGGCTTTGCTGCCGGAGAATTGAAACACGGTCCAATAGCGCTTATTGAAAAAAGTACTCCTTGTATTATCTTAGTTGCTAATGATGAGACAAAAAAAGATGTATTGGTTAATGCCCAAGAATTAAAGACAAGAGGAGCATATACAATTGGGATATCTCCGGAATATAATAAAATATTTGATTACTGGATAAAAGTCCCTGATGCAGGAGATGCTTCTCCAATTGTAAACATAATTCCAATACAGATATTATCTTATCATCTGGCTTTATTGAGAAAACATGATCCAGATTTGCCGAGAAATCTAGCAAAATCTGTAACAGTAAAATAAAATTGATTATAATTTAGATTCAAGAAGTCCTTTAAGAAAAGCATTTGCAATACCATTTTCACTATATCTCTTAGCATTTTGATTAAAAAAATATTTACCATTACGTTCATCAATACAAATAAGTTCCTTCAATTTTTCTTTTAATAATGAATAATCTCCACCATGCACTAAAAATCTTGTAACTGAATGGTTTCCATGTTTCTCTATCAGCTTTTCTGCAAGTTCTTCTATTGAAAGACCATTGGGATTATCTTTTAAAATTCCGACTGTAAATATAGATTGTGTAATTATTGACATATTAGGCTAACTTATGATAATTATATAAATTTATCCTCTTATCTCTTTTTCTATTTCTTTTAATGTGTTTATTTTTGTTAATCTTTCTCTTCCAAAAGTTCCTAATTTTACAAATGGGATCTCCCATGCAATTGCCAAATGGGATATTAAGTCATCCCTTGTCTCTCCAGTTCTCTGTGACATTATAGTTAATATCTTGTTGCTCTTTGCATAATCTATAAACTCCTTTAATTTAGTCAATGAACCAATTTGGTTGGGCTTTATTATTACAGCATTGATATTATCTTTTAGTTCCTTTAATTTCTCTATATTTGTGCAGATTATATTATCTCCAGCCACTACTTTGGATTTTATCATCTTATATCCTTGGATATCATCCTCATGTACTGGATCCTGGACATATCTTATATTATAATCATTTATCAATGAATTAATGAAATCTATATGCTCCTCTCTTGTCAGTATTTTTTCTTTCTTTGTGCTTGAGAAATTTTTATAGTAATATTTTCCGTTATGAAAAAAAGAATTTGCATTAATGTTTAATCCTAATCTTATGTCAAATCCAATGCTGTTTGATGCTCCCTCTATGTTTCTTGCTAATATATCGAGAATGCTTGTTGTACTTAAATCAGGAGCCCATGCCCCAACATAATTTCTTGTCCTTATATTAAATTCATTTCCTAATCTGTTGTAGATATAATCATTTGCAAATAAATTTTCTGAAAAATCTTTTGAATTTGGAATTGTCAAAAATTCCTGGAAATCGACATCATTTTTCCCATGCAAACCACCGCCAACAGCATTTCCCATCGGGATTGGAAATCTTTCTGGATGTGAATTCAAGAATTTCCATACATTATTATCAGCTAATGCTCTTAATATGGCTCCGTGCAATGCATACAATGAATTAGACCCTATTTCATCTCCAAGATTATTTAGATACTGCAATTCCTCAAAGTCATTAATCTTTGTGCCCTTTAACTGTTTGAGATTATTTATCAGTTCAATGCTATGATCAATCTCCTG
>JACPNE010000006.1 GCA_016185615.1 Candidatus Woesearchaeota archaeon | reverse complement strand
TCCAACCACATATTCTTCAAATTTCTTAAGAACTTCTTTCTTGAATTTTTCAACTTTTGTTTTGATTTGTGATAATTTCTTTTGGATATCTTCTGGAATATCCAGTCCTTCTGGTATTTTTGGCATGTCCATTTTTAATTAGTTGTTTGTTATGTTTTTAAAAGTTTTGATAAATCATATTAAACTATTTTTGAAATATCCCATAACAACCATTTTCTTCTAAAGATTTGAATCCTATATCCTTAAATGATTGTCTTTTAGGGTCTTCCATTCCCTCAAAAGCATAGTATACTCCATCTTTTTTTAGAATCCTATACAATTCTTTACTTAGATCTTCGACATTAAAAGTTTGTCTAAATGGCCCTTTTTGCCTCCATCCAGAATAATCAAAAATCTTACTTGAGAATACAAAATCAAAAGTTCCATCAATAAATGGTATACGAGAAAAATTTCCTTGTACTATATTTGCTATAGGATTATTTTGTTTTGCTCTTCTAACGTTACTTTTTAATAAGTCAATTCCGGAATATTTTATATTAGGAAATAATTTCTGAATTTCATGAAGAATTTTACCATCACCACAACCAATATCAAGAAATTTTCTATTTGTGGCTAAATATTCTATCCCTTTAATATCAATTAACATATCTCTGACGCAACTAGCTACATCCTTAGCTTCTTCCCAATTTCCATATAACACTTTTTCTGTATCAAACATTTTTAGTATAATCTCCTAACATTCTATATTTACTCCAGAATTTTAGCATCTAATCCTGTATACTCATTATGTTTACCCTCATATAATGCTTTTATTTTAACATCTCCTTTGTAAGGCAGAAGGTTATTTAGTTCTTGTAATTTTTGTTCTGAGATAGTATATCCTTCTCTTCCCCTGTCACCATCAAATATATCTCCTTGATTAAAAACTACATTGTATCCTTGATCTAAAGTTAATGTTAACCTTCCAAAATTAAAAAGGGTATCTTGGATAAATTTCTTTTGTATTATTCTACCAGTTAAGTCAATTCTTTGGCTGTCAATTTTTCTTTGTCTTTCTATCCTGTTATGTTCACCTATTTTAGAA
The DNA here is from genome assembly GCA_016185615.1 of Candidatus Woesearchaeota archaeon. Taxonomy (GTDB): domain Archaea; phylum Nanobdellota; class Nanobdellia; order SCGC-AAA011-G17; family JACPNG01; genus JACPNE01. The sequence continues at coordinate 74,184 of JACPNE010000006.1, read as the reverse complement.
GCATAATTCCATAAAATTGGAGCTGAATAAATTAATCCGCTTACTAAAAGTGCTCTTCCCGCATGACCCAAATATTTCTTGAAATTTACCATATATTTTAAAGAATATTCTACCTTATAAATATTACTATTATGTTACTACTAAATAATAACTAAGATAGTAAAACTTATAAATGATTAAAAACAGCTTTTTATCATGGAACCACCCTTTTCAGATAGATTAATATATTTTCTAACAGGGACTAGCCCTTATGTTAAATATTTAGAAGAACAAAGACTCATAGATCCATTGACAAAATTATGGAACCGTGGGGCATTCAATTTAAGGTTAGAAGCTGTTACCCATGATAGAAGAAAAGGTCCTAGAATAAAAACAACAAATGAAAGATCTGAAGGAAATCCCGACAGGAGAGAAAATCAATTAGAATTGATATTAACAATAGGGGATATAGATTATTTTAAGAAAATTAATGATAATTATGGTCATCCAGCTGGAGATACTGTATTAATTGAATATGCGGACAGGTTAAGGAATTTATTAAGAAGCGGAGAAAACCAGATATTTAGAATTGGGGGGGAAGAATTTGGAATTATTTCTGTAACCTCTGCTGATCCTATGGTAATATCTGATAGGTTAGTTGCTGGAATTAATAGTAAAAAATTTGTAATTGATGATGGAAGAGAAATTGATGTAACTACAAGTTTGGGTATGGCAGTTTACAATCCAAAAGAGCCAGTAAGTTCAGAAGAATTTTATAAGACAGCAGATCAGATGTTATATATATCAAAAAATACTGGAAAGAATAAAGCAACTATATGGGATACAAAACAAATAATTTAAATACAGATGAATGATTTTAATATGTCAAAATGAATGAACTAAAACAAATAAAGGATTTTGAAGACATTCTTGGACAGGAAGAAGCCAAGAAGCAATTAAAATCTGCTTTGATGATGGGCAGACATGTTATTTTAGTGGGACCACCCGGAGTTGGTAAAACAACATTAGCAAAAAATGTTGCTAAATTAATAAAGAAAGGGAGATTCATAAGAATTCAAGGTTCTCCAGACTTGAATGTAGAGGATTTAATTGGGGATATAGACCCAATGAAAGCATTGAAATATGGGCCTACAAGCATAGAGGCATTTACTCGTGGAAAAATTTTCAAGGCTGATAAGGGAGTTTTGTTCTTTGACGAATTAAACAGATGCCCGGAAAAACTACAAAATTCATTACTTCAAGCATTGGAAGAGAAAAAAGTTACAATAGGAAGTTATGATGTTGATTTTGATGTAGACTTTATATTCATAGGCTCAATGAATCCGGAAGATTTTGCGGGAACTGAAAAGCTAAGCGAAGTATTATTGGACAGATTTGATATGATTTATGTCTCTTATCCGGAAACTTTGGAAATAGAAAAAGAAATAACAAAAACGAAAGGAAATAAATTAGATGTTAAATTTCCAGATTTGTTGTTGACAAATGCAATATTATTTGTAAGATTATTAAGGGAGAATAAAGATCTGGAAAGAGTTCCCTCAGTAAGGGCTTCTTTAGGATTATATGAAAGAGCACAAAGCAACGCAGTATTAAACAAAAATAATGAAGTCTCAATGGAAGATATAAAAGAAGCCATCATATCTGTTTTAGCACATAGGATAAGATTAAAACCAGGAGTAAAATATTTGACAAATCCAAATAAATTTATTGAAAGAGAGTTAAATGAATTCTTGAACAGAAGGCAAGATCCAACTAAGACAGATAGTGGTGATTTACCGTAGCAAGATAAAAGGAAGCATAGAAGAGAAAGAAGGTAAGTTAAAAAAACAAGATAAAGAAGACAAATTATTAAGTTCTGTTTTAGAGGGAAAGAAAACAGAAGATGGAAAATTATTGAGGAATGCAATTAATAATAGCTTATTTTCTTTCAATCCAGATATGATGTTCCAGCAGATTGTAAAGAATTATTCTTCTGCAAAACAGATTTATGGAGACTCTTTTGTGAGAGAAATTGCAGATGAGAAAGATGTAGGATTTCCGGAAGTCCAGAGAAATATAAAAAAGAAAATTATGGATAAATTTGAATCATTAAAAGATGAAAATATCCTTAATAAAAATCTAGAGATAACAGAAAAGGGATTGAATCTGGCAGCATTATCATTGTATACAGAAGAGATTGACAATATGATCTCCAAGGGATTAATTGGGGAGAAGTTTAATAAGGAAATATCACATTATGGTGCCAAAGAAGAAATAAAAGAATTTAGAAAAGGAGACAGATACAGAGATATTGCATTGAGAAAATCAATAAAGACAGCAATAAAAAGATCCCATAATGAATTAGACAAAAAAGATTTGAAAACTTTTGAGAGAAAATCCAAGGGAAAAATAAATATTGTTTATGCATTGGACGCTTCTGGAAGTATGAAAGGCCAAAAGATAGATATGTGTAAAAAAGCTGGGGTTGCATTAGCTTTTAGGGCAATAAATGAAAAAGACCAGGTTGGATTACTTGTATTTGGCTCTAAAGTTGAGGACATTGTTTATCCTACACATGATTTTATGATGTTAGTTGACAGGATTGCTAACATAAGGGCTAAGCAAGAGACAAATATAGCCTCGACAATAATGAAAGCTATAGAGATATTTCCAAACGATGAGTCAACCAAGCATTTAATATTGATAACAGATGCAATGCCTACAAAAGGAAAAAATCCAGAGGAAGAAACATTGAATGCTGTTGAGAATGCTATTAGTTGTGGAATTACAATCTCTGTTATTGGAGTAAATTTAGATAAAAAAGGGGAGCCATTGGCAGAAAAAATATCTCAAGTAGGAAATGGAAAACTGCAAATAGTTAAAAATTTGGATGATTTAGATACTGTAGTTTTGCAGGATTATTATGGTTTGTAATAATAACCAAAACTTTTTAAATAATCCTTTAAGGTAATTCTTCAAGGGGCTCTTGGTCTAGTGGCTATGATACCTCCCTTACAAGGAGGTGGTCCCAGGTTCGAGTCCTGGAGGGCCCATTATAAAACTATGGCTGATATTAAAATTATTTCAGTAGATTTACAGAAAGAGTTTAGTGCTCCTGGAGGTAAACATTATAGACCTCACTCAAATGTTTCTTTCATAAAAAATACTCTTATTCCATATTTGAGAAAACGAAATATCAAAATTGCAGAGATTATTTCTGATTATCGCCAACCAAGGCCAGGAGATCTTGATGATTCTACCCGTCCAGGTGAAATTGGATATGAATCTGAACTTCCTGATGATGTAAAACTGAAAAATGTTTGGATAAAATGTATGAATTCTCCTATTTGGACAAGAAGGAATATAGGAAACCCAAATAAAAAACCAGGTTTGCCTTATCAAGATCCAAAAGCTTTTACAAAATGGTTGAATTCAACGATAGGTAAACCAAATAGTTTGGATGAAGTTGTATTAATCGGATTAACAATAGATTGTTGTGTTTTTTGTACAGCACAAGAATTAACTTTTAGAGGTTATAATGTTAAGATATTAAAAGAAGGTGTTGATGTTTATTCAGGTAAACCAAAGGAGAAAGATATGATACTTGATAATTATCCTCTTGCAAATTGGGCAGATATTATCTCTTGGAATGATTTAAAGAAAAAATTATAGACAAGACATAATGATTACCTTGAAGCATCAGCTTGTCTTTCTAATTCTAATTTTCTGGCAATAGCATTACTTTTGTTATCCATATTATAAACTAAAATAATCTCATCAGCCAAACATTCCCACATTCTTTTTTTATTCTTGAATGTTTTTGAATAAGCCCCTTGTACAATATTTCTTAATGCCAAATCAACTCTTCTTTGAGGGGCGCATTCTACAGCTTGTGAATATCTTGCTCCACCATACTCTATTGTTGTTATTTCCTCTCTTGGAGCAGCATTTTCCACAGCCCTTACAAATACTTCTACAGGATTTTTCTTTAATTTTTGCTCTATAATTTCAAATGTTTTTAAGACAATATTATAAGTTGTAACTGATTTTCCAGTATTATGCCCGGAGCTTATTCTATGCTTCTTTCCCCTATGGCCTGGAATCATTAATTTATTTATTAATCTCTCAACTATATGTGTTTTAGATTTCCAGAATTGGGTTCCAACATTTCTACCACCTGTTCTAGGAATCATTAAAGGATTAATATTTATATAACTCTTTAATCCAGTGTCATTAACTTCAAAATTTGTTTCCCATCTGTTAAATAGCTTCATATCTTTTCCTCATAAATGACAATTCTCTCTCTATTCCTGAGAGTCTTCTCGTTCCTCTTAATTTTTCTTTTAACCTTTTACCAAAGTTCTTTACTTCTTTATATTTTCTTGCTAATAATGGTCTGTAAATTTCAGCATCCCATAACAGTTTCTTTACACCAAAAGTTGCAGTACCAGCGCCACCAAATACAACATATAAATTTGATTCATATACTCCAACTAAAGTTGTCACAGCACCCATAAGAGTTAAAGCGTTTCCTTCTCTTAATGAATCTTCTAAATAATTTGCTGTTCTATGAAACATTTGCTTCTTAGTTTCAAAATTACTCATCTTCTACCTCTTTCTATCTTGCCTTTTAACAATGCATCTAAACTCTGATCATTAACTTTTATGACTTGCCATCTTATTCCAGGAATGTCTCCTTTTGCCCTTCCCATCTTTCCGCCAATAGCTTCGACAACAACTTCATCGTGCTCATTAATTAATTTTATGGCATTATATCCAGGAACAAATGCTGTAATGTGCTTTCCATTTTTAATTAATTGTGCCTTGACACATTTCCTCATAGCAGAATTTGGCTGCTTTGCTTCTCTTTGTACTTTCTCAAGAACAATGGCTTTTGCTTGCGGTGAAGCGCCTAATGGGGACGATTTAATTCTTAATTTTAATAATCTGTTTTTGAATTTTTTATTCTTCCATCTAGCCTTTTTTCTATCTAATCTTAATTTCTTTCCTGATCCAAGTCCACGGCCTTTTCTTCCCATTTAGATTACCTTTATTTTAACATCAAAATATTTACTGACAATTTCCTGTAGCTCATGCAAATTTTTCCTGTCTCTGCCGATTACAGATGCTTTGTCAGCTGTTTTATTCAGTTCAATAGAAACTAAATTGTCCTCTTTATAAATCTTACCTTCTATAGGGTATATAATATTTTTTATGAATGATTCTACATCATTATTAAACTCAATTAACCTAATTTTTTTCTTTAATAATTTTGATACCATTATTACATTTCTTCCCTTTCTTCCAACAGCCTTTCCTATATCTCCCTCTTCAATTATGAAAATTACAATCGAGTCAATAAAACAATCTTTTACCCTTGCTTTCGTAAGATTTTCGAACAAGTTTATACAATCAATTGTTTGTTTGTTGAATTTACGCATTTTAGAATTAATAACTTAGAACTGAAATATTGAATGGTTTCTTAAGTCTTACATTCAACTCCTCATTTGTTATATCTAATTCAACAATCTCTGCTTTTGTTTTATACTTCATTATTTTATTTTTTGTATCTTCAGGACAATTTTTTGAAATGAAAACTTTTTTTGCTTCACCCTTCTCCAATTTCTTTAAAGTTCTGTCTGTTCCAAGAGTTAAAGTTTTCTCATTCATTGCTTTTGATAATTCATCTGCCATTTTATTTTGCCTCTGGTTTTTTTATTCTCGCTATTAATCCAGGCAATCCTGTTCCTAGAGGGACTGGCTGGTTAACTATAACATTTTCTATAACAGATGTCAATTCATCTTCTTCTCCCAGTAAACTAGCATCTATTATGTGCCTTATTGGGGTTTCAAATGATGCCCTTGCTAACACAGATTCTTTATCACTAGTAATTCCAGATCTTGTTATTCCCTTTACTGTACCAGAAGCTGTCATTAAGTCTGCTATAAATAGGATATGTCTTATATCAACATCCAATCCTTGTTCTCTGATAACTTTTAATGCTTCATTTATTATTGCTTGTCTGGCTGCTTCTATTCCTAATGCTTTTAGAACCTCAAAAATATCATTGCTTGTTGATCTTGATTTGTCAACTTCCTTTAATTTGAAAACTTCTTTTAGATTTGAACCTGCTGTTAATATTACAAATTCATTATTCTGTTTTATTGGCAAAACTTGGGTTACTCCAGAAATTCCTTTTATGAAAGTTTCTTTTGCCTTTTCTTTTAGCTTATACAATTCTTTCAATTCAGTATTTTCTTTGCTTGGCTTTAGTACAATAGTATCATCTTTATTTTGCCTTACTGTTGTATCTTTCATTGATTCAGATAATGTTTTTAATAACATTTGATCAGTAATTCTCAAGTCTCTCATATTTTTCTTATTCAATGTAACTTCAACTTGTAATTTTGCTATATTAATGGAAAATTCCTGTGCTAATTCCCAGAATTTAGTTTCTTTGATTAATGCAGCTATTCTCTTTGCTGCGTTTATATCTTTGTTATATTCCTTATCTAAATATATCTCCATGGATGGAGTAGAAGCTTCTTTCCTTGCATCAAAAATTTCAATTAATCTTGGCAATCCCAAAGTAACATTTAATTCAGCTACTCCGGCAAAGTGGAATATATTCAATGTCATCTGGGTTCCAGGCTCACCAAATGATTCTGCAGTTATAACTCCAATAGATTCTCCTGGAGTTATTCTTGAGGATTTATACGTTTCTATTAATTTATCAAAGAATTCTTTTTCCTGTTTTTTGGTAAGATTATTATTTTTTAATTCCTTCTGGGCTTCTTCCCATATACTCAAAGGCAATTGATCTTTGTATTCTTCACTCATTTTCCAGTTACTTCCCTTATTAATCCTTTAATATTTATGGTTCCCTTTTCACTTTTTGCAACATCTATTCCATCCTCTCCATATTTGAATTGGATTATCATTTTGTTAGCGTCCCTTACAGTATAATCATATTCTATCTTTAAATCCTGTAATGCATTAGCTAATCTTCTGTATAAGTATCCAGATTTTGGAGTTCTTAATGCTGTATCCATTAATGAGTCCCTTCCTGTCATTGCACCAAAGAAGAATTCTGTTGGATCTAATCCTTCCTTAAATGCAGACTCTATAAATCCTTTTGATTTTGGAGAAAGCTCTCCTTTCTTGAATAATGATAATGTCCTTCCTTCATATCCTTTTTCGATTCTTCTTCCCCTAAGGGCTTGCTGTCCGACTAATGCGCTCATCATAGCTAAATTAAGAATATTACCTTTTGCTCCAGAGTTTGCCATTATGATTGTTGGGTTCTTTGGACTTGCATTCTCTGCTATTAATTCTCCTACTTTATTTCTAACTTTATTTAATAATTGCAATATCATCAATTCAAGTGTTTCCTCTATTGTTTTAGAGGGCATAGCATCTAACTCATTATTATGATATTTTGCGATAAGATTTTTTACTTCCTTATTTGTATCATTTACAACCTGTTTAATCCTGTTTACTAATTCTTCTTCAAGGTCTGTATCATTTATTCCAGTTGTAAATCCGTTTATCTCTAATGCTTTTATTCCAAGTTTGAATATTATGCTTAGAATCCTTAATGTTTCATCCTCGCCATAATCCTTATGCAGTTTTCTTATTAAAGTGCCACCCTCTTCCCCTATTATATCAGAATCAATTGTACCTTGGATTAATTCTCCATCTTTGATTATAACTTCCTCATCATCCCTATTCTTTGTAATAAAATTAAGGTCTTTTGGAAGTAATATGCTAAATATTTCTCTTCCAGTTACTTGTGATTTGAATTTCTTAAATTTGCTAGTATCATTAACGCCTATATTCATCAATAAATTAATTGCTTCTTCTTTGCTTAGGTTCATTTCTCTAGTTAAAAGATAATTTCCAGATACAGAATCTTCCATGCATCCAATAACATTCAATCCATGTTTAGGACTTATTAATTGTGTTTGTACTTCCATTAAAACTTCAGCTTCAGCTCTTGCTTCTTCTGTCTGAGGGATATGTAAATTCATTTCATCCCCATCAAAGTCAGCATTGTATGGATAACAAACAGCAGGATTTAATCTGAAACTTCTTCCAGGAATTACTCTTACTCTATGTCCCATAATACTCATCTTATGCAAACTTGGCTGCCTGTTAAATATAGCAATGTCTCCGTCCATCAGATGTCTTTCAACTATATATCCTGGCTGTAATTCCTCTAATAATTGCTCTTTTGTCTCATCTGTTATTTTCTTCTTTCTTCCATCTGGTCTTAAGACATAATTGCTTCCAGGATAAGTTTTTGGACCTTTCTCTACAAACTTCTTTAATCTTTCAATATTCCATTGGGTTACTCTCTCTGGAACTGTCAAATCCATTGCAACTTGCTTTGGGATTCCAACTTCATTAAATTCAATTTCTGGGTCTGGACTTACAACAGTTCTTGCTGCAAAATTAACCCTCTTTCCAGCTAAATTATATCTAAATCTTCCCTCTTTACTTTTTATCCTCTCTGTTAATGTCTTTAATGGCTGTCCACTTCTATGACGGGCAGGAGGAACATCTGTTAATGTATTGTCAAAATAAGTCGTAATATGATATTGTAATAAATCCCATAAATCCTCTACAATTACTTCAGGAGCGCCTGCATTTATATTTTCAAATAACCTTTGATTAATTCTTACTATATCTCCAAGCTTATGTGTTAAATCATCTTCAGATCTCTCTCCAGATTCAAGAGTAATAGAAGGCCTCATTGTTACAGGTGGAATAAACAATAATGTTATGATAGTTGAGGATGGCTTTGCATGCTCTGTATTAAATCCCAATAATTCTGCATCTAAATTTTGTATTTTATCTAGTCTAGTTTTAACATCTATAGGAGTTAGTCTTTTATCATTCTCCATGAATGAGGTTGGCTTTTCTATTTTTACAGAATACTGTTTTTCTTTGCAATGTGGACATTTTCTTATATTTTTCAATGATTCCTTGATTAATTTTGTCCTTCTTCTTCTTGAAATAACATCTCTTTTATCTAAACCATCCAAATAAGTTTTATGCTTAGCTATTTCTTTATCATCTAACAATATTCTTCCACATTCCCTGCATGTTGATTTTAATAAATCAAGTATAACTCTTACATATTTAACATGAATTATTGGACGAGCCAAATCAATATAACCAAAGTGTCCTGCACATTCCTTTAATTTTTCCCCGCAAGTTCTGCAAGTTAATCCAGGATCTATGACTCCCATTCTTGTATCCATTAAGCCGCCGTCTACTGGATAGCCTTCCTTATCATACAATTCAGGAGTCACTATCTTGACGTATGATAGCTTCTTAACATCTTCCGGACTAAGCAAACCAAATGTTATTCTGTCTATTTTTTTTGATATCTCTGCCATTTTAATGATATTTAGATTTTAATTTTATCTTTGGATAGATTCCAAATGCTGTTAGCTCATCTAATAATAATTTGAAAGCGTAACTAACCTCGACATCTCCAATATTTGCACTAGATGATTTCTGTGCTCTTCTTCTTCCATGCCTGTCAACTATAGCAATGTCTCCTGTTTCTTCATCTATGTGTATAACACTTTTATCAGAGTCAAATCTTTCTTTCAGCAATAATGATGCTCCATGTGCTACTAAACAATCTTTTTCCATCTCTCCTAATCTCAAACCTCCGCCCCTTGCTCTTCCTTCTATAGGTTGTCTTGTCAATAACTGTATTCTTCCAGATGCTCTTGAGTGTAATTTATTTGCTACCATGTGCTTAAGCTTCAAATAGTACATATTTCCGATATATATTCTTGCTTTCATCTCTTCTCCAGTTATTGGATTGTACATAACTTCAGTTCCATTTTCCCTGAATCCTAACTCAAGCAATTCCTTTCTTAATTTTTCTTGGGGCTCTGCATTAAAGCTTGTTGCATTTATGTATCTTCCAGATAATGAAGCTACTTTTCCTGCTAATGCCTCTATTAAATGACTTATTGTCATTCTGCTTGGAAGGCTATGAGGACTAAATATTAAATCCGGCTTTACACCAGATGCTGTAAATGGCATATCTTGCTCTGGAATAATTGCTCCAATAATTCCTTTTTGACCATGACGTGATGCAAATTTATCTCCAACTTCAGGAATTCTTTGATCTCTTAATCTTACCCTTACAAGTTTATTTCCCTCTTCATTTTCTGTTATTGTTATAAAATCAACTATGCCTTGCTCGCCATGTCTTATAGCAGATGAACTTTCTCTTCTTACATTGGCTGCTATACTAAACTCTTCTAATTCTCCTAAGAACCTTGGGGGGCTTGTCTTTCCAATAACAACATCATCTTCTCTTAGACTTGCTTCTGGATAAACAATTCCATCTTCTTCTAAAAATCTATAATCATGTTCACTTTTATATCCCTTGACTTCTTTATCAGGAATCCCAATCTCATCAACTAATCCTCCTGAATATCTAAGTTCTTCTATTGAGTATGGTCTGAAAAATGTTGACCTTGCTAATCCCCTTTGGATTGAGCCTTTGTTTATTATGATACTATCAGACATATTATATCCCCTATAACTCATTATTGCTACAGTTACATTCTGGCCAGCTGGATGCTTATCATAAGAGGATAAATCATGCATAAATGATCTTACTAAAGGGGTTTGAGGATAATGCAATAAGCTAACATCTGTATCCATTCTCATTAAATAATTAGAAGCATACATTCCCAGGGCTTGTTTTTGTGTTTTTGAACCCCTGTTTAACCTGGAACTCTGTCCAAAATTTGAATAAGGAACCAATGATGTTATTAATCCGAAAATTGTTACTGGGCTTATCTCTAGATGTGTATGTTCTGGAGTTAATTCTTCTTCTTTTAATGCTACATAACTATTTTCTTCCTCAGCAGCATCTAAATATTCTATTAAACCTTGTTGTACTAAATCATCCCATGTCATTTCATTATTTTCTAATTGTGCTATATGGAATTCTGAAAGTTTGCTTTTTCCGTCTTCAACAACAATTAATGGCCTTCTTGCCCTTCCATTTGAATAATCTATATAGACTTCATTAACTTTAGAATTATAATAAATATTTACTATTGTTGGAACCCTAGCTCTTCTTCTTTCTTCCCTTATCTTCTTTACAAAATTCTCAGGATTATCTACGCTTCCAATAAATTTTTCATTTAAATAAACATCTGTCATTTTATTTTACCGGATTTAGACCAGCTCCCTCCAATATTCTTCTTAATTTATCTTCCTGAACTTCTCCCTGTGTTATGCTACATAACAAAGCCATATTTTTTCTTAGTCCTATAGATGTTCCCTCGGGAGTTTCTATTGCACATAGTCTTCCCCAGTGTGTTGGATGCAATGCTCTAGCTTCGAAATTCTCCTGTGTAGAGCTTAACAATGAAACTACTCTTTGAAGATGTGATAATGAGGCTAAGAAATTTACTCTGTCAATATTTTGGCTTACTCCTTTTCTACCGCCAACCCAGGTTCCTGTTGCCATTGCACTCTGTATCCTTGAGGTCAATAATTTTTCTCTTATAACTATCTTTAATGAGCTGTATTTTCCTCTCTTTACTAACCTCTGGAAATTGTATAATATATCATTAATTAAAATTCTTAAGTTAACCCTGAATAAATCAGCTATTAAGTCTCCGGATAATTTTAGTTTTTTATTCATATAATGATCCTTGTCATTTGCTTCAACACCCTCTCTAGAAACCATTAAGAACCTCTTGATTAGTTTACATAAAGTATAAGCCTTAATTATTCTGTCTTTTGGTGATGTCCCCAGATGTGGCAATAAATATTTATCCAGATTTTCTCTTGTCTTCTCAAGTTTAAGCTCAACAGGCTGGACAACCCCTATTTTTTTAGAGATGAACTCAAGTGCTTCTTCTTCTGTTTTGAATTCACTTGATTCAAATAAATTTATGAATAAATCATCATATTGTTTGTCTTCTGATATGAATCTTGCAATATCTTGATCTTTTGCCAAACCAAGGGCTTTTATTACAGTTATGATTGGGATTCTCTTAAATCTTGTGAATGTTAAATAAATCAAGCCATCTTTCATCTGCTCAACTACATGAGGAATTCTATATGGTCCTCTTTCAGAAAATAATTTAGCTGAATATTTGCTTGGACCAACTTTATTCTCCTGTATCATTACTTTATTGGATGCTAAATCTTCTACTGTGATAAGAACTCTTTCATTTCCATTTAATATAAAGTAGCCACCTACATCATCAGGATCTTCAAAATTGGTAATTAATTCTTCCCTCTTAAGACCATTTAGATGACAATATTTTGATTTCAGCATAATTGGGAGCTTTCCAATCTCTATTGTGAAGTTTTCTCTTTGTACTCCATCAATAATAGCTCCGACATCAAGGAAGATTGAACCAGAATAAGATAATTGTCTTAATCTTGCTTCCATTGGATAAACATCTCTCTTGCTACCGTCTGCTTCAACAATCTGCGGCTTTGTAATCCATACTTTGTTGAATTTTATCTTGAAATCTTTTATCTCTTCAGGAGTTATTGTTGGGATTATTTCACCCATCTCATTTACAATCTCTTGCATGCTATGATCAACAAAATTGTTAAAAGATCTTACATTCTCCTCTACAAAACTTCTATTTTCAAAATACTTTTTTATTAACACATCTCTTTTAAGCATTTACGACCACCCTATAAAATACAGCTTCTTTAGCTGATGGACTTTTTCTTATTATTTTTATTACATCTCCTTTTTTAGCATTTAATGCTTTAGCTACTGGATCTGTAACAAATATTCTAGGCAATTGTCTTATGGAAATATTATATTCCTTTAATAACTCAACTACATCTTTCTCATCTAAAATAAGATGTTTAGGTACAAAGTTATGCTCTGTTATGTTGTATTCTTCCATTTTTCTAAAGATGGGCCGGACGGGACTTTCCACAAACAAATGTCTTTGAACCCGCGACCACTTGCTTTCTCCTCTGGATTAAAAGGTTCACTGAACCCTTTCTCAAGTGCTCTAATCCAGGCTGAGCTACCGGCCCGAACGCCCTGGCCGGGATTCGAACCCGGGTTGCAGCCTCGACAGGGCTTCACGGTATATATTTATATACTTGCGTGCTAGGCCACTACACTACCAGGGCCCCATTTAATTTATGATTGATATAATTATTAATTGGTAAAGTTATTGTTAAATTTAAGAAAATATCCGTGAAATTAAAATCCTTCATTTTTAATGTAAATCCTGTTTACACATCCTAAGGCACATCAAGCAAGCTAAAATGTGTTTATATCGACAAATCAGCTCACTTATTTTTTAACCTTAGAATCATTATTGTGCATTAAGTTATAACTGAAAAAATGAATTTATAAGTCTTTCGGTTATATTCTATAAATTAGCTTTGAATAAAAACTCTTAAATATTATTGATAAATATTAATTAAACAGAATAAGTCATTCTTGTTTTGTGGGATTTTGAAAATGCCAGTCAATAAAGGAGATAAAATAAAAGTAGAATATACCGGAACATTTGACGATGGAGAGATATTTGATACTTCAAGTCATGGAGACCACTCGCATCCATTAGAATTTGAGGCTGGCTCTGGCCAAGTAATAAAAGGTTTTGATGAGGCTGTTATAGGCATGGAAAAAGGAGAAGAAAAAGAGATAAGATTAGAGCCATCAGAAGGATATGGAGATTATAATGATGAGTTAGTTAAAGATTTGCCAAGAGATCAATTTTCAAAAGACTTTGAATTGAAAGTCGGGATGATGATTGGAGTAAATATTCCTAATGGACCACAAGTGCCTGCTAAAGTAGTTAAATTAACTAAGAACGAAGTTACACTTGATATGAACCACCCTTTAGCCGGGAAAGCTCTTAATTTCAAAATCAAGATAATTGATATTTCTTATGAATAATTTTTAAAAAGATAATTATAAAAACAGAGATTTAATACTATGTAAAAATGGCAAAGAGAGATTATTATGATATATTGGGGGTAAATAAATCTGCATCCAAAGATGAGATTAAAAAAGCATACAAAAAGCTGGCTTTAAAATATCATCCGGACAGAAACTCCGGGAAAGATGCAGAAGAAAAATTCAAAGAGATTAGTGAAGCTTATGCTGTTCTAAGTGATGATTCAAAAAGACAACAATATGACACTTTTGGTCATGCTGGATTTGATCAAAGATATACCCAAGAGGATATTTTCAGGGGTGCTGATTTTAATAGTATATTTGAAGATTTATTTGGAGAAAGTTCTAATATATTCGATATGTTCTTTGGAAGGGGATTTGGAGGAAAAAGACAGAGAAAAGGTAATGACTTACAGTATAATTTATCAATAGAATTTGAAGAGGCTGTTTTTGGAGCTACAAAAGAGATAATAATAAACAAGGATGTAAAATGTGAACATTGCAATGGAACTGGTGCTGAACATGGAGAATTAAAACAATGTGATGTTTGTCATGGTTCCGGATTACAAAGAAGAACACAAAGAACTCCTTTTGGAATTTTCCAGACACAGACTACCTGCAGAAACTGTAATGGCGAAGGTGAAGTAGCAAAAAAAGCTTGTATACATTGCAATGGATATGGAATAGAAAAAAAATCAAAGGAAATAAAAATAAAGATTCCAAAAGGTATAAATGAAGGACAATTTCTAAGGATAAAAGGAGAAGGACAGCATATAAAAAATGGGATTTCAGGAGATTTATTTGTTGTCATTAATATAAAACCACATAAATTTTTTACAAGGGAAGAGAATAATGTGTATATGGAATTTCCAATAAGTTTTTCACAGGCTGCATTGGGAGATGAGATTAAAGTTCCAACATTATATGGGGAGGTTAAAATGAAAATCCCTTCTGGAACACAGAGTCATACATTATTCAGATTAAAAGGAAAAGGAATAGAGGATGTTAATGATAATAGTGTTGGAGACCAATATGTAAGAATTATTCTAAAGACCCCTTCTAAATTAAATAAAAAGCAAAAAGAACTCTTCGATGAATTATCTAAAGAGAATAAAGAAAAATTAAAGATAGAGAAAAGTCTGCTTGATAAAGTAAAGGATGTATTTGGTTAATCTACAGTAAATAATTTATTGTCTTTGACATTAAACAATCCAATTCTTGCACCAGCATCCAACCATCCGTGAGCATAATTCAAGGCTGCAAATGCCGTTACAATATCTCCCTTCTTTCTAAAATATTCTGCATCATCAATATATCTAGAAACCATATCAATAAAATCATCAAAAGCTTCTTTTGGATTAATAGAAAATTCCCCTTCGTTTTTCTTGGCTTGCTCTAAAGCTTTTTTTGTAACATCAAAATATTTTTCGAGTTTTTTAGAAGTAATTTTATCCATCTTTATGAAGTTTTACGTTTCCTTCTTTCTTTCTTCATCCTCTTCCTTTGCCACTTCCATCTCATCTGATTTTTCTTTTTCCAACGTCTTGAGCTTCTCTTCATTTTACTAAAACTTAATTATTTTATTTATAAGGTTTTTGAAATATGCTCCCACCGGGATTTGAACCCGGGTCTCAGCCTTTCTTTGTTTTGATGAAACTTTTTCTAAAAGTTTACTCGAAAGGGCCGCGTCCTTGGCCTCTAGACTATAGGAGCAAACGTGTGGGCCTAGGCGGATTTGAACCGCCGACCCCTGGCTGACTTAAGCCAGAGTGGCCATATAAGACCAGTGCTCTAAACCAAGCTGAGCTATAGGCCCATGCAGAAAATGAATTTAGTTAACTTTTAAATGTTTCTTAATATATAGTAAAACTTATAACAGTCAATTCTAAATTAATTTTATGTTAATAGGTTTGGTGGGCAAGCCCTCATCAGGAAAATCAACTTTTTTCAAAGCAGCAACATTAGCAGAAGTTGATATAGCTAATTATCCATTTACGACAATAAAGCCAAACGAAGGGGTTGGTTACGTTAAGATAGACGATGCTGCTAAAGAGTTTAATAAAACTAGTAATCCAAGAGAGGGTTATGTTCTTAATGGATATAGATTTATTCCTATAAAATTAATTGATGTTGCTGGATTAGTTCCAGGGGCTTATGAAGGAAAGGGAAAGGGAAACCAATTTCTAAGTGATTTAAATCAAGCAGACATCCTTATCCATGTAGTTGATATCTCTGGAAGCATTGATGAGAATGGAAATCCTGTTCAGCCATTAAGTTATAATCCAGCAAAGGATATAGAATTTTTAGAAATTGAATTAGACATGTGGTATTTTGGAATATTAAAGAAAGGATGGGAGAAATTTGCAAGAATTGTAAAACAGGAAAATCAAGAGATAAAAAAAGCATTGGCAAAGCAATTATCCGGAATGAATGTAAATGAGATGATTGTCCAAGAAGCTATTAAAAAGTTAAAATTAGAGCATCATCCAATTGAATGGAGCGACGATGAATTAAAAGGATTAGCTAGAGAACTAAGAATCAGATCAAAACCAATGATTATTGCTGCTAATAAAATAGATATTAATGGAGCAAAATTAAACTTTCATAAGATTAAAGAGAAATTCAAAGATTATGTAATAATCCCATGCAGCGGGGATTCTGAACTAGCTTTGAGAGAAGCAGCCAAGCATGGATTAATCAATTATACTCCTGGCGAGAATAATTTTGAGATTGTTGGAAAATTAAATGAAAAACAAAAAAATGCTTTGGAGTTTATAAAGAAAAATGTTTTGGATGAGTTTAATAATACAGGAATACAAGAGATATTAGATAAAGCTGTTTTTGATTTGTTAAAGTATATAGCAATATTTCCCGGCGGAGTAAATAAACTAGAGGATTCAGAAGGTAGAGTACTTCCGGACTGCTTTTTGATGAGGAATGGTTCTACTGCTTTAGATTTTGCTTACAGATTACATACAGACTTTGGAAAGAATTTCATAAAAGCAATAGATGTAAGAACAAGATTAGTAGTTGGAAAAGAGCATAAACTAAAACATAAGGACATAATTGAGTTAGCTGTAAAAAAATAACTAAAAATCCTCCAATGTTCTTTGTTTTGAATTTTCTTTTAGGAATTCATTTGCTTTTTTTAATATCTCCTTAGAACTTTTATGTGTTAATAATTTAATGGCATCTTCAAAGTCTAACCATTTATAATCATCATGTTCATAAGATGTCTCTATTTCATCTTGTTTAGTCATAACTAAATAATAAATTATCTCTTTTTTCACTAATTCCTCATCTCTTCTGTAGAAAAACGAGATAACCTCTCTGAATTTAGGAACAAATTCAACATTATTAATTCCAGTTTCTTCTTTTATCTCTCTTTCTACTGTTGATTTTTCATCTTCTTCTTCTACTAAGCCTCTGGGAAAATCCCATGAATCTTTATACTTGTCTTTGGCTTCTCTGAATAACAAAAGAAATTTTTTATTTTTTGTATTATATATTATCGCTCCAGCACTTTTTTCAGTTATCATTTTTTTATTATACTTAGAAATTTATTAAGTTTGTTTGTATTTATAATATCATTTTTAGTCGCCCATCCCCTGCGAGCTGTACCAATTCCAAATTTCATAAAATCCAAATGGTCTGATAGGTGTGCATCTGTATTTATTATAAGTTTACATTTATTTTTTATAGCATTTCTCACATTGATATCATTTAAATCTAGTCTATCGGGAAAAGAATTTATCTCCAAAAAAGTATTTGTCTCTTTTGATTTCTCAAAAATCTTTTCAAAATCAAGATTGTATCCATTTCTTCTATTTATGATACGACCAGTAGGATGACCTATTACATTTACATATTTATTTTCCATTGCTTTCATGATTCTCTTTGTATTATCATTTTTAAAACTTGAATGTATTGAGGCTACTAATATATCTAATTCTTTTAAAACTGAAACATCAATATCAAGATTGCCCTCCGAGTTTATATCAACCTCGGCTCCTTTTAATATTTTAATCCCATTTATTTTTTTGTTTATTCTATCAATCTCATTGAATTGTTTCAACATTCTTTTTTTGTTTAATGCATTTGCTATTGCTAATCTCCCGTAATGATCTGTTATAGCAATATATGATCTTCCAAGGGACTTTGCTTTTAGTGCCATCTCTTCAATACTATTAGAGCCATCACTATATTTTGTATGCATCTGCAAGTCGCCTTTAATATCATTATAACCAACTAACATTGGTAACTTGTTTTTTAAAGCAGCTTCAATTTCCCCATTATCTTCCCTAAGCTCTGGTTCAATGTATCTTAAACCAAGAGTTTTATAGACATCTTCTTCAGTCTTCGTAGCCATTGCTTTTTTTCCTTTAAAGACACCATACTCGCTTATTTTCAGTCCTTTTCTAATGGCCAGATTTCTAAGTTTAATATTATGTTCCTTTGAACCTGTAAAATAATGCAGCCCAGAACCGTAATGATTATTATCTAAAACCCTTATATCAACTTGTAGACCATTATGCAAAATTATTGATGCTCTTGTTGTCCCTTTAGCTAATAACTTCTTTTTAGGCAAAGAAGTAAAAAGATCAATAGTCTTTTTTGAATCTGTTGTTGTTACGAGTATATCGACATCATGAATTGTTTCTTTCATTCTTCTCATTGAACCGGCTATTACTGCTTTCTCTACAAACTTTTGTTCACTTAGCTTTGATTCAATCTCTTTGGCAAATGGATACATATAACCAAGTAGAAGTCTTGTCTTAGTTGATTCAATTCCTTTTATTCCTTCTAAAATTTCATTTTCTAAAGTGCTACTAAACCCATTCAATTCTCTTATTTTATTCTTTTCAGCAGCCTTCTTTAAATCTTTTAAATTTTTTATATTCAATTTATCATATAATATCTTCATCCTCTTTGGTCCTAAAGAAGGTACGGAATTAAGTTCCTCTAATTTTATCGGAACCGACTTTTTTAATTCATTATAATATTTTAGTTTCCCTGTCCTCAACAATTCATTTATCTTTTCAGCTATATTTTTTCCTACTCCGGGAATATCCTCTATTCTGCCTTTTTTATACATATCAATAATATCTTCAGACAATGTTTCGATATTTCTGGCTGCTTTTCTGTAAGCTATTGGTTTCCATTCAACACCTTTAATTTCAAGTATATCTGCTATCTCATATAAAATTCTTGCTACTTCTTGGTTTTTCATAAATATATTATGGTTATTGATTATTTTAATTTTGTTATAAAGAGATTATCAGATATATTTATATAATTCCAAAAATATTTATTATATGATAGACTCAAATGAGATAAAGAAAAAAGTTCCGAAAAATCTTCAGAATAAAGTAGAATTTGGCAATTTATTATCCTTAATAGGGAATAATAAAATAAAAACCATAAAAAAGCTGCATGAACATCTAGATTCGGAGATAGAAGCTTGCAGAATATGGCTAAGTAAAAACAAAGAAATTGGTGGGATTAATAGCATAAGAAGGGAGTATACCAGGAAACTAGGGATTTTAAATAAAACAAAGGAGATAGCAAATTACCTAAGATGAAAAACATAAATTTTGTAGGAATCAGAAAATTAGATGATTTTGAGATTAGTTTACTTGAGGATTTAACTGGTAAATTTTATAGTAAAGTAAACAGAAGATTTGAGGATATAATGTTAACCTTAGACATTAAAAAATATAATGCTACAGGTAAAAGAAAAAAATATTCAATTCATTTAAGGGCTGATCATCCGGATATAAATAATAGAGTACTATCTGCAAAGCATTTTGATTGGGATTTAGCTACAGCTTTACACAAAACATTTGATAGTTTGTTAAGTGAGATGGATCACAAAACAGAAAAACTTGCTTCAAAGATTGCCAAGAAAAGAAGAATCAAAAAAACATTAATTTCTTAAGTCAAGTTTTATAAATATTATTTTTAATATAAATTCTATGAAAAAACTAATTTGTTTGGGTATAGAAGGAACAGCCCATACTTTTGGGGCTGCTGTAGTTACAGATAAAAAAGAAATATTAAGTGATGTTAGGGATATGTATACTACAGAGCATGGTGGAATAATTCCCATTGAGGCTGCCAAGCATCACAGAAAATTAGCGGATGGAATAGTAGATAAGGCATTAAAGGAAGCTAATTTAAGCATTAATGAAATAGATATTATTAGTTTTAGCAGAGCTCCAGGATTAGCGCCATGTTTATTGGCAACAAGAGATAAAGTTGTAGAATTAGCAAAAAAAC
Organism: Candidatus Woesearchaeota archaeon; assembly: GCA_016185615.1. Taxonomy (GTDB): domain Archaea; phylum Nanobdellota; class Nanobdellia; order SCGC-AAA011-G17; family JACPNG01; genus JACPNE01. Next base: position 53,986 of record JACPNE010000006.1, on the reverse strand, counting down.
ATAATAAAAAAATTATTGGGGTTAATCATGCTGTATCTCATTTAACTTCTGGCTCATTGTTTACAGAATCAAAAGATCCGTTATATATTTATGTCTCTGGAGCAAATACCCAGATAATTGCCTTAATAGATAAAAGATTTAGAATATTGGGAGAAACATTAGATGTTGGATTAGGAAATGCTCTTGATAAGTTTGGAAGAAGAATTAATTTGGGATTTCCTTCTGGTCCAAAAATAGAGGAGTTAGCAAAGAAAGGAAAGTATATAGAACTTCCCTATACGATAAAAGGAATGGATCTAGCTTTTTCCGGTATAGTAACTGATGCTATAAACAAATTCAAGAAAGGATCTAAAAAAGAAGATTTATGTTATTCAATACAAGAAACATTTTTTGCAATGTTAACAGAGGTTGTCGAAAGAGCATTAGCATTCACAGAAAAAAAACAAGCTTTATTAATTGGTGGGGTTGCGGCAAACAAAAGATTAATTGAGATGCTAAATATAATGTGTAAAGAAAGGAATGTTGAATTTTATGTTGTTCCATTAAAATATTCTGGAGACCAAGCTGTTATGATATCATGGCAAGGAATATTGGAATATAATGCAAAAAGAAAAGATAATTTAAATGTTGATATAGATGATTCAGAAAGAACAGACGAAGTTGAAGTAATATGGTAGAAGTCAAAAAAGTGTTAGATGATTTAAGGAAGATTAATGGATTAAATAATATTAGTTTGCTTAACGAAGAAGATAAGGATATAATAAGAAATCTTGAAGAAGAAAATAACATCGGAGTTATAGAATGCATTGAAAGAAAATATGTAATTGTTTTAACCCATAATTCTGAATTTAGAGAGCCAGAAAAAGATATTGTAGTCCAAAATGGCAATGGAATTATATTTCCAGCTCTTGAATTTCCTGAAATAAAAGCAAATAATGTTGTTTCAAGTTCTCCTGGAATAAATGTTCACAACTATTTGAGGAAAAAATTCAGTATGGATATAGACGATGAACATGCTACATTATTGGTTGGATTTAATTTATGATTAATGCCCATTATATAATTCAAATATCCATCTCTGTTCTATTTCTCCCTTAGCATATATTTTATACAAATCCCCCAATACTTTTTTATATAATCCGCATTTCGAAATTTCTTCTTCAAACCTATTCTCAATAGCTGAAAGTTCAAATGATTTAGTTAAAAATAATATTAACAAACCTTTATCTTTGCTTGGCAAATCTTTCATAACAGAGGATAAAGTATTTTGATGATGTTTATACAATCTTTTTTTATTCCATAAATCCATGCGTCTTGCAAACAAATCAAGAGAATAACGAATTCTCCTCACTAACTTATGATCTACCTTAATCTCTGCTTTAACAAGTTTTTCTAATATGCTTAGTCCATTTCTTCTATCTTTTATCATATCAAGAATTATCGGATCTTCAACTATTATATTATTCATTTTAATCCAAAATAAACCCTTCTGTTATTTTTTCCTTTATTTTCTGCTTTAAGAAATATAATTTCACCTATTTCTTTCAATGACCTAACATGAGTTCCGCCATCACATTGTGTATCCAAATTTTCTATTTCTAAAATCCTATAAACTTCTCTATTCTCTATATCCTTAGCAAGCTTGTGCAATGATGGATTTTTCATCACTTCCTCTTTTGATAGATAATAAGATTTAACTTTCAAATCTTTTTTTATATCTTCATTTGCCTTTGCTATTTTCTTCTTTATTTCTTCAACATCATAATTCTCTAAGTTAAAGTCCATTCTTGATTTCTCTAAATCCTTTTGATTTCCAGTTATGATTGCCCCAAGTTCATTGAAGAATATAGCATTTAGCACATGAGCAGCAGTATGCATCCTCATTAGTTTATATCTTCTTTCCCAGTTTATTACGCCCTTTATTTTATCTCCTATCTTCAATCCTAGCTTGTCAACCTCATGGCTAACTTTTCCATCAATTTTGGTGACATAAACAACATTGTACTCTTCTCCATTGCAAATCATTTTTCCAGTATCGTTTGGCTGGCCCCCAGATGAAGGATAAAATGCAGTCTGGTCTAAAATAATATATTTATCATCATTGACATATTCTACAACAGCTTCAAATTCCTTTAAATAAGAATTGTCTAAATAGAGCAAATTATTCATGTTATAGACTTTCCCACATATGTCTTTTTATACTTTTTGTTCTTTTTTTATAAAATGGAAATAGAAGGAATACATATAGAGAGATTGAATCATGCATCTTTTAAAATTAAGAAAGATAAAGTAATTTATGTAGACCCATTTAAGATAAATGATAATGAGAAAGCTGATATAATATTAATAACCCATGAGCATTTTGATCACTTTAGTATAGAGGATATTAAAAAAGTTTTAGATAATAAGACTGTTTTAGTCGCAACAAGTGATTGCTTAAGCAGCTTAAACAAATTTGACAACCAGATGAAAATAGTTGGTCCAGGATCTAGATTAGAAGTTAATGGGTTAAGTATTGAGGCTACACCAGCATATAACATCAACAAATTCAGGGCTCCAAGAATTCCTTTTCATCCTAAAGAAGATGGCAAGGTCGGATATATAATCGAGATGAACAGAAAAAGAATTTATATAAGCGGGGATACAGATATTATCCCCGAGATGCAGAATATAAAAAATATTGATATTATGACTATTCCAGTTTCTGGAACTTATGTAATGACTGCTGAAGAGGCAGCTAAAGCAGTTGAAATAATCAAGCCAAAGATTGCTATTCCTTGCCATTATGGATCTGTTGTTGGTAGTATAGAAGATGCTAAAAAATTTAAAGAATTGGCAAAAACAAGGGTAGAAATAATTTAATCTTTTTTCTTTGTTCCGAATGTAGAAGCCAAGTCTATAATATATTTTCCTTCTTCAACCCTGTAAACTAATGGCTTTCCTTTAAACAATTCAATTATATCCAACTCATATTTTCCCGGTTGTAATATCCTTATTGATTCTAAATCAAGAATAACAGGCTTATCATCTTCTTCTATTCCAATAATGTCATAAACATCCTGCTCAATCTGTGTTTTATCATCATCGGATAAGCTTCCTATAATCTTATCGGCCTCTTCGATATCCTTCTTCTTTACAAAGAAAAAAAACTTGCTATTACAATCTGTACATCCTTTTAATAATTCACTAGAACCATCTGGATAAATCTTACCGCATCTGACACATTTATGGGGCATATTACTTTTTCCTTTTTCTTCTTACATTTTCAGTTAGCAATAATATCTTGTTAGGGTCTCTTTTAATTTCTTTTACTATATTGGCTGGACCAACTACAGTCAATCCAGTCCTGTCACCTATTAAAATATTTACTAATAAACCTTTTAGAAATTTATCCTTAACATTCGGGTATACTGTACAAAGCTCTATCCCCTTAAAATCCTTGCTTAAATTTTCCATTGTTCTCTGGATTAAATCTGTTTCTTCATTTGGCTTCAAACGGCCCTCCATTAGAACAATTTTATTTTCTCTGACTAAGTTTAATATCTTTCTTATCCTGGAATTTGAACTCAAAGGCTCAATTTCAGAATATGGAAGAAATTGTAATGTTAACATCATTTCACCAACCTAAATAAAGACTCATAAAACTCCTCAACATTATGGCCTTTTTCAGCAGAAATGCCAACAACCTCATATTGGGGGAAGGCGCTTTCAACTTTTTTAATATTTGCTTTTCTTATATCAATTTTATTGGCAACAACCAATACTGGAATATTTCTAGCTGCCAGATTTCCGATTATTGTTAAATTTACTTGGGAGTAAGGATTTAAGGTAGCATCTACAACAACTAAGACAGCATCCATTCCATCCAGCCATTTGATTGCTTCTATGACTCCCTTTGTTGCTTCTTTTGCCCTTTTCTTAGCTTCTTTTTGAGGAAGTCTAAATTTCAGAAAATCTTCATAATCAATTTTCGTTGCTATTCCAGGGGTGTCTATTAAATTGAATGTTAATTCTTTTCTTTTATGCTTTATTTTTATTTTTTCTTTCTGCTGAACATTTCTTGTCTCGTGAGGGATTTTAGAGACAGAGCCCATCTCTTCTCCAATCCAATCCCTGCATATTCTATTCGCCAGGGTTGTCTTGCCAGCATTGGGGGGTCCATATATTCCTAATTTCAAGCTTTTCCTTTGCTGAAACAGTTTATAGAATACGTTACTTATAAAATCCCTCAATCTTATTATCATAATATCTAAATTTAGCAGTAGTTAATTAATAAATTTTGTGGTAATTTTAAGTATTTTTTCGATAGATAGTAAATTATTAAAAGGCTAGACAAGTCTAATAACTAAATGGAAATTCAAAAACCGCATCTAAAGAAGATAAGTGATACTGAATGGGAGATTCCGCAGAGCTACAAAAAGGAGATGAATGTTCCTGCTAAGATAATAGGAACTAAAAGGATAGTGGATGAAATGGATTTACAAGTCTATGATCAGATAACTAATGTTGCTACTTTGCCTGGAATTGTTAAGTATGCTTTTTGTATGCCTGATGGTCATTCAGGATATGGCTTTCCAATAGGGGGGGTCGCTGCCTTTGATCCAGATAATAATGGAGTTATTTCGCCAGGTGGGATTGGATTTGACATCAATTGCGGTATGAGGTTAATTAAAACTAATCTTACATATAAAGATGTCCAGCCACATCTTAAAACATTAGTTAATAATTTATTTGATAGAGTTCCTGCTGGTGTTGGTAGCAAAGGTTTTGTAAAATTAAGTTCTAAAGAGTTTAAAGAGGCTGTAGAATTAGGAGCTAAATGGTGTGTTGATAAAGGATATGGGTGGAAGGAAGATTTAGAGTATACTGAAGAGAATGGATGTATGGAAACTGCAGACTCTTCAAAAATTTCAGACAGAGCAATACAAAGGGGATTAAATCAGATTGGAACTTTAGGATCTGGAAATCATTATTTAGAAATTCAAAGGATTAAAGAAGAAAATATGTTCGATAAAGAAATTGCTAAAAAGCTTGGATTCTTTGATGATCAAATTGTAATAATGTTTCATTGTGGCTCAAGGGGATTTGGACACCAAGTAGCTACAGATTATTTACAAACATTTCTAAAAGTAATGGAGCCAAAATATGGAATAAAGATTTTAGACAGAGAGTTGGCATGTGCTCCTTTTAACAGCAAAGAAGGGCAAGATTATTTTAAAGCAATGAAATGCGGAGTAAATATGAGTTTTGCTAATAGACAAACCATTGCTCATAGGATTAGAGAGGTATTCTCTAATGTATTTAAACAAGATGCTGAAGATTTAGATATGAAAACAGTTTATGATGTCTCACATAATACAGCTAAACTAGAAAAACATAAGATTGATGGGAAAATAAAAGAATTGTTAGTCCATAGAAAAGGTGCAACAAGAGCCTTTGGCCCTGGAAGGGATGAAATTCCAAAATCTCATCGAAATATTGGACAGGTTGTGATAATCGGAGGATCAATGGAAACAGGTTCTTATGTTTTAGTTGGAACTGAAAAGGGAATGGATAAGACATTTGGCTCAACAGCTCATGGAGCAGGAAGAACAATGTCAAGAACAAAAGCAAAAAGAATGTTTAGAGGAGAGACATTACAAAAACAGATGGAAAAATCAGGAATATATGTTAAATCAACATCAATGCCTGGATTAGCAGAAGAAGCTGGAAAAGCCTATAAAGATGTGCATGAAGTTTGCGAAGCAGCAGAAGAAGCTGGGATTTCCAAAAGAGTTATTTCATTGATTCCAATTGGAAATGTTAAAGGTTAATTTTTAAAACTTATTTCCTATATATTTTTCATGAAAACCCCAATTACTATAATAACTGGATATTTAGGAGCAGGAAAAACTACATTATTAAAATATATCTTAAAAAAAACAAAAGATAAGTTAGCAATTATAGTAAATGAGTTTGGAGAGGTAGCCATAGATACTAAGATAATAAAAGGCAAGAATATTAATATGACTGAGTTGGCTGGGGGCTGCGTATGTTGTTCTTTAACAGGGGAATTTGAAGCAGCAATTGATGAGATTATTCAGAAAATTAATCCAGATGGAATTGTTGTTGAAACTACTGGGGTGGCTGAGCCAGAGGCGATTATAGTAGATATAGAAGAGAATATCCCAAAAATAAGTTTAGATGGAATTATTACAATAACAGATGCTGATGCTATCATAAAATATCCTACAATAGGCCATACAGGAAGGATGCAGATAGAGATGGCTGATATTATCCTATTGAATAAAATAGATTTAATTAATAAAAAACAAATATATAAAGTTGAAAACAAAATAAAAAAGATAAATGATAATGCTTTGATCTTCAAGACTAAGAATTGTGAGATTGATATAAATTATTTGTTTGGGATAAATGCAAAAAAAATTGTAAAAGAGCATAAACACCATGAAATAAAAATTGATCATTTTGTTTATAGCTCAAATAAAACATTTGATAAAGAAAAATTCGAAGAATTTATCTCAAAGTTGCCAAAAGAGATATATAGAGCAAAAGGTTTTGTCAAATTTAAGGATTCCAGTTATCTGTTTAATTATGTTGCTGGCAGAGATAATTTTGAGAGGTTTAAATATAATAAAAATGAATTAATTTTTATTGGAGAGAATGTTAATAAGATTAAGAATAAAATTCTAAAGAACCTAGAAAAATTGTAATTAAACCCCAAGCATTGCTCTTAAATCTTCACTTGGTTCCCATAACGGTTCAAATGTAATGGCTACATTAACTTCTTTTACACCACCTATTTCAGATAATTTCTTTTTGACATCTTCTACTAACACTGGGCCATATGGGCATCCAGGAGATGTAAATGTCATTGTTATGTTAACTATATCTTCATTTATGTCTATATTATAAACTAATTCAAGATTCCAGATGTCCATATGCAATTCCGGATCATTCACTTTCTTCAATGCTTCAACAACCTCAGATTTCTCTACCATAATTTTAAGTTAAATATAAATATATATAAATCTTATGATTAATTTGAGAATATGACTTATAAATTTCTGGATGATATATCAATAGCAGACATAGCTTTTGAAGCAAGAAATAAAGATTTGGATAAATTATTTGAGGATTGTGCATTAGCAACTTTTGATTCTATGGTTGATTTGAAGACAGTCAAACCAAAAATAAAAAAAGAGATAAAATTAAAAGCTGAAAATGTAGAAGAATTATTGTTCAAATTTTTGGAAGATTTAGTATTTCTAAAAGACTCAGATTATATTCTTTTCAATAAATTTAAAGTTAAAATCAACGGAAATAAAAAATTCGAGTTGAAGGCTTCTTTAAGTGGAGAAAAAATAGATATTAAAAAACATAAATTAAAAGTAGATGTCAAAGCTATAACTATGCATATGTTTAAGGTAGAAAAAATAAAAAATGGGTGGAGAGCATTTATTGTATTAGATGTTTAGTTATTCTTCGGTGCTCCACATCCATAATCTTACAATCTTAGGATCTTGTTTTTCAATTGTAGAAGCAATAATTATGTCACTGACATAAATATCCTTATCAATTGGGGTTGGAACAACACAGTTTGTTGTATCGCATATTTTAACGGTATAATTATAACTTGGTGGGATATTTGATTCTATAATATGTGTAAATGTAATCGAATTCTCACATAATGGATTTGTAACAATACATGTTCTCGCACTTTCATTAAGTGTCAGCTCATTTAAGATAAAATTTTGTGCACTTTCAACAATTGGAGGAACTTCTGCTTTTTCTTCTTGCCTTTCAGGTGTTAAAAAGAATATAACTACTAGTATTATTATAATGGATATAAGGGCTTCTACAGTTCTTATATATCCTTTATTGTTCAAATTCACCAACCCTAACATTTAAGATTACTCCATAAAGTTCCGCTTTTTCATTTATTATCCAGCTTTTCCACTCTTTTACATAGACATCAGTTTGCTGCAATGACTCCTTTTGGTTGTATGAAAATATTATATTGGTCTGATTATATTGGCTATTTGTTGTATTAATCAAGGATATGGAAAAGTCTTTATCTATCGGAAAATTCCAATTTTGCTTTAGTTTACTAATATTTTGTTCCAAATTTAATAAGTTATTGTATGAAAATCCCCTAATTTCTTCTGTGACCCCATAGCTATATGAGAAATTCTTTTCATTGTTAATGGAAACGCTTTGTGTAGGATTTTGATTATTGTATGTATTATTGTCAAAGAATAATATCCAAAAGATGTTCATTTTATTTGTCACAACCTCTCCGTCGAATCTTAATTTTTTATCTCCTGTTAAATCAAAATTTACAAATCTATTTTCATTGTCAAGGATTGCAAATTCGCTCTCTTGGCCTTCAAAAGGCAGGGGATCATTAACTTCTATTTTATATACTCCTGAATTTGGGGGGGATTGTTTTGTATAATCTGAAATATTTATGAATAGGGGTATTTTTTGTATCTTTACATTAACATCCTTTTCCAAATTGTTTTTTACAACTGATAATAATAGATCATTTTCAAGTACTGGCTGTAATCCTGGCCTTAGAAATACTATTAATCCTAGGACATATATTAAAAATAAGCCCATACTTATTGCCCAGTCTACTTGGGAAGCACCTTTCATTATATTCCTCCTTTTGCTGTCGTAATTATCAAAGCAGCTGAAGTCATTAATATAAGGGAATGCAAAAATCCTTGCTTTATTGTGCCTTCTGAAAATTTGCCAATCATTATTCCCGCAAAAAATCCCTGAACTAGGATAAGACTAAAAAACACTGTATCTAGATTTACGGGCTCTCCGCCAGAACCAGTCATTGCTCCTCCCGCGATATCAACTCCTGTTAATCCGCCTAATGATCCAACCTCTTGGATTTGGGGAAATAAATATAATTGTAATACTAACATGATTATGATAAATACAAAAAATACTATATACCCCTGAACTATTTGAGAGAATACACTTGCTTTCCTTTCTTCTTTCATTTTTTTTATGTTTAATACGGAATTTGTTATTGAGTCAAGAACCTCTTCTATTTCTCCGCCAGACCTTTCTGCTTCTATAACTATTGAAATTGCTCTTTTTATAATTGGATTGTTAGTATCATTTCCAAAATTTATTAATGCTTCTTGTATTGGAATGCCCCATTCTATTTGATTTTTTAGTTTCTTTGCATAAGGTGTTAACTCCCCATATTCTTCATCAGCTATTTGTATTATTGAATTTGGGATTGATACTCCGGATTTTACAGTGCTGACTAAACTTCTTACAAATTGTAGGAATCTGGACTCTATTTCTTTCTGTCTTTTATTCTCCCTAAAAAAGTCTATCCAGAATTGTGACCATCCTATGTTTAATGCAATAATCAAAAAAGTAAAAAACCATCTTGATCTTAAAAAATAGATTGTATCAAGCACTATCAAAATCAATCCCAAAATTATTCCAAATAAATATTTCTTCTTAAATTTTATCATACTTCTGGCTGGATTATATTTATGAATAATAGATAAACAATGTTCATTACGGGAATAACAATAAATGTCCCTATAACTGCAATTGTTTTGGCAGTTATCCCAAATATTTCTCCCCCTAAAACTTGTATTATGGCTAATGTAGCAAAGAATAATAACGGGGCTGCTATCAAAACCCCCGTATAAACATCTGAATAAGTTGATAATGTATCTACATATTTTTTTCTGTCTAATTTATATGTTGTTATTGCATCACTGGCTTTTGCATTTAGATATTGTCCCAAGTCTCCGCCTGTCTCTATATTTGTAACTAACCCATTCAAAAACTCCCTAAATTCCTTTGATGGAGTTGTTGTTGAAACTAATTTCAATGAGGTTGATAGATTATATCCAAAAAGATTGACATAGTTTACTATCTTCTTAATCTCTCCTTCAACGCCTTTGAATTCTCCAGAAGTCAAAATTAGATTAAACATTGAGATTGGATTTGCACCTGATCCGGCTATAGCCGACATATGCACAATAACAAAAGGAAGATCATTTTTTATTTTTCTTCTTCTGTTATTGGAAACGATTGATGGATAATAATAAAAGAAGACTAAAATTGAAGATGAAAATATTATTCCCAATAATAATGAGTTAATTATGCTAATTATAGACAAAGATTGGAATATCAAAAAGAAGAGTATTGATGATAATATAAATGATAATAATGTAGACAACAACATCATGCTTATATATGTCTTTGACAATATTGGAATTCCGGAAGATTTTAATGATTTATACAATGATAAAAATAAATTGTCATAATTAATAACTAAATATCTTGTAAATTTCTCCATGAAAAAATTAGAAATAAATCCATATCTCTTTGTTTTGTATAAAATATAATCTGGAATTTCTAATTCTTCTCCTCTTTTTTTCTTTTTAACTAAATCTTTTATATATGTTTTATCAATATTTTTTATAATTTCATCATTGAAATGGCTTTGTTTCTCTTTATTATCTTTCATTTGGGGTGTTTTAGAGATTGATGAAGTTATATCTGTAAGCTTGGATTCAATGTCATCAAATAAACTCAATATTTTTTGCTCATAGTTCAAGATAAATTGATCTTTTGTCTTTCCCCTTGATATACTATCAATATTTGAGTTAAATTGTGATTTAGTTATTTGTTTTGTATTTAACTGGATTTCTAATTCTTTTATTCTCTTTTTTGCATTAATGAAATTATTTTTATGAATATCAATCTCATCTACAGTTTTTATTATTAAAGCGGCAGTTTGTTTAAGGTCCTCTTTCATCTTTTTGTATATTCAACCTCTCTTCACTTATCATTGATTTTATTTCAGAAGAAAAAGATATTATATAATCCCTTATATTTGATAGCTCATCTTCAATTTCTTTTATTTTTTTCTTGTTCTTTTCTTGATTCTTCTTATTTTCAAGAGTTTCATATCTGTATAAGGATTCTAGTATTAACTGTGCGTCTTGTTTTATTCTATCTAATGTCATTTTATATTATATTAAATTTTTTTAGTATTTGTTCCGGTGCTTTATAGTAGATGTTGATTATATCCTGTACTTCCTTGAATCCAAATATCTTATTTTGATACATTGCCCAAAGTAGTTTTGTCCTTATCCTGAATTCATTATTCAATTGTTCCCTTGATATTCCGTGTTTAACAGATATTCTATCCAGAATTGTGCTGTTTGTTTTAAAATAGAATTTGTCTTGTCTTGGGTCCCATAAGAAAGGGGTGTTTATCCTAAAGTTGGTTGCATTAACATCAATTATTTCTGAAATCTCTCTTAGTCTTCTTGTCATTTTTTTTCCGACTTTTGCCTGGGACATTACACATACAATATCTAATGATTGGACCAATGATGGGGGCAAATTTATTGGTGGGGTTTCAAGACGCCTTATCATTGTTGCTACATCTTCTGCATGCATTGTGCTAAGCATAGGGTGTCCGGAAGCTGCTGCCTGGAATAATACAAATGCTTCTTGTCCTCTTACCTCTCCAACTATAACATAATCCGGACGCTGTCTAAAACTCTCTCTTAGTAATTCAAAGATTGTTATTTCTCCATGGGGTTTTCCAGAAGCTAACCCAACGCCTTCTCTAGCCACACTTGGAAGCCAGTTCTCATGTATTAATTGTAATTCTCTGGTGTCTTCTATACTAACAATCCTGGCTTGTGGTGGAATAAAAAAAGATATTGCATTAAGGAAAGATGTTTTTCCAGAAGCTGTTGCACCTATAACCATAAGATTATTTTCATACTCAACCAATAACCATAGATATGCTAAAATTTCTGGAGATACAGTTCTGGAGTCTATTAATTTAATTGGAGTCCAAGGTTCTTTTGTAAATTTTCTTATGCTGAATGTAGGTCCTCTTGAGCTTATATCTTGGGTGTAAGTAGCATTTACCCTAGAGCTATCTGGCAGAATTCCATCTAGTATCGGATTTGCATAAGAGACATATTTTCCTGATTTCTGGGCTAATTTTTCAACAAAACCAGCTAATTTTTTATTATCTGAAAAAACTATATTTGTCCTCATATTTCTGTATTTTCTATGTACAAGATAAACAGGAGTTTGAGAACCGTTACATTCAATATCTTCTATAAAATAGTCCTTCATTATCGGTTCAATCTCATTTAACCCAACAAAATCCCTGTAGATATAGTACATTATTCTTTGTAATGTATCTTCAGTTATTCTCATTCCAAACTCATTCAACAAGATCTTTATATTTTTCTCAAGATATTCTATTACTACATCTTCTTCCTTTATATTTATGAAGCTGATATCAATTAATTCTTTTAAGCTGTCCTCCAGAATATTGAGGGTTCTTTTATCAGAATCATCTAATTTTGGCTCTTCAACGAAATAAACCATCTCATTATTCGGCTTGTCCCAAAAAATATGTGCATAAGAATATGGGGGGATTAGTGGATATCTTACATCAAAACTTTCCCTATCAGTTACATCTGGTAATTGTGTGATATTCTCAGAAGGATTTATCTTAAACAATAATTTTTCTTTTTCTTCTATCTTTGGCTTTTTCTTAAAGATATCTAACATACACACCCCTTTTAAATAAAATCAGCCTTGTAGATATAAATATTTATCGGTTACCTTATAGTGAGAACTATAACTGGCTTTGAATTAGTATATGTGCCCTCATTTTCTATTGATACGCTGTATTCTCCAATAAAAGGATTTTCAAATTCCGAGGATAATTTGATATCATACACATCCTTGTAAATCAATTCTAAATTAACAAGAAATTCATCTTCAACTGTGGTTTTGTTAAGAAATAATTTCAATGAACCCTCATCGAAAACAATATCCGGCTCTGCCAGTTTATTTTTCGTTTGTAAACTCCACAATAATCTTTCATTAGTCTCGTCTATAATTAATTCTCCGCCATCTATAATCAAAGGAGAAAGAAATCTTTTGGAGCCAGGGCCCTCATTAGCAACTTTCTTTATGTTATCATCCAAAGTACGCATTATATCTTTTGTTTGTGTAACCAAGTTTCTGTCCCTTATTTTATTTATCAAAGGCAATCCCGCACTTAGGATTATTGTTATAATAATAATTCCCAATGCACTATATAATACAGCAGAAATCCAGATCTGACCTTTCATGTTATAACAATAAAACTATGTATATAAAAAGTTTATTAACCACAAGCTTTTATTCCAGTAGAATCTATATCTCCGAACTTTCTTATATTATTGACACAAGAGGTTTCTTTCCCACCTATTGTAACAACAGGAATTAATTCCACATTTTTTATTGGTTCTGAGGTTACTGATATTGTATCGGATTCAATATCAAATGACCCAAGTCCATTGCCCCCTGAATCGAAATCTATATCTTTCTGATCAACATCATCACCACTTCTAAAAAATCTACCAATGAATTTGTCTATATCCTTATTTCCATCGTTTGAGATTGTTAATTTCACTTGATTAGCTCCAGAATCACATACATCCCTTATAGAAAAAATAACATCCTGTGCACATGTTATTTGGATGTTTGAACTTTCTTCAGTTTGCTCTTGCAAATCCCTCACAAAAGGCAGCGCCCAGTTGATTACCAAGACAGCTAGAACTACTGTAAATCCGATGATTAGAACTGTAGCAATTAAAGGAGAAACTCCCTTTCTCTCTTTAATTCCCCTTTTTCTCATATTTAGATTTAGTTTTAATGAGTATATAAATATTTTCAAGAGATACTAACCAAGACGTGTTTTTTGGAGCATGGGACAAAATAACCTGGAGCTACTTTCAACCAAGGAATCACATCTATTTTATCCAACCCCTTAACTTCATCTGATGTTAATTGTAATGTATACTGTTTTATTTCCAACCCAGATAATGCTTCAAAACTTTCTTTTACATCTGTTTCCTGTCCAGTTAATCTGAAAGTAAACTTATTTATTAGAACATCTTTTTGATTTTTTATAGTTACTAATGTATTATCTCCCTGCTGAAATGCGTTTACAACAGTAATATCCAAATTTTCACATTCAAGCTGCTTCTCTGATAATGCCCCCTCTTTAGCGGCTCTCTCCAAAATATAAGTCCTGCCCCATAACATAACTAATAGAACCAAAGCTACAACAAATGCAACTAGCAAAACAGTAGCTACAAAACTAGATACTGCTTTCTTATTCTTTTTAACATTCATAAAATATCTTTTTTTCATTACAACCAATCATCTTATTGTTTATTTCAACAATTGGAATCACTTCTATTTTATCTGGATTCTGTATATTAACTATCTTTGATTTTTTTGGGGTTAAAACTCCCTCTTCAATTAATGAGCTCGCTTGATCTCCAGTAAATGTTCTTATTGCAAATTGGTCAATATTAAGTTTTCCCCTGTTTGTTATTGTTAACTGGTTACATTCAGGATTAGTGGCTACGTTTATTGAAACCTCCTGGCATTCCAGTTTTCCTTCAACAAAGCTTACAGTTGATTGTGTCAAGTCTTCTGTCTGTGTCCTGCTCCAATTATATATTATAACAGCCAAAGAAACTGAAAATCCAAGTAATAAAATCCATGCTATTATTTCACTAACTCCTTTTTTACTTTTCATCATTTGTCTTTTTGTTTTTCTTCTTCGCATTTTGGATGCCCCTCATTCCTACATTTAGATCCATCCCAGCAACAATTCAATCCAGATAAAGTGCATGTTCCTGGCAAGGTAAAATCATCACAAGATTCTCCTATTAAAGGCCTTTCAGTATCCTCTTTAACAAAACCTTCTCCTCCGACAAATACTTGTCTTTGTTCCTGGGCTTCTAATCTGGAAACAACCATTATTTGTGGTTTTCCCGGAATAATCTCAAATGGATACCAAAATTCCCCTATTTGTATCCATATCTTATTTGTTGTTGGAATCGTTAATGTACATTCTTCTACTTCCCCCAAGTCAATGCCTGCATCAAAAGATAATCCTTGGAATTTTATTACAGCAGAAATCTTGTCATAGCATCCATTTAACACATTCAAATCCTGTTCAAATTCTGTGCCGTTATCAACTATTATCTGTTGGTTAAGAAAATTTCCTATCTGCACTGCTTTATTATAATCCAATGAATATATTAATTCAAAATCAGGATTTTGAGCTTTTGAATATGATGTGAATAATAAAGTAAATCTTGAAAACGGCTCTAATATATCACCTTCCGTATTTATCAATGAATTTATTAATTTAGAAGCCTCTTTTTCATAATTAGATGATAATTTTTCAAAATCATCTTCTATTCTTTCCTGATAAAATTTGTTGATTGTTTGGGACAAACTAAAAATTACAATTGACAACACTAATGCTGCTAGAATGTATATCTGCCCCTTTTTGTTCATAGCATTAATAGAAACTTATCGTTTATATAGTTTATTTTTTATCTCATTAAATACTTGTTTTAATGATTTTGATGAATCTATTTTTATCAACAATTTCTTTTTTTTATAGTAATTTATAACTGGAATAGTTTGTTTTTTATACAATTTTATTCTTTTTTTTATTATTTTTGGAGTATCATCATCTCTTTGGTATAGTTTTTCCCCGTCTTTGTCACATATTGAATCTTTTTTCGGCTTCTTTGTCAATAAATTATATGTCTCTCCGCATTTACATGCCCTTCTGTTACTCAATCTTTTTATTATTAAATTACTTGGAGTATCTAACAGAAATACTTTATCAATCTTAGTTATTTTATCCAGATATTTTGCTTGCGCTAAATGTCTTGGATATCCATCTAATATAAAATCATTTTTTCCTTTTATAATTTTTTTAACTAATTTGTCAACAACATAATCTGGGGCCAAGCTTCCTTTAGAAATTCTTTTTACTTTTTTTCCTATAGTTGTATTTTTTCTTATTTCATCTCTTAGGATTTCTCCAAGAGGGATATGTTTTAAATTAAGCTTATTTTCTAATAATTCAGCTTGCGAGCCTTTTCCAGAACCTGGGGGACCCATTATTATTAGTTTCATAATGAATTAATATTCTTTGCTAAGTTTATATCTTTATTTGTAATCCCATTTTCACTGTGTGTAGACAATCTGATTACAACAATGTTATAGTCTATTGAGATATCAGGATGATGCTGCTCTTTCTCAGCTAATTTTGCCACTTTATTTACAAACTTTATGGATTTTGTAAAATCCTTGAACTCAAATTTTTTTGTTATGAAATTATCAGAATATTCCCAGCCCTCTAACTCATTCAAGCTTTCCATTATCTGCTGTAATGTCAGTTTCATTTTATTATAAATTCTCTTTTATTTTATTAATAATTTTTCTGTTTATTTCATTTGATGTTATCTTTTTCCTATCACGATTATAATGATAGCCGAATTCAATATCCTCAAATATCTCTCCGGAAAATTTAACATTGTGATTATATCTCGGTCTAAAATGCCAATGAACATGCGGGTTTGGAGGATTAGTTTGATATGCATTGTTCATTAAACAAGTCCAGTTAAACATGGTTGCATTAAATGCTTTTTTCAAAGCAGATTCTAATTTTTTTACAAGTTTTATAAAATCATCCCATTCCTCTTGTTTTAATTCAGCAAGATCTCCAGAATGTCTTTTTAGGTTGATATAGCATCTTCCCAGATAACTATGATCTTCTGCTAGAGAAACCTTCCAATATCTAGTTTCAAAAATAAAATCGTCATCTTTACTTGACTTGTTGCAATGTATGCATTCCATTTTTATAGCCCTAGAGGAGATTTGAACTCCCGACCCCATCCTGTTTGGTTTATAAAACTTCTATTAAAAGTTTCTTACCAAGGATTTGAGCAGACTAAGCTTGTGCTCTACCAGGCTGAGCCACTAGGGCATAAAATTCAGAAAACAGTCCATCTTTTAAAAATTATGCTGTCTCAGAATATGTTAATAATTCTTTTAAGTTTGTTTAATTTTAAACGATGATTAAATCCTATAAGTTTGTAATATCTTTTTATATCATACACAACAATATTAGATTTTGTCAAATAATGTACAAACCTATTCTTTATCTTTAAGCTATCTAATAAAGAACTAATCTCTTGTACTCCTTCCTTATTAATGCTACTTACAATTATTCGCCTTCCGGTTATAGTTGCTTCATCATCGAAAAATGATCTTAACCAAGCCACTTTAATTGATTTGCTCCCATTTTTTATATTGTTAGGAATTCTCCATTTATTTGACCCATACTCTCCAAAATTTAGAAAAAATTTTACTATTTTCTTATTTCTAATTTTTATTTCATTTTGTCTAGACCAATCAAATTTTATGTCTGGGAATAACTTCTTGAAATTATTCTTAAATATATGAATAAGTTCTCTATGATTATTTGTATATGTTATTCCATATCTAATCCTTATTGGATTTTTTCTATTATATCTATTAATATCTTTTAATGTTCTAGCTTCTTTATAGAGGTAGACAGAACCATCGCCACATAAATTTCCATGAATAGAAGAGATAATTTTATTCACATCAAATATAACAAAATTTTATTTATATAGCTCGCGCGGGTGGTTGTCCGCTGTCCGCTACTTATATACTAAAGAATATATGTTAAAATAGATGCGGGGGAAGGGAGTATCAGAAAAAGATAAATCCTTTCTCTTTTGAACCTTCTCGCAAATTTAGGCAATACCTAAACTCATCTCGAACTCACTAAGAGACAGGATGTCCTATTCTAGGATTTTAGTAAACTCTCGTTTACTTGTCCCTCTTAAGTCCTGCGCATTTGACCAGGCTTTGCTACCCCCGCATGGGACCTGGTCTCTTAGAAATTGGCTTAATTAGTTTTAAAAACATTTCTTTTTATTAAAAATTAGTTTATTATTTTTAAAGTTCTCTAAAAGCAATCTTAGAAGTCACTAATCTTGAGAGATCATCTCCGGGTTTAAGACCACTAATATCGTTAAGAACTGTCTCAAAACCCTTTGTCTTAACTTCATCTGTTAATTCTCTTGCTTGTTCATCTCCAGCATTATTATATTGTAAAGCTGCGGCTATTCCTGTAGATAAATATGCTGGTATTTTTTCCTCTTTCCATAAAAGCAATGTTGGCTTTACTAAACGATCTTCAGGACTAAGTTTTCTTTTGGGATCTCTAGCTACCCTAGTAATCTCATCCTGAAGATAAGGATTTGCAAATCTTGCTGTAATTTTAGTAGAGTATTGTAATTGCTGTTCATGAGAAATACTCTTATGGCGTAAGGTAATAAGATCATTGACTTCTTTAAATGCTCCCAATAATAATGACTGGATTCTTTTATCTTGCATTGCTTCATGAACAAATTTATAGCCACATAACCAACCATAATATCCAACTACTGCATGTCCCATATTGAGAGTCAATAATTTTTGTTCTAAACATGCATCAAGATTATCTGATGTAGCAAATCCTTCAATTGAAGGCAATTGTGTTTTGAGTTTATTTTGATCTAAAACAAATTGAAAGTATTCCTCTACAAAAACCTTAAGATTATCAACTTTAGATTCATTTTGTTTTGCATTTGGAACTATTCTATCAACAACACAATTTGGAAAACTAATAAAATCCTCCACCATTTCATGATAATTAACTGGGATTCTCTTTAGTAACTCACTTTTTAGATAATCTGTGTTCTCACTTACATTCTCACAAGCAACCACAATAATGTGGGCCTCATCTTTTGGTCTTCTGTTCAAACGTTCTACTAGTCCATCTCCAAGTGGAACTGCAACATATGGTAATGCTCTTTTACCTACAGCAGTAAGAACAATTTCAGCATCAGCAATAGCTCCCCTTACGGCTTCGGTATCATTAGCCATTATTCCAGAAACATTTTTCACAGTTACTTCCTCTCTTTTTTCAGAAGATACAATAATAACAGGATATTCCTTTCTATTATTAATGGATTCTATTTTTTCAACATCAGTATCTATGAAAACTGTATTACATCCCGACTTGTAAAGTTGAAGTCCAAGAAATCCTCTTCCTATATTTCCTGCACCAAATACAACTGCTTTCATAAACAAGAGAACTATCTAATTAATTTATAAACATTTTTAAGAAAGTTTTTTAAAAGATATTAACATTAAATGACAATGGCAAAGGAAAAAGTATTAGTTATTACAGCACACCCAGATGATGTAGATTTCTCATGTAGTGGAACGATGATTATCTGGTCTAGGTCTAAAGAGATTTATTATGCTGTATGCACAAGCGGAGACAAAGGAAATCATATAGGAAAAACAAAGAAAGAAATAATTAAGATGAGAGAAGATGAACAGAGAGAAGCAGCCAAGATTGCCGGAGTAAAAGAGGTTATATTCTTAAGAGAACCAGATGGTGAATTAGAAAATACAAAAAGACTTAGAGAAAAGATTGTAAAATTAATAAGAGAAGTAAAGCCAGATATCTTATTTACATTTGATCCTTCCAATAATAAGTTCGATCAGATCTACAAATATCATCCAGATCATAGGGCTGTTGGGATGGCTGTGTATGATTCAATATATCCTGCTGTAGGAAATAAAAATTTCTTTCCTCACCATATAATAAGCGAGGGATTAAAACCACATGAAGTAAAGGAGATTTACTTTTATGGATCTGATTATCCTAATTTCTGGGTTGATATAACTAAAATTATTGATAAAAAGATAAAAACAATAATGTGTCACAAGTCACAATTTGGAAACAGAAAAGACATCGGAGAATTTGTAAAGTCAAGACATTCTGAGATGGCAAAGAAGGGAGATAAAAAAATGCAATATGCAGAATGCTTTAGAAAGTTAGAGATGCCAAAATAAATTAAAGAATCCTTTTAAAATTAAGATGAGATGGAGTTTATATAATAAAGAGAAATATTTGGAGCCTTTAATATTCTCTAATGGAAAATCCCAGCTGGATGTTGTAAATGAAACAATTAAAGCCATTAATGAAGGGCATAAAATAATCTTTATTAAAGGGGCTTGTGGAACAGGAAAAAGCGCTATTGCATTAAATCTAGCTAAAGAGCTTGGAAGAACATCCATTGTGGTTCCTTCCAAGCCGTTGCAAAAGCAATATGAAGATGATTATACAAATAGATTATATATTTTGAAAGATAATGGAGAAAAATTAGATATTTCTGTTATTGACGGAAGAAACAATCATAAATGCATATTTAAGGAAGATAGTATGGCTGATGATAAATTCCTGCCCTGCGATATTGAGATCAAGGAGATAAATAAAGAATTAATCCAGAATTATATAAAAGAAAATCCCTTCGTAAAAATAGAAGATTTCGAAAGCATAAATGATGTCAGAAGAAAATCAATAGCGCCAGCATGTCCATATTGGTCTCCCATTACTTCTAAGGATTGGTTTGAAAATGGTTATATTCTGGAAGATGCCAAAGAGATAGAATACAAGGGGCTTGGGAATAAAACTTTTACTTATCACAAAAGAAAAGATGGATGCGGATATTATAAACAGTTTATGGGTTATGTTAATTCAGATGTAATAATCTTCAACAGCAAAAAATATGAGCTAGAGAATGTTATGGACAGAAAACCAGCCACTGAAATAGAGATCATAGACGAATGCGATGAGTTTTTGGATAGCCTCTCAAATGAAAAGAGGATTAATCTCAACAGATTGTCAAGAAGTTTAGCTGAGATAAAAACTGATGACTTTGATTTAAAAGAACTAACAATAGAAATAAATGACTTGATTGTTGGATTATTAAATGATAAAATAATATTAGATAGCATAAAAAGCAATGAAATATTTTTGATAAAAGAGACAAGAATATTAAGCTTATTGAGATATTTTTTAGACAATCCAAAGCTTATTGACTTGACAGAGGATGAGAGTTCTGATTATTTATACAACATATATCAAATCGGAAAAGCTTTTGAAGATTTCTTTGATGAAACTTATTTAACATTCTATAAAAATGATTATGATGATTTGATTGTTAATTTAATTACAGTAAACCTTGAGAAAAAATTAAGTGAATTTCTTGATAAAAATAAAGTGTTTGTGATGATGAGCGGAACAATACACTCAGAATTAGTTTTAAAAAATGTTTTCGGGATAAAAGAATTTAAGATAATTGAGGCAGAGGCTAATCCTGGGGGAAAAATAACAAAAGTTATGTCTAGATTAGAAAAAAACTTTGATTATATTACATTAAAGCAAAATGGGTCAAGAGAATTATATCTTAGGGCATTATCAAAATCAATAGAATTGGCTGAAAAGCCGATATTAATACATGTTAATGCATTTTCAGATTTGCCAACAGGGGAAGAATGCTTAAAATATAAAATAGATAATATAAAAACAAGAAAAGAATTAAAAGACGAACAAAATAAGTTTAAAAGGGGCGAATTAGTCAAGGATTTTAAGGATGGAAAGATAGAAACACTTTATTCAACCAAATGCACAAGAGGGGTAGATTTTCCTGGAAATCTATGCAATAGCATAATATTTACTAAATATCCAAATCCAGACATAAGTTCTCTATTCTGGAAAGTAATGAAAAAAAGCAAACCAAAATATTTCCAGATTTTTTATGTTGATAAGGCCAAAAGGGAACTTCTGCAAAGAATATACAGGGGGCTTAGATCTAAAGATGACCACATTAAATTATTAAGCCCGGATTTAAGAGTATTGAATGGAATTAAATAATTTCAATTATAAAATATATAGTTTAGCCACTGCCAAGACTTAAGATAGAAGTTCACTTCTTCTACTTATATCAGATGATATTATATTTTATAAAGTTGTCTTTTTTAGTTTATTATTCAACTAAATATTTAACTAATTAATTTCTTTTCCATTTCATCTGTTATTTTACCTGTTTCAATAAAATGATTTAACTCTTTATCATCAAGTTTAAGTAATGGTTCAATTTTAGAGACAAGAGCAGTATTAGTAACTGAGACAATTGCCAAAATAGCTATTTTTACATCTATAGATAGCTCATAAATCTCTTCTGTTGTGAGTTTTGCAATCACTCTTAATGTATTGCCCCGCTTATCTAAGAATACGACTGTATTTGGTGGAGAAAAATATGTACTTTCATGCCCAACACAGTTTCTTAATTTTGAGTCTATATACAATTTAATTTTTGGCAATTTTAGATTATGTTCTCTTTCTATCTTCTCAATTTTATTCTTTAATTTTATTATATCTAAATGTGTATTATTGGGATTTAATCCAAAGAAGAATATAATATTCTTAAGTTTCTTCCAAAGAGTTTCAATAGAGGAAAGATACATTCTTCCTAATCTCAATGCTATAACTTCATCTATATTTTCTCGCTTATTATACTCCTCTACGGTTCGGGCTTCTTCTTTCATTCTTTGCATTGCCATAACAGTTTCTAAATCATCTTTCAAAATCTTATTGTCAAGAATTCTTAATTCCATCATTTTTCCCATTAAGTTAGCATATTCTTTATGAAGGTCTAAAAATAGCTTTAAACGATCAGGTCTATTTTCAAATATAGGTAAACTTGGAAGTTCTTTCATTAACTCTTTTTCTTGTTTAATCATATTAATTATGCCTTGTCTTGGATTCTCTAAGAACTTATTTTGCATATCCTCAATTTTTTTAAAGTAATCCATATTAATCATAATTTCATTTCTATAATCTATTTTTAAGATTTTCTAATAAAACCGTTATAAACCAATAATAGTAGTATCATTAAAGGAATTATAAGAGATATTATATACAACATAGTTACAAAAGAGTTCTTGAGAACATCAATCATAATTTGTGAAAGTTTACTTACTTCTTCTATATTTATCATGTAAGCCATTGATAGGCCCATTAGTAATAAATTAGTTATTAATAGATATTCAATAATATTCGTGATTTGAATATTTTTCTTTAGCTTATTTTTAGATATATAAAATATTACATAATTAAGTATATAAATTATAACAAGGGAAGAATATTTGAAATAGATAATGTTGGAATCTTCTGATCTAAATAAATCAAAGAATATCTTTACAAATAACATAAAAAATATAGAGATAGTTATTGTTAAAGTTAGAATATTTTCTATTGTTTTAATTTGTTTCATATTATCTCTTAAAAAATCTTAGTTTTTCTAACTCTATTCGGATTAAATAATTCCATATGAATTTTAGTGATGCCCTGAATAGAGAATAAACGTTTTTTATCAACTTCTTTTACAAGTTCCGAATTAACTTCTAACTCATCTTTTTTAAATAAAGTGCTTTTTCTCTTATTTAATCTTATTGTACCTTCTTTAGGATTATTTATATAACCTTCCCAATGTGCTACCTTATTTCTTATATCATTAACAAAATTTATTGAAGCTAAAATTTTGTTCAACTCTTCTTCAGAAATGTCTTCTTCTTTACATATTTTCTTGAATACTTCAACTTTTCTTCCAAATCCTAAGTTTGAGTCTATTATCATAATATCTTTGAACAGATAAGTTTTGTAGTCTTGTGGAGAACAGAAATAGTTAGATATAAATAAATCTAAATACGATTCTACAGCAAGTGCTAAACGGAGTATCTCTCCACAATTCTTATTAAACTCTTCAGTATTTTTAGACATAGAATGATATATATACAAATAATTAAAAACTTATTGTATTAAATAAATTGTGATTTATTGGTGTTTGATAATGAAATTAACAAAATTTAGTCTAATCGTCTCTTTTCTAATTGTTATTTATTCTATGACTATTTTAAGCTTTGATGAAAGATGTAATGAATTTGATATTTTTATTCATATAAAAGCTTTCGATGAAAAAAACTTTGAAGAATTAAGTGAATATCAACTTCCAGATTTTAAAGAAGGAGATAGTATAAGAATTTGGCGTTTGACAGTGATTAATAACGGAAATTGTATTTCAGATAATCAGACAATTAATATGAATATAAAATCACCAGAGAGAGAGATTGAGGGTGCATTCTGTTTATATAGTTTAAAGATTCCACCAATAAATCCGGGAGAGACTTATTCTATATATTATTCAAATATTTCTAGTAAAGTGATAGGTAATACTAAAATTTACGGGCCCGTGTATGATGATTCACAAAATAACACAATTGATGGTTTATGCGAGGTAAATCTAGATTCTGTTGGATTATGGACAATTAATACTTATTTGGAACCAGGAGGAGGAAGTTATGGATTCTCATTTCTTGACGACAATAATTTTGGAGGTAATAGGAATTTCAAAGTTAGAGACAAATTAGAAGTTAATACACTAAAACAGCAACAAAGAACACTCTTCTTATCTTTTTGGGCAATATTTATCACTGGGATGGTTGGTATAGGAACCATTTTAACACAATATTTTGTAACTAAATTGCAAATAAAAGATAAAAAGGAGAAGGATAATTCTATACAGGACGATTTACTGAAAAGTATAGAAACTCAGTTAAGGTTAATTAGTAGGAGTGTTAATGGACAAAAAAAACTACTAAATGCTAACCCTACAGTGATTCCTTCTTATTTCATTAGCGAATTAGACAAAAATTTTTATATAACTAACATCAGATCTAAAGTAAAAAATCACGATACTGAAATTTTAAAAGAATGGATTGGTTTAGTGAGTGATAAAATACTAAATATAAATAGATTAGTCCAATTATCTCAAGAATTTTATTCAACTGAAAGTTATGATATAACAAATAATCCATATGTGAAAGAATTAAAGGACAAAGATTATAAATATCATACTGATTTAGAATATCTTATTAAGAAATTAAGAGAAGAATTAAATAAGATCCGATATCAGTTAGTATCTCAACATTGAAAATTTTTTAATAAAAGCCCCTGCCAGGATTTGAACCTGGAACCTATTGCTTTTTCTATGATACGAAGCAATTGCTCCACCGTTGAGCTACAAGGGCCTTATTTCGTCTTTTCAATTAATTCTTCTTTAGAATATTGCTTTTGGCAGACAGAACAAACTGATTTTTTATTAATATAAGTTCCAATTAATTTATTTAGAAAAGTCTCTTCAATATTATTCCTACATATATAACATTTAGGCATTCAAATTAATTAAAAGATGAATTTAAAATAATATCTATCTACCAATGATACGTTTCTCGAATAAATCCCAAGTCTTTGCTAATATATTTCCTCATTGATTTTCCAATTCCTTTAATATCTCTTTTTTCAGCCTCAGATAAAAGTGGAATTAATTCTCTTTGAACTTTAAGTACTAATTCTTGTGGAAGAGAAAAAGCAGATCTCATTAAAACAGGACAAATCCCCCCAGAACCAAAAGGTCCTTTAAATAAAATGTATAATTCTGTTTCTGGATATGGTCTATCTGGTCCATCTGGAGTTACCATATAATATTTACACATAGTGGTTATTGAATCCATAATTTTAGAATTTAACTCTCTTTTAGAAGATTTTAACTCAGATTCAAAATATTTCCAAATCTCTCTTTCAAAATGATTCCTATTAAATCTAAAGTCATGATAGCTTAATTTTCCAGCATTTCCATTAATATAATCTATGGTTCCGTTTATAATCTCGCTTAAGACAAACTCTTCAATTGTTGGGAGTAAAAAATCATTTTCTGTTGTTGATGATACAAGAAGGGCTCCAAGTAAACCCTTTCTGTAATCAAATTTATCATCAAACTTCTTCATTTACACTGTCTCCTGTTTAAATCCGGATGGGATTTTAGCGCCACAGTAAACACAATTAAAATAATAGGGCATATATTGTCTGGGGTCTCTTATAATAAACAATTCAAATTCTCCATTACAGTATTTGCATTTGAAATTTCCGATTTCCATGATTATATAGTAATGTTGTAAATTAATTATAAATTTCTTACATAATTTATTACATAGTGTTGTAGTTCAGAAATGTTTATATTAATCAATCATTAAAAATATTAAATGCTTGATTCTAATTTAACAAAGAAAATTAATGATTTTGTTTATGTAAAACCAAGAACTATTCAAGAAATAGCCCATTTAATAGGAAAAAACTGGAGGACAGCTAATTCTTATATTGATAAGATAGAAAAAGAACAAGGAACAATTTCTACTAGAATTTTTAGAGAAAAGACAAAGGGGGCATTGAAAATAGTTTTCTGGAATTCAATTGAGAAAATACACTCAAGCAGTTTCCAAGAGAGATTATTCAAACAAATAGAATCAGGAAGATACAAAAAAGATTTTTCTCCATTAGACATCTATCATTATGTTAACAATGATAAGAAAAGTGCATTTTTACTGCATGAAGACCAGTATAAAAGCATAGAGAATTTTGATAATTTCAGTAATTTATTAAGAAGTGCTCAGTCTCAAGTATTATTTTTTTCTGGAAATTTAAGCTTTACAAATATGACCAACGGAAAGATCAAAATATTAGATATAATTGAAGAGATAGCAAAAAAAGGCATTAATATAAAAGTATTGACAAGGATAGAGGTTCCAGGATTGGATAATATATTGAATGTTTTGGCAATCAATAATAGAATTGGTAGGGAAGCTATTGAGATTAGGCATGCATTCCAGCCATTAAGAACAACGATAGTTGACAACAAAATAGTAACATTAAAGGAAGAAAAAATTCCTTTAGTCAGTGATGAATATAAAGAAGATGAGTTAAGAGAATCTTTCAGCATTATTTTTAATATTTCTGATGAGGAATGGGTTGAATGGATGCAAAAAGTATTCTGGAATTTGTTTAGAACAGCTATTCCGGCCCAAAAAAGAATAGAAGAGCTCGAAACTATAAAAGCAATAAGATGACAAAGAATATTTGTATAATCTGCGGTAGTGAAGATATTATAGAATTGAAATGCAAGATAAAATGCCGAAATTGCGGTTATACAAGGGATTGTAGTGATCCTTAAAGTTCTATAGGAAATTATGCTTCTAAACTATAAGAATATTTAAATAGAAGCTTACTATTTGACTGTATGTTGTGTATAAATTATATTATACACACTATATCTGGTGTTTATAATGGACTGTCCATATTGTTTATCGAATGAGTTAAGGGTTCTGGAAAGCAGGGACAGTGTTGATTCTATAAGAAGAAGAAGGGAATGCCAGAAATGCGGCAAAAGGTTTACAACATATGAAAAAATAGTAATAGATTTGATGGTTGTTAAAAAAGATGGGAGAAAAGAGGCATTTAACATGGATAAATTAAAAAAAGGAATATCTTTAGCGCTTGAAAAAAGGCCATTCAATGTCGAAGACGTTGATAACATAGCAATATCCATACATAGGGAACTTAAAAATTTAAAAAGCCATGAAGTAAGCTCAAAAACAATAGGAAATAAAGTAATTAAAAAATTAAGGGCATTAGACCCAGTTGCTTATATGAGGTTTGCATCTGTTTACAAGGACTTCGAGAAAGCAGATGATTTTAAAGAGGAGCTAAAAGTTTTGGTAAAATGAGGGGTGTTTCAATGGAGTTGAAAAAAGTTATTATTACGGAAAATCAAAGAAAGGTTATACAAGACAAATATTTGAAAGATTCCCCAAGTGTAGAGGCTTGGTTGGATTTAGTTGCTACAAATGTTGCATTAGCTGATTTATTATATTCTCAAACAATAAGGGAAGAAGAGATATTCAACGGAATTAATTATGAGATAGAAGGATTTGATACTATCCCTGGACAGAAGACAAGGGCTTTATTTCTACATAAAAATTTCCAACACTATGATGAATGGGATAAAAATTTTAAGAGATTTATTGAAAATCTGTATAAAATAGCTGAGACAGAAGATGGGAGAAAAGTAATTGAGCCAATAAGGGAAAAATTCTATAATATGTTATCTAATTTTGAATTCCTTCCAAATTCTCCAACATTGATGAATGCAGGAAGAAAACTACAACAGTTGAGTGCATGTTATGTCCTTCCGGTAGGAGACTCTATTGAGGAGATATTTGATTCTGTAAAACATGCAGCCATGATTCATAAAAGCGGTGGGGGAACGGGATTTTCATTCTCAAGATTAAGGCCAACCAATGATCCTGTCAAAAGCACTCACGGGGTTGCTTCTGGTCCATTAACATTTATGCAGATATTTGACAAGCAAACTGATGTTATTAAACAGGGTGGAACAAGAAGGGGGGCAAATATGGGCATCCTTAGATATGACCATCCTAATATTATCGGATTTATTAATATGAAAAAAACCCCTGGATTAATGGAGAACTTTAATGTTTCTGTTGCTATCGACAAACATTTTATGGATAAAGTAAAAATGGGAGAAGATTATGAATTAAAAAATCCAAAAACAAAAGAGGCTGTCGGAAAATTAAATGCAAAAGATGTATGGGATTTAATGATTAAAGGGGCATGGGAAACAGGAGATCCCGGATTCGTTGTAATAGACAGAATAAACGAGACAAATTCTAATCCAACCCCACACATAGGGGAGATAGAGTCAACTAACCCTTGTGGTGAGCAACCTTTATTGCCGTATGAGCCATGTAATTTAGGAAGTATTAACTTAAGCAAGTTTGTAAAAGAAGATAGTTCTGATATGAATTTTGAAAGATTAGCAGAATGCACATTTGATTGTGTGCATTTCCTTGATAATGTAATTGAAGTGAATAATTATCCTTTGCCGCAAATAGAGAAAATAGCAAAAGAAAACAGAAGGATTGGATTAGGGGTAATGGGGTGGGCAGAAACATTAGTTATGTTAGGAATTCCATATAATAGCAAAGAGGCATTCAAGAAAGCAGAACAATTGATGAAATGTATAAATGATGCTGCAATGGCAGCTTCTGAGGAATTAGCTAGTGTTAGAGGAATTTTTCCAAACTGGAAAAATAGTATTTTTGATAAGAATGGAAATAATTTCAGGGGGCAAGAGGCTTATCCAAGAAATTGTGCAAGAACAACTATTGCTCCAACAGGAACAATAGGAATAACAGCAGGATTACAGGGAGCGGGAATAGAGCCTTTCTTTGCAATAGCATATACAAGATATAATGCTGCTGGAATAGATGCATTGAAAAGAGAAGAGACCCCAGCTGATAAAGATACTTTCTTTGAGGTTAATCCATTATTCAGGAATATAGCTGAAAAAGATGATTATTTTGGATTTGAAGAAAAAGAGCTATGGAAAAGAATAGAAGAGAATCATAAGTCTGTAATTGGAATTAAAGAGATTCCAGAAAGAATCCAGAATTTATTCTTAACATCACATGATTTAAGCCCTTTAGATCATGTAAACATGCAATGTGCCTTCCAAAGATATACAGACAATGCTGTATCAAAGACAGTTAATTTGAGAAATGAAGCAACAACAAAAGATGTTGAAGAGGTTTATATTAAGGCATATGAACTTGGAGCAAAGGGGGTTACAATATACAGGGATGGAAGCAAACAATTCCAGATATTAAACATAAGCGATAAAACAAAGAAAAAAGAGAAGAAAAAAATGGGTTATGGTGAGAGATCTGATTATTATGAGATATCAACCGGACAGGGACCATTACATGTTCATGTTAATTACGATGAAGACGGGCCAACAAAAGTATTTGCTAACATTTCCCCGATAGGAACAGAAATAAGCGGATTAACAACAGCATTAGGAATTATGCTAAGCAAGTATTTGGAGAATGGGGGAGATCCTATAAAATTAATAAAGCATCTTAATTCTGTTAAGGGAGACAAGCCATTTGGATTTGGCCCAAATAAAGTTGATTCAATTCCACACGCAATCTCAAAGGTTATAAGAGACCATTTAAGGAAAACTGGAAAATTAAAATATCTTAATGGTCAGACAATATTAAATGGACAGGCTACATTAAATGGAAAATCTGCTATAAAAAATCCAAACGAAAATAATGATAATTTATATTGTCCAAAATGTTATAGCACAAATGTAGAGATGGTATCTGGTTGTAGTGAACCGACGTGCTTTGACTGCGGCTATAGTGAATGCAGCTGAAAATGGTTAAAGAAGTCAAGGTTTATACAAAGGTAGGTGATGAGGGAGAAACAGTTACTTATGGAAATTTAAAAGTTCCAAAAGACAGCTATGTTATTGATATTAATGGATACATAGATGCTCTGCAATCATCATTGGATTTCTGCTGGATACATAATGAAGAGTTTAGAAATATAATAGAAAAAATAAACAGAAAGTTATGGCAATTGGGCGGAGAAATCTCATTAGGCGGAATAGGAAAAAATGTTGTTGATCCAATAACTAATGAAGATGTAAAGGAGATAGAAGATATAATAGACAAATTTGATTCTCCAAGGATATTCGTAAGATTTAAAAAAGTTGAATCAGCACATTTAAATGAAGCCAGAGTAAGATGCAGAATATTGGAAAGGGAGTTAACTCAAGTGTTGAGGGCTGGATTGATAAGGGAAGAAATTTATAAATATATAAACAGACTTTCAGATTTATTATTTGTAATGTCATATAAGGTGAGCAAAAATGATTGAGATAACATCTGATAATATAGAAAAAGAAATGAAAGGCACAATAATAATTGATTTTTGGGCAGAATGGTGTTATCCATGCAAAGAGATGGGTCCAATATTTGAGGGCCTGAGCAAGGAAATGAAGAATTTAAAGTTTGGAAAATTAAATGTTGATGATGAGCCCGAGTTGGCAGCAAGATTTGGAGTTATGAGCATTCCAACTTTCCTTTTAGTTAAGAACGGCAATGAAATAGGAAGATTTGTGGGAACAATGCCAAAGTCAGCTTTCAAAAATAAGATAGAACAAGTATGGAATGCATAACGAAATTCTTTTAAATCTACTTCTTCAATTAAGACTATGAAATCATTAGAAAAATCAAAGGAAAATATACTAAAAAAATCTGAAGACATTAAAGGGATTAATATCAAGGGATTTGATTTCAACAAAGAGTTTAATATAGAAAAGTTTCTTGATGCTTATGAGACTACTGGATTTCAAGCTAGTAATCTCAGGATAGCAATCGAGATAATAAAAAAAATGAGGAAAGATAAAGCCACAATATATCTAGCTTACACATCAAATATTGTTACTTCCGGATTAAGAGAGATAATTGCTTATTTAACAAAAAATAAATTAGTTGATGTGCTTATAACAACCGGGGGAGGAATTGAAGAAGACATTGTCAAAACAATAAAGCCATTTATACTTGGAGATTTCAGATTGGATGGAAAAAGACTAAGAGAAAAGGGAATTAACAGGACAGGCAATATCTTAATTCCAAATAACAGATATGTAGAATTTGAAAAATTAGTGATTCCATTTTACAAAAAGTTATATGAAAAACAAAAAAAAGATAATAAAATTTTCAGTGTTTCTGAATTGATATATGAACTAGGAAAAGAAGTCAAGGACGATAATTCAATATATTATTGGGCGACAAAAAACAATATTCCTGTATTTTGCCCAACTTTCACAGATGGCTCAGCAGGAGATATGCTTTATTACTTCAAAAATATGCATCCTGATTTTAAGATAGACATGAGTGATGATATTCCAAAATTAATTGAAATAGGAATGACATCAAAAAAAACAGGAGTTATTTGCTTAGGCACAAGTGTAGTAAAACATCATGCAATAAATGCCAATCTACATCGGGGTGGAGCAGATTACACTGTTTATATTACTGCACAGGAAGAGTTTGATGGGAGTGATGCCGGGGCTGAGCCCGATGAGGGCGTCTCATGGGGCAAAATAGAAAATAAGAACAATACAGTAAAAGTTCATGGTGATGCAACAATAATATTTCCATTGATTGTTGCAGGTGCTTTTAGAAAATAATCAGAGAGGTTTCTCCAGTTTGTATAACGCCCCTACAACTGCGCAAGAATATTTATCATCACTCATTATTTTAGAACAATAACTATTTATTTCAACCTCTTCTTTTTCAAGATTAAACATTTTCAAGTTATCAATATCAATTGAAAGAATATCCTTAAGCGATTTTTCAATTAAAGTTTCTACTTCTTCTTGAGAGTGCTCATGGTGCTCTACAAAATAACCTCTACCATCTGGATACTGAATCCAACCCATACCTGCACAAGCTGACTCTCCAGGATTTGCTGATTGTTTTGACATTACTAAGAATTGAAAATAACCGTGGTTTTCATCCTTTAAATCCAATTTTACAATATCCTTTATCTTCGCACCTATTGGTACAACAGAACTTAATGGAATTAGATTTAATCTTCCTATACCTGCATCCATCAATGCTGCATGAAATGCAGATAGTTCTGTTGAACCTTCTCCAACTCCTTTCACTAATTGTATTTCCATTTTTCACTATTAAAAATTCTTGATTTTTGCTTTAATTTTTGGCATTGGTACACTTCTAAATAAAACCTGGGAGTTATAAAACTTAACATTGAAGAACTTTATTATTTCTTCCTCTGCCTTTTTTACATCATAATCTTTTTTGCATGAGAAGATATCAATGGCAAATAAATTTTTCTCAGGCCAAGTATGAATGCTAATGTGGCTCTCTGCTAATAAAATAATAGAAGTATATCCAGAAATATTCTCTCCGTCCATTGGGGGAAATTTAAAGGTTCTAGGGGCATCAACTTTTGTCATATCTGTGGCATCAGCCAGATAAGAAACAAATTCTGTCCCTATTTTTTCATCAGTTAATTTATGAATGTCAAATGACACACCATCAAATAATAGATTAGTTCCAATCATTTATACCTCCGGGTATAGGTTTATAGTAATAGCTATAAGAATTAATATGAATGTCTAGGTTATAGTATATTCTGTTTTTGTGATTCTTCATTCTCAACTTGCATAATCCCAAACCTTATAAGAAATATATCATTAAAACAGTATTTATAAATATATCGAATTTTCCTAAGTCTATGAAAATTTTCATCAAGACATATGGGTGCCAAGCGAATATTTCTGACTCAGAACAGCTGGCTGGATTACTGAATCAAGAACATGAGATAGTTGATTCTATCGAGGAATCTGAGTTAATTATTGTCAATACTTGTTCAGTAAAAAATAAAACCCAAAGTAAAGAAATAGAATTTATAAAAAATATTCCAAAAAATAAAAGTTTATTTGTTGGGGGCTGTCTAACAAAAACTTTAGACATAAGAAAGTATAGAAAAGAGATAGATTTGGTGTTTGATACAAACTCATTAACAAAGATTCCAAATGAAATTGATTCCAAAGGTGATTTATTTTCTGAAGAAAAAGAGAACAAGATTAATCTTCCCAAAATAAGAAAAGACAAAGACATTGCCAGGATTGTTATACAGGAGGGCTGCTTGAACAAATGCACTTTCTGCGCGACAAAGTTAGCAAGAGGAAATTTAAAATCTTACAGGATTGGAGACATCAAAAGAGAAGTGGAAAAAGCCGTGAATGACGGATGCAAAAAGATATATTTAACCGGACAGGATTTAGGTTGTTACGGTTTTGATATTAAAACAAATCTTCCGGAATTATTAAATGAATTAGTTAATGTAGACGGAGAGTTTAAAATAAGAATTGGAATGATGAATCCATGGCATGTGACAAAAATCCTTGATAAATTAATTGAATCTTATAAAAATCCAAAAATTATGAAATTCTTGCATATTCCCATTCAGTCCGGTTCTGAAAGGATATTGAAGCATATGAAAAGGGTTCATACTGTAGAGGCATTCAATGAAATAGTAAAAAGATTCAGAGAAGAAATTCCAGAGATTGATATAGCCTCGGATATAATTGTTGGTTATCCGGAAGAAACCAATGAAGACTTTGAAGATACTCTTAACCTAATCAGAGACATCAAGCCAAATGTATTGAATATTTCCACATTTGCTTCCAGACCCAGAACAGAGGCGCATAAACTGAAGAAAATATCTTCTGAAGAAATTAAAAGAAGATCAATGATAACAACAAAAATATTTAAAGAAATAAAAATGAAGAATTAAATCTTTACTTTATCCAATGGCTGCATATCCTTCCAAGCAAGATCAAACATATTTCCTAAAGCGCTTGCGAAGAAAGGAGTGCTAATCCAAACCCCTATGTCATATGTTGGATGGACTTCTTCATCATCCTTCACCATAAACATAAGCTCTTTCCCGTCAATAACACAGAATCTTGCATTTATCTTATTAACATTTCTTATCTCTGCTATCTTGCTTAAATCCTTAACAGCAGCTGATGATTCTTTAGTTATTGGTGCTGCTATCCTTATTTTGATTCCTTTCTTTGCTAATCTTTCTAATTCAGGCTTAAGAGCATCCACTTTTCTAACAAGACCTTTAGCAGTTGTCATTATTGTAATATTTTTTTCAGCTTTCTTTATCATTGTCTCAAGATGGGTATACAAATTATGTCTTCCCCTTATTGCTCCGCTTAAATCAGTTACATCAATGAACTCAATGCCTTGTTTATGTAATAGATCCAATTCTTTTAGTATTGGTGTGCCTTTTAATGATTCTAATTTCTTTAGATTATCATCTGCATCAACTTTTACGAGCTTCTTTGCTCTCTCAACAACCTCTTTGGGTTCAACAGCAATATATTTTATTGGCTTACCTAGCTTCATTACTACAAAACCTTTTTTCTCGAGAGATTCCAATACATCATATGCTCTTGATCTTGGTACATTCCCTATATCAGATAATTCTCCAGCAGTTGAGACACCACGAGAGAGAAGAGCAGTCCATATTCTCACTTCATATAGATTAAGATCAAAAGCACGTCTTAAGTTACTCAAAAATTCCTCTTTAACAATCATTTAAGATCAGCCTCCAGCCTCTTTTTTTTATTAACCACTTCAGCTAAGATGTGGTTATTCACCTCTGTATAATAGATACTATCTCTATTAAAAAGTTTACTAATATTTAAAGATTATTATCATTAAGTCGTAAATAAGGAGAAATTTTACTTTTTTTGCTTCTTGTATGCGATTTTTATATCGTCTAAAGTATAAATATCTTTTATTGATCTGTCTGGACGCAACTGAATTACTCTAGGAAATCTCAAAGCGTATCCGCTAGAATAAGTCGGGCTTTTTTGTATTTCAGAATAACCTACTTCCATAACTATCTCCGGCTTTACAACAACATTTCTTCCCTTCTCTTCTTTTATTAATTCCTTTAATGTTTTTGTCATATAGTCAAAAGTAAGTTCATCACCTTTTTCTTTTAACCCTGTTGAAACCTTTCCAACTTCTAGTAAATTATCATTATGTTTACATGCAACTGTATAACTTGTAAGCCATTTAGATCTTTTTCCTTCCCCCCATTCTGCTTTTACAATTACCAAATCAAATGTATCTGCAGTTGGTTTTATTTTTACCCCGTATCCAACCCTGGAGCCGGGCCTGTAGATTCCATCTAAATTCTTAGCCATAACTCCTTCTTCGCCTTGAGCTAAAGATTCTTTGAAGAATTTTTCAGCTTCTTTTTTATCTGATGTTATTAATTGTTTTGCCAAGACTAATTTTAGTTTTTCCTGCTTTGTTATTTTTTCTAAGATCTTTCTCCTTTCTTTAAATGGCTTGTTCAATAAAACTTCTTCATTATAATACATTATATCAAAAATATTTAATTCAACAGGAAATTTTTCAGACATTGATTTTATGTCATATTTCCTTTTTATCCTTTGGGAAATGCTTTGAAACGGAAGATATTTCTTTGTTTTAGGATTATAACCAACTGCTTCAGAATCTAAAATAAATGTCTTGCTATTAACATATTTGTCTACATATAATACCACTTCCGGAAATTGCTTAGTCACATCTTCCAATCTTCTTGTAAATACAGTTATTTTTCCATTAGAGTCTTTTCCTATTTGTAATCTAATTCCATCATATTTGAATTCAAATGCACATGGTTTTCCGACTATTTTGAAAGCATCTTCTATATCTTCTGCTTTTTGATAGAGCATAACATTAATCGGATTTCCGGGGGAAAGTTTTTCTTTTTCGAGATTTTTTATACCATTTTTTCCTATTAGTAAAGCAACCTTTGAAAAGTCATTAGTCATATCATAAGCCCTTTGAACAGAATCTACATAATAATTGTATTTCTCCCTGTTAACATCAAATGTTTTCTGTTCTTTATCATAATTTAATTCTATCTCCTTGTCAAAGAAAGCCCATACAATAGCATCTCTTAGTATTCCTCCAGCAATTCCAACCCTTAATGTGCCTAAAACATTCTTAACAATAAATTTAGCTTCTAATGGCTTTGCAGAAGTTAACAATTCAGCTACTAACTGAATCTTTTTGTTAACTGTTCCAATTCCTTCTAACTCTGTTAACTTTCTCAAGTTTTCAATAACTTTTTTTACAGTTAACTTATAACTAGATAATGTTCTTTGTTTGTTTTTTTGGATTAAAATAAAAGCTACATTTCCAAGGTCTCCTTCCTTACTCCATAATCTTTCAATATCTTCATTGGAACTTCCAGTAACAGAGCTAAGTAGTTTTACAATTAGTTTAGAACTCATCCCAATCTCTCTTTGATCCCATTGAGGAAATATCCTTCCTTGTACAAGATAAATAATATATTCAATATCTTCTTTGGTTGCTTTCTTCAGAAGTTCAGATAAAATATATGTCTTCTCTAATCTCTTGGAAGTTTTTTCCAGCTTCTCAAATACTTCAACCAAGTCGATATATTCCATAAACAAAAAGGACTGTGGAAATTTATAAAGATAACTAAGATTAAGAAAATTTATATATAAATCTCTTTCATATATCCTTATGGAATTAAGGGATGCCATACTAACAAGAAGAAGTTATACAAATTATTTGGATAAAAAAGTAGATTTACAATTAATAGGAGAGATACTAAATCTTGCAATATATGCTCCTTCTGCGGGAAATATGCAGAACTGGAATATTGTTATAGTTGACGATGATGATAAAAGAAAGCAAATAGCCCAGGCTTGTTTAAAACAGATGTGGATGTATCAAGCTCCGGTTCATATTGTTATACTGAATAAAAAGCCAGACATTCAAAGGATGTTCGGAAAAAAAGGAGAGACTTATGGAATACAAAACTGCGCAGCATTAGCCCAGAATATTTTGTTATTGGCAACAGATGCAGGATTAGCCTCTTGTTGGGTTGGAAGTTTTGATAAGGACGCCATAAATGGAATAGTGGGGGCTCCTTCGACCCAAGAACCAGAAATTATAATTACTTTAGGATATAGCAAAGACAAGCCAGTATCAACAAGATATAAATTAGAAAGGGTTTGCTGCTTTAATCAGTGCGGAATCACGAGAAAAGATTTCGGATTTTTTCCATTAGAAAAACATAAGATAAAGATGGAAGAGATGCTAAAAAAAGAGAGCAAAAGTTTAGTTGAGAAAATAAAAAGTTTGTTTAAGAAAGATAATGAGTAATAAGACTTATAAATTCTATCAATAGCAATTTTTTATGTTAGCTAAATATATATGTCCAGAGATATTATCATACTACGGATTTAATGAAGGTGAACCAAGTATTGGTCCTCTTTTTACGGAGAATAATCGTATGTACATGTTATATATTGGATATTTCAACGAAAAAAATATGCATATATTAATAGCAAGGTCTAAAGATACTAGAGGAAAAGAGGAGTTATTTTTAGAAACTATTCCAAATATGACTGATGAAGAAAGTTTGGGTCCTAGAAGTAAAGAATTTTATAATTACTTAAACAAAGTAGTTAGAAGAAAAAATAGGATTTCTGGGAGAAGTTTATTAGAAAAAATAGAAGAAGTTACTTGTACTACTACACCATTTTAATTCTAAAATAAAGAAAAATAAGAGCTGGTACTTAGAGTACCAGCAACCTTAAAGAAGGGCTACTTTGGGGGTCTGCCCTTAATCATCTAATTAAGTCAATTCCCAGTTCTCTAGATAAGTGAACTGATTGTGGACTTGGCTTTCTGTGATCTACCTTACCAAGTATGTATGGACTGTTGACTCCTGTTACAATTGTCATTACTCTAAGTTTTCCTTTCATGTCATCGCTAATTCTTGCTCCCCAGATTACATTAGCATCATCGTCTAATGCTTCTGTTACCATCTCTCCTGCCTTGGCTACTTCATCTAATGTCAAGTCTGATCCACCAGAAACATGTATTAATGCTCCTGTTGCCCCTTGGTAACTTACATCTAATAGAGGGTTTGTTAATGCTCTTCTTACTGCTTCTTCTACTCTATGTTCAGAGTTAGCTTCCCCTATTCCTATAACAGAAACGTCTCCATTACTCATAATTGCTTTAACATCTGCATAGTCTAGGTTAACTAAGCTTGGAACTGCAATAGTCTCTACTATACCCTTTATCATTGTAGCAACTAATTCATTTGCAACAGCAAATGCTTGTTCGATAGGCAAGTTTCCTGCTATTTGGACTAATCTATTGTTGTCTATTACAATAACAGTATCAGATACCTCTCTTAAAGCTTGTAATCCAAATTCAGCCTTGTCAACTCTTGCTCTTTCAATATCAAAAGGCATTGTTACTGTTCCGATAACAATAGCTCCCATCTCTTTAGCTAGCTGTGCTACTACTGGTGCTGATCCAGTTCCTGTACCTCCGCCCATTCCAGCACATACAAAAACCATATCTGAATCTTTTAGAGCCTCTCTAACCTCATGTATTTGTTCCTTAGCTGCTTCCCTTCCTCTCTCTGGGAATCCGCCACATCCTAAACCTCTTGTTAGGTCTCTTCCAATTAACACTTTTCTATCAGCACGAATCATATCTAGGTGTTGCTTATCTGTGTTCATAGCAACAACCTCGGCTCCCTGTATTCCTTTTCTGTGGAGCCAATTAACCATATTAGATCCTCCACCGCCACATCCTACAACTTTTATATTAGCTTGTCCTATTACGACATCAGGCTTCATGTCCTTGCTGCCTTGAATAGCATTTTGTACAATGAATTCCATTTTCTACCCCCTATTGTTTACTTTAGTACAATAAACTTTATATTTTAGTTATGCTTGTACTTGCTTTAGAAAGAGTTGTTATGCCCAATAATGCTCTTAGTATAGGTAAAACTAACAAACGTTTAGAATAGATTTAAACTATCAGTTGCCCAAAGGTTTTAATGCCCAAATTAAAACCTAATTAGATAGTTAAGTTTTCTTTTATTAAATATATCTACATAGTTAATTTATATATAAATGTTTATCACTTTTAAAATATATATCTCAGTATATAATTAGAGAATATAGAAAAGTTTTAAAATTTCAATTTAGTTCTATGATTATGGAAGATTCAAAGAAAACAACAATAAAAATCTGTACAAGACCGTGTGGTTCTATATTTTTTAGACTATTTAGGATAAAACATTTCTTTATTATTGATGAGTATAATACTGTGTATGAATTTATGCCAAAGTATTCAAAAAAAACAATAAATTTAACAGAATGGTATCTAAAGAACAATCCTGGCGCTATAAAATCAAAAGAAATAAATGTTAATAGGAGACTATTTTATAGGATAATAAGAATACAAAGCAGAATAGCAAAAAGAAGAAAATATAGCTTATTAAGTTACAACTGCCAGACTCATGTTAATTCCATATTAGCAAAATTAAATAAATTCTAGATTGATAAAATTTTTAAAAACTAAGTTTTATTAAACTAATATGAACTTTTATAGTTATGGTAATATCAAGCTTATAAACTACAAAAGGTTATTTGTAAAGTTTCTTATTTTCCTGCATATAATCTTCTTCGTCAGCTGGATTGGATTGTTCTTTATTCCAAGATCAATCTGGCCAGATAGGGTATTTTACCATTTTTGGTATGTTGTTGGAATAATTGGACTGAATTTAATTTGGGGCGGCTTTCTAAGGGTTAAATATGGAAAAGGGAATTTGTTTGTCTGTCCATTAACAACTATGACTCAGTATTTTAGGGGATATAGCATCGATGATGAGAGGAATAATAAATACCTTTTTGTAAAAGAGATTCTATTGAAATTCAATATAAAAAATGCGAAAGAGGTTCAAATAATTGCCGCTTGTATAAGCATTTTGATAATTAGTTATCAATATTTCATATTATAACATTAAGCGGAAAATTTAAATTATTTCTTATTGTTAATATAATATGAATGTTACAGCCATTATACCAATGTTTAATGAGCAGAATACTATAAAAAATGTCTTAGAGATATTAAATGACTCAAAGTCAATAAGTAGTATTATTGTTGTAGATGATGCTTCAACAGATAATAGTTTAAAAATTGTTAAAGAATTTAATTCTAACAAACTAAAGGTAATATCTTTAAAACGAAATGTAGGCAAAAGTGATGCTGTAAAAATAGCCACAAATAATCTAAAGACAGATGTATTATTTTTTTGTGATGCAGATCTGCGTTATTTAAATCAAGAGCATATTGAACAAATACTGGAGCCATTTAAGATAAATAAAAATGTAATGTCTGTAGGAATGAGGGATTATGGTTTTATTTTTAATGCTCTTTCCAAACATGTTTTTCCTTTAATTACTGGTGAAAGGGCTTTGCCTTATTTCATATTTAAAGAAGCCTCTAAAAATCCTCAATTTAAAGATTATAATATGGAAGTTATCCTAAACAAATATTGTAAAATTAACAAAATTCAAATACATAAAAATATATGTAAAGGATTGCGTCAAACAGCCAAGTATAATAAATGGAGGAAGGGCTATTACCTTTTAGCAAGACAAATAATCCAGGTTATGATTGCAATAATTTCATTAAATATAAATTGGAGCAAATATTGGAGATAATAATAAGAGTTAAATAAATTTTTAAATTAGTTCTATATATTTTCTTTAATGAAGAATGGTGATTTCATAAAGGTAAAGACTTCTAATACAGAATATGAAGGATATCTAATGCCAACTATAAATAATGATATTTTAGTCATTAAATTAGAAAATGGATACAATATAGGAATAGAGAAAAATAAGATTAAGAAAACAACTGTATTAAAATCCCATAAAGAATCAAAATCAAAAAAGCAAAAAATAAAGCATAACAAAAATCTCCCAACTATCTCAATTATACATACTGGAGGAACTATAGCTTCTGAGGTTGATTACAGGACTGGGGGAGTAATAGCGAGATTCACACCAGAAGAACTACTCAAAATGTTTCCTGAGTTAAATGAAATTGCTAATATTAATAGTGTATTCTTATCAAATATGTTCTCAGAGGATATGAGATTCAAGCATTATTCATTAATAGCTAAAGCAATTGTTAAAGAGATAAAAAAAGGAGTAAAGGGAGTTATAATCGGACATGGAACAGATACAATGCATTATACTGCTGCAGCATTATCTTTTATGCTTGAGAATCTTCCTGTTCCGGTTATTCTAGTTGGAGCACAAAGAAGTTCAGACAGACCAAGCTCTGATGCTGCTATTAATTTGATATGCGCTGCTGAGTTTATTACAAAAAGTGATTTTACAGGAGTAGCAATTTGTATGCATGAATCCATTAATGATGATAATTGTGTTATACTTCCTGCTTGCAAAACAAGAAAATTGCATACATCTAGAAGAGATGCATTCAAGCCAGTTAATTCTGGTATAATAGCAAGAATTAATCATAAAACAAAATCTATGGAATTCTTCTATAAGTATGAAAAGAATAAAGGTCTTGTTAAATTATTTGATAAGATGGAGGAGAAGGTTGCTTTAGTTAAAGTACATCCAAATTTCATGCCTGAGCAATTTGAGTTCTTCAGAAAAAATAAATATAAAGGACTGATTATAGAAGGAACTGGATTGGGGCAAGCTCCTGTAGGAACTCCAAATCAATTAACAAAAATACATTCTAAGAATTTAAAGGCAATAAAGAATTTAGTAAATTCCGGATGCATTGTTGTTATGACATCTCAATGCATTTTTGGAAGGGTGCAGATGCATGTTTACAGCAATGCTATTGATTTAGTTAATATCGGAGTTATTCCTGGAGATGATATGTTAAGTGAAACAGCTTTAGTTAAGTTATCCTGGCTAATAGGAAATTTTGGAAAAAAAGCAAGAGATTTAGTAAGAGAGAACTTAAGAGGGGAAATTAATAAAAGAATAATGCCTGATCAATTCTTATGATCTCTATAAAAGATTTTCTCAATAAGATAAGATGGGATAAAAATCTAGACAAAGACAGATATACTTTACATTATGTAGACCGGATAACAAATAGTATAAAAACAATAAAATTTGATGATATTAATTCAATAGAAGGAGACTTTTTAGTATTAAATGATAGAGAGATTCCTTTACACAGGATAAGAAAAGTAACAATGTTCAATAAGGCTGTATGGGAAAGATGATTATAATTTTACATTAATATTAAGTATCATTCTGTCTAATATTACATATATATTAAGTAATAATACTTATCCTTAGATAGATTTATAAATTTATTGTACATATATGTTAAGTATAATTTATACTTAATATTGAAGAATGAAGAAAAAAGAGATTAAGAATCGTAGCTATTATTCTGATTTATCTAAAGATAGGAACCTAGAAATTCTGAAATTGGCCTTGAATGAATTAAAAGAAAAGTATAATTTAGGTTATGATGAGATTATAAATATAATAAAAGAAGATTCTAAAGAAATAACCATTCCAATTTCTGTTTTCAACAATGATAAGTTAAGCACTTTGGAAATAATTTGTAAGTACTTAAAAGAAATATTAAATCTAAACTACCATAGGATTGCTGTTTTTTTAAACAGAGATGATAGAACTATATGGACAACTTATCAAAATTCCTTAAAAAAATCCTCTAAAAGTTTGGTTGTTGAAAGATCAGAAATTTTTATTCCCATTTCAATTTTTTCAGATAGAAAATTCTCTTCATTTGAATTATTGATAATATTCCTAAAAGAAAGATCAAAGCTTCGTTATAATAATATTGCCAAATTATTGAGAAAAGATCAACGTAATGTTTGGACAGTCTATAACAGAGCAATTAAGAAAAGAGGGATGAATGAAAAAAAGTGAGCTAGAAATAGCTGGACACAAAAAGAGAATAGAAGAATTAAATAATAAGATTCAGCTAGCTCAAGCTAAGAAAAGGGAAATTGTTGATTATGTTAAAAGATTAACTCTATTGCATAGCAAAGCTAAGATTAGTAATAACGAGTATAATAGAGAATTATTAAGATATTTAAAAGGACATTCGTATGATGAATGGATTAATTATTACAATTCTTATATTGATTGGTGTTATGATAATATAAGGGAATATAAATCTAGAATTAATAAATATGAAACTCCAACTAAAATTCCAGCATTATTAAGTATATTAATTATATTATCAGTATTAGGATTTGGAATATATTTACTACAGCCAACAATAACTGGTTATATTATAGGGCTGGATAATACATCGAAAGATGTAGTTGTAGATAATAATATCACAGAAATTGGAATATTAAATGAAACAGAAAATATTACTGAAGAATTTGGATCAGTGGAAAATTTAATTATAGATGAAATTGTTATAGAAGAGTCCATTGATGTTCCAGAAATTATAGAAAATATGAGTGAAGAGGTTATACAGGGTCATGCGGAAATAAACAAACCAGTTAAATGGATAAAGAGGGTTAAATCAAACCAGGAAACTAAAAATTTAAAAATTAATATTCCAAAGAATGCTTCTGATCTAAAAGTAAATAAAATAATCAATGAAGTTAAGGAAGAGATTAATAGAGAAAGATTCTTAATTAATGAGATAAATAAATCTAAGGATGAAAGTATATTAAGTATTTCATCTACAGAAGATATATTATCAGAAACAGAATTAGTTATACAAGATAATGTAAAAGATTTAGAGGTTGAATATTATACTGAAGCCCCAGTTGTTATGGAGAATGAAATTAATGAAAAT
Organism: Candidatus Woesearchaeota archaeon; assembly: GCA_016185615.1. Classification (GTDB taxonomy): domain Archaea; phylum Nanobdellota; class Nanobdellia; order SCGC-AAA011-G17; family JACPNG01; genus JACPNE01. Next base: position 10,141 of record JACPNE010000006.1, on the reverse strand, counting down.
TTAAAAGAGGTTACGATAAGTTCCGAAACCCATTATGAGAATATATTAGCATATGCCAAAATAAAAGAATCTACCTTAGATTCAATCAAATTGTACAGAATAAATGGAGACACTAGAGAAGAGTTTAATATAAATGAGTATATAGACACAAATAATAATGGATTAATTGATCAAATTAGCTGGATAGTTCCATCGCTATCTAGCGAAACTTATCAGATAATTATTATTATAAGAGCAGAGCATCTAAATTCTAATAGAGAGTTTATTTCTGATATCTATGAAGGGGTTAAAGAATTAGATAATGTCTGGAGTGAGATAATACCTCAAGATGATTATGTGAGGGTAAGATTTGAGAGAAATCTTACTAACGAGAAAGACATAACAATCTATCCAAGAATTATATCTGGAAATCCAAAAATAGAAATTTATGAATATAATAAAACAGAACTAGTTGCAGAATTCAACTCAATAAATTCGAATGAATATAATAAAGTCTTATTGACAAAATTAAAAAGCGAAAGCCAAGACATCTTTGATTTAAAGATAGTTAATGGGACTGTAGAATTTGATCATATCATTGATCCTGCTGGTCCATTAGGATTTTATGTTGGTAACTTCACTAAGCCAACTAGTGCTGGATTCCAGGCTATAAGTGGATTAGGATTCCAGCCAGAAGCGATTATCTTCTTCTGGACAAATAATACCATAGATGATGCAAGTGTTACTGCTGGAGGTGGTTACACTGGAATCGGATTCGCAAGTTCACCAACAAGTGAAAGGGCTGTTATCTCATGGTCTGACGATGGAGCTTCTTCCAATACAGGAAGAGGAAGTTCATCTCAAAGATCAATTGTCATTCCAAGTCTAGCTGGGGGAATTGGCGGGGCAGCTAATATTAGTTCATTTGATTCAGATGGATTTACTCTTTATTGGGATACTGCAAATGCTGGTGAATATGTAATACGTTATATTGCATTGGGTGGTGGTGATATTACTAATACTTCAGTAGGCACTTTTGCGATGACAACTTCTGGAGCAACCCAATCTGTAAGTAATGTAGGATTCCAGCCTGATTTTATATTCTTCCTTCCAACACAAGGGACAACTGATGAAACATTTACTACAATAGATTCATTTATACATTTAGGTTTTGCTTCAAGTGCAACGAATGAAGGGCTTATGGCTTTGGGAGATGAAGATGCAGAGGGAGCTGGAGTAACATGTGGGTTCCAAAACTATGGAAGTTCAATTCTTACACTTGTTGTCGCTGAAAACTCTTGTGCAAATATTGATGCTCAAGCAGACCTATCTACTTTTGATACAGGAGGATTTACAATCAATAAACCAAATCTTCCTGCAGTTAATAGGAATATATTTTATTTAGCAATCCAGGGTGGACAATGGAATGTCGGAAACTTCACTATGCCTACCTCTGCCCAAAGCCAACAAATTACAGGAATTGGATTTGAGCCTGTTGGAGCATTCTTTATGTCATATGGATTAGCACCAGATAGTTTAGCAAACCAAGATGCATCTACAACTACTGACTTCCATTGGAGCATTGGTGCAGCTGAAAGTACAATATCACAAGGCAATATATTAGTAATAGCGGATGATGCAGACAATGCACCAAATCCTGGTGCAATGACAACTCCATCAGTAGCAATCCAAACAGGTACAGATGCAAATGGTAATGGAATCTCATTAACCGGAGTAGCTAACTTCACAAGCTTTGACACTGATGGATTTACTCTTGATTGGACAACTGCAGATGGTACAGAAAGAGAGATTATCTACTGGACTGTTGGAGCAGCAATTGTACCAAATACAAATCCAGATTTTGAATCAATAAGTAATTTTGCATTAAATGAGGATTTTATTTCATTTGAACTAAACATCTCAGATAATGTATCTGATGCAGAAAGTTCAGACACACTATTAAACTTCTCTATTATTAATACAACTGGAATATTTGAAGTTGATGTTAATGGAGACGATTTATTGAATACAACAGGAAACTTTACAATAATCTCATTTGATAATATAACCGGAACCAATACAATTAATATAACTGTAGTCGATCCTGGTGGACTGACTAATGTAACGGAATTTATAATAACTATAAATGCTGTAAACGATAATCATTGGTGGGATTTAATTAGCAATGGAAGCTTATCAATAACAGAAGATACAGCTTCTCAAAATTCTCCAGCTGGAGCAAACATTTATTTCAGAGATGTAGAGGATGACCAAAGCTGGAGTAATCCTTCAGTATTAACAAATGAGAGTGATGTGTCTTGTATTATATCAACAAATGATGTCCAATGCTCTCCAGCCAATAACTTTACGGGAAGATTTATAGCAACATTAACAGCTTATGACTCTGGAAGTTTAAGTGCTGGAAATATGAGTTATGAAATTAATGTAAATGCAGTTAATGATAACCCTTGGGCTAATGGAACTCTTGGAAATTCAACACAGAATGAAGACTTTATAACGTTAGATAATTTAATCCCAATAACGGACTTCCAAGCCAATTTCTCAGATGTAGAAGATGATGGAAATCCATCAACAATAACAATTATACAGCAAACAAACACAACAACATCTTGTTATATTGATGGAACTAATAATCTGGATTGTGAAAGCAATTCTAATTTATCTGGAACTGATTTATATACATTTGAACTAAATGATTCTGGAAATCTTGCATTCAGGATGGACTGGCAGATAGTAGTTAACACTGTAAATGACAAGCCATTCTTTGATCCAATAGCAGACTTTAGCTTAAATCAAAATTTTGTAGCATTTGAATTAAATATCTCAGATAATGTATCTGATGTTGAAGATCCAGATTCACAGTTTAATTATACTATTATAAATAATAATTCTGCAGCAATAATTACAGAGTTTGATTTAATGAATGGAACTGGAAACTTGACATTCAGGGCTGTTCAGGATATACAGGATACAAATGCCACAATTAATATAACTGTTTATGATCAAAATGGGGCTGCTGGATATGAAATAGAAAGTGATGAATTCATTGTAACACTTAATGCAGTAACAAATGTTGCTCCAGAAGTAACATTTGTATCAAGTAATGTCAATAATACCTTTTCTCCAAATGAAGGAGACATTAGAGAAATCGAGTTTACATTAACTGTAAATGATCAAGATGGTATTGCTGATATAAGTAATGTCAGTGCTAATTTCACTCTGGCTGGAGAACCATTAAGATTGAATGATACCTGTATTGACTTAGGAAGTCTAGACGCTAATAACAAAAACTTTTCATGTACAATTGGAATGCAATACTTTGATTCAAATGGAGACTGGACAATAAGCATAGAAGCAAATGACAGTTCTGGAGTTACAGCACAAAATAATAGCCTAACATTTACATACAATTTATTGACAGGAATGAATCTAAGCGTAAACACATTGACATTAGCATCAGCAAATCCAGGAGATTATAATGTTACAAACAGTTCTGATACAAGCTTCTTGAATGTAACAAATACCGGAAACCAATTATTATTATATATTAATGTAACTGGTATTGATTTGGGTGCTGCAGAAACAACATCTTATATTCCAGCAGAAAACTTTACATTTAGTAATATAAGCATTGATTATACTGGGGGATCATTTGCTGAATGCATGGATGAAACTATTAATGGAGCACAGAATCAGAATCTCGTGAATAATACAGAGGTTATAGTCAACGGAACTATAGCAAGAGGGGCAGCTGAGACAAGCTCATTATACATCTGCTTAAGACATGTTCCTGAGGGAATAACGGGGGTAAGTTATAACACTTTATTGGGTGGGTCATGGACGATTAAAGTTGATCCACAAAATTGATATAAATGATATTTGATAGTATGAAAATATTTATAAATAAGATTCGTATTATGTTAGATTTATCAAAAGAGAAGAAGGTATATGATCATAGAAAAAAAGGGAGTCATTTTCTTTTTTTTAGCCGTAATCTATATCATTTCTTTGCCTTTAGTTTCTGCAAGAATTTCAGATTGGTTTTCTGGATTAGCAGACTTGACAGGATTAGCTCCAACTGATACAACAACTGTATCTATAACATTAGCTAATGATGCCCCGAATATAACAGAGATAGCTGGAGCAAACACAACATTCTCCCCTAATGAAGGAGATATTAGAAACGTCGTATTTTCTGTAATAGTAAATGACACAAATGGAGATGCAGATATAGGAAATGTCACAGCCAATCTTACACAAGGAACTACTTTAAGGGAAAATACTACAATGTGCATTAGCGATACTGTTGATCAGTCATTAACAGATCAATTTAGCGTTAATTTCTCATGTACAATTGGAATGCAATACTTTGATTCAAATGGAGATTATTTAATTACTATAGAGGCTAATGATACTCAGGGAGCAACCTCACAAAATAACACTGAGACATTTACATACAATTTATTAACGGGAATGAACTTGTCAGTTAATGCATTGACATTAGCATCAGCAAATCCAGGAGATTATAATGTTACAAACAGTTCTGATACAAGCTTCTTGAATGTAACAAATACTGGAAATCAATTATTATTATATATTAATGTAACTGGGATTGAATTAAGCAACTCAGGAACAGTTTCAACCATTCCAGCAGAAAACTTTACATTTAGTAATATAAGCATTGATTATGATGGAACATCTAAAGAAGAATGTATGGATGAAACCATTAATGGAGCACAAAGCCAGAATCTTATAAATTCTACTACAACTTCAGTTAATGGAACTATATCTAGAGGGGCAGCTGAGACAAGCTCATTATACATCTGCTTAAGACATGTTCCTGAGGGAATAACTGCTGCCACTTATAATACTGCATTGGGAGGTTCATGGACTATATTAGTAGATCCTACACCATAAGATGATAAAAATAAAATTTGAGATTTTGGTTTTAGTAATGGTTTTGTTAAGTTTTAATGTAAGTGCATTTGGTGTTGTAACATCTTATTGGGATACCAAACCATTAATATTAGAGCCAGGAGAATCAAGGAATGTTTACATCACTTTACAAAACGGTGCTGGAGCAACAGAAGAAGTAACAGCCAAGGTTGAATTGCAAGGTAATGGAGCAAGCCTAGCACAAATATTAGATGAAGATAAATTATTTTTAGTTCCTGCTGGCAGAGAAGTAAATGTAGACATAAAAGTCAGTATTCCTAATGATGCTGAGATAGGAGAAAAGTATATTATTGGAGTGGCTGTAAATGCATTGCCAGAAGAGTCTAATGCCCCAGTTTTATTGGGTGCTGGGGTTGGAACATCAATTCCTATAAATGTACAATATCATGAGCCTTTGGCTGCAACTCTTACAGGAGAAAGCATTAAAGAAACAAATTTAGATTATAATCTTATGGGAATAGGTGCATTGATGTTGTTATTAGCGATAGTAATATTTATATTCTATGAACTTCATATTAAGAATTAGTGGAAAAATCAAAAGAGGAGAGGGTGTTTAAGGAAGTTCTGATTGTATTACTTATCTTATTTTTTATATTTATTTTTCTAAGCAATTATGCAAAAATATTTGAGTTCAGCTCAAGTGCTGTTATAGACGCTGCATCTGTTTTTGATATATTTGCTGTTGCAGAAACAACATCTGTATCAATCACGATAAATTCTGCAGACACTACTCCCCCAGATATATTCTTAGATTTTCCAGAAAATACAACTTATTATAAAAAAGTCAGTTTAAATTTTACAGTATTAGACGATAATGAAATTGATACAATCTATTACAATTTGGATAATAATGAGAATATAACATTAACCCAAAATATCACAATACATCCAGATTATGGGGACCATATATTAAGAATATTTGCCAATGATACTAATGGAAATTTGAATGATAGTACAAGTGTATCATTCTTTATGGAAAAAAACAGTAAAACAAATTATACAGAATTTAGTGGGGACACAACTGATTTAGAGGATTTAAATGATTCAGAATTAGAGGAGCTACAAAATTTAACATTAGATAATAGAGAAGATGGAAGGATTATATATGGACAAAATCTAAACTTAAGTGGAAATATCTCCTTAGATAATCTAATTAATATCTCATTTAATAGGATAGAAGTAGATTCTGATTCGCTATCAGAACTAAATAAGCTGGCAACATTAAATCTTTATAACCTAACATTCACAGATCCAAGAATTTTGAGGGATGGAGTGGTTTGTTCTTCCAATATTTGCAATGAAGATTCATATTCTAATGGTAATTTAGTATTTACTGTTACGGGATTTAGTGTTTATACAACTGAAGAAACCCCCACCGTAAGTGAAGGATCTGGAAGCTCTGGAGGCAGTTCTGGAGGATCTGGCGGAAGCGGAGGAGGAACAACAGGAAGGGTTATAGAAAATGTAAAAGTCCTTGCTATAGATCAAAAACTATTCAATGTTCAATTAAAGAAAGGCGATCAGTTTAAACAGACAATAAAAATAAAAAATACAGCAAATTATCCTATTGAAGTAAATCTTGAAGAGCAAGATAATCTAGAAGATATAATCGGATTTGAAGAGTCAATATTTACAATCAATCCTTTAGAAGAAAAGGGAATTGAGATATTAATTAACACTGGCTCTGGTATACTTCCAGGAATATATATTGGAGAGATATATGCTCATTATAATGACATAACTGAAAAAATACAAGCTATAATAGAGGTAGAGTCAGTAAAAACATTATTTGATGTTGCCTTAGACATTCCATTAGATTATAAGAAAATTCTTCCCGGAAAAGAGTTTAGGATACAAGCAACAATCTTTGATATATCTGGATTAAGCTCTGATGTCAATATTGAGTTCTTTATAAGAAACTCCAAAGGGAACAATGTCATAAGAGAAAGTCAGGTTGTAAGGGTGCAAAATCAAGCAACATTTACTAAGACTTTTTTAATTCCAGAAGATACTCCATTAGGTGAATATATAGTTGGGGCTGTTGTTAAATATAAAGATTCTGTTGGGACTGCTACTAAAAGGTTTGATGTAATAAATGAAAAGGGATTAATAGAGGTTGGCATACCGAACATATTTTATTATATAATCGGCGGTGGAATAGTTATTGTTTTATTGACATTGATTGGGGTTTATTTATTGCAACAAAAAAGGCTAAAAAATATAGAAAAGGTACAAGCTATAAGATTAAAGGAAATAGAAAAGAAAGTAGTACAAACTCCTGAAGAAAAAGAATCAGTAAATAAAAAGTTAGAGACAGAATTAATCTTATTGGAGAAGAGTTATAAGTCTGGATACTTAACAAAAGAAGCTTATTTAAGAAGCAAATCAAAAATTGAGAGATTAATGAAATAAATTATAATTTTATTGTATATTTAATGCTAATATATTGTTAATAATCTATATAAATAATGAATATATTATATAGTTATGGATTGGGATTTATTATCTTTTATTAAGAGATCAGATAAAAGAATTATTATATTGAAACATCTAGACCAAGCAGTTATTCCGTCTGAATTGGCCAAAAAGACAAATTTAACTCCTTCTCATATCTCAAGAACAATAAAAGAGCTTTGTGAAAAGGGAATAGTAGACTGTAAGACTAATGTTAATATAAAGCATGGAAAGATATATGTTCTTTCTGACAAGGGAAAAGAGCTTTTGGATAATATCGTTGGGGGAGAATTAGCTGATAAATATTCTGGAGAAACGGGGGGGGGCGAAATAATTAAAAATTATAAATTTTAGATATCTTATTTATATATTGTGTATATAATGTTAATATAAAGCATGGAAAGATATATGTTCTATAATAAAGATAAAATGCTTAGAGTAACAGAAATAATCTACTTATTAAAGAAAGAGTATCCAAATTCTAAAACTTCTCTTAGTTTTAAGAGGCCTTTAGAATCATTAATTGCAACTATTCTTAGTGCACAATGCACTGATAAAAGAGTCAATATTGTTACAAAAGACTTGTTTAAGAAATATAAGACAGCCAAGGATTATGCTAATGCTAAAATAGAGGAGCTACAAAATGATATTAAATCCATCAATTTTTATAAGAATAAAGCCAAAGCAATAAAAGAAACCGGAAGAATTTTAGTAACTGAATTCAAGGGAAAAGTTCCTAATAATATGAATGATTTACTTAAATTAAGGGGAGTTTCAAGAAAGACAGCAAATGCTGTTTTAGGGAATGTCTTTCAAATTTATGAGGGTTATGTTGTTGACACCCATAATATAAGGTTATCTAATAGGTTAGGATTAACAAAAAATAAATATCCTAAGAAAATAGAGCAGGATTTAATGAAGATTATCCCTAAAAATGAATGGTTAAATCTAAGTCATTTATTCATTGATCACGGAAGAAAGATTTGTAAGGCCCCTGTTCCAATTTGCAGTGAATGTGTTTTAGAAAAAATATGTCCTAAGATTGGAGTTATAAAAAGAAAATAGCATAAAATTTAATACTTTCTAATTTAATCGAAAGATTTATAAATATATAAAATAAATATAGAAAGATGAAAAAAATAGAATTTGTATATAGGGAGATATTATTTAATGTAATTGAAAAGAATAATAAAAAATTAACCCAGGCTTATCTAGCTAACACTTTGAAAATTTCATTGAGTACTGTTAATCTAGCCTTAAAGCCCTTAGTAAAAATGAATTCTGTTAAGATAAATAAGAATGATTTTGATGTTATAGATTCTAAAAAAATCCTATATTATTGGGCTTCTATAAGGAATGTGGATAAAGACATAATCTACAAAACAAGGGTTGAAGAGCCTGTAAGAGAAATAGAAAAGCAAATGCCGGATGATGTTGTTTTTGCTGCATATTCCGGCTATAAATTCAAGTTTAAGGATGTACCGGCAGACTATTCTGAAGTTTATGTTTATGGAACAGAAAATATAAAGAATAGATTTAAGGAAAATGATAAAAATCCGAATTTATTTGTGCTGGAAAAAGATAGTGCAATGGAAAAATACGGAAAAACAATTACAACAGCCAATCTATTTGTGGACTTATGGAATCTAAAACAATGGTATGCAAAAGACTTTCTTAAAGCTGTGGGGGGTAAAATTGGCAGAATTCTGGAATAGCTTACTGACAGAAAAAAGCTGGGAAATATTAATCAAATTAAATAGGGAAAAATTTAATTTTATCGTGATAGGCGGATGGGCTGCTTATTTGTGGACTAAATTGCATAAAAGCAAGGATATAGATATAGCACTTACTGATATAAAAGATGTAAATTTTCTGAAACATAAATACAACTTAAAAAAGAATGATCATCTGAAAAAATATGAGATAAGCTTTGAAGAGATTGATGTTGATATATACATTCCCCATTATTCAAAGTTAGCAATTCCTGTTGAGGATATAAAGAATTATTCCACAAAAATAGAGGGCTTTACAGTTGTGAAACCGGAATTATTATTAATATTGAAACAAGGAGCAGAGGAAGATAGAGAAAACTCAGTCAAAGGGATAAAAGACAGAATAGATATAATAACTTTGATTTTCTTCACTAATGTTGACTTCAAGTTATATTTTAAATTGCTGAAAAAATATAAAATTGATAGGTATTTTATGAGATTAAATAGTATAATAAATAATTTTAAAGATTATGAACACTTAAATCTAAATCCTAGGGAGTTTAAATTAAAGAAAAGACATATTTTGGAAAAGCTTAAAAAAATATAACGATAATTAAACTTCTGCCTCAGAAGCTAGTTCTTGGCTGCCCCATCTTGCATAACCACTTGCTTCAATTTCATCTGCTAATTCTGATCCGCCTTGATGCACCACTTTTCCATCAACCATGATCATAACTTTATCTGGTTTGATATAATGAAGTATCCTATTGTAATGTGTTATTAATAAGATTCCCATACGATTTTTTTCTAGTATTTTATTAACTCCTTCCCCCACTATTTTTAATGCATCCCGATCTAATCCTGAATCGGTTTCATCGAGTATAGCCATCTTAGGTTCAAGAACAGCTAGTTGTAATATCTCAGCTCTCTTCTTTTCTCCTCCTGAAAATCCCTCGTTAAGATAACGATTCATAAAAGATTTATCCATCTTTAACAAATCTATTTTCTCAATCAATAAT
>JACPNE010000007.1 GCA_016185615.1 Candidatus Woesearchaeota archaeon | reverse complement strand
TACGCTTAGTAACTTTGATGTCAGATTTTCTGTTATTGAGATGTTTCCTCTTAATTGAATGTTTTCTTGGATTAAATCATTAGTTATGTTATCTGGGGAGATTCTACTATTAGTTATATTGCCTATTGAGGATTGGAATCTTAATCTTTCATTATTATCAAAGTCTAATTCATCATTATCAATCCAGACTTCCATATAATAATTTTTTCCATATTCCAAATTTAGAGATTGTATCCCATTTCCAATTGTAACATCAATTTTTCCAGAAGAAACATTTCCAAGATAATCATCTGTTGAGTTATAAATCAAAGTTCCTCCTGCAGAAGAATCCCAGATTTCTATGAATAAGTTAGCTGACTGGATTGGATCTCCATTAATATCAACTGCATTAGCTTCAAATCCCATCAAATCATCAATTGCATAGCTCACGCTAGCAGTTAAAATCAAAATTAAGCCAAAGAGAATAAAATTATTTTTTTTGTTAATGGTCTCTTTAGCTCTCATTTTTTTCCTCCTTCTACGAAAGTTTTAAATAAAATAAGAATGTTAAAGTATATATGAAAGATATCAAAAATATGAAAACTAAAGAACTTGTTAGTCTTGCAGATAAGATTAAGAAAGGCATGGGTAAAACTATTTTGAATGACTACAAAGAACTTAAAAAGTCCTTTAAATCTCTGCTGGAGAAGTAATTCTAATCTTCCTAAGAGCATATTTAGATAAGACCTCTTTATCTCGACCTCCTTATTTCTTAAATGAATTTTATTAAATGTTATAAGTTCTGTATTCTTCAGTGAAGAAACTAATATAAGGGTTATATCCTCTTCCTTGATAGATTTCTTGACAAGCTCATTAAATAGTATTTCAAAGTCAATATTCTTAGATATTATTTCTTGTATTATTTGTACTCTTTCTACAAATTCATCTGTATTTACAAAGTAAAACTCTTCTATTTTTTTTCTTAAATTTTTATGTTTCCATTTATTTACTAAATCCAGTAACAAGGAAGGGGTTATAACATAAAATTCTCCCTTCTCTACTCTAGAGATAAATCTCCTTGAGATATCTCCACTCTTTCCTTTATCCCATAAAGCTACAGTTACTACATCTAAATCAATCACTGCTCTCCTCATTTTTTTCCTCCTTCTACGAAAGTTTTAAATATGTTACAACCATAGGCTATATTATGAGAATCGAAATCAACAAGTATATTGTAATTGATAGTAAAATTTGTGGCGGGACTCCAACTTTTAAAGGAACTAGAATTATGGTCTGGCAGATTTTGGAAATGGTTGAAGGAGGAATGACTAGTGAAGATATTATTGAGGATTATCCATCTTTGACAAAGGAGCATATCAAGGCAGCTTTGCGCTATGCCGCTGACTTGACTAGAGGTAAAGAGAATGTTATTGTTAGCATCCCGCTCGAAGCTTAAGTTCTTGAGGGATGAAAACGTAAAAAAGAGACTGGAAAATTTTCTTATTTCAAAAGGGTTTGATGTTATTAATTCATCTAAAAGGTCATCTGATGAAAAATTGGCATCAATTTCCAAATCAGATAAAAGAGTGTTAGTTACTAATGACACACATTTTTCAGACTCTTTTCTATTTCCAAAAGAGAAGATATTTTCAGTTGTATTGTTGAGGATACCGCAGGATAAACCCGATGCGTTATTGAAATCATTCTCTAAACTGCTTAAAAGCAAATCAAAGCCAGAAGACTTTGAAGGATTTTTAATTACTCTAAAAGAAGATAAATTTGAAGTGTCTCCTATTATAAGTTTAAAGGAATTAGTAAAATAGAAACTCTTTTGTATTCTCCTTATTAAATTTTTTCTAAAAGACTCTTTCACTTTTTTCCTCCTTTTATCTTCCTAATTCTAATTATCAATAGAATTAATGTGATTACAACTATTCCCCCGGCCAAAATTATAGCATTATTTTGTCCTTCTTTATCCTCTTCAAAATTAATTCCCTCAACATTTTCAATCGTTAATGTATAATTTCCACTCTTGCCTTCTATAGAATAAACTGTTTGTACTATTATTAGTAATATAATTATATTAAAAAATATAAAATAGCCCCTATTTATTTTATCTTCACCTTTTCTCCCCATATTATTATATAAGTTATTTTTTAAAAAGATTTCTGTTTAAATAAGTATAAAATATGTTTTTATAAGTAAGAATATTAACATTAAAATAACCAATTAATAAGTATTAAATATTATTATATAAGTTATTATTTTTATTATAAAAGATTAGAAGATTATTGTTATTAATTATAAGTTATTATTTTATATGTTATAATTAGTATTATATAAGTTTATTATATTATTTTCAAAGTATATAATATTATAAAGAAGACTAGAGATTATACACATTTATACATACGATAAAATAAGTAAAAGATTCGAGAAATTTTACAGAAACAATGGTTATAACCTAGGTGCCAAAATAGAACAGTCTATTAAAAATGCTATAGAAAAGAACAGTAAATAATATTTATTATAACAAATTTTAAATAACAATTAGAAAATACATTAATATGAAAATAGAGGTTATACTACTATTAATTATTCTATCAACATTAGCTATAGCACAACAAGAGATTGAATTAGTGCCAAGCGAAGAAAGATTAGAAATTAATTATCATTCATTTGGCGGCCAGTATAAAGTAGATCTTAGAAAATACCTTGGAGACGGTCCATATAAAGTTGAAGAGCCTAATAATGTAATTATTGAAATAAACCAAGAGACAGGAGAAGCAATAATAACCCCAAAGCCCGGATTTGAGGGTTCTGAGATTATAAGATTTCAGTTGGAAAGGGCAGAAGCAACAATAAGCCTTCCAAGAGAGACATTTAGGGAATTAAATGTTGGAAGATTAGAATTATTTCAAGATGCCTTCAATAGTGTAATAACCAATATCAAGAAAGAGGATATAAAAAAAATAACCTCTGGATTTGTAGGAAATAAAATTATAATAAATATTGATGATGAAGTAAAGTTATCAGCAGGATATGATGAAAGCTTAAAGCCAGAATTTACATTTGATTTATTACTGCAAAACAGGGGAGTTGAGGTACAAAGAAAGATTTTTGAGACAAAGGATATAATTCTTATAATTGGATTAGTTGTATTATTAATTGTTCTCTATGTATTTAGGGACAAGATTATAACTATCATTAGACCTAAGGAAGATCCAGAAAAAATAAAGAAATTATTTTTGTATAGGATATCTAAATACAAGGAGGATGATGAAAAAATAGTTGAACTAGCAGAAGCATTCTTTGACAGATTTTTGAATGTAAAAAAAGATTCAAATTTATATATTCTTGATTTGGCACTTGAGAAAAGACAGATTAGGGGAGACTTAAAACAACAAATAATAGATCTGTTTAAACACATAAATAAAGAAAAACATGATAAGAAAGATATAGAACACATATATAATAACCTAAGGAAGGTATTGGTTAAGTTATAATAAGATTTTTATACTAGAATTAGTGTATAATTATAATGAAGAGATGGATTTTTTTATTCGTAATATTAAACTCAGTAACAGTCTTTGCACAAGAGATTAGTATACTTGGCCAAAAATATTCAATAATAATTTTATTGCCTTTAATTTTCATCCTTATCGGATTACTATTTTTTGTGTTTATCTATATCAAAGATAATATGCCTAATATTGGAAAAATATTCAAGATTTTTCCTAAATTAAAAGTAAAGACAAAGAAAGATTCAAGAAAAAGAGAGACAAAAGTAAAGTATACAAATTACATAGCTGAGTTTGAAAAATTTAAATCCAGGACAAAAAACCTAGAGACAAAAGAGAAATTAAGCCAATTCTCTGGATTAGTCAAAGATTTTTTGTCTTTTACATTTGATATAGAAAATCAATTTGCTTACAATGAGCTAATTAGCCACATAAATAAAGGACAGGACTCAATACTTCCATTTTTTAAGAGGTTAGAAGATACAAAATACAGTGGGGAAGAAATTTCTTCCAAAGATTTGAATAAATTTCTAAATGAATTTGAGTTTATTGTCAAAAAATTTAGCAGAAAAGATAAGATAGAACTTGGATTTATTGATAAATTGAAGAATAAATTTGACATAACAAAGAAATTTAAGATAATAAAAAAAGATTTCATGCAACGGGCGCAGAAAGAGTATCTGTCTAACAAAATAGGATTTCTTGAAAAATTAAAAATCTTAAAACCCAAAAAAGTTGAAAAGCCTAAAGTAAAACTAGAAATAAAAAAGGATTTAGTTAAGAAAAAAGAAGAGGTTAAAGAGATTAAAGAAGAGATAAAGGTTGAAGATAAAAGAAATTTCGTTTATGATATAATCAACAATATAAAAACAAGAAATAAAGAGATTAAATTATTCAAATTGATTAAAAACTGTGAAAGGTTATCTCATTCAAATCCGGATAAAGCAAAGCGCATATACTCGATGATTCTAGAGTTGTATTACCAGCTTCCAATAGAATACGAAGAAAGATTCGCTTCAAAAATAAGTGAGCTTAACAATAGCATAGACGAAGGCATAAGCAAAAAAGATGAGGAAGAGATAAACAGAATAAGCAGAAAGATGTTTGATATAGTAACCTCTGAGAGAAAAGCGGTTATTCTACATAAAAATATGCCTTTCTTCAAGAATAAAATTGATGATTTTGTCTACAGCATCAAAAAATTAAGGGTAAAAAGTGCAAAGGAAGTAAGTGAATTAAACAAATATTTCACTAATGAATTTTTAGATTTTCTTGATGAAATAAAAAGCCTTGAGAAGAAAGGAGTAAGAAAGATAAGAAAAACAAAAAGCAACACTATAGAAGAACTCAATGATTTGCTTGGAAGCATTAAAAATGCTGAATTAAAAGGAATAAAAACAATCAAGAAAGATGAGGAAGAATTTGTTGATCATATAAAGGAGATAATAACAAAACTTAGAGAAATAGAGTCAAATGAAGCTAAATTGATCAAGAAAAAAGAAGAAGAATTTAAAGATAATATCAGCAATGTGATAAAAAGTATGAGAAAAGGAGTAAAAGAAAGGGAATTAGAAATTAAAGAGAAAGAGAATGATATATTGGAATATCTTAACAAGGCAATGGAAAATAGAAAAAAATTGAAGATATTAGAAAAGCCCAAAGTAGATTATTATAAACATGAAAAGAAATTTATTGTCGAAAATATTGAAAAGCCAGTAATAGTTAAAAGACCAGTTGAATTAATTCCTAAAGAGGAAGTTAAACCAAAGATAGAACTTAATCAAAAATCTTTTGAAAGAAATAAACTAAGAGAGATAAAAATTCCTAAGTTCAAGTCACAAATAGAAGTTGATCTTCCAAAAAAGATTACTAAAAATTATAAATATTTAGATAAAGAAGAGAATAATGTATTCAAAAAATTGATAGAAGTTGAGAACGAATCAAATTTTGTAGAGTATAAAATTCCAGTTATTAAATTAAAAAGGAAAAGTGGATTGCATAATCTGGAAAAAACGAGTCATAGGATGAATGAAAAGATAAAAAGATTAAGTAAGGAAGAGGAATTAATATATAAAAAGCTCATTGGGGTTTCTTAAATTTTAACGTATAATTAATTGGATTTTTAACCCTATTACATATATTCTCCTGGCATTTTATTCCAAGATCTTTGTAATATGACTCATTACTGCAATTAGGGGGTAGTTTTACGCTTTGCTCTTTATGCCATTTTATTTGGGATAAAATATAATTGTCTCTCAATGGCTCATAATTTTTTTTATTCCATTCCATTAATAACTTCTGGATATCCTCAATGTCCCAGTTCATATTCCTGAGGAAATTTATCAAAATGAACAAAGCCCTTTTCCTACCGTCTGTTTTTATTCCCTTAAGGCATTTCTGGATGCAGGGCGGAAATCTATCTTCATTTACCTTTCCTTTTATAGTTATTTTATTTTTGATTATTTTAACTTCTTCCTTCTTTTTGTTGAATGAATCAAATGACTGTATTATAAGATTAGATGACTCATTTTCTTCGGATTTGTCTTCATCAAGGAATTTTATATTTGTTTCAACGTTTTCTAATTTAGCAGAACTCAATTTAAAATTTTTTAATTTGTTTAATTTTATTGGAATGCTTACTAACCCACTTTTTTCATTTAATGAATATGGGGCCCTGTACATGTGCCTGCTAGAGACTAACATCTCATCTATTTGAACTATGGAAAATGGATCAAATATATTATCTTTCATTAATTCTTTTTTTGGTTTGTTTACGCTTGTGGCAATCTCATCTATTGTGCTTAGTTCCATAATTCCAGAAGATAATGGATCCCTTATCATATTTTTTAGATGATAAACTATAACTTTTATGCTGTCAGGAAACAAAAGATTTGTTTTGAGATTATTAACTTTTTTTGGAAAAGAGTTGTATGGAATTCCTATATGGAATGATCTATTTCCAGAAAATTTTAATCCGATATTATTAATGCCATGAAATTTTATGGCTTCTATTAATAGATTAGCAGCAATTTTCGAATAATCAAAGAATTTACAGTCAATATCTATCAATAAATCCCATCCAATTCTTAAATCATCAAGCTGTTTTTTGTTCATTCCCGGCTTTAAATCAAGAGGATTAGACCAATGCTCAACAGAAACATGAAATGATGTAGCTCCTTTTTTAGCTAATTCCAAAACATCTGATTCAAATTGCAAGATATCTGGGCGTTTGCCAAAATTCTCATTGTATTTTGCGGCTATTTCCCTGTTAGTCGAGGATAATATTATTTGTTTTTGGACATCCTTTCTAGAATAATATTTTAGGATCTCATTCATTAGGATTGGTTTGTAATTCCTGATGTAATTTTTGTAATTTTAATGTATGATTAATGAATTCATTATTCATCTGATTGTGGATTTTTACAAGCTCATCAGTCTGCGATTTTACCAATGATATTGAATCATTAATACTTTTATCTACTAATTTATCTGCACCTATATTCATAATAACTTTTTTATCATCTGCTAGTTTAGTTTTTATATAAGTTCCTGCTCCCAGCAAGACTAAAACTTCTTCATTTAGCTTTGTATTTTCTATACTTTCCAAGCTCTCTTGCAACTTTCTAAGCTCTGCTAACTGCTGCTCTAACTCCATAATTGAGTTTTGTATTTGTTTTATATGCTCTCCTAAAGCCTGAAATTCAAGATACTTGTTTTGATATTCTTCTTTATCCATCTTAATGTACTTTTAATAATTTTCTCAGAATCATACTAAATATTATTGCTGAGATAAAATATACCCCGAACCACCCAAATCCAAAGATTAAATCCCCATGTTGAGTATAAGTATTTCTAAGCCAGTTAAATATTATCAAGATAGGAATTAAAGTAAAAAATAAGGGTTTCATCTGGTGTCTCATCATATCAACAAATCCTTTCTGAAAGGATTGTTTTTGAAGTTCCATAACCTTCTTGGGATCATCCTTAAACTTTTTTATATCTTCTTGGATTTGTTTTATCTCATCTTTAAGTGCTTTTATTTTTTCTTGATCTGTAAGATATTTGTAAGCTAATGTTGTGATTAATGTTAGTATAAATGAGATTATTAATAGAGCAATTAAAGGATCATAATTTATTAAGCTTCCAAATATTATATTAAAAAATCCTTCTAAAACCATTTTACTTGCCCATAACCTTCCTTAACATTGGGTGCATATCAACCATGTGCTGTTGTGCTATTTCTTGATATAATCTATATACAATCATTACTGTTAACAATATTCCTGTACCTTGCGACAATGCTCCTAATAGATCAGCTGATGCAGCCAATAATCCGATTGTTGCTCCACCCATAACAGTTAAAGGAAAGATATATCTTGTCAAAATCTGTTCTATAACCCTTGGATCTCTCCTGAATCCCGGAACTTGTAATCCTGATGACATAATCTGTCTTGCTTGTGATTCTGCATCCATTCCAGAAGTTTGAACCCAGAATATTGAGAACATTATTGATCCTAGAATAAAAAATAGCATATATATTAATGATTTTGAGATTAAATCCAAGGAAAATCCCCCAGTTATTATGGCTTGCACTAAATTAGGAGGAAATAACCATGAAACTAATCCAGATACTGGCTGGCTTCCTGCAAATGTTCCTAATATAGGATATCCTTTGCTTTCCAAAAGCCTTGCCCAAAGTTGGATATTAGCTATTAATGCGGCTATTAATATAACTGGAATATTGCTTGTATAAAGGAAATTTAGGGGCCACCTTATTCCGTATCCACGGACTCTGCCAAAGCTTAATGGGATTTCTATCTTCATTGATTGTCCATAAACAGCAATTAAAAATATTAATATCGTAGCTAATATTGTTGATAAAGCCAGTATTGCTCCTAATGGATTTCCACTAACTAATGATCTTATGAAAACCCATAGTTGTCCAACCGGGGCTTGTGTTGTTCCAAATGCTAATAATCCTGTAGCTGTCAATGGAGAAAATGCCCTAAGGAATATTTGTGATGAAACTCCTGCTGCTATAAATAAGCTGACTCCTGAACCAAATCCCCATTTGCTTATAACTTCGTCCATAAATAAGATTAATATTCCACCCAAAAATAATTGAGAGATCAATATCAATTGCACTATTCTAAATTCTGTTGGAGATAAAAGAAGAGAAGGGGCTAGTCCTCCTAATAGAACAAAGATTGCTGATTCGAAAATTATAAAGAAAACAGCCAATAATTTCTGGATTCCTTGAAATCTTTTTCTTCCTTCAGGAGTTGTTGTATCAAATTTAACAATTCCAGAACCATTTAATAATTGTAATACGATAGATGCTGTTACTATTGGTCCTATTCCTAATGAGATAATGGAGCCAAAACTTGCTCCCAATATAATAGATAATTGCTCAAATTGTTGCAATGCATTCTGACCTAATCCAAATAAAGGTACAACCCCGAGAATGAAAAATGCAACTAAAGTTATCATTGTCCATTTGAACTTTTCTTTAAATGATAATTTCTTTTGTTCAGGGGACTTAACTTCAGGAAGATTATTTAGAATATTATCTAGGAAAGACATCTTATTTGGTTATTACCTCACCACCCTTTTCTCTTATTTTTTCTATTGCTAATTTTGATGCTGATTCAACATAAACTTTTAATTTCCTTGAAATATTCCCTCTTCCTAATAACTTATTATATCCTAATTCTTTAAGATTTATTTCTTCTTTATCAAATTTGTTTAGATCATCAAGATTAATTGAAATTATTTTTTTCTTTCTTAAACTATGAAATCCATGTCTGCCAAAATAATCTGTCCCGTAATATTTTAGAATATATGTCTTTCTTTGATCTGCCCTCTTACCAGAACCAGCCATTCCGAATCCACCCCTGCTACCTGAGTTTCTCCATTTCTTTCTGCTGCCGTGGCTATGTGTTTTTGTTCCTCGCATTCTAACACTTTTCTTTCTTCTGTATTTCATTATGACATCCTATTTATTAGCTCGTTTATTTTTTCTTTTCTATATCCTAAAACCCCACCCATAGAATATGGCTTTTTTATTCCATTCTTTTCAAAACCTTTTATTGGTGGACTTAATCTGAAAAATTGTTTTAATCCTGGAACATCTTTAAGTCTTCTTTTTGATTCGAAAAATTCCTTGACAAATTCATCAAATCCCATATTTAATTTTTCTTTTATATACTGCTCCGTTAATAATTTATTTCCTGCTAACTTTCCCCTTTTCTTTAATAGTATCTTAAATGTATCTTGATCTATCTCCCCCCAAGTTACATAATCCTTCATCTTGGTTACCATCCCTATATTCTGCCCGTTTATATCGAGAACAACACAACTATTCTTTTTGTATAATTTTAACATATTCATAGTATCCACTATCTCTTTCCTTATGTTAAGTTTTCCCCTTATCCTTACAACAGCTATCTTATTTGGCATGTCCTGAAACCAGTCCTGATTTTTTTATGAATTCTTCTCTCATTCTTATTTTTGACAATTTTTTTAATGCATTGAAACAGGCATTAATCAAATTTATTTTTGTTTTAGTCTGGCCAAATGTCTTTGAATAAACATCGCTTATACCAGCTAATTGCAACATTTTAGCACATTCCTTTTCTAATCTAAGTCCTGTTCCCTTTGGTGCAGACATTAATACTATTCTTGAAGATCCCATCTTACCCTCTACTTTACAAGGGATTGAATTAGGTTCTGCTGCCTCAGATTCCCATGAGCCTGAACCCCTTTTTATTTTAATTATGTTTAGTTTGGAATTTCTCATAGCTTTTTCCCTTGCTGGAACCGTTTCTTTTGCTTTTCCCAAACCAATTCCCACATATCCATCTTTATTCCCTACTACAACCAATGCTGAAAACTTTGGTTTGTTTCCTTCTTTTGTCTTCTTTTGGGTCTGTCTCCAGATAGATCTCTTTCCACCACCAAACTTTCCTTTGCTTTGTCCGATTAAAATTAAGTCTGATTCAAGGTTTGGAAGTAATCTATCTACTATTTCAACTTCCATTATCCTAATTCCATTATCAAGTATATAATCTATATTTGTTATCTCTCCAGATTTGACTTTCCTGCCTAAATCAGTTTTAGGTTCCCATAAATCCAAATCAGCAGATTTAGTTTCTTCTATAACAACCTCTTCTGGAATTCCTACTGGAGATTCTATTGGAATCTCTACTGGAGCCTCTATAGGAATCTCAACTTCTTGGTCTTCAATTAATTGTTCTACTTTGTCTTCAGGCATTTTGTTCTATGCTCTCCTTTGTTTTCTTAAAATCATCTAAAGGAAAATTTTTGATGTGCTCTCCTTTTATTTTTTGCTCTTCCGGAAAGGCTTCTTTACTTGATGGAATATTCAAACCAGAGTCTATAGCCCCCTTTAATAATGCATATAATACCCCTTTCTTAGCGGGTCTTTGCAAACCTAAATCCAATATTGGATCTTTTATATTTTTTTTATGGGCTTTCTTTCCAATTAATATTCCCAATAAGTATGATGATGGGATATTGTTTGTATCTCTTTTCCATCCGTATTTTGATAATTCTTTTGTATTTGCTGAGGTTATTACTAAATCTCCATTTGGATTATATTGAACAATTTGGGCTGTTAAATGTTTTAATGTTCTTCTAACTACTAATCTTGGCTTATTTGAAGAGATTAATCTTAACCTTTTCTTATAGTCAGTTAATCCTAATCTTTTCCTTTTAAGATAACTCATTTTTGTTCCCCCAAATAAAGTTTAATGTGTCTCCTGCTTCTAAAAAATCCCCCTTTAACCTTTTTGTATAACTGTCTATAAGATTTATTATCTATTATTTTCTTATCCCTTAAATCATTAATAAGATTTCTTTGTGATCTTACAAGCAGCATCCATTTTCTTTTTCTGGATAATCTTGCTCCCTGCTTACCTTTCTTTGAACCTTCACCCTGTCTTCTTCCTTTTCTTTTTTGAATTAATCTTTTTCTGAATCTAGATTTTGAACTTCCAACTTTTGGTTTTTTTTGTATTACTTTGTCTTTTACTAATTTTCTTATATCTTCTTTTGTAAGGGCTTCTTTTATATCATCAAGTCTAGACTGATCAAAATAAACCTTATTCTTTCCTACCTTTAATACATCAGACGCTAGTCTTTTCTGGGTACTTAAATTCATTTTATACCTTCTTGCTCTCCAATACTTTTCTTTTTACTTCCTTTTCATCCTCTTTAGCTTCTTCTTTTGTCTCTTTCTTTTGTTCTACTTTTGTTTCCTTCTTTGCTTTCTTTTCTTCCCTTTTCTTCTTCTTATCTTTGAAGAAATTCTCTATGTTGTTGATAAAAGAGTCAATATTTTTTAGATTAGAAACTTTAAGATTCAGTTCCTTTGCTTTTTTTAATATCTCAAGTCTCTTCCTTAAACCCAAATTGCTAGATAGTAATACAACTTCATTTTCTTTTGTTATCTTATTTAAATCAGCTAAATTATTTACCAAAATTTCTTTTTCCCCATACATATTTAAGTATTTGACTTCTATTGGAGAAGAATATCCTATTGACGGGCTTTTTCTATATCCCCTTAATCCAAATCTCATCTTTGAATGTCTGCCCTTGGGTCTAATCCATCTTTTCTTTAGCTTTCTTACTCTGTGGGCATCCTGTCTAAGAAAATCTGGCTTCCTTGCTTTAGCTTCATTTCTTAATTCCAATAAGGATTGATTATTTCTTTTCATATATGTATATACCGTCCTGGAATATTCTTCTGTCTCTATTTGTTACCCTGCAAGCCGATTCTATATTGGCTGCTGTCTGGCTAACTTTTTCTAATTCAATTCCCGTAACTATTACATCACTGCCTTCAACTTTAACATTAACATTCTCTAATATTCTGGCTTTTCTTGGAACTTTTTCTCCAAGGAAATTTTTTATTGTAACATAATTTTTGTCTACAGTTACATTCATTGGAAAGTGGCTTGAACATATTTTTAATTTATATTCAAATCCTTCAAGTGTTCCTTTAATCATATTTTTTATGTGCGCTTTAAATGTATTAATCATTCTTTTCTCTCTTTTAGAGGCATTTTTTGAAACTAATTGTATTTTTTTATCTTGTTTCTTTAATTCTATATTTGGAAAAGCAAATCTTTTCTCTAATTTCCCTTGAGATCCCTCTACTTTAACTACGCTGTTGGAGATTTCCACATTAACTCCATCCATCAATTGTATCTCTTCATTAACATCTATCATTTTTAGTAAACAAATGAAATTAATCTTCCTCCCACATTTTTCTTTTTAGCTTCTATGTGTGTCATCATACCTGTTGAGGTTGAGACTATTATTAGTCCAAAATCCTTTGCTGGAAGGAACCTTTTCTCAAATTTTTCAAATTCCTTCTTCGTTACAGAGAATCTTGGTTTTATAACACCAACCTTGTTTATGTTTCCAAGAAGGTTAATCTCAACAATTTTGCCTTTACCATCCTCGATAATATTATAATCCCCTATGTAATGATTGTTCTTCATTATTTCTAATACTCCTTTAAGCATTTTTGACATCGGTTTTACTATACAGATTGGTTTTCCAATTTTCTCAGCATTTCCTATAGCAGATAATGCAGACGCTAATGTGTCATTCATCATTTTAGTGATACTTCCTAAACCCTAAGTTTTTTGCATTTAATCTAAAACATCTTCTACAAATATCCAAACCGTAGCTACTTATCATTCCCCTTGTTGTACCGCATAATTTACAATGCTTGGTATTTCTGCCATGGCTTCTTGGTTTTGGGGTATTATGCTTTATAAATTTCTTAAGTATTGCTGGCTTATTCTTAAGCTGTTTCAACATCTTTGTATGTGAACTTGTTGTCATTGTACAATCTCCGTTTTAAATTCCTTTTTTATGAATTCTATTGCTTCATCTTTTGTTATTAGATGACTCTTATGAACCTTTTTTGGTCTTAATCTACGACTTTTTATCCTAAATCCGGGTCTTTTAAGTGTTACTGCTGCCTCTAATCCTATAATTCCTATCTCGGGATCATACTTTACTCCCGGAATATCCAAATATTCTTTTATTCCAAATGAAAAGTTTCCATTACTGTCAAATTTCCTTGCATCTATCTTATTATCCATTGATAAAAGCAACCTGTTTAACATTTCTCTTGCTTTTTCTTTCCTTAAAGTAACTCTGCATCCAATCTGCAATCCAGGCCTTATCTTCCAGGTAGGTATTCTCTTTTGTGTTTTGGTTGATACTGGTTTCATCCCAGTCATATTACGCAATAATTTCATAGCTTTATCTAATCTATCTCCTGGTTCTCCTGTTCCTATATTCAAAGTTACTTTATCCAATTTGATTTCTTTCATTTTATCTGATGACATTTTCGTCTATTACAAAGGCATATTTTTTTAATGTTTCAAAGTTTCCTTGTTTATCTTTGATAACGATTCTATCATCCTTTGTCTCTTTCTTGATATTTTCTATTTCACCTATCCTTCCTTGATATTTGCCCTCAATAATATAAACTCTTGATTTGTTGCCTAATTTTAGATGTGATTCAATTTTCTTTTTTTCCAAATTATAGACTAATGTATCTCCAACCTTGTAACTACTTCC
Source organism: Candidatus Woesearchaeota archaeon (assembly GCA_016185615.1). Classification (GTDB taxonomy): domain Archaea; phylum Nanobdellota; class Nanobdellia; order SCGC-AAA011-G17; family JACPNG01; genus JACPNE01. Next base: position 58,273 of record JACPNE010000007.1, on the reverse strand, counting down.
ATCAATGATCATGCTCTTGCCGTCAAAGAAATTAATCTGGGTTTTATTTTTCTTTAACATTCTTTTACCAGTTATCTTTAATGGTTTAAGATTTGAATTTTCTTTTTTAATTTCATTAGCAACCAATTTATTTTTTTCATTTATCAAAAGCCTGTAATGCTGATTCATTTTTGGAATGTCTATAACATCCATTATTCCAACGGGGAACTTATGATCCTTTCTAATAACTTTGTCAACTATTATCTGCTTTTCATTTAGTATTTTTTTTACTTCTCTTGTAGTTCTAGCATAATTCAATACTTCTTTTAGTAGCAAATTTAATGTTATTCCTCTTGAGATTGGATGCGGGCCAGGTCTAGCCTTAGCTACAAATTTCGATGATTTTCTCTTGACGGGCCATATCTTTGGCGCATTTAATGTTTTAAGATGAGGCATTTTTTACTCCTAATTTTCTTTTTTTATCATCTAAATTTAATTCTATAATTTGAAGATTTGATGGTTCAATCGGATAGAATGTTTTTGTTCCATCTTTCCTTATGTTCTCAATTCCATCAACATAAACTTTTGATTTTCTTAAATCAACTTTATTTATTACTCCTGATTTCTTTTTGAATTGTCCTCTTAAAACTTTAACTTTGTCTCCTTTTCTTATCCTTAAATTCCTAACTTTGTGCTTTTTTCTTAAGTCTTTAGATAAGTTTACAGATAACAATTTCCCTTTTATATGCAAAGGAGCATTGTATCTATATTTACGTTGTTTACTTGGTTTGATACTACTTTTCCACGAATTAACCCATGATTTCATTTTATATTACAATACTTGCGATTTTACCTATATTTGCCCATCTGTCTACAGCTTCTTTTGCGATTGGGCCTTTTATCATAGTGCCTCTTGGATTTCCTTTATTATCCTTTAGCACAATTAATGCATTATCCTCAAACTTTATTCTTTCTCCATTTGGTCTTCTATATTCTTTTTTTTGTCTTACAACTATTCCAAACACTACTTGCTTTCTGATGTCTGGTCTGCCTTCTTTAACAGAGCCCATTACTAAGTCTCCGACGCTGGCACTGGATAATCTACGCTTTACTGATTTATATCCTACAACTGTAAATATTCTAACTATTTTAGCTCCCGAATTATCGCATACTACAAGATTTGCCCCTACGGGAATTCCCCTAGTAAGCTTAGCTTTTACTGCCTTCATCTAATACCTCCAATATGACAAAATTCTTTGTTTTTGATATTGGCCTTGTTTCCATAATCTTGACCATAGATCCTACATTGACATTAATCCAGTCGGGTTTGTGTGCCTTAACTCTGCTCCTTCTTTTTTCAAATCTTTCATATTTATGAAGATAAAATAACCTAGACCATTCTACAGTAACTGTTTTTTGGCTGCTCATTTTCGTAACTCTTCCTGTAAATGTTCTTCCCCTTAATGACAGGGGCTTACCTTTCTTTGTGATTAACAATTTTTCTTCTTTCATATTTTCCTTATTCTCTTTATTCTATCTTCTGGTCTACTAACTATTAATTTACCATCAATTTCTATCATTTTATCGTTGCATTTCATTTTGAATTTGACCTGTGATTTTATTACTTTTTTTATTTTGTCTTTTGTTTCCAATGTTAATGTATTTCTGGTTTCATCTATTACTTTTCCACTGAGTCCGATTAATGATTTGTTTTTTGAATCTGTAATCTCTACTTTATTTCCGATTAGCTCGTGTCTTACAGCATCCTTTAAACCCATTTTATCTCTCTAACTGAATTGTGGATTCTGCAAAGCCCATCTTAATCAGCTCTTCTTTGGCTTTCTTCGCATGGTCTCCTTGCAATTCAATTACTTCATCTTTTGCTGTTCCGCCACAAGCAAGTTTGGATTTTAGTTTTTTTGCAATTTCTTTTATGTTGACGTCTTTTTTATTTAATCCTTCGATTAAAGTTATTAATTTTCCAAACTTTCTTTTGACTGTCTTTATCTTTATCCTTTGCTCTTCTTTAACTAATTCCTCCCAAATACCTAATTCCTTTGGAAGCCCAGTTATCGGATCTATGTCGTTCATGTCTTTTGCTTTACCCCCTCAAGACTTTCATTAAGTCTTGTTAGTAATTTTGCAATTGTTCTTTTTAGTTCTTTGACTCTGCCTGGATTTTCAATATTTGTTCCAGTAGATTTTTGAGTATTAATTCTCATTAATTCTTTTTTTAAGTCATTTAACTTCTGGTTAATTTGACCTTCATTCATGTTCTTCAATTCTTTCCTTCTAATTATTGCCATTTTATTTTTCTTCTTTTTTCCTTGGTTTTCTCGCCGGTTTTCTTTCCTTGGTTGTTTTATTTTCTTTCTTTGTCTTTTTTTCTTTCTTTTCTTCTTTAGGAATTTCTTCTACAACTTCAACTTTCATATCGGCTTCTTTGAATTCAATTCTGTCAGGAAGCTTTAAGTCTGGTGGCATGATACTAACTTTTATTCCGACTGTTGCTCTTTTTAATTTTGCAACTGTCTGGGCTTTCAAGATTTGGTTATCTGATACATCTCCTGATTTTTTTAGATAACCTGCTGAAAATCTCCATGATTTTGCTCTTGCTCCTGGAACTCCTGCTCCACCAATGACAATCTCTGCACCCATTGCTCCTGCTTTCATTATTTTTGATAATGAGTCATATCCTATAAATTTGAATCTCTTTGGACCAAATTTTTCTAATGTATAAGTTATTTTGTCTGCTACTGAATAAGGATCTAAATCCGGATTTTCTATTTCTCCAACCTCTATTTGGGGATTTTCCATCTTAAATCTGCTTTTAAGTGCATTAGTTAATCTGGAAATGTTCTCTCCCTTCCTTCCAACAATCAATCCAGGTCTTGATGTATAAACAACAATCCTTTCTCCTAATGGTGTTCTTTTTATTTCGATTTTGCTGCATCCAATTCTCATTAGTTGTGATAAGATATACGATCTTACTTGTAATTCCTTAATTTTTTGATTTGTGAATTTTCTCTCTATCATCTTTCCTCTAAAATTATTTCTATATGTGTTCTTTTCATTTTTCTTCTTATTTTTCTTCCACTATGATATGGTCTTGATGCCCTGTTTGGTATAGCATTTTTGACAAACAAGTTATTTGCATTAAGTCCTTTGTTTATTGCATTGCTCTCTGCTGAGTTTAATATTTTCAATATGTTTGAGCATGATTTGATTGGATATCTCCCTGCTGCAATATTTCCCCTTTTATGACCCATATCTTTATTGAATTTTCTGAATGGAATTGCCATATTCTTTTCAATAGTCTTTTGTAATATTGTCTTTGACCTCTTAACGGACTTTCCCCTAATATAATTGCATATCTCAATTGATTGTTTTGTTGAGATTGGTAAGTCCCTTCCTATTGCTTTGCTTATTTTTTCCATTTTTATTTGACAGATACTGCTGCACTTGACCTTGTTGCTCCTATACCTGGTGCAGAGTGTGTAACTATTTTTCTTGTTAAAGCGAATTCGCCAAGATAATGACCAATCATCTTCTCAGTTATTATTACAGGAACAAACTCTTTTCCGGAGTAAATTCTTATTGTTAGTCCAACCATATCAGGAAGAACAATCATATCCCTACAATGTGTCTTAATTGGTTTGGCGATTTTTTTCTCTTTATACTTTTTTATTTTTTCCAATAATTTTTTTTGAGGGTCAGTTAATCCCCTATTCAATGATCTTCTTTGACGTGAATTGAGCAATTTCAAAAAATCTTTAAAATCCATACTTTGTAATTCTTCAATTGTTTTTCCTCTGTAAGTAGATTTAGTTGCCATTTTTATCCCTTCTTTCCGCCCCTTCCTGTTTTTCTAGCATGTAATAGTCCAATATTTCTTCCAGCTGGAGCATTTCTTGGAGGTATCTTTGATTTACCAACATGTCTACCTCTTCCTGAACCAAATGGATGATCAACAGAATTCATTGCAACTCCAGATGTTCTAGGATATAATTTTCCTTTAGCATGCATTACGTGCCATCTCTTTCCAGCTTTTACAAATGGCTTGTCTCTTTTTCCACCGCCAGCTGCTACTCCAATTGTAGCCCTGCATTCTGGATTCAATAATTTTTCTTTCTTAGATGGGAATTTTATTAATACCCCATTAGAAGTTCTTGATACAACCCTAGCAAATGAACCTGCACTTCTACAAAAGGATGATTTTCCAGGTCTTGATTCTATATTATAAATTAATGTACCTTCAGGAATGTTCTTCAAGGTTAGTATACTTCCAGTTTGGACTGGGGAATTATCTCCTGCAAATATATTATCATTTAATCTTACATTAGTTGGAGCAGGCATCAATATTCTTTCTCCATTCTCATAAATAACTTTGGCTAAGGGTGCAGTGTGACCTGGGCATTTTACAAAGTTGATTATTTGTCCTTTAATATTCTCTCTTGATTTAATATTCTGAATTCTACCTTTATAGCGATGGCTATGTGCTTTGTAAGCGAAAGTTCCTTTTCCACGCCTTTGTGTTATTAGTCTCTTTCCCATTTTATATTAATCCTAATTGTGTTGCTATGTCTACTGCTGGAGTTTCCTTTGACAATGTTAAATATGCTTTTTTCTTTCCAGTTGATAATATTGTAGTATTAATCTTGTTAACTTTTATATTGAATAATGATTCAGCAGCTTCTTTTATCTCCTGTTTTTTTGCTTTTCTGCTTACTATGAATATTAATTTATTTTCTGATTCCATTAATCTAACTGATTTTTCAGTTGCCAATGGATATTTTATTATGTCTAACATTTTTAGATAAATAAATTCTCCTTTGCTAATCTTTCAATTGCTTTTTCTGTCCATATTACTAATCTTCCAGGATTTGTTCCAGGAGATAATAATTCAGCATTCAGATTTTTAACTTTAACAATATCAATTCCTTGAATATTCAAAGCAACTTTTTGTAATTTACAACTGTCTGAAACAACAATTAATGGACCTATTTTTGTATTGTATTTTCTACCCCTATTTTTCCCTTTTCCGACCCTTATCTTCTTTGTTTTTAATCTATTTAATTCATCACTAAGCCCAATGTTTTTCATTACAAATATAATATCTTTAGTCTTTGATAATTCCTCAAGTTTATTCTCAAATATTATTGGAACATCATTATATAAATGACCCCTGCTCTTAACTAATTCCTTATCTATTGTTGAGGCTATTGCTGATCTTATTGCTTTTCTTCTTTCCTTTATGTTTAATTTTTTGCTCCATTCCTTTACAGCTTTAGGCGGATGTGCTCTTCTACCACCAACAGTTCCAGGCGATAATGCTCCTACCCAACCAAATTGCGTTCCTCTATGCCACACTGTTTTTCTAGGAACTCTTGATATCCCTTTTCCATAAGCTGTTTTATACTTTCTTCTTCTTCTTGATAATTTAGCTGAGTAATCTTTTCCTGCCCTTACATTAGCGCCATATGGTTGTCTGTTATTAGATTGTATTGATAAAACTGCTCTTTTAATTAAATCTGGCCTATACTCTTCATCAAACTGAATAGGCAAGTCTAATGTCTTTGTTTTCTTTCCTTCTAAATTTAATACATCTACTTTCATTGTTTGGACTCCAAACTTATGTAATTTATCTCTGATTTTTGAGACTGTTTCTTTGCTCTCATCGGTTCTGTTAAAATAACTAATCTTTTCCTTGATCCAGGAACTGAACCATTTAATAAGATAAAATCACTTTTAACCAAGCCATATTGCAAAAATCCACCTTTGGGATTTATCTCTTCAATTTTATTGCTTATTTTCAATAACCATTTATTATATTCTACCCTTTGATGATATCCCATCTTTCCAGGCATAGGAACCCTAAATGAAACTCTTTTTGGTGTCCAAGGTCCTAAGCTCCCTACTCCCCTCTTAACTTTTTCAGATTTATGTTGTCTTATTGATACCCCAAATCTCTTAACTGTTCCCTGAAAACCTTTTCCCTTTGTAATTCCATGAACATCCAAGAATTGTCCTTCTTTAAACACTTCATTAATATTTATTTCTTTATTCAATAATGATTTTCCAAATTCTAATTTCTGTTCTTTATTCCCAGAAATTCCTAATTCGAAAATTTCTGGTTTCTTTTTTCCGATACTTGTTAACTTTGGCTGGGTATAAACAACTAATTTTATATTATCATAATCTTGTGATTCATTTGATTTTTTTGAAAGTTTTATTTTTCTTGTTAATTCTTTATCTAAATTTTTGGCAAATAATTCTGAGACACATCTTAATCCAGTCGGAGTTTTTTTGTAAAATCTTAAAGAAAGAGGCTTTAAAGGTGGACATTCGATAACAGTAACGGGCTGTGAAATTAAATCCCCTTTTGTTATTGAATTGGTATTATCTCTTATAATAATATGTGTCATTCCGGCTTTATAGCCAGCAAAACCCAATAACTTTGTCTCATTTTGTCCAACCCATGATCTAATAGAAGCATAGCTACGTTTGGCTCTTTTCCTGGGCCAATACTGTAAACTTCCTCTCCTAGGTGATCTTATGTTTGGCATTTTATTAACTAACTAACAGAATCAGCGGCTGAAATTACATTTGATTATACATTTTTCCTCTTTGATCAGTTGGGGTAAAATTTATGTCAGAAAGACCATTTATAAACCTTTTGTTTTATTTCAATTTGACAACCTTAATCTCCTTGTTACATTTCTGGCATTTGAAGATTAAAGCCTCTTTTCTAACTTCTTTTTTTTTGTTCTCATCATAAACATTTGTTTTCTTTCTTTTGAAAGGAACTTCTAACTCCCCTTTACTCTTACAATAAGGGCAAATATATTGTACACTAGCATTTAATTTTTCAGCATATTCATCTATGTCTTCAGTATGACCACATTCAGAACAAACATATTCTTTAGCTCTTGTCTTAAATTTCCCAGTTTTTGGATCTTTAGGTTTAGACATTAAAGCCTTACTACATTTAGGGCAATTTTCTCTTAGAACCCAAACTCTAACTCTTCCTTCTCCTATAATTCTGATTGTATGATATACGCATTCATCCATCGAATTTGGTTCTCTCATTTTAAGATTTAGAATTTTCTTTATTAAAAATTTTTATGTTGTGTTTTATTCATCTTTTCTAATGTCTACAATCTTGAATTTAATAACTTTTTCCAAATCTTTTGGGTTCATAACTAAGTCATGATGTAAATCTCCAGAACCAAAATGTAATTTATCTTTTTCAAAAACTTTTTTATCTATGAGGATAGGCATATCAACTAATAATGGACAGATTTCTCCAACTTTTAATCCTGTAGAACTTTCAACACTTTGATGAGAAGCAATGTCCACTTTCTTTCCTATAATTTCTCTTACTTTTTTTGTATCAATTCTATCCTCTCCTTTGAGGCAAACAGCTAAATATTCCCCTTTTCTCGTCTTTAATATTATTGTTTTGCAAACATCTTCTTTCTTGATATTTTTATCTTCTAAATCATCAGACTTTATTATTTTTCTATCATGTTTTGTAATCTCATATTTGATATTATGTTCTTTTAAAATATCATCAATTTTCATATAGAAAATTTGCTAGTTAAAATTTATAAAGGTTCATGGGATTTTATTCATCATAGCCCCATAGTCTAGCGGTCAAGGACGCGAGGCTCTGGAAATGGGAGAAACCTTGAAACCCTGGTTCGAATCCAGGTGGGGCTATTTCATAAGTTTTATAAAATTCACAAAAAGATTTTTGTATGGGCTCCTGTAGTCTAGTGGCCAAGGACTTCGCCCTCTCGAGGCGAGAACCCGGGTTCAAATCCCGGCGGGAGCAGTTAATATGAGACAATTTATTTATTATTCAGCAAAGGGAAGAACTTCTGGCAATTTTGATGATTTAATGAAAGCTGGAAGATTGGATATAGCATGTCATGCAGTAATAGCATCATTTTTCCTTTCTAATAATATAAGAAAGGACGTCAAACTGCATTTAATTTTAAACGGTCCGCCCGATGCTCCAAAACATTTAGAGTTTTTGTATGACCCAGAAATCCCTATATCAAAAAAAGATGTTGGTGGATTGATAAAAAGAATGTTGTTCAAATATAAAAAAGGACAAAAATTAGAGGTATTTCCTGGATGTTTCATAGAAAAGAAAAGTATAAGGGATTTGATTAAAGAATATAACGATAAAGATGTATACTTGCTTGATAGAAATGGAGAGGATATAAGAAATGTTGAGTTTAAAGATAATCCTTTATTTGTTTTGGGAGATCATGAAGGCATAGATAAAAAAGAGAAAAAATTTATTTTGAAAAATTTTAATATTAAGCTTATAAGTATCGGCAAAGTTGATTATTTTTCTTCGCAAGTTATTAACATAGTAAATAATGAGATAGATAGAAGAGAAATTTAATATTTTGCGGTTTTAGTTTAGTGGTAGAATGCGAGCTTCCCAAGCTTGAAACGCGGGTTCGATTCCCGCAAGCCGCATAGCAAATTTTAAATAAGTAATATAATAAGTTTTAGAGATGAAAAAATTTTATATTACAACTGCTATAGATTATGTGAATGCTGAACCACATATTGGCCATGCATATGAGAAGATATTAGCAGATGTATTAGCAAGATGGCATAGATTAAAGGAAGAAGATGTTTTCTTTTTGACTGGAACTGATGATAATGCCCAAAAAAATGAGGAGGCTGCCAAAAAAGTAAATAAAGATACAAAAGAGTTTGTTGATGAAAATGCTGAAAAATTTAAAGAACTTTGTAAAATTCTCAATATAAGCTATAATCATTTTATAAGAACTACTGAAAGTAAACATAAAAGGATCGCAAGAGATATATTTAGATCAGTGTATGAAAAGGGAGATATCTACAAGAGCAATTATGAAGGATTATATTGTACTGGGTGTGAAGAATTTAAAACAGAAAAGGAATTAGTGGATGGAAAATGTCCGGAGCATAATCAAGAATTAAAACTAATAAAAGAAGAGAGCTATTTCTTCAAACTTTCAAAATATAGAAACAAATTAATAAAATTAGTTGAATCAAAAGATTTTATATTGCCAAAAGAAAAAAGAAATGATATTCTATCGAGATTAAAAGATGATGAACTTAAGGATTTAAGTGTAAGCAGGATTAATAAAGAATGGGGAATTAAAACGCCCATAGATGAGAAACATGTAATTTATGTTTGGTTTGATGCTCTGATAAATTATGTTTCCGGAGTTGATTATCCAGAAGGAGAAAAATTTAAGCAATTCTGGCCTGCCGATGTTCATCTAATTGGCAAAGGAATAAACTGGTTTCATAGTGTTATCTGGCCCGGAATGTTGATGTCAGCTAAAATAAAAACTCCAAAAACAATTCTTGTACATGGATATTTAACTGTCAATGGGAAAAAAATAGGAAAAAGCCTTGGTAATGTTGTAAATCCAAAATTCTTTGTTGATAAATATGGTGCGGATCAATTGAGATATTATCTAATAAGGGAGATTCCATTTGGCCAAGATGGTGATGTTAATGAGGGTATTCTTAAAATTAGAATAAACAATGAATTAGCCAATGAGTTGGGCAATCTAGTCAGCAGAATACTCACTTTAGCTGAGAAAAATTTTAATGGGGAGATTAAGAAATCTGTTTTGGATAAAAAATTGATTGATAGATTAAACCTTAAAAAAATCCATGATTGTATGGATAAATTTGAGCTACATAATGCATTATCTGAAATTTTTAGGTTTATATCAGAATGCAATAAGCACATTAATGAAGAGAAGATATGGGAACTTAAAGATAAAGAGCAGGAAAAACATCTTTATACTCTTTTGGAAAGTTTAAGGATAATAAGCATTTTGATTAGCCCATTTATTCCAGAAACAAGCAGAAAATTGAATAAACAATTGGGAATAAAAAATGGATTGTTGGATGAATGCAGATTTGGTTTGATTAAATCTTATAAAGTCAAGAAAGAAGGAATATTATTCAATAAGATAGAATGAACAAAATAAAATTTGAGGATTGGGAAAAGCTTGATTTAAGATCAGGAAGAATATTGGAAGTAAAAGATCATCCAAATGCTGATAAGTTGTATATTCTAAAAGTTGATATTGGGGAAGAAAGGCAAATTATTGCCGGAATAAAGAAAAGTTATTCTAAAGAAGAGTTGATTGGAAAGATGATAATTGTGATAGCTAATTTAGAACCAATAAAAATTAGGGAAATAGAAAGTCAAGGAATGTTGTTAGCGGTTGGAGAAGATGAAAACTCAAGAATATTATTAACATTAGATAAAAATTTTATTAGTGGAGAAAAAGTAAGATAACTCTTAAGATGGGCCCGCGCAGATTCGAACTGCGGACCTCTCGATTTCTTAATTAAATTTTATCAGTCGAGTGCTCTAACCAAACTAAGCCACGGGCCCCCAAAAACGCCCCAGGGAAGACTCGAACTTCCGACCCCATGGTTAACAGCCATGTGCTCTACCTGCTGAGCTACTGAGGCATAAAAGAACTCTCCTCTTAGATAATTTAAAAACGTTTCTATGAAGAGAATATTTAAAAATTACAAAATATATTTTAGAGTAGAGGTGATTTAATGGTATCAAAAACAAAGAAGAGTAATGGGGATGTATGCATCCATTGTGGTGGTATGAGTTGTAAATGCAGTCAAGCAATGAAGGTTGTCACTTTGGTGATGGGATTAATTCTATTATGGGTTGCATGGTCATTGTGGGTTGGAACATGGTCGTTAAACGAAGCATTAGCAGTAATAGTTTTATTATGGGGATTAAAGAAAATAATGTTTAGTTTTTCAAAAGCATGTTGTTAAGATTTGAATTTTTCAAATCTTTTTATTTCTTTTCCATTTAATATGTCTTCTACCATCTCAAGTTCTTCATATATCCCTTCTATTAAATTAAAATTTTTAGCTTCGTCTATATTTACCCATTTGAAGTCAGTAAAATCACTACTTATTTTGGTTTCACCTGAATTATACATACAATAATAACTTAAAACAACGACTGGAATGTTATCTGGGCGAATGAAAGTCATATCAATTAAATATTTTATATCTTTGACTTCTAAGTTAGTTTCTTCCTTGACTTCTCTTTTTATTAATTCTTCAATAACACCATACCAATTTTTATCGTTTTGTTTTGTAGGCAGTTTATTCTCATAATCTTTTCTTTCTAATTTTCCGCCAGGAACAGTCCATCTTCCAGGATATGCTTTCTCTCTATCACTTCTTTTAAGAATTAAGTATTTATCTCCTTTTACAATTATTGCAGTAGCAACAACATAATGTAATTTATTATTTTCCATTTTCAAATAAATAATTTAATTCCTTAACAAATTTATCGGCTATTTCCTTATTATGAATTATAATAATGTTTTCATCATTCCTTTCATCACCAGAACTTGTTGGATTATAGCTCCCAAACAATACTGTATCATCTACGATAAAAACTTTATGATGCAATAATGCACCTTCATAGACTTTAACATTTAGTTTCTTTTCTTTCATCTTACTAAATTCCGAATACTTATCATCTTTTAACTTATCAAATATTCCTTTAACATCTATACCTTCTGAGGATTTCTTTATGATATAATCTCCAATCGTATCTGAAGTAAACGAAAAGGTCATGAAATATATTCTTTCATTGGAGTTCTTTATCAAATTAAATAGTCTTGATTCACATTCATCTTCTGGGCAAAAATAGTTTTCTAATAAGAACCCATTAAAATAAATCCTTGGATATTGAACCTTTTCTCCTTCTCCATAAAAACCATTCCACAATTCATTAAATTCTTCTCTATAATTCCCATATAAATAACTAGACTCTATAACAACAAGATTATTTCTATCCTTATTAAATCCGTTTTCTGTGGGATTCAAAGACCCAGTTAGAATAAATTTTTTGTTGTTTTTTTCAAATAAACAGAATTTATTATGCATTAGTTGATTATTGTTGTCAAATCTCACAAAACTAAAATTACTTAATTTATGTTTGGCTGAATTGTCCGACACAATTTTAACATTTGTAACAGAAGATTTCCTATCAAATTCCTGAATAATTGAGTCCATTTCAAATATAGCACAATTAATATTATTTGAGTCTTTAATTATGTTTGAGTAAACTTCCCTGCAATTATCGGTTGGGCAAAAATAAACATCAATCGAGCCTTGTTCATCCGGAGCTATATATTCAGAAACCTTTCCAGTATATCCAAAGCCTAAAAAGATAGAAACAAATATCAAAATTAGAAAAAATGATATCAAGAGTTTATGTTTCATTTAATCCAAAAAATCCTTCTTTTTTATCTTTTCTGGCAGATATTCCTCGGATATAAAACTTATCCCCTTAGATGATAGTGCCTGAATCTCTGCTTTTGCATTCATCTGCTTCATCATTTTAAGCTGTCTTTGCCAGTCTTTATTATCCTTAAACCAGTCATAATCAACAACTTGTTTTATTCTTTTTATATCTTGATCATTTAATTTGATTAAATGTTTCTTTAAGTCATATTTCTCAATATCATCTGCTGTTATACCGAGAAATTTAACCCCAGGAATAGTTAATTTTTCTGAGGCATGTGCTAATGCTATTGATCCATATTTTATTACAGAATAAATATAAAATCCCCAAGCATCAAAGTCAGTCATTACATATATTGGAAGTTTTTTCTCTTCATATAATCTTTGTAGAAGCCTTCTTATTCCCCTGGTTGTCTGACCTTGTGATGTAACTAATATACAATTGTTTTTTTTCCAGAATTTATCCTCATTTAATCTTTCAAATATTGCTGCTTTTTCCATATATAATATATAATCAGCATTAACTTTGCTAAAGCTTAATTCATCCGTAATTGAAGGAATTGAATATCCACCTCTTCCTAGTTTGGAACAGTCTATTGTATCTCCTGTATCTTTTATTATAATGTTACCAACCATACTACCCATTTTATTGGCAGAAACATGTAATTGTTCCCTTGACAATCCCGTTATTACCTCTAAATCTTCTATTGCTTTATCGCTCTCTACTTGCTCATCAACAAGATTGACATTAGTCCCGGGAATTGTCCTTTTAGTCATATAGAAGACCCCTCTAAGATGTTCGTGTTTACCTGTATTCAAAAGTTCTTTTTTTATCAAGCTGGCAACTTCTATAGTTTGTAAAAATTTCTTTGCATGAGCAACATTGAAAAAGTTTCTTGTGCCTTCTTTGTTTCCTAATGTCAATGTTCTAGACTTTTTATCGTAGATTATATTACTTAAATTTCTCAGAGGCAATTTAATTTCTGGATTTTTGCCTTTTTTAGTTTGTTCAACTATTTTTTTCCCGAATTTTTTCAATGAGTTTTTTGAATCTTCTTCTGGCATTATTTCTCCTCTTTAGTTTCCGCTATTTCTGCTAATAGATTCTTCATTCCTTTCTTAAGTATTTTTTTAAGATCTTCTTCTATCACTGATTTTTTCTCATCACTAAGGTCACTTAAAGCAGCAGCCAATTCTGGAATATATTTTTCAAATAAGCTTATCTTTTCTTTTTGTTCTCTGGCTTTAACTGTTTTTCTTATATAGCTTGAGACTTTCCTTCCGCATTCCTGTAATGCTAACTTCATCTCTTTTATTATTTCCGGATAATGTGCAATGGCTTCTTTTGATTCTGATGTGAATGGAACCCATACAGAAGCAACATGAACTAAAATTAATACTGGTCCAGAAGGCAGAGCACCTTTGCTTTGACTAAGTCCATAATTATTCCATGAAGTTTGAATTATGGATCTTGTTGATGCGCATGCGCTTTGTTGATATAATAATGGAACCCTATTGGCAAATCTTAATACCCTGACTAAATCTTCTTTTGGCAAATCTCCGCCATATGCTATTGCTGCTTCTACAAGGAATGGATTACCCCTGTAGACTGATGGGGGTCTAGTGACTGCGGCATAAAAATCTGCATTTATCTCTTTTTTTAATCCTTTTAGCATAAGCTCTTCTCCTATCGGAGATAAACAGTTTGTTGGAGGGGAGATTATTTTTGTTTCCCTTATAACTTTAAGTAATTTATCTGCTTCTTCTCTTGAAACCTTACTTGGGTGTGTTTTATCGGATATTCCCGCTTTATTGCATAACTCTTTTGCTAAATTCGGACTTACTCTTGAAAAATCCGTGGATAAAAAAGATGAAATATTTCTTGACTTGGATTCTTTCATCATATTTATTAGCATACCAAGTTCAACACCATATGGGTGTGGCTTAATTTCTTTAGGTTCAACTGGAAGATTATCTACTGCTCTTGGATATTCTATTTTTGTATTTTCAGGAGAATGATAAATTAGATGCAAATGCGGATTTATTATTGCGGTTTGTTTAAGATATTCTTCTACACCTTGTTTTCCTTTTTGATATATCCCTTCTAATTCAAGTTCTATTTTTGTCCCATGATCTTTATTCCAATCCATTTCTTTGTCAATTACAATTTCTGGCTCGTTCTTTTTTGTATCTATATGTAATTCATAATAATTAGCGGGCTTTTTTGGCGAGATTTTAGAAATTATTCTTGTTGGTTTTCCTGTTGTTAATTGGGAGTACATTACTGATGCACTTATGCCTATTCCTTGCTGTCCTCTTGATTGTTTAAGGCTATGAAACTTACTCCCATATAATAATTTAGCAAATATATTTGGAATCTGTTGTTTTACTATTCCTGGACCATTATCCTCTACAGAAATTCTGAATCTTTCTTCAGAAGTCTGCTCTATTTTTACAATAACTTCTGGAAGAACATTCATCTCCTCACACGCATCCAAAGAGTTGTCTACTGCTTCCTTAACTGTAGTAAGTAAAGCTTTTCTTGGATTGTCAAATCCTAATAAATGCCTATTCTTTGTAAAGAATTCCGAAATCGAAATTTCCCTTTGTTTTTTCGCTAATTCTATTGCTTTTATCTTCTCTGTCATTCAATTATAAAAATTTCCAAACCATTAATAAAGTTTTTTATCTATGATATAGAATATTTCATTCTTTATTTCAAAAGTAGAATAATTTGAAATCAGCTTATTAAACCACGCTAATCTCTTTTTATTTATTGTTTTTCCGGACAATGTTTTAGTTGGAAAGCTAATAATTAACAGTTTAGTATCTATATTATTAATTATTGATTCACTTATCCCTTTTTTTAAGGTCTCTAAAGAATCTAATGTTTTAAGCAGAAAGCATATATCTGATTTGGGAAATTCCTGGGTTTTTAATAAGTTTAGATTTAAGGTTTTCCCATCTAAACCAAATTTAGCCATTGATTTAAAATATTCATCTAAAAATTCTGTATCCTCATTAGTAAGTTCCGTAGCAATATATTTAACTTTATTTAAACCCATCCATGGATATGATAACGGATTTAATCCAGCAGATAAGTCAAGTATAATCTCTGGTTTTATTGTGCTAAATATTCTTCCATAGATTTCATTATAATAATCAACTCTCTCATTAGTTGATTTATGTGTTTTTAACAATTTTATATGAAAATCAATTGTTGGACCATTAATTTTGTTTGTTTTTTTAATCTCTTCTTTTAATTGATTTAGTAATTTTATTCTTTTTCTGCTCAGATTAAATACACCATAAGTCTCGTGTAAAATTTTTCTTATTAATTTTACTGAATTTTTAAATTCCTTGGACTTTTCCGGCTTATTATGGTTATAAATATTTTCTAATTCTCTATTATTTAATTTTTTATGAATTAAATCTCTAACAAATTGATCATCTATTCCAGAGAATTCCTTTTTCTTTTTTATGTTACTTATCAGAAGATTTATTCTTTCTT
Source organism: Candidatus Woesearchaeota archaeon (assembly GCA_016185615.1). GTDB lineage: Archaea > Nanobdellota > Nanobdellia > SCGC-AAA011-G17 > JACPNG01 > JACPNE01. The sequence goes on along the minus strand of JACPNE010000007.1, from coordinate 42,456 downwards.
TCTTGTACTCTTCTGTATACTTTACCATGTGGGGAACCGCCTAATAATGATTCTACTGCAGCCTTAGCAAGATATACATTTTCAATTTTTCCTATTATTGAGACTGTTTTACCATAAACCGAAATGTGTGTATTTGTTAATTGTTCTATACTCTCTCTTGCTTTTCCTCCAGTGCCGATGCATCTGCTTTTTAATCTAATCATTTTTTTCTTTGAGTCTCCTGCAAAGTCTTTTAAGTCTATGACTTCTAAAGAATAATCCTGATCAATTAGTAATTCTGCTATTTTTGGGTTAAATCCACGTGCAATAGCCCTTATTATCGGCTTAGCATCAAATAATGAAACACTATCCTCTGACTTAAGGGTTATAAGACTATCATTAGAATCAACATATATATGAATATTTGTCAACTTTTCTATTTCTCTTTTTAATTTTCCATCTTTTCCTATTAAAACCGCTACTCTATCCTTAGGAATTTTTATTTCTTCTTGGTACATCTTAAAATTCTTCAATATCTTCTATTCCTTTTATGTACCCTTTTTTCTTTAACCATTCTACTTGTGTTGGTTTATACTTAAAAATTATATCTCCTTTCTCGTCTCCCCCTAATTCCCATGGCTCCACTAATACAAAATCTCCCTCTCTGAGCCACATTTTTCTTTTTAGTCTTCCAGGTATTCTACAAACCCTTGTTTTGCCATCAAGACAAGTTACTCTCATTCTTGATGCTCCCAACCTTTGTTGTAACACCCCGATTGTTTCATTTCCCCTAGGAATCTTAACTCTGAATTCCTCTTCGTTCTGTTCCATAATCATTTAATAAGAAATTAATTTATAAAACTTTGGGAAACAATAATTTTTTATTCATTTTATATTCCTTAGCTATACCATATTATAAGCACCATAACAGCTATATAAATGCTTACTACAATTATAACCTTCAAATCAGATATATCGTTGTCCGTTCCTTTTTGTTCAAGATGTGAATTTAAGCTTTGTATCTTTATCTTGTTGCTCTCTTTTACAATCCCCAAGTTACACAGCAAGTCATATATAGAGTAGGCATACAAACCAACCATCAAGGCTATGAAAAGATAAAGTTCTTGTGAAAATATAAAGAAAGACATGATAATAGCGAACAATACTTGGGCAGAAAATAGGGTTAGACCTTTCTTGATCTCGCCCATATATAAATGACCACCACCTACAATCAATATCCCCAGTAGTATAGCTCTTCCCTTCTCCTTATTGTCCATTTTTATCTTTCATTTTAATTTGTATATATAAAACTATTGATTCAATCTGAAACAAACAGTAACTCTATATAACGCTTTGCTTGTTTGTCTGTCTCTAGAATGAAGTTTTCTTGATAGTTTTACTGTTCCCCCAAATCTACTTTTGAGCTTTTTTCCCACAGCTACCGCAAATGTCTTGTCATTAATGTAAATATCTATTCCTGTTTTCAATTCTTCTTCTTTATTAATGAAACAGTTTTTTCTTTCTCTTATCAAATTAATAACAAAATCATAAACTTCCATATTCTTAGGTCTGATTTGAATAATTGCCTGATAATTTCTATCTGTTGTATAAATATCAGAATACTTGTGCATGCGGAATTCCTTTTATTTTGATTATGTTTTCTTTCGAGATTATATTATTTTTTAATGCTAATTCAATTGATTTCTTGCCAATGATATTTAGAATATCAGATTTTTTCATAATTTCCAATGTTGCATCATCATCTAATTTTTGGCCTTTATAGAAAGTTTCATTTACATCAAGAACTAATCCACTGTCTTCAAATTTCTTTCCTATTAATTCTTCATCGCATATAGCTACAATTTCTCTATCTTCTGTTTTGTGTATTTTAACATACATCTTAAATCTTACTTCTTATTGGGTGTTTTGCTCCGCAAACAGTGCATTTTAATGTAAATATATTTTCTTCTTTCATTATTTTTGTGTCTGGTTTCCCGCATTCTACACAAAGGACATATTCTTTTGCAAATTGCTCTATTTTAGCATTTATCAAAGAAGCACTTATCTTTCTTCCAAGTACTAATCTAGGGCCGTCTATCTCAGCAGGAGTAGCTAACTCTCTTTGAAGATATTTAAGCAATTGTTGCTGTTCTCTTCCCAAAGTGCTTGCTATCTGGTTAAAATTTGAAATTATTGTTTTAACGCCCTGAATATGACCCCTAACTTTTGGAATTTCAAATCTATCTTTAGATAAAACTTTCTCAGGAAGCTTATCTCTAGCTCTACTTAGTATCTTATCATAATTAAACTCTGTCATAAGCATAACAGAAATATTGGGTTTAAAAGTTTTTTTACTCTAATAATTTTAGATATTGGGGTTTTGGTTGGTAGATTTCTCCCTCTTTTAACAGCTCATTTAGTATTGTCTCTGCTTCATTTCCAAGTCCAGATTTTTCAATTACCTCTTCTATCTTAACGCCTTGGTCATTGCTTAGAGATTCTATTAAATTCAAAATCGCCTGTCTTGAGGCAGAAAATGGCATTTCTTCTATGGCTTTTTCATTTGTATCGTCTGTATTATTTATTGTATTCTCGGGCTGTAAACTAATTGGCTTTCCAATTTCATTTAATAATTCCAATCTTCTTAAAACCTCTAAATTTGGATTATCTAATACTTTAACTATCTCTGGAGTTATATACATCTCTTCATTAAATTGTTTTACTTTTCCGATTACTAATACTAGATCGCTTTGATTTATATTCCTTAATATACTCGTATTTTCTTGCCATGTTTTCAATCTTATAGAAAAAGTACCATCATCTAATGTTATTGACAAATAATTTTTATCTTCACTTTCATACTTAAATATAACACTACCTATTAAGTTTACTCTAGAAACTTTGTAATTGTTTATTTCCACATAATCTGATTCAAATTCACCAGCTGTTTTGACAAATCTTCCGCTAAGTAAATTAGAAATCCATAATTTGTATGCTACATTTCTTTTTTGAAATTTTGTTTCCAATTTTATACTTTAGATATTGTATCCCTATTTGGCTGGAATATCTCTCCTTCTCTCCTTAATCTTTCTAAGATTTCCTCAACTTGAGATTCATTTATATTTTTTGTTTTTGCTTCTTCTAATATTTCTGTTATAGGAATTCTTTGCCCGACTTTCTTTTCAAGCTGTGTGATTATATCTCTAATTACATATATTCTTGACCTTTCAGAGGCTGGAATTCCTGTTGAGATTATATCTATATCAATTTGTTTTGTCTCATAATCATAACCAACCTGCATCAAACAGTATTTCAACAAATCAATTGCTCTCTTTGCATCTTTCTTTGTTACTTTATCAGATAATCTTACTCTTGCAGAAGCCTCGGCTAACCTAACTAATGCCTCTAACTGTCTTGCTGAGATTGGAATTGGTTTAATTCCCTCTCCAGTCTGACCAGAAGATCTTAAACCAATATAAAACTTTTTTATTTCATTAATGGCTTCATCAGTTAATATTGGATATATTTTTTGTTTTACATAAGCTACATATTTTTTTAATAATTTTACTGGAACTTCGGTCTCAAGAGATGTGGGTTCTTGCTGTAATCTTAGAACATGTTTTGCTATTTTATCATCTAATTCTTTATTTGGAATATCCCTTATCACAAAAATTAAATCAAATCTATTGATTAATGTTGGTGGCATATCAATCTGTGAAGCTATTGGTTGATATGGATCAAATCTTCCTAGTTTCGGGTTTGCTGCAGCCAATATAGTTGTTTCTGATCTTAGTGTTGCTTGTATATTTGCCTTTGAGATACTAATAGTTTGCTGTTCCATTCCCTCATGCAACGCAGAACTATCTTCTGTAGATAATTTGTCTAATTCGTCTAAACAAGCTATACCATGATTACTAAGAACTATGGCTCCTGCTTCTAATGCCCATCCTCTTAAAAATTCATCTCTTACTACGGATGCTGTTAATCCTGCTGATGTTGCTCCTTTTCCGCTTACATATCTTGCTTTTGGTGCTGCTTTAGAGACAAATTTTAGAATCTGACTTTTACCAGATCCTGGATCTCCTACAAGTAACACATGAATGTCTCCTCTGGATCTTGTTCCATCCTCTCTTATTTTTTTAACTGCTCCCATTATTTGTAATAATATTGCTTCTTTTACCTTTTCATGTCCGTATATTGATGGGGCTATACTGTTTATTAATTTCTCATAAACCTTGGGATCTTTTGCAAGTTTCTCTATTTCTTCCATCTCTTTTTCATCTATATCAATGTCCTCAAAGGTCTGCTCTAATGGCTCAATATAATTTGATTCTGCAATTAAGTCATATCTTATTGATTGGGCTCCAGACTTCAGCATTACTGGAACCTCTTTTATTACCCCATTTACCCTTATTTTACTTCCAGGGGTTGTTTTCTTTTCCATTATTGGCTCAACTAAATCTTCTTTAAGAAAAACAGCTAATCTTTTGGGTTGTTCTCCCCCCTGTAAATCTTCTGGGGCCTCTTCTACAATTAATCTTTGGGCATCTACTAAATCTTTATTTAATAATCTAAATTTGCCCCTTCTTCCACAACTACACCTCATTGGCTCCTTAAATTTAGTATCTATCTGTAATATTGAGATTACGTTTCCACAACTAGGGCATTCAAATCTTGCAGAAACAACTTGTGGCCTTATATCTGAAGCTTGCCTTACAATCCCTATAAATGTTAAAAATTTGTCAAGATGTTCAGATCTTATGTCTTTAATTGTTATTTCTTGTGTTTTTGGTAGATTTTTAAACCTAACCCTAAAATCTTTCTTAATATCAAAATGTTCCAATGACAATTCAGCTGATCTTATTGTATCTTCAGGGGTATCCAACAAATCTTCAGCCAAATCTGGCTCAATCTCAGCCAAAAGCTTGAAATCCAAAACTATTGATTTTTTGCCTTTGTTTATTACATTATGTATCTCTTTCTGATAATGATTTTCAAGAATTTCTTGAAACTTTTCTATTTGTTGTTGAGCCTCCATTTTAGTGAGAATATAATTAAAATTATAAATATTTATTGTGGTTCAAAATATATTATTCATCTGATGTGCTTCTTTAAATGAATAATAAGTTTGTCAACTGCTTCATGAAGTTTCTTTTCTGATTTAGTTCCAGTACAGACGATTTTACCATTACTAAACAACAGGAAAGTGGCATTTGTTCCAGATAGCTTGAATACTAGTCCTGGAAATTGTTCTGGCTCATATTCTGTATTATCCAAAGTCATAGCTAATGAGTTAAGATTAAGGTCCATTCCTATGGATCCAGAGGCTACCATATTTTGGACTTTTATTTCTTTTAATACTTTATCAACTTTAATTCTTATGTTTATTTTTTCTATATTTTTGATTATAGCCCTTATTGAATCCTTTACTTTAAGCATTGATTTAGCTCCTGTACATACAACTTTTCCTGAGCTAAAGATTAATGCAGAAGTCTTTGGCTCTTTAATACGCATTACTAATCCTGGAAATTGTTCTGGATTATATTCCGTATTAGGTAATGTTTCTGCTAACTTAATTAATGGAATATCTTGCCATAATGTTGTTGTGGCAACAATATTTTGTAGTTTTACTTCTTTCTTTGATCTTTTAGAACTGACAGATTTGGTTTTTGCTTGTGCTATTTTTATCCCCCCATCATAGCTTTCCTTTATAAATGAATAGAAAGGTATTTAAATATAACCTAAAAGATGTAGTCACTCTGAAATCATATCTTTGACAAAGAAATTAAGAATTCTTTACCCTTAATATTCTCTTTTAAGGCTTCTTTTGTCTGTTTATTGGTTATTTCCTTAGCCCCAACTTTTTCTTTTATTTCTTTAATAAATTCCCCTAAATCATAATCTGAAACTAAGTTCAATTTAATTTTATCTTGTTTCTTTAATCCAGCTTTTTTCCTTAAGTTCTGAATTCTTCTCGTCAATTCCCTTGCAAAACCTTCCTGTTCTAATTCTGGAGTTATTTTATCATCAAGAATTATTTTAAATTTAGTTCCTGCATTTTCTTTCATTAGTTTTATTTTTTTGATATTAATTTGTCTTATGATTAAAGGTTCGATTTGTTTAATTGATTTTATTACTGATTCATCTGATGTATAAATCTCCATAACATTCAAAGGCCATCTTACCCCATACCCTATTCTTTCTCTATGTGCTAATGCTTCACTTATTATCTCTTTAGATATTTGTATATTTTCCTCTAGTTTTTTATTTATCATTTTTTTATCTTCTTTGGGCCAATCAAACAAATGAATGCTTTCTTCTTTTAGTTTCAATTCTTTTTTTAGATTTTGATATATCTCTTCTGTAATGAATGGTGTTATTGGAGCGAGTAATTTAAGAGATTCAATAAGAACCTTGTAAATAGTATAAACTACTACTTTCTTTTCTTTTTCTGTTCCTACTGAAGATTTATCTCTTATTAATTGAATATAAGTCCTACTTAACTCCAGATAAAGCTCTTCTATGACTCCTGGAACTTCATTTATTTTGTATTCTTCAAATAATTCTGTTGCTCTTTTTATAGTAGAATTTAATTTTGACAGGATATATCTTTCTTCAATTGATAAATCAATTGATTTGATTTTAAGATTTTTTGGATTTATATCTAAACTTTTTATTAAATCTATTAAATAATTGTTTACATTCCAGAGGACGGTAAGATTTTTATTCTTTAGTTTCATATCTTCAAAATTATAGTTTAAATCTAGTCCCGGACTTGTTCCACCGATACAATAATATCTAAAACTATCAGCCCCATATTTATCAACAACCTCTTGAGGAAGGATATAATTTCCTAAACTCTTGGACATTTTTCTTCCAAGTGAATCATTAACAAATCCATGCATATATACATTTTTGAAAGAAGGTTTATCAAAAGCAATCATAGAAGCAACCATCAAAAGATTAAACCACCCCCTTATCTGATCTTTTCCTTCCAATATAAAATCAGCTGGAAATAATTCTTTAAAATTCTTTTCATTAGACGGATAATCTAAACAGTTCCATGAAACAGTTCCAGCATCAACCCAAACATCCAAAATATCTGGAATTCTTCTGTATATTTTACCATCTTTTTTTATTTCTATCTTATCTATTGATGAAATATGCAAATCATTTATTTTTGTTTTAGATAAATTTTCTAATTCATTTGCTGAGCTTATCAAGAAATAATCATTCTCATCTTCTACATTTTTCCATATTGGAATTGGTGTTCCCCAATATCTTTGTTTTGAGATTGAATTATCCCTTAAATTTTTTAACCATGAATCGAAAGCATTGAATGCAGCATTTGGTGTCCATTTTATTTTCCGATTAGCTTTTATCATACTATCCTTCAAATCTTCTATTTTGAAAAACCATTGTTTTGTTGTTCTGAAAATTACTGGCTGATGATGTCTCCAATCATGTGGATAATCGTGCTGATATTTTACTACTTCCATAAGAACGCCCAAATTTTTCAATTCATCAATAAATTTATCATCATCTTTTCTAGCAAATAATCCAGAAAATTTGCCCATGCCCTTTGGAAACATCCCCTTAGTATCTATATTATTAAACGGCGGAATATTATTCTTATATCCGACTTCATAGTCTTCTGGGCCACAACCAGGCGCACAATGAACTAGTCCAGTACCAGCAGATGTGTCTACATAATCCTTAGATAAGATTACTGTATGTGTTTTTTGTGAATTTGATTTTATCTCATCATAAAATTTTTTTAATTCATTGTAAAACGGAGGAATATAACCAAACCCTTCCAGACTCTTACCTTTCATCTTCTCAATTATCTTAAATTCTTTATTTGCTATTCCTTTTATGAATGGCTGTGCCAAATCAGCAGCAACATACCAAAACTCATTATCAACTTTAGCTTTGACATAAGTTATATCGGGATTCACCATAACTGCTAAATTAAACGCAAGTGTCCAGGGCGTAGTAGTCCATATTATCAAATAATGGTCATTTTTGTCCTCTAATTTAAGTTTGACATAAATAGAATTATCAGTTATATTCTTATACTCAAGTTCATGTTTAGCCAAAGCTGATTCTGTGATTGGACACCAAGTCATTGTCCTTAATCCTTCATATAATCTTCCTTTTTCATGAGCTTTCTTTATTAACCACCATTCTCCCTCTATAAACTCCTTAGTTATTGACTGATAAGCATTATCAAAATCCATCCATACACCAAGTCTTTTGAAATCCCCATTCATAGAATTCATATTTTCTAAACAGAGTTTTTTACATTCTTCAATAAATCTGGAAATTCCAAAAGAAACAACGTCATCATTATTTTTTAATCCTAATTTTTTAAGGGTTGCGTTCTCAGTTGGCAATCCATGCATATCATATCCAGCTCGATCCCATACATCAAATCCCTTTGCTCTTTTATACCTTAATACAGAATCTTTTAATGATTTATTCCATGCTGTGCCTATGTGCACCTTCCCAGAGGTATATGGCGGACCATCCAAAAAATAAAATTTTTTTCTTTTGTTATTCTTCTTCTTGACTTTCTCATAAATTCTGTTCTTTTTCCAAAAATCTAGTACGTTTTCTTCTATTTTCTTAAAATCATACATTTTTAACTTCTAACTTAATTAAGCTAAATTTATAAAATTTTTCTAATATACAAAATTATATAAATATAGACAAAAGAGCACTCAAATGTTATTTACTGAAAAGTATAGGCCTAAGAAATTCGATGATATAAAAGGACAAAAGGTAATAGTTGAAAGAATAAGGGCAATGGTTGAGCATAAAAACCTAAATAATCTTCTATTTGCGGGTCCAGCCGGAGTTGGAAAGACTTCTTTAATATTGGTTGCAAGCAGAGAGCTTTATGGAGACAATTGGCAGGAGAATACACTTGAGTTAAATGCTTCTGATGAAAGGGGAATTGATATTATAAGAAATAAAGTGAAGGATTTTGCAAGGACAAAATCTTTTAATGATACTCCAAAGCTGTGCATTCTTGATGAGGCTGATTCATTAACAAGAGAAGCTCAACAAGCATTAAGAAGAACAATGGAAACATATTCAAATACGTGCAGATTTTGTTTGTTAGCTAACTATTCTAGCAAAATAATAGACCCAATACAAAGTAGATGTACTGTTTTTAGATTCAAACCCTTAGAGAGAGAAGATATAAAAGCCATAATAAGTAACGTATCAAAGAATGAAAAACTGAAGATAGATGAAAAGGCATTAAATGCATTAATTGAGGTTGGTGAAGGGGACATAAGAAAGATAGAGAATATAATACAAAGTTGTGCAGTTATAAATAGTAGTATAACTGAAGATTTAATTTATGATTTGGTATCAAGGGCCAAGCCAAAAGATATAATTGAGGTATTAAATATTGCAATTAATGGCGATTTTGTAAGAGCCAGAGAAAGGTTATTGGAAGTTATGCTACGGCAAGGATTAAGTGGCTTAGATGTTATAAAACAAATTCATAAAGAAATATGGAATTTAGATATAGAAGATAAAGAAAAGATTAAATTAATAGATAAATGCGGAGAAATTGAATTTAGAATAGTAGAGGGGAGTGATGAATTTTTGCAATTGGAAACTTTACTTGCAAATTTTGTTAAAAAATGAGGGTAAACTTTTTTTATTCAGCTCCATACGACAGGATGCTAACTGAAATGTCTGGATTAAGTTATTCTGATAATCAATCATCAGAAGTTAAAAAATTTCTTATTAAAGTAGAAAAAGATTGGAGAAAAGTAGAAAAAAAAGTAATTAAAGAAATTGAGAAGATTAGTAAAATAAAATTTAATGGTGATGTGACTTGTTTTTTAGTTAAGAATATGGATTATAATGCTTTATCACATCCATTGACAATAAAAATATATAATGACTATGATAAGTTTAATGATGTATTGATTCATGAGATTATTCATCTACTTTTAGTTCAGAATTATAAAAGTGCTAAATTGCTATATTTATTGGAAAGGCTTTATCCAAATAAAGATATGTCATTTATTGCACATTTACCATTATTTTTAATAGAAAAAAAGGTTATAGAAAATTTGTTTGGAGCAAAATATTATAGAAATGTGCTTAAAGAAGATAATGGTATAGAAGGATTAAAAGAAGTTTGGGAAGAGGCAAATAAGATCAATATAAGATTCATTAATTCTAAAAATGGAATAATAAAATTCTTTGAAAATGAGCTTGCTATTAGATAAATATAGGCCAAAAACATTAAAAGAAATAAAAGGGATTGATAGAGAAATAAAAACATTAAAAGATTTTGTGAACAATTTCAAAGTAGGCAAAGGTTTGCTAATATTTGGTCCTTCCGGGTGCGGGAAAACATTAAGTGTATACGCATTGGCACGAGATCTTAATTATGAGTTATTTGAATTGAATGCAAGTAATTTTAGAGATAAAGAGAGTATAGAAAATATCTTGGGAAGTGCTGTAAGGCAGAAATCTCTTTTTTTCAATGGCAAAATAATTTTATTAGATGAAATAGATGGAATAAGTAGTCAAGATAGGGGTGGGGTACAATCATTAATCAAAATAATAGAAGAATCAAATTTTCCTATTATTCTCACATCCAATACTATAGAATTAGAGAAAATTGAAGGATTAATAAAAAAAGTTTTATTGTTAGAATATAAAAAATTAGAAGATAATCAAATATTCTCAATACTAAAAGAGATATGCAACAAAGAAAATATTAGTTATAATCAAGAAAATCTGATGACATTAGCAAAAATTAGCAGAGGGGATACAAGGGCGGCAATAACTGATCTTCAAACATTAACCCATAATAATAAATTTACTATAGAAGGCTTGGATTATTTTGATAGATTGCAATCAGAAAATATAAACAATGTATTGAATGTTATATTTAAAATGAATGATATGAAAAAGTCAAGGGAATATATTGATATGATAAATCTGGATTTAATTGATTTCTCAAAAAGAAATTTAACAAATGTCATATTCAATAATGATAATGTATTATACTATTGGTTAGAAGAAAATATTCCTTTTCAATATGAAGAAGAGCCAGTAAAAGTCTCATTTGAGGTTCTTAGTAGGGTTGATTTATTTAGAAGTAGAATAATGAGAAGACAATATTGGAGATATTTAGCATATATAGTTGATCTATTTGCTTCATTATCCTTAAATGAAAGCAAAAGCATGATCTCTATTTATAAAAAGACAAAAAGAAGCCCAAAAAATAATAGAAAGTTATGGTTTTTAGTAAGCAGAAAAAAGAAAGACATAGCAACAAAAATTTCTTTATTCTCTAAAACTTCATTGAGAAAAACCTTGAATGAGTTTTTTTATTATATCAAGATAATAAAAGACAACACAGATTTACAAGATTATCTTGACTTAACTCCAGAAGAGATAGAATGGCTGAAAAAATAAATATAAGAGCATAACAATGCTTTTAAATTCCTTTTGTAGATGTTATAGTGATTAATATGGGTGGATGGGAATTTACTTCTGAATCTGTAACTGAGGGGCACCCTGATAAGGTTGCTGATAGAATATCTGATGCTGTACTAGATAGTTGTTTAAGACAGGATAAAAATTCTAGGGTTGCTTGTGAGACATTAACAACTACAAATTTTGTGGTGGTTTCTGGAGAAATAACAACAAATGCTAAATTTGATTTAGAGAATTTAGTTAGAAATACAATAAAGGATATAGGTTATACTGACTATCCTGGATATAACTATAAGAATGTGGATGTGTTAGACAAAAGAAATAACCAAAGTCCAGATATTGCCCAAGGAATAAAATCTGGAGAAGAACAAGGGGCAGGAGACCAAGGTATGATGTTTGGCTTTGCTTGTAATGAAACTAAGGAGTTAATGCCCTATCCAATAATGTTAGCACATAAACTAACTAGAAGAATGGCAGAAGTAAGAAAGAAAAAAATCTTACCATCTTTATTGCCAGATGGAAAATCTCAAGTGACAGTACAATATTTAGATAATTATGTAGTTGGTGTTAAGAGTATTACATTAGCTTCACAACATATAGATAGTATAGATAATGAAACATTATTTGAGGGATTGTATGAATTGGTTATAAAAGAAGTTGTTGAAAAGAGATATTTAAATGGATTAAAAAAAGAAGATATAATAATTAATGGCACAGGCAGGTTTACTAAGGGTGGTCCTGATGGAGATACGGGATTAACTGGAAGAAAGATAATAGTAGATACTTATGGGGGGTATGCAAGGCATGGTGGTGGTGCTTTCTCAGGAAAAGATCCAAGTAAAGTGGATAGAAGCTCTGCTTATATGGCTAGGTATATTGCAAAACACATTGTTGCATCAGGATTAGCAACTAAATGTGAAGTTAATTTTTCTTATACAATTGGTAAACCAAACTCGCATATATTCGAAATTAATACATTTAATACAGGAATAATAGATGATAATCAATTAAAAGAGGTAGCAAGAGATGTTTTTGATGTAAGACCCGGAGTTATAATAAGAAATTTAGATTTATTAAGACCAATTTATGAACAGACTAGCGCTTATGGGCATTTTGGAAGAGAATCAGATAATGGATATTATTTCCCATGGGAAAAAATAAATCAAGATATAATTCAAGGGCTAAAAGAAAGAAGCTGGGTTAAATATTCTGCAAGTACAAGTTCAAATTTTCAAACTTCTTAATCTTTTAATTCTCTCTTCTGTTGGGGGGTGTGTTGAAAATAATTTTATGAAATTTCTTCCAGAGAATGGATTTACAATGAATAAACTGCTTGTGGCTTGTGTACCAAAGGTTATTGGGTGATTTTTGTTGTATGACTCAAGCTTTTCTAATGCTCTCGCTAAAGCATCTGGATTTTTAATGAATCTTGCCCCGGTTTCATCTGCAATAAATTCTCTAGATCTTGAAATAGCTAATTGTATCAATGTAGCAATTATCGGAGTTAGGATAGCTAATCCTAACATGACAAATAAATCTCCTGCATTTCTATCTCTGTCTCCGCCAAATATGGAAGCAAATCTTGCCATGTAAGCTAAGTAGCTTATAATTCCAGCAATTGTTGCTGCTATGGTTGCTATTAATGTATCTCTATTTTTTACATGGGCTATTTCATGTGCCATTACACCTTTTAATTCTTCTTTAGTCAAATGTTGTATAATCCCTTCTGTAGCTGCAACTGATGATTTTTTTTGGGATCTTCCTGTTGCGAAAGCATTTAAGTTATTAGTAGGAAGGGTATACACCTTTGGCATCGGAACTTTTGCTTCTTTAACAACCTCTTCTACTAATTTGTATAACTGATGATTTTTATCAACTTGTTTTGCTCTATACATCATCAACACAATTTTATCTGAAAACCAGTAAGTTCCAAAATTCATTAATAAAGAAAAGATTAATGCTACTATCAATCCATCATTTCCACCTATTAGGAAACCAACAGCCAATAATAATCCAGTTAATGCTCCTAATAGTACTGCTGTTTTAATTTGATTTTTTATCATGGATTTTATTATATAATAAAGATTTTTAAAACTTACCTTTAAGAATATTTTTATAGATTAAACAAGTAATAGGGCTATGCCATATAATATTATAATTGGAAGGGATGAAGAAGATAGAAGAAAACTTGGAAAAGAAGGCTCAATTTTCTTAGGAAAGGGATATGTAAAAATGGGGCAAACTACATCAATGAGCAATAATATTTTTCTTGATGTCAATAAGCCACATGTTATTCTTGTAAGTGGAAAAAGAGGTTCTGGAAAGAGTACAACATTAAGTGTAATGGCTGAAGAGATGGCTAATCTTCCAGAAAGTTTGAATAAAAGATTATCTTTTCTTTTATTTGACACTATGGGAATATTCTGGACAATGAAGTATAAAAATGAAAGACAAAAAGAACTGCTTAGAGAATGGGGATTAGAACCAAAAGAGTTTGATGTTAAGATATTTACCCCAAAAGGATTTCATGATTTATACAAAGAAAAAGAACTTCCAAGTGATTATGGATTTTCAATAAAGACTAATGAATTAAGTGCTTCTGATTGGTGTAATACTTTTGATATAAATTTAACAAGCCCAATTGGGGTATTAATTGAAAGGGTCATAAAAATTTTAAAGGATAAAGAAAGCTATTCAATTAATGAGATTATAAGAGAAATAATAAAAGACACTAAATCAGAACAAAATATCAAAAATGCTGCTGAAAACAGATTTGTTGCGGCAGATGGATGGGGATTATTTGATGAACATGGAACAGAAATTGAAGATTTAATAAAACAGGGGCAAACATCTATTATAGATTTAAGTCCATATACTTCAATAGCTGGAAATTGGAGCATTAAAGCATTAGTGGTTGGAATAATCTCAAGGAAGCTTATAGAAGACAGAGTTATATTCAGAAAGTATGAAGAATTAGAAGATATAAAGGGATTGTCAAATCTAAGTTATATTGGCGAGAAAGAAGAACCATTGATCTGGGTATTAATAGATGAAGCTCATGAGCTTCTTCCAAAAGAGGGAAAAACTCCTGCAACAGACGCATTAGTTCAATTGTTGAGAGAAGGAAGACAACCGGGAATAAGTTTAGTATTAGCAACTCAACAGCCAGGAGAAATTCATCGAGATGTTTTAACCCAAAGTGATATTGTTATCTCACATAGATTGACTTCTAAGATCGATATAGAAGCATTAAACAATATGATGCAGACTTATTTGTTAGCGGATATACAAAGATATATGAATGAGCTGCCTGATCTTAAAGGCTCGGCCATTGTCCTTGATGATAATTCAGAAAGAATATACCCAATAAGGGTACATCCAAAGATGAGTTGGCATGGCGGAGAAACCCCAAGTGTAATGAAGATAAAGAAAGAATTATTCAAAGAACTTTGAAGTCAACACATATTCTGTATTTTCTTGGAGCATATTGCCCACATTTTACAATTTTTAATATTTTAAAATTGTTAATGTGTTTTTTTATCTTATCTTTTGATTTATCAAATTCGTTCTCATTCTGGAAATCATAAAAATGTATTATGGCTCCTTTTTTAGAGACAATTAATGCGGAATCTAGAAATTTTTCTGAAGATTTTGGCAACGGCATTATAATCCTGTCAAATTTTATATTAATTTTTTTAACAACTTTCTTGACATCTCCCTTCAATAAAATTATATTACTTAATTTGTTTATTTTCACATTTTCCAACCCATAGTTGTGGGCTTCTTTGTTTAATTCAATCCCATATATTTCCTTAGCTTTAGAATTCCTAGATAAAACCAAAGGATAAACTCCGACACCTGAAAACATAACCAGAATGTTTTCATTTTTTCTTATTAATTCAGCTATCCTTAATCTTTCTGTGCTTAATCTTGGAGAATAATAACATGTTTCTATATTCAATTTTATATTAACATTATTCTCTTTATGAATAGTTTCCTTTGTTCTTTCTCCAGCAATGATTTTTATTTTTGGTGTTCTATATCTTCCAGAATAAAATCCTGTCTTTTTTGCTACTGTTTTTATATTATTATAATTTTTTAATAGTAATTCTGCAATCATCTTTTCTTTTTTAATCAATTGCTTTGGAAATTCTATAAATATAGCAATAGTTCCAACCACATCAAAAGAGCTTGGCATAATAGAAAGTTCTTTTTGTGTCAATTTGCTTTTCAATAATTCTTTAGGTTTCATTATCTATAAAAGCCTCTTATGAAAGAGGCTAATGCTGCTAATCCAAATATTATTATAAAACTATTTGTAAAGTAAAATATTAATAGAATGAATATTCTTCCAAATCCAACAAATATCTCCCTAAACACAACATATTCAGTAGTGGTTTTTTTGCTAAGCTTATCGTAAAAAATAGAGGAGTAAGGAACATCTAATAAAGTACTTGTTATTCCTGTTCCTATGCTGGCTCCCAAAACAGATTGTAATGATTTCACAGCAGTTCTTACTATCCATGAACCAGCATATAATATAGATCCTATAATCATTAATTTGTGTTTTTTTCTTGAATCACTATATTTTGAAGCCAAATATAATGATATCAATATAGAGATATAAAGCACTGAGCCCAGATATCCTACAATAAGAAGATCATTGAATAAAAAATAGATTAATAATGGCCAGAATAACAATTCACATATTATATTTATTCCCTCACTAAAAAATATTATTGGTTCTTTTATCTTTCTTCTTTTATTGTATAAATCTTTAAAGTAAAATCTTGATTTTGGATATTTTTCCTCTGAACCATATATTGGAATAATTGCAAGTAACATAATTATACTGACTGAAATAAACAAAATTCCAAATCCAAAAAACGTTATGATTAATGCAGCTAATGTTGGGCCTATAGCGCTTAATATCAAGTTTATTGATGAAAGAAAACCAATTTCACGTCCCCTATGACTATGATCCGAACTCTTTGCAAAGTAAATTTGAAAAGCAGGCCAGAATGCTAAAAAACTCATTACACTTGGGATTAATGACCAATAAATTGATATTTTATAAACCTCAGATGAGTATAATAATAAATAAGATATTATCAAAAGTGGAAAACTTGTTGCTATGGAAAATTTTAATCCTACCTTTGAAATGATTTTGGTGGTTAATGATATCAAAGAGGTTATTAAAGCATAAAAGAAGATATGGTATAAAATTACATCTCTAACATCATATCCTAAGGTTAGGATAAAAATCGGAATAAATATTCCGATCATTGATATTACAAGAGCCCTTATAGAAGTAGAAAGATAGTTTAATGATAATTCCCTGTTAATCTCAAATCCGAACATATGATTAAAATTAAACATTAATAAAATCACCTAAGCCTTTTTGTGATTGTTTAGATTTTGAGTTATTTAATTTTTCTAAAGTCTTTTTTACTCTATCTTCAGAAAAATCATGCTTGTCAACTAATAATTTTATAATCTTTTCCTCATCGGGGGCTTGCCATTTTAGCTGATAATTTTTCATAATTGGCATTGATTTGAAGACAGCATAAACCTCTTTCCAATTAAAATCTGCCTCAACTTCCTTAAAAATTTTATCAAAATTCTTGAATTGTTTAACTAATTTAAGTGCTGTCTTGGGCCCTATTCCTTTAACCCCTAATTTGTTATAATCTGTTCCAACCAATATGGCTAATGCCAATAATTGATCTTGATTTATTTCTAAATTCCTTAAAACTTTTTCAAGTTCAATTAATTCTGGATTTATAGATATTGTAGATCCGCTAGGAAGTTTTTTCCTTTGAGATACAGTCAAATTAGTTACTAATCTAGGAGCACCATATATCAAAACATCCATATCTGAAGAAGCACAAGCCCAGACATCACCTTTTTCACACATAAAGGCTATCTGCGCATCTGATTCACTTGGTGCTTGTATAGTTGGAATGCCTAAATAATTAATTAATTCCTTAGATTCATTTGACACTTCCTTTGTTAACCTTACAACCTGTTTTGAGTATTTATAGACTGAAGAGATATCCTCTTCTTCTAATGCTTTTTTTAGCTTCTCAGCCGCAATCTCTTTCCTATACTCGCGTGATTCTGTTTCTCTTATCTTGGATAAAGGTGGTTTTCCATCAAAACATACGCATAATTGTATATTTCGCGACATTAAATTTGTCAGCCTAGTTAATATACCTTGTAAATGTGAGGTTATATTGCCTTTAGAGTCCATTAATGGGGTTCCATCTGGCTGCCTTATTGAGGTTAAGAATTGATAAATCATATTTGGAGCATCTATTGCTATCTTCTTATTGGATAATTCTTCAAAAGAAATTTCTTTTTTAATAACTAAATCTCCTAATTTAACTCCCATCTACATTACATATAAACATATTATTTAAATTTAACTTAATGAGATAAAAACACCAAAATCTTTATATTTTGAATTAGAGGTTTAATTAAAAAATGGTGATAAAACAAACTTCTTTAAATCATAAGGGTGGATTTTATTTTTACAGGATTCATAGTGAAAAATTAAACCATCTTTGTAATGGTTTCGGTAAATTAAATGATTTCTTGTTTAATATGTTTGAGAATTGTCCTGATGAATATTTTAATTCTGGTCCAAGGAGTTCTATGTTAAGATTTAAGTTGGATTTTGATACTAAGGTTGTACAAGGACATGAGATATGTGATTTAGCAAGTCATGGCTTGCTACAAAATAAAGACAGATATAATAGCAATCATATAAAGGTGCAGAGTTTCTTGATTGAGAATGATTCAAAGACTATAGCTGTTGAGGTTCCTATATGGATGTACAACAATGAAGTAGATTATTATACTGATTTGTTCAAAACTATCCAGCCATTGACAGGACACATAGACATTCTAAGAATGGAGAATGATAAAATATGGATCTGGGACTATAAACCCAATTCACATAATGAAGAGTTTGCATCTACACAAATATATTTTTACGCATTAATGTTAAGTAAAAGAACAGGGATAGACATTGAAAAATTTAGATGTGGATATTTTGATGAGAATTATGCTTATATGTTCAAGCCCAGCAATAATATACTCTTAAAAAATAAGAGGATAAAGGAATTTCTCTAAAAAAGGTTTATAAGTTTATTTTTTATATATTATAAATGGTTAAAGTAATATTCTTTCCATTAGATTTGGAATATTCAGATGAAGGTGAATTAGTTGTAAGAATATTTGGAAAGACATTGGATAACAAAAGGGTTTGTGTTTTGGATTATGATTTTAAGCCATATTTCTGGGTTATACCAAAAGAAAAGGAGAATATTAATTTAATAATAAGAAGGATAAAACAAGAAAGAGAGGAAGATTTTTTCGTTCTAGATGCAAGTTTAGAAGAAAAAAAGTATTTAGGGAAAAAAATAAATTCTATTAAAGTCACAGTAAACAAACCCAAATCTGTTCCGGTATTAAGTAAAATAATAAGAAATTACGATGGGGTTGAATTCATAAATGAAAATGATATCTTATTTGTAAGAAGATATCTCATTGATAATAATTTATTCCCACTAAATGCTTATGGGGTTGAAGGTGATATTATAAATGAAGATTTGGATGTTGATTTTTCTATAAAATTAAAGTCGATAAAACAAAGTGAAGGTTCATTTAACAATCCAAGAATATTAAGTTTTGATATAGAAACTTATACTCATGGAGAAGAGTATTCAAGAGAAAGTCATGATCCAATAATTAGCCTTGCCATGGTCGGAGAGAATTTAAAAAAAGTTATAACTTGGAAGAATATTCCAACTGAAGAGGATATAACAATTGTAAAAGATGAAAGGGGATTAATTGAAGAGTTTATAAAAACCGTTAAAGATTACAAGCCAGATATAATTGCTGGGTATTTTTCTGATGGATTTGATTTGCCATATATTAAGGCAAGGGCAAAAAAACATAACATTCCTTTGGATATTAATCTTGATAAAAGTGATATAAAATTAGCAAAGAGAAATTTTGGGTCTGTTAAAACAATTGGGATAATTCATCTTGATGTTTATAAGTTTATCAGAGGAATAATGGGTGTATCTTTACAATTAGACAATTATAGTCTGGGGGAAGTTGCAAAGGAACTGATAAAAGAAGAGAAAATTGAGATAGATGTAAGCAAATTTGCTCTTGTATGGGATTCAGGAAGCAAAGAGATAGAAAAGATTTGTGAATATAATTTACATGATGCTGATATTACATATAAATTATGCAAAGAGGTTTTGTTGAATCTCTTTGAGTTATCAAGATTATTAGGACAAACCCCACACGACATATGTAGAACAAGTTATGGTCAATTAACAGAATCGTATTTATTGAGAAAAGCTAAAGAATTTAATGAAATAGCCCCAAATAAACCAACAAGTAATCTTGTTTCTCAGAGAAGAATGGATACATATCAGGGAGCATTTGTATACCAACCAAAAGCAGGATTGTATGATAATCTTGTTGTATTTGATTTCAAAAGTCTGTATCCTAGTGTGATTGTAGCATATAATATTGATCCAAGTTCATTAACAAAATCAAGGAAAGGGTCGTACAAAACCCCTGACATAATTGAAAGGGATAAAAAAACCAATTATTATTTTAGTTATAAAGAGGAGGCTTTGATTCCTTATGTAATCAAAGAGTTGATTACGAGAAGAAACAGGATAAGAGAGATATTAAGAGAAAATAAACAAGATAAGATATTACAAGCACGAAGTATGGCCTTAAAATATGCTGCTAATGCAACATATGGGATGTTCGGATTTTTTGGAGCAAGATGGTATAGTAAAGAATGTGCGGCTGCAATAACTGCTTATGGAAGACACCATATCCAAGAGGTAATAGATGAAGCAAACAAAAATGGATTCAATGTTATTTATTCTGATACGGATTCCATTGTTGTTGTTTTAATGGAAAAAACTAAAGAGGAGGCTTTGGAATTAATGAGTAAAGTAAATACTGAACTACCAAGCCTTATGGAGATAGAACTAGAGGATTTTTATAAAAAAGGGATATTTGTAACAAAGAAAGGAGAAGCACTTGGAGCTAAGAAAAAATATGCCCTTCTTTCAAAAGACGATTATATGAAAGTCAGGGGATTTGAAACTGTCAGAAGGGACTGGAGTTATTTAGCAAGAAAAACCCAATTAAAAGTTCTTGAGATAATATTAAAAGAAAATTCAATTGAAAAAGCATTTGAATATGTAAAAAAAGTGATAGAAGATGTAAGAAAAAAAAGAGTTCCTATTGAAGATATGATAATAAAGACTCAGCTAAAAAAAGATATAAATGATTATGATCAGATAGGCCCCCATGTCAAAGTTGCAGAGAGAATGAAAAATAAAGGAATTCCTGTAAGAGTAGGAATGATTATAAGTTATGTTATAATGGAAGGAGAAGGAATGATAAGGGATAGAGCAAGATTGTTAATTGAATGCAAAGATGAAGATTATGATAGTGACTATTATATAAATAACCAAATAATCCCAAGTGTAAAAATGATATTTGAGGCAGTCGGATTAAAAGAGGATGATTTATTAATAAATAAAGAGCAAAGAACATTAGGTGAATTTTAATGGATAACTGGATCAAAGCAGGAAAGATAGCAGCAGAAGTTCTTGAGTATGGAAAAAAGTTAATGAAAGTTAATGAATCATTATTGGAAGTAGCTGAGAAAGTTGAAGCAAAAATAATTTCTTTAGGGGGAAAGCCGGCATTTCCAGTTAATATTTCAGCAAATTATATAGCAGCACATTATACAGCATATAAAGACGATAAAACTAGATTTAATGAAGGGGATTTAATCAAATTAGATGTCGGAGTCCATGTAAATGGGGCTATTGGGGATAATGCCCTTACAATAGATTTAGGGAATAATGAAGATTTAGTCAAAGCTAGCAGAGAAGCATTAAATGAAGCAGTAAAAATAGCTAAGGAAGGAACTGAAGTGAGAGAAATTGGTTATGTTATTCAATCTAAAATACAGGAATTTGGTTTTTCCCCAGTAATTAATTTATCAGGGCATAAAATGGATTTGTATAAAGTACATGCTGGATTAACAATTCCAAATTATGATAATAGAGATAAAACAAAATTAGAGAAAGATTTTGTTATAGCAATAGAGCCATTCGCTACAGATGGAGAGGGAAAAGTTATAGAGGGAAAAGGTTCTGATATATTTAGATTACTAAATAAAAAATCAGTTAGAAATGAGCATGCAAGAAGAATTTTGAGAGAAATTGAAAAATATGATGGGTTGCCATTTGCAAAAAGATGGATAAATTCTCCGATGAAAGACTTAGCTTTTAATATTCTAGAGAGGGAAAAAGTAATCCATCAATATCCACAATTAATTGAGAGTTCCAGAGGATTAGTTAGTCAGGCAGAACATACAGTTATAATTGGAAAAGGCGTTATAACTAGATTATCCTAGATAACTTGGAAGATCTTTTGATAATACTGCTTTTGCATTTCTAAGATATTCCTCTTCCATAGACTGATACTTTTCCATTATGTCTTTTCCAACTGATGGCTTGATTTTGATTAATGACTTATCAAAATGTTTTTTAGTTACTTCTTTTGTTTTTATATCTTCCCTTAATGCAAGCATGGCTGCTTCCCTACATACTGCTTCTATGTCTGCTCCGACATAACCGTCTGTTTTCTCAGCTAAATAATAAAGTAGTTTATCTTTAGTTGGTAATTCTTTAAAATTGATTTTCTTTTCTTTTTCTATATCAATCTCAGACTGTTTTACTGATGGGTCTGATTCAACTTTTTTTACAGGATTAATTTTTTTATTCTTAAATTGGTCATCCAATTCCTTAACTTCTTCTTTAGTTAATGTTATTGGCATTCTTTCTGTATGTATTCTAAATATATCAAATCTTGATTTTTCATCTGGCGGAACACTTAATAATAATCTGTCAAATCTTCCGGGTCTTAAAAGAGCTGGATCTATTATATCTGGTCTGTTTGTTGCTGCAATAACAACAACATCATTTAATTCTTCTAGTCCATCCATCTCAGCTAATAAAGTATTAACAACAGTTTCTGTTACTCTTGTTCCTGTATCATATCCCCTCTTAGGGGCTAATGCATCTATTTCATCAAAGAAGATTATAGCAGGAGACACTTGTCTTGCTTTCTCAAATATTTTTCTTACCCCTTTTTCAGATTCCCCAACAAACTTATCCAATAATGCTGGTCCTTTAACTAATATGAAATTTGCTTCTGATTCTTTTGCTACAGCTTTTGCAAGTAAAGTTTTACCTGTTCCAGGTGGCCCATATAATAAGATTCCTCTTGGGGGCCTTATTCCTAATCTCTTGAATGCTTCAGAATTTTTGATTGGCCATTCTACACTTTCTTTCAATTCCTGTTTTAATGTTTCTAATCCACCAATCTTATCCCATGAAACATCTGGGGTCTCTACTAAAATTTCTCTCATTGCACTTGGTCTTACATATTTTAATGCTTCCTTAAAATCATTTGAAACTACAACTAAAGTTTCTAATATTTCTCTTGGAATTGGTTCTTTTTCTCTAAGCTTTATATTAGGAAGAATTTTTCTTAGAACATTCATAGCAGCTTCTTTACATAATGCGCTTAAATCCGCTCCTACAAAACCATGAGTTATTTCTGCTATCTCTCCAAGTCTAACGCCTTTTAATGGCATATTTCTAGTATGAATTTTTAGAATATTTAATCTTCCTTGTTTATCTGGAACACCAACAGCAATTTCTCTGTCAAATCTTCCGGGTCTTCTTAATGCGGGATCAATTGCATTTGGTCTGTTTGTTGCTGCAATAACAACAACTTGGCCTCTTGATTTTAGACCATCCATCATACTCAATAATTGAGCTACGACCCTTCTTTCTACTTCGCCATGAACATCTTCCCTTTTAGGGGCAATAGCATCTATTTCATCAATAAAAATAATAGAAGGGGCATTTTTTTCAGCTTCCTCAAAAATATCCCTGACTCTTTTCTCAGATTCTCCATAATATTTATTCATTATTTCTGGACCATTTATCAACATGAAATTTGCTTCTGATTCGTTTGCTACAGCTTTTGCCAATAATGTTTTTCCAGATCCTGGAGGACCGTGTAATAAAACTCCTTTTGGTGGCTCTATTCCTAATTTTATAAATAATTCCGGATACTTCATTGGGATTTCTACCATTTCTCTTATTTTTTTAATTTCATCACTTAAGCCACCAATATCCTCATAAGTTACGTCTGGAATTTTTTCTTCAAGAACATCAACTGCTTTTGGATTTACTTTTATATTCGTCTCTCCTGTTATTATTACAGGTTGTTTTGGGGTTGTGTCTACAATAAGAAATTTCAATCCCGGGAATCCTACATCACCCATAAATCCAACAGGCTCAAATAAATCAAATATATCCTCAAATGGATTTATGCTTTCAGAAAAAGCTCTTCTTCTTCTCCTTGCTCCGCCTAATGCTACAATATCTCCTTTTATGACTGCCCTTCCTAATAATCCCCTTCTAAATACATCAGGATCAGCTTGTACCATAACTCCCTGTTGTGCTGGTGCTATTGAGATGAACTTAGCTTCTTTCACATCAGCTTTTCTTACTTTAACAGATTCTCCAATTCCTGTTTTGGCATTTCTTCTTAGAATTCCATCCATTCTTATTACTGCTTGACCAACATCCGTAGGATATGCTCTATCTGCAATCCCAACAGTTAATCTTCCACCTTCGATCTCAACTATATCTCCGGGTCTAACTCCAATCTGATACATTGTTTCAGCATCTATTCTTACAATTCCTTTATAGGCCTCTTCTTGTAAGGCTTCCATTACTTTCAATTTAAGTTCTTTTGTCATTTTTATTCCTAAAATGTTATTTTCTTTGAAAAGTAAATTGTTATTTTTTCTGGCTCTTCCAGATTTAAATTTATTATATCATCCACTCTTTTTTCAAATTCTTTATGGAAGTTTATTATCTCCCTTGGAATTGATATTGTATATGAGTTTCCTACCATTCTAAGCTTGACATTAAATACTTTTTGCTTTATTTTCTGAAAGTTATTATATTTTTCTATATCTAATGGATGGAACCATCTCTGGTTGCATTCTGGGCATACAGCTGTTCTTATTCTAAGCCCATCCTTAATTATCTCAACCTTTTGGGCTTTCTTTTCACAATGATTACATAAAATTGTTGTATTAAATATGTCTGTCATTTTGTATAACTTCTCTGTGTATACAAGCATGTATATATAAAGCTTTCGGAAATGGTTAATTCTCTAGAAAATGTGTATTAATAAAATAATAGTTAATATCTAAATCTATTATAAACAAAGTAGATTACCAAAGCCAAGATTATCCAAGGTATTAATATAATTAATAGTTTAATCAGATTATTGAAACTGTTTACAAATGATCTTGCAATATCTGAAATCTTTATGAATAATACATCTTTATATTCAGACTGTTTTTCTACAATGTTTACATGTATTGTTGAGTATTGTACATCTTGGTTAATATTTTTCAAAGAGTCCTCTATGAATTTTATTGTTCTTTCTTGATTAAATATTCTATCTGTTAACTCTATTTTATCATTAATATTTTGGGTTTCATCAAACATTATCTTGAATCTTTGTAATCTCTCATTTTCAGATTCTAATTGTGTTGTTAAATCTGTATGTGTTCCAGTAACATCAAGCTCATTTTCACTGAATGATTTAACCTCTCCAATTTCTTTCAATTGAGATACAACGGAGTTGTATTTCAAGACTTCAACCTTTAGTTCATAATTTCCGGAGAAGTATAATTCTCTTTCAGTTCCTTGTTTGTTTACATTATGATTTAAGATAAATGAATTTGATAACTCTACAATCTCTTTCAACTTAGATTCAGATTTTTGGAATTCTCCTCTTTCAACTTCTGTAGATAGTTGTGCTGTTTTAATGATTACTCTTTCTTCAACATCTGGAGCAAATCCTCCCATAATCGGGGGATAAAATCCTCTCTCCATTGCAGCTGAACTGTCTAAAGACAATTTATCTTGGGATAAAATCCCTGTGGAAAATAAATTTATATTTAATCCTGAAACTGCTATAAATAGTAAGATTATGATTAATATAAGAAGCCAATTCTCTTTTACCTTAATAAGCTGCTTTTTAATTGTCATCTTTTTCATGATATATCATCTAATTATAAAGTTTTTGTTAGAATAGTTTAAAATAATCGATTGAATATCATATTTAAAAATTGATAATGTTTATTAATTTTAGTTTATTGCAAAATTTATGACAATTTATGTTACTAGAAATAGTAAATATGAAGTAACTAAGATTGGTGAATTAGAAGCAATTTCTGCTAATAAAGGTCAAAATATGGGAAAACCATATGGGGTAGTTGGCTTTTTAGATGATGATACCCCAATAGAAGTTATACATGTTAATAATAATCTACTTTTTTATTCAACAAGGAATATGACTAAAGAGTATATTGAATATGATGATTTACCAAGATTCTTAGAAAAAATAGCAGAAAGAGGTAAAAGAATTGTTGCTAGATTGTTAACAGAAGAAGGTAAGCTCTCTAGGGTTGGAATGACTCCAATGGATATAATGGTTACTTCAGGTATTCAAGATATTCTAGACTGAATCACATTCATTTAATTGTTTTAGAAATTATTTTAAAATTACTCTTATTGATAAAAAGATGATTAATACAGGAAGCAAAGATTTAGATGAGTTCATAGGAGGGTATGGAAATCATCTAACAATGATATATGGAAAGGCGGCTACAGGAAAAACCACGTGTTGTATGCTAGCGGCTATAGAACAATTAAAACAAAATAAAAAAGTTATTTATATTGACACTGAAAATGGCTTCTCATTAGACAGATTCAAACAATTGGCTGGAGAAGATTATAATAGATATCTTGATAATTTGTTTATATCTAAAATAAATGATTTTAAGAATCAAGGCAAAAAAATAAAAGAATTGATGTTGTTTATAGAAAAGTCAAAATTTTCTTTAATAATCGTTGATACAATCGGAATTTATTACAGAAGAATTGTAAAAAGCCATAAAGACTTGGCAAATAATATGTTAATATCACAAATTAAGGATTTACAGGAAATCTCAAAAAAAGTTCCGGTTATAATAACAAATCAAGTTTATAATAAAATAGATATAGATGAAGAGGTGATGTTAGCTTATAATCTAATTGAGAGATATTGCAGTTGTTTAATACAATTAAACAAAAATATAAAAAGAAAGATTAAGTTGATAAAACCAGTAAAAAAAGAAATGTTTTTTGAAATTGAGAGAGAAGGATTATTCAAAGTAAGGCGTTAGCCTCTTCCTCTAGTTTTTTCTTATAATCCTCTTTTGTCTTGCAATTCGGATTTATACAAAATTGATATGGCCTTTTGCCTTTTCTTATCATATTAACAATTGGAAATTGACATTCCTTACAGACATTATCTGTGGGTTTCGGAACAGCAAACTTAGGCAATGAAAATGTTGTTTTACAATTGGGATAGTTAGAGCATCCAATGAAATAAGATTTATTATTTTTAGAGTAAGTTATCCTAAGGTCATTATTACAACTTGGGCATTTTCCAATTAGATTTGCCTTTTCTCTGGTCTCAATATGTGCCTCTGTTAATGATTTCCCTATTTTAGATTCATTATCTTTAAAACGCTTTAATGTTTTTATTAAAACTTCTTTTGCTTCTTCAACAACTTCTTCTCCTTTCTTTTTTCCTTCAACAATCTGTTCCATCTCCTCTTCAAAATGCCTTGTCAATTGCTCATCTAATATCTCAGGACAATATTTCTCAAGGGTTTCAACTGTCTTTAATCCTAAATCAGTAACTTCCATTGATTTTTCTTTTACATAATCCCTCTCATATAATGAATCTATAATGGACGCCCTTGTTGCCTTGGTTCCAAGATTTCTTTTCTCTAATTCCTTTATTATAGAAGCAGGAGTGTATCTTTTTGGTGGTTGTGTCTCTTTATCCAATAATGAGATTTTGATTATCTTTAATTCATTACCTTTTTCCATAGAAGGAAGTTCCTGTTCTTCCAAAAGGACATAAGGCTCATAAAATGAATGCCATCCCTTCTCAATTGTTCTTGTGCCTTTTGTAACAAATATTTCATTATTTATGTCAATTTCAATATTGACTGTTTCTCTCTTTGCTGGAACTGAGAAAGTAGCTAATGTCCTCTTAACAATAAGATCATACAATTTAAGCTCTCTTTCTGTTAAATCTTTTGGAATTTCTCCAGTAGGATATATTGCTGGATGTGCTGGATCATTTTTCTTCCCATTATTTGGAACTAATTTTCCTTTTAGAATTTCCTCAGCTAATTTTTTGTATTTTGACTGTTTTGTTAGATTTTTTATTAAATCTTTATATCCTAAAGATTCAGGAAGCTGATTAGAGCTAGTTCTAGGATAGGAGATGTATGAGTTCGTGTAAAGATTCTGTGCCAAATTAAGTGTTTCTTTTGGGGATATCCTTAAAGTTTTATAGGCTTCTAGTTGTAAAGATGTTAGATCAAAAGGATTTGGTGGATTTTGTAAAAACCTTTTCTTTTCTATATTATCAACAATAGCTTTTTTTCCTTTTGTATTTTCTAATGACTTTTGAGCTTTATTTTTATCCCAGAATTTATCTTCTTTATGAAATGCAGTTATTTTATCATTATTTATTTCAGCTTTTAATTCAAGTTGCCAGAATTGGATTGCTTTGAATGATTTAATCTCTTTTTCCCTATCTGACAAAATTTTTAGGGCTGGTCCTTGGACTCTTCCCGAACTTAAAATTTTATGAACTCCTGTAGAATTCTTAATTGCTAATGTTAGTGCACGGCTAATATTAATTCCATAAAAAAAATCAAGAATATGTCTTGTTTCTCCTGACTCTATTAATTGAAAATCGAGATGTTTAGATGCATCTTCATAAGATTTTATTAATTCTTTTTTTGTCAAGGTTGAAAATTTCATCCTCTTACCATCTTTTTTATTGCATACGAATCTTATAATATTAAATCCTATTAAGCTTCCTTCCAGATCATAATCGCATGCAACATAAAATTCATCTGATTCTTTAGCCAGAGTTTTTAGAACATCAACATATTTTTTTGTAAATGCTGAAGATTTGTTTAACTTGTAAGATTCTATCCATTTAAGATTAAAAACGGGATAAGTCCATCCTTTTTTCTCTTCCTCTCCTAAATTAAACAAATGTCCTACAGCACATCCAACTAATATCCTTTCTCCTTTATGTTCAAGCTCATAATATGATATGTTATTTACTTTCTTTTTCCGTAATTTCTTATCTGATAGGGCTTCAGCTATCTTTAAACATGAAGATGGCTTCTCTGAAATTATTAATTTTGTCATAATTATCTATTTTAGAACAAAGTTTTTAAAACTTTAGGATTAAATATCTATTATTTTTCCGCTTCTTCCAACGTTTATTACTAATGTACTGCCAAGCTTTTCTTCGATGCCTTCTGCTTCATGTACATGACTACATAATAAAATATCTGGTTTTAATTTTTTTAATGCTCTTTCTACTCCTTCCGAACCCGGAACAAATTGAGAGAATTTCTCTATTTTTGTGTTAGATGGATGAACATGTGTAACCATGATTTTTTTCTTTAATTCTTTTATTTTATCAAATCCTTTTTTTAAGATGTCATAAATATCATCTTCTTGCAATTGCTCTACTCCAATATTAGCTCCACCGCACCCAAATATCCCAATATCTTCATATTTAACAGAATATCCATGAATATTCTTAACCCCATACAATTCTGCCAGAAAATCTGCTGTTGCAAATCCATCATGATTGCCTGGAATTAATAATACTTTTTTCTTTTTTTTAAGAAATGGCCCGATAAGTCCTTCTGTCTTTTGAAAAGAATCTGTAATGTCACCACAGAGTATAACTAAATCGGCTTTTTCTTTTTCAGCTCTCTCTGCTAATCTTTTAGCTAATAAAGAGTCTCCATGAATATCTCCAGCTGCCAAAATTCTCATGTTATTAATTCAGAAATTCGATTTATTAAACTTTTTATATTAAATATTTACTAATCATTTACCAAATCTTCTTTCTCTTTGAGAGAAATCTTCAATTGCTTTTATCAAATCCTCTTTTTCAAATTCAGGCCAGGTTTTCTCTAAGAAGAGCCATTCAGAATACCAGCTCTGCCAGATCAGAAAGTTAGATGTTCTTTTTTCTCCACCAGTTCTAATTATTAGGTCTGGCTCATGATCCATATAAAGATTCTCTGAGAATATCTCTTCATTAATCTCATTAATATCCAATTTGCCATTTTTGACTTTTTCGCCTATTCTCTTAACTGCATCCAAAACTTCTTCCCTACCGCCATAAGCCATTGCAAAGTTTACAGTGTAATTATTATAATCTTTTGTTTTATACATCAATTTTTTCATGATATCTTGTATATCTTCTGGAAATTTCCATATTCTTCCTATAAAATTAATTCTGACTTTGTCTTTTTCTAACTTTATAATCTCGTCATTAAGAAGCCTGTTGAATTCTTTCTTGAATATATTCATTAAATAATCAAATTCTTCTTTAGGTCTGTTAAAATTCTGAATTGAGAAAGCATATAATGTAATTTCTTTAACCCCAAGTTCTTTGCACCAATCAAATAGTTTCTCTACTTTTTGTGCTCCCCATTCATGACCCATCCATGGTTTCATCATTAATTTCTTAGCGAACCTTCTGTTACCATCCAAAATAATTCCAATATGTTTAGGAATTGTCATGTTATAATCCATTATATATAATTTAAAAACCTTACTGCTTTAATATCCTTTTAAAGCCAGTATACTTCTGTAATACCAAAGGAACTTTAATAGAACCATCTTTTTGTTGATAATTTTCCATAATAACAACTAAAGCTCTTGAGGTAGCTAAAGCTGTATTATTCAAGGTATGAACTACTCTCTTATTGTCTTTTTTGTCATAACATTTTATATTTAATTTTCTAGCTTGATAGTCAGTACAATTTGATAAAGACATTAATTCACCATATTCTTTTGTTGTTGGTCTATAAACTTCTAAATCAGCACTTCTATACTTCCAATCGGCAAGTTCAGAAGAGCACATTTCTAAAATTCTGTATGGCAATTTCAATGCCTTTAATATTTCCTCAGAATTTTTTAACAGTTCATCATAATATTTTTCAGAGTCTTCTGGCTTACAGAAAATAAATTGCTCAATTTTATTGAATTGGTGCGTTCTCCATAATCCCTTTTCATTAATTCCATGACTTCCTATCTCTTTTCTGAAACACATTGTATATGAAAAAAATTTAAGAGGTAAATCTTCTTCAGATATAGTTTTATCTGATAACATTCCTAATATTGAATCTTCTGAAGTAGGAATCATAAATAAATCTTCATTTTCTATTTTGTACAATGCCTTTTCAAATGCTTCAAAATCTCCCTTAGCTTCTTCAACTCTTTTATTTACCATTAAAGGTGGCTCAATATAAATATATTTTTTCTTTTTCATATAATCAATTGTAAACCTAATTAAAGCTTGATTAAGAAGTGCTAAATCCCCCTTCAGATAATAAAATCCATTTCCAGAAGTTTTAGCAGATGAATCAAAATCTAAAACTTTTAATGATTCTCCAAGCTCGACATGATTCTTTATTGGAAAACTAAATTTTGAGACGGCTCCCCCTTTTCTAATAACTTTATTGTTTGCTTCCCCCTTTCCAATGGGTGTTTTTTTAGAAATTATATTTGGAATCTGAAACATCAATCCTTTTATCTCTGATTCTAGAATTTTTTCTCTTTCATTAAGCTCTGTAATCTTATTTGGAAGATCTTTAGCTTTTTTTATCAGTTCCTTTGCTCTTTGATTATCATTCTGTTTTTTAGCTAGATTAATGCCTTCAGAAATCTTATTTCTTTCTGCTCTTAATAAGTCCAATTGCTGTTTTAATTCTCTCCATTCATTATCCTTTTTTATTAGATTATCAATGATTTTAACTTTATCATGTTGGAATTTTTTTTTGATGTTCTCTTTTATTAAATTTGGATTTTCTCTTACTAATTTTATGTCTAGCATATGAGATATCTAATAAGATTTTATTTAAATATTTTTATGAGAAAAGAAATAGTTATAATGAAAAATTCTTGTTAGAAAGGTTTAAAAAGATATCTATATGTTATGAAATATATATTAAAAAGAAAGTTTTAAATATAAACTAAAGTCAAAAAACTACATAGAAGGGGTGTAGGGGGCAACGATGAAGAAAGATATATTCGAGGTTTTTTTTAGAAGAAAACCTGCAATGATATTAGTGGCTCTTAGGAAGAGCAATAAGAATAGGTATGGTAGTGTTCTTGCAAAAGAAGTTGATTGCACATACAGTCATGCTGTCAAAATTCTACAAGAAATGGAAAAAGCAAAGTTAGTTGAATTTATAAAACAAGGAAGAATAAAAGTAATAAAATTAACAGATACTGGAAACAAAGTAGCCGAAAGTATCGAAAGAATAAAGAACTTGTTATAAAAAGGGGGTTCTTTATATTTTTAGATAAGTTGATAATCCTTCAATATTAGAAAGTCTTGTATTTTTATATAAAAACTCTCTAAATTTACTGTCTACCTTAACTCCGCTCTTCTGTAAATTATGTTTAAGTGTGCTATAAATCTTTTTGCCTTGTTTATCCAGATCCGTTAGAATAATAACCTCTTTATAATTATTTACAATATGCTCAACTAATTCATAAATTGGCTTGTTTATTGTCACTATGTTTGTAATTCCAAACTTTTTCAGAGAAGCCTTATCATTCTTTCCTTCAACTATTATGAGCTTATTAGAAGATTTTAGCTCATTTAACCATTGTTGCATAAATTAAAGTAATTTTTAAACTTAAAAAACTTCTCAATAAAATTTAAATAAGAGTTCAATATTCAAATACTATGAAAGATATTAGTATAGAGGTAAAAAGGGTTGAAGTTAGTAAAGTACTTCTTAATGAAAATAAAATTGGGTATAAAATTTACTTCAAATCTAATGATCTAATGAAAAATATATATGTTGAGTTCCCTTTGCAAAATTCTGAGGAGATAGCAAAGGTGGTTTTGAGTAAAATAAAAAGCTCTGAAGACATTACAGTTGATGATTCATATGATATATTACAAAGTATTGTTTTATTAAAAATAGTAAATCAAGAGGAAGTAGAGCAGGAAATAGCTGAATTCTTCACTAAGTTCATAGGAAGGGTAAGATCATTCAAGAGTAAAAAAACTTCTGATAATTACATAGACAATTACAATCAATTGTTGAAAGAGAGGATAGAGTTATGAAGGTTGTAATGGATAAAAAACCGAAAAATCCAATAGTCATAGAGGGATTTCCTGGATTTGGACTTGTTGGGACAATAGCTGTTGAATTCTTAATAAAACACCTAAATGCAAAACCAATTGGAATGATAAGAAGCAGTTTAATGGTTCCTATGGCAGCAATTCATGAATCAAAAGTTGTTGAACCTATTGGAATATTTCATGATCCTAAAAATAACATTATCCTCATTCATGCTTTAAGTGGTGTTCGTGGCTTGGAATGGAGATTAGCTGAGATAATTAGCAAATTATGCAAAGAGATGAAGGCTAAACAAATAATAAGCATAGAGGGGGTAGGATCTACCCAAGGAACTCTTAATGCATATTATTTTACGAGAGACCAAAATAATAAAAAAAATTTTGAAAAGATAGGACTAGAACAATTAAAAGAAGGCATAGTTGTTGGAGTTACAGGAGCATTATTATTAAAAGATAAGAATGTTAATGGGGTATTTATTGAGAGCACTGTTGGATTAGCAGATAGTAAGGCTGCTGCAAAAGCAATTGAGGTCCTTGATAAGTATCTAGGATTAAAGGTTGATTACAAGCCATTATTAGAGGCAGCTGAAAAGTTTGAAAAAACATTAAATGTTATAATGGAGAAGAGTAAAGAAGTAGGTGAATCTAAAAAAGACGATAAAGAATTAAGTTATTTAGGATAAAATTATTTCTTTTTTATCAAGCCAGATTTTAATTTTTCTGTTAATTGCTCTATCTCTTCTACGTTGACAGATTCGTGGTGTGGCTTTAATTCTGGATCCTTACTAGTAGTTATTTTTGGTGTATATGGCTCTGCTTTTGGATCTTGCGAAAAAGCCTTCTTCACCATTAAATCTACAAATTCGTCCCTGTCCCCTTTTTTCTGTTTTTGTTTTTCCATATTATTGTCAAGCATTAAGATTATTTAAATATTTTTACGCAATGCTTCCTCCCTTCTTTTTATTAATCCATGATCAGATTGTAATAAATTGGAAAGGTCTATTGTTTTCATAAGCTTTTCTTGTTCTGCTGCCCTCTTGACATAAGCATTACTCATATCAAGCTTTCTCTCAGACTCTTGTTGAGATTGTTGGGTCTGTTCAGAACCCTGCATCACAATTTTACCACCTTTTTTTTCTATAGATTTAATGAGTATAGAAAAAGTGTTATGTAAGTCTTCTAATGAATCTGTCTCTGTATCAATTGTTATCTTCATAAATCATAAAATATTTTTTTTATTAATAAATATTTGTATGCATAACCGTTATAAACTCTACAAAAATTCAATGGAATATGAGGGCTTTAGTTACTGGCGGAACTGGATTTATAGGGTCAAATTTAACTGAAGAATTAATAAGACTAGGTTATGAAGTTGTAATAACTGGGTTTGATAATGAGCTGAAGATTGATAATTTTAATGGAAAGTTCATAACTGGAGATTTATCTGAAATAAATTTTGATAAAATAGGTTATGTTGATGTTGTGTTTCATCAAGCCGCTAATAATGATACTACATTACTAGATAGAAATAAGATGTTTATGGATAATCTAGACTCTTCTAAAAGATTATTTGATTGGGCCATAAAGAATGATTGTAAAAGTATAGTTTATGCATCTTCAACAGCAATTTATGGTAATGTAGAAGCACCATTCAAAGAAGATGGAATAAAAAATCCATTAAATCCATATGCTGAATCAAAATTATTATTGGATAATTATGTCCAACAATTAATTAAGAAACAAGAGATTAATATTGTCGGATTAAGATATTGCAATGTTTATGGAAAAGGAGAGGGATACAAGGGAAAAAGAGCAACTATGATTTATCAATTAGTTCAACAGATGATTAAAGGAAACCCAAGACTATTCAAATTTGGGGAGCAAAAAAGAGATTATATCTATGTTAAGGATGTTGTTAAAGCAAATTTATTAGCATCCAAATCAAAAGAGAGCTGTATTATTAATTGTGGCTCTGGAAGGGATTATAGCTTCAATTACATTGTAGATGTTTTGAATAGAATATTATATTGATAATCCATACATAGGAAGGTATCAAGATCATACTTTATGCGATATGTCTTTAGCAAAAGAAAAAATTAATTTCATTCCAGAATATGATTTGGATAAAGGAATAGAAGACTATTATAATTCTGGAAAATTAATTTGAATGAGCCCTGAGGGATTTGAACCCCCGACCACTCGATTTCTCTGGTTCTTAAGAGTTTCACCTTTGCACCGAGTGCTCTAAACCAGACTGAGCTAAGGACCCTATGAAGAAATTAATAAAATTCGTATTTTTAAAACTTTGTAGTTTTATTAAGAATAATAAATTTAGCATCTTGCTTATGTCTATTTATAGTTATTATATCTCCTTCTTTTAAATTAACTATTTTTTTGTTGTTATCAGCATATAATGCTCCTGGCCCCCTAACAATTTTAATCCTAACTGTTATTCTATCATTTAAGATTTTATTTTTTGCTTTTATTTTAAACAGTTTAGAATGCCTCATCGGATTAATATAAGCTAATCCTAATCCTCTTTTAAATGTTTTATTTGTAATTGATTGGTAATAAGCTGTACTTCCAAAGGGTGTTGCAACTATTATTCCATCTCCAATTACCAATGGCTCAAAAAGTTTATTTCCGATATAAGTTTGAAATCTTAAGGCATAAGGTATTGTATTATGGATATTAATCTCATTTAATGCAATTAATCTTTCATTATTTATTGTTGCTATTATTTTAGGCTCATTTTTAATTTTAAAATCTCTATTCTCTAATGTTTTTAATATTTTAGAAAAGTTGTGCTTTGAGCAATTGTTACAATTTGGATTATGTCTCAAAAAAAGCTTTGGAATTCCTGGATATAACCTCTCACTTAATAATACGGTTCCATCCCCACCATAGCTAATAACTATCCATGGTTGCTTTTGATCAATCCTAAAGTTATTTTCCCTTAGCTGTCTCTCTAAATGGCCTTTATTTTTTCCAACAACAGCTATTTTCATGATAATTTTGTAGCATTTTCATATAAAAATCTATCTGATTTCGTGCTTAAAAGTTTTAAGCAAAGATTATACATAAAATAATGATATATATTGTTTATTCTATATATAGTTTGAACAATATATTGTATTAACAATATAAAGTAATATTTATATATGATTAAAACTTTTAATCATTGATGAAAAATCAAAAACATCTTAATATGAGGGGATTTTTGAGCTTTTTAATACTTCATGAGCTAAATAAAAAGCCCTTGTGTGGTGATGAATTATCAGATAAAATAGGCAAAAGGAAGGGCTCAAAATTAACTCCAGGAACAATTTATCCGACGCTAAAGAGGCTGAAGAGATTAAATTTAGTAAGAATGAAACAAACTGGAAGGAAAAAGAATTATTTCTTGACAAAAAACGGAAAAAGTGAATTAAAAATAACCTATAGAATTTTTAATGATTTATTTTTAGGATTAAAAAATAAAATAAAGAAGTAGGACTATCTCCTTTTCTTCTTTGCTTTTCCTGAGCCTTTTTTTCTTCCTCTGGCCATCTTTGCTTTCCAGACTTCTAGAGCCTTGCCCTTAACAAAATATAACCATCCAGATTCTCTCTTCTCTCCAGCTTTAACTTTGACTGCCATTTGAAACCTCCATTTTATCGATATAAAAGTTATGATTTATTGGTATTTAAATATTCTTGTCCTCGTTTAACATATCAAGGGGATTTTTTATTGCCTTAATCTTCTCCTTAGAAACATGGGTATATATTTCAGTAGTTGCAATTGATGCATGTCCTAAAAGACTTTGAATATATCTTATGTCTATCCCGGCCTCTAATAAATGAGTAGCGAAGCTATGCCTTAATTTGTGTGGGGTCACTTTCTTTTTTATTCCTGCCCTTCTTGCTGCATTCTCAATTATTTTCTGTATATTTCTCGATGATAATAATCCCTTTCTCCCTGGAAACAAATAAACTTCGCCTTTATTGAGGGTTGTTAGATATTCTGTTAATTCCTTTACTATGGAATCAGAAAGAATAAACATCCTGTCTTTTGAGCCTTTTCCTTTCCTAACCCAACCCATCTTCTCTTTTAATTCCAGATCATTTATTTTCAAGCTTATTAGTTCAGACAACCTTAGTCCAGATGAATATAAAAATTTGATAATCATTTTAGTTTTGTAACTTCCAGCAGAATCAATTAATTTTTTTATCTCTTCCTTTGTCATCACAGAAGGAATGTTCTTTGGAATCTTTGGGGTCTTGAAATTAACTATCTCTTTCTTTAATATTTCATCATATAAAAATTTTAAGGCTGCTTTCTTTAATGCTAATGATCTTGGGGCATTGCTTTGGGAGATAAGATATCCAATATAATCTTTTATATCCTGTTCATTTACCTCTTCAGGAGTTTTTTTGATATATTCTAAAAATTTTTTGTTGTGTAAAACATAAGCCCCAATTGTTCTTTCAGAAAATCCCCTTAATTTTAGTTCAGTCTCCAGTTTTTTTAGCATATGATCCTCTTTTTCTTAATTCATCATACTCTGTTTGTCTTGGTTTAAGTTTTAACTCATAAATAAGTTCCTTAGCCAACCCAATATATCCTGAGTTTGATTCAACAATAAATTTTAATGATCCATAAAGCTCTTTTGCTGGTAGTCTAGATAGCCAGTTTAAATTAGCATCATGCAAAGACATATCCTCTATTTTTTCACTTGGTTTAAAAATTAAACAATCAAATATTGCACCAGCCACAAATTCCAAATTTGGGTTTTTTAATGGATTAAGATGAGCAATTTCCTTTTTATATGAACGAATATATGATATTATGTCTAAATGTAGATCATTACATTCTTCTGGTGTTAATTCTTTATCTCCATTACTACCCATTAACATTTTAGATAATAAATGAATAATTAAAGATTTCGTTTAATAATTGTTATACGAACTAATTTCCATTAGATGCTCTTGGAAATAAAGATTCTTGATTATTATTGCTGATAAGAACTTTTTCTAATCCATCTACGCCATGAATAATTGGTATAATTCCTCTTTTAACCTCTCTTGAAATGTGGTCAAAAGGCCATAATGGAAATGTATCTAATAAATATTGTTCATTAATTCCAGAAATTTCAAATAATATTCTAATGTCATATGCATCACATATTGCTCTTCCTGTAGAATCTAACTTTTTATTATCTGGATCCTTCAACAATTTTTCCCTTGTATCTCTTAATCTATTCATTGTTTCCCTGATTAGTTCATCAGACATCTCTCCATAATATTTAGATAAAGAATTAACAATATCTGGATAATCATTCAAAATTTCAGATAAACGTTGGAATTTCTGAACGATTATGTCCTCAGTAGAAAGAACCCTATATACATCTTTTCTTGACTCAACTGTCTTTAATCTAGCATTTTCTAATTCCCTCTCCCTTCTGCTTCTTTTGTTATCATAACTTAGTTTACTATCCCTTGTAAAGCTTAAGAGAATCTCTTCGTTAGATAGTTCTCCATTTATAGTGGCATGAATTAACCAAGACCTACTTTCTTTACTAAATGTTTTTATAGAAAATTTATTGTCTTTTAGATACTCAACTATTGGCTTAACAAATGTAATAAAATCAGATTTTCTTCTTAATGAGTCGCCTACAACAGTATCAATATCAGTTGTTGGCCTTCTACGTGAACTTGGAAGATAACTTTGAACAGCAACACCACCCCTAACAGCATAGTTATCCCTACTTAAAGGAGATATATCTAATTTAGAAATGGCAGAAAGACCATCCCTCACAATTTCATCATCTATAGTTCTAACTGCATATTCAAACTTCCTTTTCATATATGTTGTATACTTTTTCAATTTTTAAACCTTTCTATTTATTATTATTGAATAGTAGTGATATATTACACTTTAGTTTCTAATTTCTTTGATTTATCCCTTTTCTTTAGTTTATTGTTCAATAGATAATAAAAAAATTCCTTAATTTCAGTTGGATAATTAGGCAATTTTATCATGTTAATATAATAGTATCCTATATTGCTAATTAAACTATATAGATTTAGTCTTATTTTCAATTGACATAGCTCACAGTAGCAATTTTCATCGTGTTTCAAATCTCGTTTATTAAAAACAAAATCCCTTCTATACCCTAATTCTTTTAATAGAGCCTCTAATTTAGGGAAGAATGAGATCTAAATCTCTACTCACCCTCATTTTAGGTTCCCCAAGATAAATATCAAATGAACTAATATAAACATTTCGCTTAATAGAAAGGATTATAAATTAAGGATTTTAAACAAAAGAATGGTAAAAGACCTTATTTCAGCTGTTAGAGAAGATGTAAAAAACACACGTAAAACAGTTAGAACTAGACAAGAATATTTAGCTCAAGAATTAGAAAGGAAATTTGAATCTATAATTGCACAATGTGTTAAAGATGTTCAAGAAAGTGAATCTATTGGACAATACGCTAAATCTTATTTTAGGCTTCTTGGAACCCAGATTAAATATGGTTTATGTGTTGCTTCAGTAGCATTAGGACCAATAAAATAAAGATTTTCTTAAAAAGTTCGTATAAGAATGGTTATACGCACTCTTAAACATCTAATCTATCTTCTAGAACATGATTTCTTTTAGAGTTTACCTTTTTCAATTTATCTAAGAATAATGCTCCAGCTCCACCAAGTAAATAACCAAACAGTGCATTTTGCGGTACTAATTTCAAATTTTCTCCAAAGTTAACTAAATACTGACCAACACTTTGTGTATTCTCATCGAAACTAAAGATTGAAGCATAGAGTCCAGTAGCAATTACACCCAATGTTGTTCCTATTCCTGCAATTCTATAAAACTTATCTTGATTCATAATTTTATCCTTATTTTAGTATTTATAAGCTATTCTATACTGCCAGTAAAACTAGTAGACATAAACTTTATCTTTGGTGAAAAATCAGTTAGTTCTCGTCCAAGGACTTCTCTCATTATTTGACTACTTCTTTTTTCAGACAATCCTTTCCCTTCCACATACCTCCAAATAGCTCTTGCAATATGTGGATAATATGTAGGCATTAAGAATCTCCTTCTTTCTACTTCTCTTGATTCAGAATATCCATATCTATTTTTAACGTAATAAGCAACATATTCAATAAATTCTTCTGGGTTTGGTGTATCATCTAAACCCTCTTGTGCTAATGATTCTAATACTAAAGAATAAGAATGTCCTAATGTTGTCTTAAAACCTAAAGGATCTTGGATTTTAACTTTTAATCTTTTTCTGAATAACTCTTCTTCTGTTAATGTTAAATCTAGTAACTGTGACTGGTTTTTCATAATCTCTAAATTTTATGGTATTATTTAAAATATTCGGTTAATCATCGTTAAGTGTAATCATCTTAATTTCTTTTCTAGCCAATTCATAAATCTTTGTCCGTATTTTGGCGGTGCTATCAGTTTTCTTAATAATTTTATGGCTTCATCATCCCTATCTCCAATTAGGATGGCTCCATCACCAATATCATTCACTGTTGTTACCTCTTCTAAATTCTTAATACTAGAATCAGTATAAGTAGCAAGTTTATGCGCAAGATTAAGAGAAACAAGAAGTACTTCTGTGCGGCTTTTTAAACCATAAAACTTTTTTAAATAGTCTATTTCTTTTTGAAAACCCCCTGGTAATGTTCCCAAAAATTCCTCTATTCTATCACAATTATTATCATATTCTTCACTCATTTTATCTCTAAATTGGGCTAAATGGACCATTTATAAGCTATTCTACTGAGAATTCAGATAAGCACAGTTAAGCGAAATTATAACATTTATGATAGTTATATTTAAATAAGGTTCACCTCTAATTTGATTATGGACACAAATTATAATTCTTTATTAGAAAAAAACTTAGCTAATGCTCACCTTTTTGTGGAAAAGAGGGGGTTCAAAAAATCACTATATGAGTACTTAATTATCTTATCTATTTCCTTATCTATTCTCTTTTTCGGAAGTTTCTTATCAAAAACTATTGGTCAAGTATTCTTGAGATACACCCATTTTAATATAATAGAATTTATTTTCAAATTTTTACCTCTATTTATCTTCTTATATTTATGGACAAAACACAAATTTAAGCTTAAAGAAATTCTGAGTATATTTGGGTTATACGAAGAAAGTTGGAAAAGGACGATTAAAAATATAATTGTTTATTTTACAATTGTCTTGCTATTAATTATACTTTTAACTACGATATTTATGACACCACCGATATATATAAGTTCTAAACTAGCTAAAATAGCAAATGATCAAAATGCTGTATTAAATTGGGAGTCCCCAATAATTGATGTGTTCAAAGAATATTATAATCAAATATATAGGGTAGCAATTCTTGAAGAGATGTTCTTTAGAGGATACATACAATATTTTTTATTTTTTTTATTGGTTTATTATTTTCGTAATGTTGCTAAATCAGAGGATAAGAGGGTAAACAAACTAATCTACCAACCAGTCATATTTTTAGTGCCAATAATAATCTCAGTCTTAATATTTATGTTATATCATAATTTTTATCTAGAATCTTCTTTACAAGTATCCTCTTCTATGTATAAAGTTACTCTATTAATTTATTTATTAGGCTCAATTATCTCTGCTTTGATTATTAATAGAACAGGAAATCTTTGGTTGGCCATATTCTTTCATGCTGGTTGGAATGCCTTACAGTTTATATCTAATTTATTATTATTTTCTAACTATAGTATAATAATCAACTTTTTAGGCTCAATTATGTTGAGTAATCAGGTACCAAGAGAGATAGTAGATCAAATAGTTCTACTGATTGTAAGCATAGTATCTTAGAAAACTTTAAATAATTGGATTTATCTAAAAGTATATGAGGTATATTTTAATTAGTTTATTTTTAGTCGTATTTTTATCGATTCCTGTTTTAGCAACTAATATATATATCAATAAAGATTCTCCAAATACAGAAGTTATAGTAACAAATAAAGGATTTGGTTATAAAACTAGAGTACAAGTAGGAGAAGGAAATATTATTTTGAATATTCCTCCTAATGTAGAAGTGGTTAGTTTATCTTCTGAACCAATAAAAACAGAAGATATTTCCTCCTCCTTTCTCATATTTACATTATATAAAGGAAAAAAAATTTATTTTGAAGAGAATATAAATGAATTAGAAATTATGTTTGTCTATGAAGGTAGTAACCAATTTTATACTAATTTGTATGACTCTATGAATAGTTTATATAATTAGTTTCGCCTAATGTGTCTAAAAGAAATCCCATAATAAAACATAGAAATGCTTTAAAATAGGCTTAATTCCTCTATAAAATGGCCTTTTCAGATTTTCAATTAAGAAGATTATTTGAATCTCCTTTTCCTATAAAGGAAGGATTAATGCCTTCTAGAGAACCGTCATTTGGTGAGCCCCTTAGATTTGCTTCACCAAGTTATGAAGAATTATCACCTATAATTAGCTCTACAGGTTTAAATGTCAGCCCTTCTGGTTTGGATTTAACTGTTGGAAGTCATATAGCTGAGGCTGATTTTTTTATGTCTTCTTTAAAA
>JACPNE010000005.1 GCA_016185615.1 Candidatus Woesearchaeota archaeon | reverse complement strand
TTAAGTATCCATGATAGCCAAGAATCATCATACCATATAAAATTCCATATTTTTCTAAGTTTTCCTTTGGAGTCCATGAAATTAAATTTTTATTACTATTTTAAATGTTTTTAAAATTATAACTTAGAAATTTTGGATTTAAAGTCCTTATTCTTCTTTTTTAATCTCTCAACAGCATCCAATAATGCTTTTTTTGCATCTTTTTTATGCTCTACAATAAGAACAGGATTACTAATCAAGCTATGCTCGATTTTATAGCCGGCAACTTCTGTATCCTTATCATTCCATAATTCTTTTCTAAGGGCATTCATTAAGGTATGGTCCTCTTCAACTACTTCAATACTAATCTTTTCTTTATTATTTTCTAGAACTTTAATTTCCATCCTAAATAGTTCCAAGATGCATTTTTAAGACTTTCGATTATTTGACTTTAAGCAAATCCCCTATTGTAAGTGTACTATCATTTATTTTGACCCTTTGATGTTCTTCCTTTTGTTTTTCTACTAATTTTATTCCAAGGAATTTCTCTAATTTCTTAGCTAACTCAATGCTTGGCTCTAGATTTCCTGACTCCATCTTATGAATCAACGATTCCTTAACAGCTATTTTATTTGCTAAATCTTGTTGTTTTAGATTCTTTGATTCTCTTGCATTTCTTATTCTAACAGGATAATCCTCTACAATGAAATCAATGTACTCTTCTCTCTTAATTACATATTTTTTCCTGATTACAGAAATCTTTGGTTGTTTTGTTATTCTGCCAAAGACACTACAACTTTTGCATAATTGCATAGTAGCACCCTCTACTTCTACCTCATAAGGAAATTCCAGAATTCTTCCACACATATCACAGTTCATTGCACTCACTTGGTTTTTTATTATAAGATGAGCAAATAACTTTTTCTAATTCTTCCTTCTTTGTTAATCCCTCAAATTTTTCATTTCCGATTATAATGGTTGGAACTTTAGTAATATTATAATCTTCTTTAATTATTCTCAACATTGTCTCTTCTATGAAATCAGAGTCTAATGAAAATATCAATAAGTTCCTCTTAAATCTATCTTTCAAATATGTTAGTATTAATCCCTGGGAAACACAATCCTCACAATCATTGTTGGAATAAAAATATAGTAATGAGATTGTATCTACATTACAAATTTCTTTTGTTTGTGATGCCCACAACCAATATCTCATCTCAGCCAGCATATACTCTCTCTTAGTCAATGAGAATTCTTTATCATCATCAATTAATGACTGAGAAAGATAATTTTCAAGTTTTATCCTTGTTTGCTCTAAATTATTCA
The DNA here is from genome assembly GCA_016185615.1 of Candidatus Woesearchaeota archaeon. Taxonomy (GTDB): domain Archaea; phylum Nanobdellota; class Nanobdellia; order SCGC-AAA011-G17; family JACPNG01; genus JACPNE01. The sequence goes on along the minus strand of JACPNE010000005.1, from coordinate 97,146 downwards.
GATTAGATTCCAATGCCTTATTAATAGCAGGGCATTTATCTGTTAAAGTATTCAAGTAAAGATCTTGTAACTGCAAGCTGTCAAAATCTATTTTCTGCTCTCTCGCAGACACCTCGAGGAATTTTGTTCTCTCTTCAGTTACAAGTATTCCTATAAGCAATCCGATTACAAAAACAGCAGTAGCTATTATCAATGCTATAATGTACTTGCTCTTACTAATCGTTCTCATTTTACCAATTCTGTTTTCTTTTAATTATTAAGTCTATTAAAACTCCCATCCATGCGATAGAAGCCAATAACGAGTAAAGGATAAGATAAGATGGAATTGTTACATATCCATATCTTATCATTTTTTCCTTCGTATAAACATATGACAATTTTAATACAATTAAGATTATTATAAATATAACTATAAAATAAAATGTATTTGTGTAGTTAAAATCTATCAATCTAAAATTTATTACTGTATTCTTTATTGAAGGATAGACATTAAAGTCTATTAAAGATAAGTTATATATATTCCTGGCTGCTGGTTCAATTATATAATTATATATAGTTATCATAAGCATAATAACTGCAGTTAGACCTGCAATAAGTATTCTTGGCATTTGTATAAAACCAAAATCCCCATATTTCCTGTTAAACATCATATTTTTATAATTAAGAGCATTTAACACAGCACCCTTATACCATCTATTTCTCTGCTTATAAAATTCTTTAAATGTTTCAGGAGCAATTGTATATACCTCTGAATCAAGGACTTGAATTATTTTATAATTATATTTTTGCAGCCTTAATGAAATCTCAAGGTCTTCAGTAAGATTATTCTCATCAAACATGCCTATTTTTCTAAGTACTTCTGTTCTATAGATGCTAAATGGTCCCGGAGTTACATGAATACAATCAAGCTTTGACATTAATTTTTTATAAAAAAAGTTTACAAGATATTCGCACCATTGTATTTTTTCCAATATCCCTTTAGGATTTACTATCTTCATTAATGGAAGCACAGAAGCAATATTATCATCTGAGAAATATGGAAGCATTTTTATTAAAGCATCTTTCTCAATTGTTGAATCAGCATCCATGCATATAAAAAATTCCCCTTTTGCCAGCTTTAAGGCTTCATTTACAGCTTTTCCTTTTCTTTCTTTTTGGGTTCTTCCGATATGCAATGGTTTTATCTCTGTATAACTATTTATTATCTCTCCAGTATTATCGGAGCTTCCATGATTGACAGCTATAATCTCAATTTTATCTTTTGGATAATTTAAAGACAAAGCAGATTCGATTGTTTTACGAAGATTTCTTTTGCCTTCATTATATGCTGGAATTACAATTGTAACCATTGGATAAATATCAAGTTTTCTCTTCTTCTCCTCATTAATGCCCCCATCAATAAAAACCAATAGCCAAAAGATTATAAAATATAAAGAGATAAAATACAATATCCAAATTATAAAAGTTGAGATAGTAATCATTCTACTCTCCAGATTTCTATATTATTCTGGTTGTATATTTTTTTAAATTTTGTGCTATAAGATAATAAGAATTGCAAACCCTCATCTCTTTCATCCCATAATTGATCCTTAATCTCATTATCAAGCCAGATATAATCTATACTATATTTATCTGCTATTTCTTCAGCCTTTTCCAAATTTCTTGTATTTATTAATTCCTGAAAATCATAGAACCTTTCATTAACATCCGGTGCATATACAAAATTAGCATCCATAAAATTTTTCCTATCTGAGAAGTATGATATCCAATGGCCCCTGCTATAATGGCTCAATATAATATCATTATTATTTGATTCTTTTCTTAGAAATTCAAGGCTTTCAACTATATAATCATCTGGCTTTTGATTGTAATAATCATTGAAAAAAGTCAAAAATGAAAATAATATTCCAATAATTAAGATATAGAATATTGCATTTCTTATTTTTTTGCTCTCCCATTCTATATTAATTATTTTGATTATTCCCAATGTTGCAATAAATGATATAAAAAAACTTAGATATAATACAACTTTTATATTAAAGTTCATTAGAAATAATAATGAAACAACTGATAAATATACAGGCATATTCTTATATTTCTCTTCCCATAAAAGAGAAAATCCAAATATAGCTAATATCAATGTAAACAAACTTAATCCAAAACTTCCAAAATCAGATACTAGATTTACCAACACTTGGGTATTTGGGGCATCAAATAATAAAATTTCAGGAAATCCATAAACTAAAATGCGTGTCAATATAGCTAAGGCAAATAAAGGAATTATATACAGCCATTTAAATTCTCTTCTCGAAAATGAGTATATTATTAGTAATATTCCCATTACTATTGTATGAAGAATCCCAAATAAAGGTATAAATAACAATAGAAAAAATGCAAGTCTATTTTTCCTTAATATTAGATAAAATATCAAAAGGAAAAATAATGAAACAAAACCGAAATCACTTATTGTATTAAACAAATATAAAAAACCGGGAGATAAAACTAAGATAACAGAGGAGATAAAAGAAATTGTTGTATTGAAATGCTTTCTTAAAATAAGATAAAATAGAACAGCTGAGATTAATCCTGCTAATGAAGAGATTACCTTAGCTGAAGTCATTAATGACAAAGTTGTTATCTTGCTAAATACACTTATTATAATTGGCCAAAGAGAAAATATGTATGTTCTTCCGCCATAGCTTAACTCATCAAACATAACAATTGGGTTTTCTGCCACCCTCAAGAAATAGTAAGACTCATTCCCTATAAGTAGATTAGACGTTCTAAAAATAAAAGGAATTAATAAAATTAAAGCAGTTAATACAATTAGAGAAGCTATTGCTTTAGCATCTAACTTTGTAAATTCTAGCTTTTTCTGTTCTATAGACTTCCTTAAAGCATTTATCATCTGAATAAGCTATTTCTTTTGAGTTATATATTTGTTTCGTTCTTTCAGAAAAATATACATATGTAACATCATACTTTTTAAGTACTTGTAAAGCCTTTACTTGAGATGTTGTTGTAAAAACAGTCTTTACATCATTATACCTTTGATTAATATTATTGGCTAAAAGAAAATTGTCGTCTATTACATTTTTTCTCTTTGCAATTTTCGTAATAAAATGTCCCTCATCATAAGAAGACATAACAATGGAATCAGTCTCTGTGTTATTGCTTAGCCATAAAAGTGCATCAAGCTCTTCTTTGCTTAAAGCATTATCTGTAGAGTTCTTAGCCTCAATAAAACTTGGAACAATCATTAATAATATTGCTAAAATAAAAATTGAAAATTTTACATGATTAAGATGTCTTGAAAATTTTGTCATTGTTATGTATTTAAACAGTTTCTCAAATCCTATTGAGGATAATATAGAGAGTAATATGCCTAAGAAGATGAACGCTAAATAAACATCTATTAATCTGAATATCAACAAAACTGAGGTTGTTAAGATCATACTTCCTAATAATATTGTGTTATCATCTTTCTTCCTTATTGAATAACTCAATCCAAATATTCCAAAAAATATAGGTATAAGTCCAAAATTAAATATTAAATCAATTATATTTATGCCCTTAAAATAATTTGATATTATATCATTTGGAATATTCTGATATATCGTATTAAGTCCATGCAGTAAAAATGCATCCTTAAATAATAAAAATGAGATAGTAAGAACAATGAACAGGGAGAATAGAATTGCTTCTTTCTTTACCTTCTCAAGTTTGTTTGATTCTGCTATTGATAATATTAGATATGTTAATAATGAAAGAATAAAAAGAAATGCCATTCCATGCAATAATGGGAATGCAATAGCCAATCCAATAAATAAGTTCATGTATTTCTTATCTTTTATTTTAATTAAAGACAATATCATTAACAACATAACAAAAAGAGCAGCAGAATATATAGAGATATTATTTGTTGTTGTTGAGATAAACACAGGAATAAATGCAGAAATTAAAGTAGCCAATAATGCGGCTTCTTCATTATTAGTAAACTCTCTTACAATCAAATAAACCAAAAATATTAATGAAGAGAATAATATAGAAGTTATAATCTTAAATGTTAGTTCTCCAAATATTGAATAAAAAGCTGCTAAGATATAATAGTATAATGGAAGGAATACTGTTTGTCTTCCGCCATAGCTCAACCCATCATTAAATAATGGCTTTCCAGTTTGTTGTATGCTTTCAACATTCCTCAAAGTAAAATAAGCATTATCATCATTAAATTCCTCAGACTGGAACGCAAAAAAAAGTCTAAAAACTAATACTAATAAAAATATTATATATAGATTTTTATTCATCTTCTTCCGCTTCTTCTACACTTAAAATTTCTTTCTTATCATTAGAAGCAATTTTATTATTTTCATCAACTTCATCAATAACTGCTTTTATCTCAAGGTCTGTAAATTTTGATTTTAGCTCATTCTCAATTATATCAAAGTAATCAAAGAATTTTGATGTTAATTTTAATAATCTTGTCCTTCCCTTCTTTTCACTTGTAATAAATCCATTGTCTTTTAGTAGTTTTATATGATCATAGGCTTTATTTCCCCTTATATCTATTATTTCGCTTTGCAGAACTGGATTTTTATATGCAATTATTGCTAATGTTTTCGTTGTTGGAGCATCAAATTCTGAATCTGTTAATAATGAAGTTGTTAAATAGTTGTATGTCTTCTTTATATTTAATTTAAATTTTCCATTTTCTTCTATAATCTCTAATGAAGAATCTCTAGTATTATAATCATTAATAAGCCCATTTAATGCATCTTTTACTATTCCAACAGAGCCTATACTGCATAATTTAGATATCTCTTCCATGTCCATAAATCTTCCTGTAGTAAATAACATAGCTTCTATCTTATTTTTTGTATCTTGCATATTATTAATAAAAATTGTATAATTTTTAACTATTTCGGCATTACTCAACTGGATATCTTAAAATTGCCACAACACCGCCTAAATCCTTAAGCTGTTTGCCTTCCCTGCTTTCTGTTGAGACAACATGTGTTGTTGTGCCCACATTTGAGGCTTTCTCTTCAAACTCCTCAATCTCTTTGTCACTTAATTCCTCACTTATTAATAATATATCAACAGCACCCATATCAAGAACTTTATTCACTTCTTCTTTTCCATAAGCTACCATCTTTCTGCTTTTTCCAAGTGTCTCAAAAAATCTTTGTAATAATGCTTTTTCTTTTGCTGATTCTTCCTTAACCAATATATCCTGGGCTTTATCAACTAATTCTTGCAATCCAAATTCTCCTGTATAACTTAAGTCTTTTACTCCTATCACTTTCTTTTTTAGTTCATTATTTAGATATTTACTATCAAAAAACTCGTCTTTTGTCGGAATTGGACCTCCGATCATTATTCCTTTTAACTCTTTCATCTCAAGAAAATTTTGATTCATTGCCTCCCCAATTCTTGTGAAAAATTCTTTCAATGCCCCTTCCCTTAATCTGGCATATCTAGCTGCTGATTGTCCCCCAGCCTTTACCTTTCCTGGAACTCCAGAGGTTAATGTAACTAACTCTTGGATAGAATTTCCTTTTAATAATCCGATTGTGGCTTCCCTTGCATCCATAACTAATAGGGCATATATCTCTCTTGTCTCCATCATATCTCTAAGAATATCTGTAATAAAAGTCTGATCGCATCGATATAATCTTGTGTTTATTGGTTCAGGGGGTTCAATGCCCCAGACTTTAATATCAATCTTTGATTCATTATCTGATGCATTTCCTGCGAAAACAGCCAATCCGTTTTCAGGTGTTCTTTTATACATTCTTAAATGTCTTATAGCTCTTTCTAAAGAGTCAATAACATTTTTTCTTGTTCTGGCATCTTTTATATTGGAAGCTGTTCCTTTCTCTTGCTCAAGATGCTGTATAACTTTTATTAGGTCATAGCCAGAAGGAACATAAACAGAAACTAATTCAGTATGTCTACCCTTTATTGAGGATAATTCATTTATTAATTTCCTTAGTTTTATCTTCTGCTTTTGATTCATCTTAATTCTATGAAATAAGGGCTTTAAAAAAATTTGGATTTAAACTTAAAAACTAATCTTAAACTTTCCTTCTTTTATTACTCTAGAATTTGTAACAGCTTTAAGATCTTCCAATGAATTAAACAAAATTTTTATCTCTTCTTCTGGCAAGGTCAATTCAATGCTTTCCTTTAACGTCTTTTGATTTTCAGTCTTGAATTTTCTAACTCTTGATACGACATCAATGAATAAATTTCCCATAACATCCAAGCTCGTATCAGCTTTATCCGGGAAAGGCCATGTCTCGAGATGAATGCTTTTCTTATTTTCTTTTTCATTAAAGTATAAATGATAAATCTCTTCTGTAATAAAAGGAGTTATGGGCGAGAATAATTTTAGTATTGTCAACAATGATTTATACAATGTGTATTGTGCGGATTTTCTTGATTCTTCTCCTCTTTTATCTGGATTATACAATCTATCCTTGACAATCTCCAAATAGTAATCACAAAAGATATTCCAAAAGAAATTTTCAGTCTCTGCTTTAGTCTTTGAATATTCATATCTTTCAAAATTCTCAGTTGAAATTTTCACAATATAATCCAATCTGTTCAATAGCCATTTATCTATCTCTTCTAATTTAACACTTTCCTTATTATAATCCTCTAGGTGTTGTATACAAAATTTAGAGGCATTCCATAATTTTACAACAGTCTTTTGTCCTGTTACAATCTCTTTTTCTTGATAAGGAATATCATCTCCAAGCTTAACTGAAGCAGCCCAGAATCTTAGTGCATCTGCCCCATACTTATCCACAATTGATTGGGGTTCAACAACATTTCCAAGAGATTTAGACATTTTTCTTCCATGCGGATCCAGTACAAATCCTGATATTGAAACATCATGCCATGGATTTTTATTATAATGTAATCTTGACTTTACAACTGTATTAAAAAGCCAGAAAGTAATTATATCATGAGCTTGGGGCCTTAAATTCATAGGAAATAATTTTGATTTTATTTCATTATTTTTAAATAACTCAATAGATAATTGCGGAGTTAATGAAGAAGTAGCCCATGTATCCAAAACATCTTTCTCAGGTTCAAAATCTATGCTTCCACATTTGCATTGTGTCTTTGGGGTATTTGTCAATGGATCAACCGGCAATTCATGCTCCTCAGCTAATTTTATCTCTCCGCAATTTTTGCAATACCAAACTGGAAATGGAATTCCAAAATGCCTTTGTCTGGAAATGCACCAATCCCACTGTAATCCCTTGACCCAGTTATCATATCTGTGTCTCATAAACTCAGGATACCATTTTAGCTCCGAGCCATATCTTAATAATTGATCCCTTAAATCAAGATATTTAATAAACCATTGATAAGATTCTAGAATTTCAATCTCTGTTCCGCATCTTTCATGAACATTAACAGTATGCTTTATCTCCTGTTGTTTTACTAATAAATTATTTTTCTTTAGGTCTTCTATAATTTTTTTTCTTGCATCCTTTATTTTTAATCCTTTATATTCCTTAGCTATCTCTGTCATTCTCCCGTCTTTTGTAATTGCTTTTTTCAAAGGAAGGTTAAATGATTTATACCATTCAATATCAGTTTGATCTCCGAAAGTACAGCACATTACAATTCCAGTTCCTTTTTCTGGATCTACTCTTGAGTCTTCTAATATTGGCACTTCATAATTAAACAAAGGAACTTTTGCTTTCTTGTCTTTGTATTTTTTGTATCTGTTATCTTCAGGATGATAAAAGACAGCTACACATGCTGGCAATAATTCTGGACGTGTGGTTGCTATAACTATATCTTCATTATCAACTTTGAATATAACATCATTAAAATGAGATTGCTTTTCCTCATCCCTTAAATCAACCTGAGCTATTGCTGTCTGGCATTCCGGACACCATATTGTTGGGGCTAACATCCTATACTCTCTTCCCATATTATATAATTCAATAAAGCTTCTCTGGGAAATCTTTCTGCAATGAGCATCTATTGTTGAATAAAATATTTTAAAGTCACAGCTTATTCCTATCTTTTTCCAATCTTTAATAAATCCTGGACGAATCTCATTCAATGTATCCAGACAGAGTTTTATGAAATCATCCCTGTCCATCTCAACGCTTCTGACTTTTTTTTCCTTTTCGATTAATCTTTCTGTAGGCAAACCATTGTCATCTGTTCCAAACGGATAGAACAGATTAAACCCTTTCATTCTTTTATATCTAGCAATGAAATCCATCTGTGAATAAGAGCTAGCATGCCCCATATGCATTTTTCCAGAAACAGTCGGGGGTGGAGTATCTATAGAATAAATTGGTTTTTTACTATTTGGATCAAATTTATAGATCCCCTCTTCTTCCCAATATTTTATCCATTTCTCTTCTGATTGCTTGAAGTCATAGTTCTTGGGAAGTTCCATTAATATAGAATTCTCTTATAATTATTTAAATAGTTTATGAAAAGGTTTTTAAAATAGTGACTATCGTAACTAATTCTATTGGGAACGTAGCTCAGAAACATATTAAATGTTGAGCAACCTGGGAGAGCACCACGCTGAAGCCGTGGGTGTCGGGTGTTCAAAATAAGATAAGTGAAAATTTATCTCATGACAATCACCCCGTTCCCATATCTTTATAAAAAAATAAATCATAATATTAAGATGGGACTAATAGATTTGTTAAAATCGTTTAGAGAAGAAAAACCAAGAGTAGAATTCTATCGTGTCAAACCAGGATTAGTTCAAGTTGATGTTTATAGGGGCAATGAAAAATTGACTAGATATATTCAAACTGTCCCACTTAAAAGATATTAGTGGAAATATTTATATATAATACAGTCAATAAGATTATAATGGATAAAAAGAAAAGGGGTGCATTAGAACTTTCCATAACAACAATAGTCATAGTTGTTATAGGAATTACAATTCTTACCTTAGGATTAGTTTTTACAAAAGGAATATTTGGAAAATTAACTTCTTTAAGCGACGAAGTATTTGGAAAGGGTTCAACAATAATAGACACATTAAGTATAGATGCAAAAATTTCAGTCCCTTCTTCTGTTATAGTACAACAGGGAAAATCAACCACATTTAAAGTTCAAGTGGGACATGATGGAACACTAAGCGGACAAAGAACATTCTCTTTACAACTAACTCCAAGGCCACCCGCAGGCTATCCAACTGGCGTAGTAGAAGCAAGAGTCATATCTGAATCTTCTATAACCTTAAATGAAGGACAGCAAGCAACATTTGTAGTTCAAGTAGCTACAACAACAAGTGCTCCATTATCCTCTGGATTAGGAAGGACTCCAGCTTACGGAATAACAATAACAACAAGTGGACAATCAGCCCCATATGCAACTTCTGCATTTGTAGTGAATATAGAGAAAGGCAGAGGATTATTCTAGCTGTTGCATTCCTTAATCTCTTTGTTCTTAGAATGAAAGAGATTGATTTTTATCACAACAAATTTTATATAGCTAAATTTTGCAGAAATAAGATGGGAACATGGGAAAGTTCAAAAAGTAGAATAGAAGTTAGAGTTGAAGACCATACTAAAATAGTTAGAATAATTCATGAAGAAATGCCTCAAGGAGTCAATGAACGAGCTTACTTGAATAGAAGATTTAGAGAAGAAGTAGAATCAAATAGGTGGGCTTATGAGGTAAGATTATCATACAAAGGACAAAGATTCACAAATCACATTTAATTCTTTCAACATCAAAACATTTTTATTACGTTGCATTCCTTAATCCCTTTATTCTTGATATGAAAGACTCTAACTTAACATTTATATATTCAAGATAATATTCCTATTTTATGGTGTTAAAAGTATATAACACATTAAAGAGAAAGAAAGAAATATTTAAGCCATTAAAAGGAAAAAAAGTTAATCTTTTTGTCTGTGGTCCAACTGTATATGACTATACACACATAGGGCATGCTAAAACTTATATCCAGTTTGATATTATTGTTAAATATTTGAGATATAAAAAATACAAAGTTTTCTATTTGCAAAACATAACAGATTTGGATGACAAGATAATTGACAGAGCAAAACAACTAAAAAAAGACCCATTAAGATTAGCAAAAGAATATGAAAATTATTATTATGAAGATATAAAGAAAATTGGAGTAGACTCTGTCAATAAGTATGCAAGAGCAACTGATTTTATAGATAAGATAGTCTCCCAAGTTGAAAGGTTAATGAAAAAGGGATATGCCTATAGGATAGAGGATGGAATTTATTTTGATTTATCAAAGTTTAAAGATTATGGAAAATTATCAGGAAAAAAAGCATTGGAAGCAGAAGATGCTGTATCAAGAATAGATGACAGCGTAAATAAAAGAAACAAAGGGGATTTTTGCTTGTGGAAATTTTCTAAAGAAGGAGAGCCATCTTGGAATACAAAAATAGGATCCGGAAGACCTGGATGGCATATAGAAGATACATCAATTACAGAAACATTGTTCGGTTCTCAGTATGACGTACACGGCGGAGCAAGAGATTTGATATTCCCCCACCATGAGGCTGAGATAGCACAGATGGAATCAGTCTCTGGAAAGAAACCATTTGTAAAGTATTGGTTGCATACTGGATTTCTTAATGTTGAGGGAAAAAAGATGTCAAAGTCATTGGGAAATGTATTCAACATAAGGGACATAACAAAAGAGTATGATCCAAAAGTTATAAGATATTTTTTTATATCAAATCATTATAGGATGCCAATAGACTTCTCAAAAAAATTATTGGAACAGTCTTCAAACAGCCTAAAAAGAATAAATGATTTGATAATAAAACTAAGAACTAGCAAAGATAAAGACAATATAAAATTAATTGAAAAGACAAAAAAATTATTCATTGAAGCAATGGACAATGACTTTGACACCCCGAAAGCATTTGCTATACTATTTGATTTTATTAGAGAAGTGAATAAAAAAGGGGGAAGTAAAAAAGCATTGGAATTTTTTGAAGAGATAGATTCTATATTTAATGTATTAACATTTGAAGATATTTCATTAGACAAACAAATAACTAAGCTTATAGAAGAAAGGGAAAAAGCAAGAAAGAAAAAAGATTTTAAGAAAGCTGATGAAATAAGAAATGAATTAAAAGAAAAAGGGATTATTTTAGAGGACACTAAAGAAGGGGTAAGGTGGAAAAAGGTATAAAAATTTCCAAAAAAGTACAGGCAATAATTTATGATATCAAAGAAGAAAAACCATATTTCTTGATTTTGCATAGAATTCTTAGGTGGAAAGGTTGGGAATTATTGAAAGGAACATTGGAAGATGGGGAAGAAGATAATATTACTAAAGCACTTGAAAGAGAGATAAAAGAAGAGACTAACTTAAAAGATTTTAAGATAGAGAAAAGTTTGAATAAAAAGATAATATTCTATAATAAAGAGAGAACAGTTAAAAATATAATTTTAGATGTATTCATAGTTAGAGCTGATATTGAACAAAAGATAAGTTTACATAAAAATTCTGTTATAGAGCATGACGACTATAAATGGGTAGACAAAGAAACAGCTATTAAGATGCTTACTTTTGATAATGCCAAAGAATTGATAAAGAATTTAAAGGATAAAAGAAAAGATTTTTAAAGCCATTTTCTAAAGAGAAATTATGACAATTTATGATAAAGAGCCAAATGAGGTTATAGAAAAGGCTGCTCAGGAGCTGAAAAAGGTAATTAAGGCTCCGGAATGGTATATATTCGTAAAGACAGGAGCAGGAAGAGAAAGACCACCAGAGAACAAAGATTGGTGGTATATAAGGGCAGCTTCAATATTAAGAAAAATATACATTAATGGTCCAATAGGAACATCAAAGTTATCTAAAAAATATGGAAATAAAAAGAATATGGGTCATAAGCCAGGAAAGTTCTATAATGGCTCAACAAAAATAATAAGAACTATTTTACAGCAATTAGAGCAGCAGCAATTAATAAAGCAAGAATCTAAGGGAGTACATAAGGGAAGATTAATAACCCCAAAAGGAAAAAGCTTCTTAGATAAAATAAAATGAGTTTAGATGAAATAAAGAAAAGAAGACTAGAAGAACTGCAAAACAGAAATATAGAGCAATCACAAAAACAGTTACAAGAAGAGATTAAATTACAACAGCAGATAGATTTTTTAGAAAGTCTAGGAAAACAATATCTGACAAAAGAAGCATTACAAAGATATGGCAATTTAAGGGTTGCCTATCCTGAAAAAGCAATCCATGTTATGACATTGATTGTTCAATTATCCCAGAGTAGACAATTAAATGAAAAAATAGATGATATAAAATTCAAGGAATTATTAAGACAATTAGATGCTCCAAAGAAAGAGTTTAAGTTGAGGAGAGTTTAAATGGCAATTGGAGAAGTTTTTGATTCAATCCAAAAAATCAAAGAACAAGTAGATTTGAATCCAAGTATAAAAATTAATTTAGAACTCAAAATTATTGGTGTAAAAGCTGGGTTAGAAGGAAATAAGTGGATTGAGTTAGTGGATGAAGAAGGTTTTAGAGTAAGAGCATTATTAGGTAAAGAAATAAATGAAGAAATAAGAGAAAATGCAACAATCTCAGCAAGTGGAAGTTACTTTAAAGGTGATATGTATCATAGGGATTACATAAGAATAACAGAGATTTATGGAGTTGAATAGAAAAATGGCAATTAAATGGCTAGGAAAAAAATTAAGATTAGCTAAGAAGAGAAGACAAACAAAATGGGCTCCTTTCTGGACAGTTCCAAAAATATATGGAAAAACTAGAAGGGTGCATCCTGGAAGACATACAGTAGTTAAAAGACATTGGAGGAGGGTAAAGACAAAAGCTTAAAATGGCAGACAATGAAAGATTATACACTATCCCTTTAAGGAAGGAATTTTTGAAAGTTCCAAGATATATAAGAACTAGAAAAGCAATAAAGGCAATTAGATCATTTGCCCAAAAACACATGAAGACACAAGTTGTTAAAATTGGTCCTTATCTAAATGAATTAATGTTATCTAGGGGAAGAAAAAACCCCCCACATAAAGTACAAGTAAGAATAACAAAAGAAGAAGACAAGGATAAATTACAGATAGTAAGAGTTGAATTAGCATCTATTCCTTCTAAAAAGTCTGAAGAAAAAAAGAATATAGCACAAAAAGTAAAAGATGTTGTAAAGAGACCAAAGAAGGAAGAGAAGAAAGAAGAAAAAGTAGATGAGCACAAGATAGAAGAAGAGAAAGAAAAGAAGGAAGTATTGGAAACAAAGTCTGAAGAATTACAGAAAAGCAAATCTAAACAAATAGAAGCTGCTAAGATTCCGGAAAAAGCTCATGCTCACAGGAAAAGAGAGAAAGTTGTTGGCGGAGAAGGCGGATTAAAAGGCGCATTTCAGCATAAATAATTCTTATGGGTAAACTTCCATATGAAGAAATAAAGAGAAAAGTAATAACAAAAAGAAGAGATAAGACTTCTAAAGAGTATGGATGCTTTCCAGATCAAAGACCAATTCCAGAATTAATAAAATATGGAATAATTAACATTAACAAGCCAGATGGTCCTAGCTCACATCAAGTTTCTTCCTATGTCCAAAGAATCTTAAATATAAATATATCCGGGCATTCCGGAACATTAGATCCCAGAGTTACAGGAGTATTGCCAGTAGCATTGTCAAAAGCAACAAGAATTGTTCAAGCATTGTTAAAACTAGGAAAAGAGTATGTAGCCATAATGCATCTTCATAAAGAAATTCCACAATCAGAAATCTATAAAGTGATGAAAGAGTTTACAGGAAAGATAGAACAATTGCCCCCAATAAGATCTGCAATTAAAAGGCAATTAAGAACAAGAGAAATATATTATATTGAAATCATAGAAATTAAAGGAAAAGATGTATTATTCAGGGTTGGATGTGAGGCTGGAACTTACATAAGAAAAATTTGCCACGATATCGGACAAAGACTTAGGATTGGAGCCCATATGGCTGAATTAGTAAGAACAAAAGTTGGTCCGTTTAATGATAATAATTGGAATACATTACAAGATTTAAAGGATGCCTTTGAATTTTATAATGAAGGAAACGAAAATGAATTAAGAAGAATAATAATGCCTGTAGAATTTTCAATCCCTCATTTGTCGAAAATATGGGTTCTTGATACTACAGTAGATGCATTATGTCATGGGGCTGATTTATATTCAAATGGAATATCAAAATTAGATGATAATATAGAAAAAGATTCACAAGTGGCAATATTAACATTAAAAGATGAGTTGATCTGCCTGGGAAATGCATTAACTGATTTTAATGGTATGATGAAAGAAAATAATAGGGTAGTAAAAACAACCAAAGTTTTTATGGAGACAAATATTTATCCTAAATTTAAGTCTAAAAAATCCTAAAAGTATTTAAATAAATAATTTATATAGGCTAATATGAAAAGAGGATTTTTATCTGCAATTTTCATACTTTTGATTAGTATAGCCACAATTTCGGTTAAAGAGGTTTATTCTCAAGAAGATTTATGTGGAAATGGAATAGTAGATGGTGGGGAGAATTGTGCTGTCTGTCCCCAGGATGTTGTATGTAAAGCTGGAGAGATTTGTGTCAATGATAAATGTACTTCACAAAAAAGTTCAAATTATGTTGTGGTTGTAATAGCTGTCATTGTTGTGCTTTTAATAGGAATATCAATTGCATTTTATATCTACAAAAAAAAGCAACAAGAACTCGGATTAGAAAATATAGCAAAAGAAATGTCACAAAACAAGTCTCCAGAAATTCCTAAGCCAGAGGATTTTTATAAAGAACCAGAAATTAAACCCCAAGTTAAAACCCAAAAAGTCGATGAGACAAGAAAGGTTAATAAATCATTGCTAAGAACTTATGTAAAGGAAGCAACATATAGGGGACATTCAAAAGAGAGGATAAAAGAAAACTTATTGAGTACGGGATGGAAGGAGCAAGACATAGATGACGCATTAAAGGAAATTAGATGATACCAAAAAGTAAATTATCAGAAATAAAAAATTTCTTAGAAAAATCCGAAAATCCATTGTTTTTCTTTGATGATGATACAGATGGATTATGCTCTTACTTATTATTAAAGAAACATATAGATAGAGGCAAGGGAATAATAACAAAAACTACTCCAAATTTAACTGTTGACTTCTTGCCTAAAGTAGAGTATAATCGGCCCGATTTCATATTCATATTAGACAAGCCTTTAGTAGATCAAGATTTAATCGATAGAATAAATGTCCCAGTAATATGGCTGGATCATCATGGACCATATGAAAGAAAAGGAGTCAAATATTATAATCCAAGATTACAAAGAAAAAGTGATGGAAGACCCACATCATACTGGTGTTATAAAGTAGTAAATGAAAACTTATGGATAGCGATGGTTGGATGCATTGGAGATTATTTTCTTCCAGAGTTTACAAAAGAGTTCTCAAAAAAGTATCCTGGATTAATCAAAAAAACAAATTTAGACAAGATAAAATTTGATTCTGAATTAGGAAAGCTTGTCAAGATGGTTTCGTTTATGTTAAAGGGAAAGATATCTGAAGTTAATGAATTTATAGATTTGATTTATAATGTCGAAAGCCCGGATGAGATATTAAATCAGACCACAAATAGGGGAAAATTAATATATCAAAAATATGAAAAGATAAATAGGATATATTCCAGATTCTTGGAAGAAGCCTTAAAAATAAAAACAAAAGAAAAATTATTTTTATATTTGTATAATACAACATCAATAACATTCAATGAAGAATTAGCAAATGAATTAATATACAAATTTCCAAGAAAGGTTGTAATAGTTGGAAGAGAGAAAGAGAATATGATGAGATTAAGTTTAAGAAGCAGAAAAATAATTCTACCGCCAATATTAGAAAAGGCACTTAAAGGATTGGATGGATTCGGCGGAGGCCATGAGCATGCATGCGGGGCAAAAGTGTCTAAGGAAGATTTTCCAGAATTTATAGAAAGAATAAAAAAATTTATTTCATTATAATTCTGGCATCAACAATTACAGATTCTTTACTATTGACAATTAATGGATTAATATCAAGCTCTTCAATATTGGGATATTTTAAGGACAATTTTGATAATTTTATAAGAATTTCCTCAATGGAATTTATATTGTATTTCTTGCCCCTATATCCCTTCAATAGATTGTATCCCTTAGTTTCTTGTATCATTTCATTAACATCCTTGAGTTCTACAGGACATATCCTAAAAGATACATCTTTTATAACCTCAACATAAGTTCCACCCAATCCAAACAATAGAACATGACCAAATGTAGGATCTTTCTTTAACCCAGCTATAATTTCGATTCCTTTGATATACTCCTGAACTAAGATTACTTGGCTCTTCTTTTTTAAATCCTTAAAATCAGACATTAATTCTTCCTTATTGGTTATTTTAACCCCATCAACCTCTGCTTTATGCAGTTCATTCGTAATTTTCAATGTTACTGGATATCCAAATTTGGAAGCTATTTTCTCAGCTTCCTCATATTTCTTCGCTAATCCTCTTTTTGCTACTGGAAATCCATTCTTCTCAAGAAAGTCTTCTGCCTCTTTCTCTTTTAGAACTTTCATAATTATTAAAAAAGTATAAAACTATTTAAATATTGTTTTACCCATTGTTGTAGAGGTGATAGCCAACATCAAGAAAATTTTTATAATTTTTATACTTTTGATGCCTCTAGTAAGTGCTCAATTAGAACAGTTAGAAGTATCCCAAAAGCCGGAAAATTATAATGAATACTCAAGCCTTGAACTTAATATAAACATAAATTCCGAGATTGAGATTATTCCTGAAAAAAACAGTTATAGCATTGATTATATGAATGTTGTTCTAAAATATTTTCCGGATGAGGATGAAAGACAAAAGATAATTTCTGAAAAGATCATAGCAGAAGGGGCTGATATAGAAAATAGGGACAATAAAATATATTTTAGTTGGGAAGATCCGAAAGAAAAGAGATATTACTATTCTATTGATGCAGATATTAAAACAAAAAATGATTTTATAAAAATAACAAAAAAGGTTCCATTTCCAATAAGATTTGAGGATAAATCCTTGGAAAGATATATCAAGCCAACTGAATTCATAGATATTAATTCTGATATAAAAGATTTGGCTGTAGAATTAGTTGAAGGGGAAGATGATATGTATATAGCTGTAACCAAAATAGCTGATTGGATAAATAATAATGTAGAGTATGATCTAACAACATTAACAGCTGAGGCTGTCCAGAAGTCAAGCTGGGTATTAGAAAATAAACAGGGAGTTTGCGACGAGATAACAAATTTATTCATTTCAATGCTAAGATCATTAAACATCCCTGCTAGATTTGTCGGGGGGGTTGTATATACAAATGCTGGATATTATTTTGGAAATCATGGATGGGCGGAAGTCTATTTTCCGGGATACGGCTGGGTTCCATTTGATGTCACATTTGGGCAGTATGGATGGATAGACCCAAGTCATGTGAAGTTAAGCGTGGTAGAGGATTCTGGAGAATCTGCAGTTGATTATACATGGAGATCTTCTGGAATAGAATTAAAACCAAAAGGATTGTCAATTACTACTGATGTAAAGAAAACAATAGGACAAATATACCCATTAACAACCTTAAGCTTGAAGCCATTTGAAAAAGAAGCTAGTTTTGGAAGTTATGTTCCATTGGAAGTTACAATAAAAAACAATCAGCCCTATTATGTTCCTGAATCTATTGTTATAACAAAAGCCCCCAATTTACTAGAAAAAAATGTTAAGCATATATTACTAAAACCAAATGAAGAAAAGAAATTTTTCTGGACAATAGTAATAGATAAAGATCTTAATGAAAAATTTGTTTATACATCTGAGTTAGAAGCTAAAACAACATTCGGAGCAGTTGCTAATGATATAATAAAATTTTCAAAAGATTTTAATGAGTTAAGCTTGGAGAAAGCTGAAGAGACAATAAAATCGATGGAGATAAGGGAAGAGAAGAAATTCTTAAGTAATATTGATTTAATGTGTGGCTCTTCCAAAAAAGATTATTATACAGATGAGGAAATAGACATAAAATGTGTTGTTGAGAATACAGGAAACAAGAATATTGAAAATATAGATGTTTGTGTAATAACTAACTGCAAAAGAGCAAATTTAAAGATAGCTGAGAAAAAAGAGTTGGATTTTAAAATTTCATTATCATCTCCTATAGACTTAAGAATAAGTGCTGAAACAGACAGTTTAATTAAATATAATGATCTAAAGCTCAACATAGTAAAGGTTCCAAAGGTTAGATTTATTGAGATTGAGCCAAAAACAATAGAATACAGGGAAAAAACAGATTTAACATTTGATATTTTTTCAAATACAATGATAAATAATGTTAGCCTTGAAGTTAGTGGTATAGCAAAATCACAGCTTGAGAATTTCGAGGGAAGATATTCTATTTCCGCACCATTACAGGGAAAAAATATTAGAAATAATGAATTAAAAATAAAATTGTTCTATAGAGATGAGCTTGGATTAGATAGAAAACATGAAGAAATCCATAAGATAGAAGTTACAAACATTCCTTTTTACAGAACATGGATTGATAAAATATTTAGTTTCTTTCAATAACTCTTAGCTACATAAACAGTATGCTCTGCTTTTTTGTTGCATATTATGCATTTTGAGTTTGGACTTACTTTTTCTTCCTTAGGATATAAAGTTCCGCATACATAAGCTCCGTCTGTTTCAGCTTTTAGGATATCTGCACATTTTTCTCCATCATTTTTAACAGAACAAAATGGAACTTTTATAAAACCCTTATATTTTTTTATTAACTCTTTTAAATCTTTCAAAGAGTTAGAATTTCTTGTATTATTCTTGAAATATTCATTAGCTTTACTCTCTATATCTTTATCTAATTTTGATAAGAGTTTTTTAATTTCTTTTTCTAAATTTGATAGTTTAAGTTGTCTTTTTTTATTTTCTGTTCTTAATGCTAATGAAACTGTTTTATTTTTTGCTTCTTTAGGTCCAATTTCTACTCTTATTGGAACCCCAAATAATTCCCATTTATTGTGCTTAAATCCAGGAGTATCTTCGCTATCATCAAATTTTGTTCTGTATCCGATTTTTTTTAATGAGGACTCAATCTTTCTGCATAACTCAATAACTTTTTTTGACTCAGCCTCTTTATTGCTAAAGGTTATTGGAATGATGATTATTTGTAAGGGAGACATGTCTGAAGGAATAACTAATCCATTGTTATCTCCATGAATTCCAATTAGAGCAGCCATTATTCTCCATATTCCTGGACCAAAACAAGTCTGCCAGACAAATTGTTCCTTTTCATCTTTGCCTTTAACTTTGATATTAAAAGCCTTTGAGAAATTCTGTCCAAGGTCATGAGTAGAAGCTAATTGATTTCTTTTTCCGTCAGGCATTAATGTATCTGGAGTGTACGTATCATCTGCTCCGCTAAACTTATCCCATTCGGGCCTTTTGAAATATAAAAATGGAAGTTTTATCTTTTCCCCTATAACTTTTTTGCATGTATCCAAATCCTCTTTAATTTGTTCCAATGCTTCTTCATGTCTATTAAATACATTATGTGTTTCAAAAAAAAGAAATTCTCTTCCTCTTAAGAAAGGCCTTGTAGTCATCTCATTTCTGAATGCTGAGATTCTGCTTTGATATCCCTTAAACGGCAAATCTTTATAGCTTCTGAACCATAAAGAGTATAGTGGATATATTTGTGCTTCTCCAGTTGGTCTCAAAGCAAACCTTTCTTCTAATTTTTTTTCTCCAGCCTCCGAAATCCAAAATACATTTGGGGTGAATCCAGCATGATCTTTTTCTCTTTTCAAATCATCTTCTTTAACAGCTACTGGAAATAGATATGGAAGATGACATTGTTTTTCAACTTCCTCTTCCAAGTACTCATAGATTTTTCTTATAATAAAAAAACCCCATGGCCTATGTACTATAAATCCTTGTATTCCAAATCTTATATCTGCTAATTCCGCCTTTTGAACAACTTGAGAATACCATTCAGAAAAGTTCTCATCTTTTTTTACTGTAATTCCTAATTCCCTTTTCATAACAGAAAAAACTAATGTATTTATTTAAACTTTATTGTTTCCATTTAATTATAGAAAGAATAGCATGGGTCATTGGCTCTCTTATTTTGATAATCTATTTTTCTATAAATGGGCCTACTGGGAGTCGAACCCAGAACTTCCCGTCCGAAGCGGGATATTTTATCCATTAGACTATAAGCCCAGTAACTATGAAAAACTTATCATTTTTAAAGGCTTTTTACTCTTTTGCTAAAATAACAAAATTTTATATAGAATTTAGCTTTTATACTTTGATACATGGACCTGAGCAATTTTTTTAATGCTACAAATATAGCAATAATCGGAGTATCTAGAAATCCAAATAAAATAGGTCATGTTATTTTCAGAAATCTTATAGATGGGGAGTTTAATGGCAATATATTTGTTGTTAATCCTAATGTTCAGTCTGTTCTTGGCTATATCTCTTATAAGAATATCTCCCAAATAAAGGAAAACATAGATTTGGCTGTAATCGCTGTTCCAGCCAAACAAGCAATAAAAGTGGCTAATGAATGCGGAAGAAAGAAGATAAAGGATTTAATAATAATAAGCGCTGGATTCAAGGAGATAGGAAATAATAAGTTAGAAAGCGCATTACAAAAAGCAATAAAGAAGTATAAGCTAAGAGTTATAGGTCCAAATTGCCTAGGAATACTAAATACTAAGAATAAGCTGGATACCCTATTTTTGCCGCATTATAGGCTTAAAAGGCCCAAATTTGGGGGAATCTCTTTTGTTTGTCAATCAGGAGCTGTAGGCTCCACTATCTTGGATTTAGCTTCCAAGGAAGAGGATGGATTTTCTAAATTTGTAAGCTATGGAAATGCAATTGATATTGATGAGTCTGATTTGGTTGAATATCTAACTACAGATGAGAATACTAAAGTAATATGTTTGTATGTTGAGGCTATAAAAGATTCTAAAAAATTCATGAATATTATGAAAGAAGCCACAAAAAGAAAGCCTGTTATAGTTGTCAAGGGTGGATTAACAGAGGAAGGAAATAAAGCAACATTATCCCATACTGGATCATTAGCTGGAAGCTCAGATGTTTACTTGGCTGCTTTTAAACAAACTGGAATGATTTATGCCCCTACATTGGAAGATATGTTCAATTATGCCAGAATATTAGAAAGTTCAATTCGCCCAAAAAATAATAGAATACAAATCATAACTAATGGCGGAGGTTATGGAATTATTTGCACTGATGCTGTTATAAAAAATAATCTGAGGATGGCAGAGCCTAGCTCAGAGACTAAAAGATTTCTTAAGAAAAATTTTCCTCCAATTGTTATTATCAATAATCCAATGGATTTGACAGGAGATGCTACTACAGAAAGATATAGATTATCTATTGAAGCATGTTTGAACGATAAGAATATAGATATTTTATTATTGGTTGTATTATACCAAACTCCTTTGGTCACAACAGATGTTGTTGATGTAATAACAGAATTCAAAACAATGCATAAGAAGCCAATTGTTGTTGTTTCTACAGGAGGAGAATTTACCCAGATATTAAAGGAGTCTTTGCAGAATAACGGAGTTCCCTGTTTTACATATCCGGAAAACGCTGTAAGATCAATAAAAGCATTGGTTGATTATTATTTATAATCTCAATTATTAAATCATTTATTCATTCTTTTCTATAATACTCAAAATTTTTAAAGAAATTAGTAAAACGTTCATTATAATGTATTCTATCTGCTAATGATAATAGCTGGTTAGTTAAAATTCCATTCCCTTGAAAACCCATACTTAACATATAACTAGCAGTATTTTTATCAAATTTTTCTCTAAGATGATCTAAATAATTTTTTGGAATACCAAGAATATTAAACATTTCATCATCAACTTTCATATATCCCGTTGGTAAATGCATATGAATAAATTGGAGAGTATTTCTCATAGGAAGAGGATTTCTTTTATCTGAGACAACTAACTTACCTAAATTGCCACCATGGAAATCTAGTGAACTATCATCATTTAATATAATTGATTTTCTCTCCCCCAATTGGTTTGCGTAATCATCAAGTCCACATTCCCAGACAAAATGGACATGTGGATAGTGTGCTTTTCTTGAATTAACTTTTAGATTTCCAGACAAATTTAATCCTGAAAAAGAAAATTCATAAATAAGCATAAGTTCTAATGGTTTTACTCCCCCCATAAATATCTCGTGATTAATCAGTTCTGCAAGTTTCCTTCTCTGAGATAAATACAATCTACTAAACTTTTTAACAGTATCAACTTCCTCATCATTATGTTTTATTTGAATATCTTTATAATCTCCCCTAGAAAAATCCCAAGCAAATTGAGAAATTAAATAAAAATCGTGTAAATTCAATCCTTCAGCAAGAACCGGATTATCACCAAATATCTTAACATAAGGATAACTATCTACTGGAATTATACTCTTCTCTTTTAATATATTTAATTCTGACATTTTTTCATATTAATTATCTTTTTAGAACTCTTTTTAATTGATAGTTTTATCTTAATTTATAAAGCTTTACTTCCTATATCTCTTCTATAATAAAACCCACCATCAATATTTATCCTTTGGACTGTATAATAAGCTAATTTTTGGGCTTCTCCAATTCCATCTTCTGAATAAGCAGTTACTCCCAATACTCTTCCGCCTGCTGTCACAATCCTATTACTATAATCTAATTTTGTTCCCGCATGAAATATTTTTACATTCCCAATACCATTAACTTCATCCAAACCAGATATTAGTAAACCTTTTTTATAATTCTCAGGATATCCTTGTGATGCTAAAACTACACAACATGAAGCTCCAGGTTTAAAATTAATTTTAGGTCTATTTAATTTTCCTTCTAAGGCAAGAGAAATTGTTTCATATAATCCATTATTTATCATCATCATTGCTGGTTGACATTCTGGGTCTCCAAATCTTACATTAAATTCAAGAACTCTTAACCTTTTATTTGTCATTATCATTCCAGCATAAATAAATCCCTTATATTCAATTCCATCTGATCTCATTTTTTGAATAACAGGGGTCATTATTTTATTAGCAACATATCTCACTAAATCTTTAGATGCAATTGGTACAGGACAATATGCACCCATGCCCCCCGTATTTGGACCTTTATCATTGTCTAATAATCTTTTATGATCTTGCAATGAAATTTCTAGTGGTGAAACTATTTTTCCATCTGAAATTCCAAATACTGAAAACTCTTGTCCATACAATCTCTCAGCAATTAGTACATGATAATTTCCATCTTTATCTTTATATTGTTCCGAATGTTTCTCAACAATTTCAAGAGTTTCTTCTTTTGTACTACAAACTGTAACACCTTTTCCAGCAGTAAGTCCCCTTGCTTTTATTACAGTAAAACCTGTTTTTTCAATAGCATCTATAGCTTCATCTAATGATTTACATAAAATTGAATCAGCTTGAGGAATTTTTAGTTCTTTCATTATTCTATAAGAAAAAAATTTATCAGACTCTAATTGAGCTGCTTTCTCTGTGGGACCAAACACTTTATAATATCCTCTTGAGTTAAGAAAATCAACTAATCCATTAGCTAAAGGTTGTTCTGGACCAATAATGGTTAAATCAATATTTTCTGATTCTATTAAATGTGCTAAATCTTCATTTGAACCACTTGTTTCTATATTTCTTCCTTTAATTTCATTATATGTTCCTGCATTTCCTGAAGAATATAAAACCTCAGAAACTTCTGGACTTTGAGCAATTTTCCATCCCAAAGCATGTTCTCTACCACCAGAACCAATAATAAGAACTTTACTCATATTTTGTTTGGTTGAGTAAAGATTTATAATCTTTATTGGGATTTAATGGTTATTTTAATCTCTTAACAAACTTCTCCAATCTGTCCATAGCTTTAACAATCAGTTTGTAATCAGTAGCATAACTAAATCTAATATATCCTTCTCCAAATCTTCCAAATTCAGTTCCTGGCACAACAGCAACTTTAGCTTCATTTAATAATCTCTTGGCAAATACACTAGATTTAAGATTAAAATCTTTTATGTTAGAAAATGCATAAAATGCCCCTTTTGGCTCTAAAGTTCTTAATCCAATCTCATTTAATCTCTTAACAATGAATCTTCTTCTTCTGTCATACTCTTTTCTCATTTTTTCTATATGCTTATTAGGCAAACTTAATGCTTTTATTCCAACTAACTGGGATAAAGTTGGAGCAGCTAATGTAATATAATGAATGCTTTTTTTCATTGCATCAATTACATTTCTAGGACCATGAGCATATCCTAATCTAAATCCGCACATAGCATAACTTTTAGAGAAAGTCTGTAAGGTTATAACATAATTCTTCATCCCATTAAATGATCCAATGCTAATATGTTTGGAATCATAAATTAATTTTTCATAAGCCTCATCACTAAAAATGTATAAATCATTATTTACAGCTATGTCAGCAATTTCTTCTAATAATTTTTTGCTTAATACAGTTCCAGTAGGATTAGAAGGGGTATTAACAATTATGCCTCTTGTTTTTTTGTTTATTAATTTCTTAATTCTGTCTGGGTTTATCTCAAATCCTTCTTCTTCTCTTAATTCCAAGTCAACAGGAACAGCATCACTTAATTCTATTGCTGGCAAATAAGCTAAATATCCTGGATTTGGGATTATTACTTGCTCATTAATATCCAAAGTTGATAATAATGTGGTAAAAATAGCTTCTTGACTCCCAGTTGTTACTATAATATTATCAATATCAGCATTAATTTTATTGTCTCTTTTTAATTTCTTTACAATAGCTTCCCTTAAATCAGTCCTTCCTTCGCTTGGGGAATAATGTGTAAATCTTAATTTTTTATTTTTTGAAATAATTGACTTTAAGTATTGTAATAAAGGCTTGGGAGTTTCAAAATCTGGCTCACCTGGGCCTAATGAAATAATGGATTTATCTTCTGCTGCTAATCCCAATAATTTTCCTATAACAGCATCTGGAAGTTGTAATTCTCTCTCTGATATATGCCTCATTACTTTAGATTAAATTTTTGATTATAAATAGGTTTTCATCAAGAAGGCTTTGTGTAAAAAGTGCTGATTTTGAGTGACTTTCTACACAGGAAAGTTTAAATATAATTCTTATTGGCACTATTGTATGGTTAAGGATAAAACTCAAGTTGGAAGTCCTATGAATTTTAGAGGAATGATGTACAACCCAATTAATGAACAGGGAGTTGTTTACTTATTTGGATTAGTTGCTGAGAATTTGAATATAAGAGTCGAAAGCATTCAGCAAGGTTATCCAGATTGTACGGCAATACGATACTTGGGTAAAGGTAGATGGGAAAGGATAAATATAGAATTTGAATATAAAAGTAGCAATTTTGACCATGACCCAATTGGGTGTGATGTTATTGTCTGTTGGAATGATGATTTAAGTGAAGAACAGAAAGAAAATCTAAATAGGAAGGGAGTTGAAGTTATCGAATTAAAATCTGAGATAGGGGGATTAGACAATCCTACCTTAGAAGACCCAGACAAAATTGATAATAAAGAAGAAATTATTGAATTATCTCATCATATCCACAATGATTGGAATAAAACAAAAGAATTGTTTGAAATCTTAGATAGAAAAATACAAGAAATTAATAATAATATTTGGAGAAAAGTTTCTAAAAATGCTATAACCTATTATAGTCCAGAAAAGGTATTTATTTACATGCATCCTCAAAAACAAGGGATAAAATTACATTTATTTACAAATGCTGAAAAAATAAATGGGGTAGAAATTCCATATGCAGATGCTCTAAAATGGGGCAGGATCTATCTAAAAAATGTAGGAGATTTAGATAATATTATTATTATAATAAAAAAATCTCATGATTTGATTAACCATGCTATAAAAGAAGGTCTTAATACTGGTTGGTTTGCTATACCTGAAAAAAATACTGAAATGATTGAAGAATTAAAAAGAACCGCAGAAAAAAAAAGTATGAGCGGGGCAAATATAATTATGAATGAATTAAAAGAAGATTAATTTTAGTCATATCACTTACAATTCATTTATATAAGAAAAGAGTTGTTAAAATATAATGAAGGCAAAAGAAATTATTAAAGAGATTAAATGTAAATGTAATCAGTGTGGTAAGATATGGCATTATCTTCCTTCTGAGAAAACATCTCAAACTTTAACAGAATCAGGAAAGGACATGATACAAGCAAGTGCATGTTGTTGTAATCCTATTGGTATTTTAGTGGGTGGATTAAGGCAGAAACAAAGAGAATTGGATGAATGCCCAAACTGTAATTCAAAAGATGTTAATAAAGAAACCATTTATTATGAAAAAAGAAAGTAATATTTTAATTGAATTATCTATTTGGTTCATAACCAATATTCATCAGAAAGGATTATCTCCAAAGTTAAACAAAC
Organism: Candidatus Woesearchaeota archaeon; assembly: GCA_016185615.1. Classification (GTDB taxonomy): domain Archaea; phylum Nanobdellota; class Nanobdellia; order SCGC-AAA011-G17; family JACPNG01; genus JACPNE01. The sequence goes on along the minus strand of JACPNE010000005.1, from coordinate 70,623 downwards.
TTGGTAGTAAATGTAGATTTTATCCAACATGTTCTGATTATGGACTAATTGCAATTAAGAAGTATGGCTTTTTTTATGGGTGGATTAAAATAATAAATAGAGTATGGAGATGTAAACCAAATAACTATAATCATTGTATAGACTATCCTTAGAAAATATCAATAGATAAGATAATATTTAAGAAGAATGACGAAGAGATTTAGAGATACCAAATGCCCTAATTGTGGTAGAAGAATGAGTATGAGTTATAAAAGGATTAGAGAAGGTAAAATATCTCCTTGTCCGATTTGTAATGAGAAAATAGATATTAACAAGGTAGTGAATGAATTACTTTTAAAAAAGTTGGAATATGAACCTAAACCACTTAAAAATAAAAGAAAATGAAAAGTACAGGATAAATTAAAATGCCAGACATAAATTTGCCAAAGATGAACCAACCATTATATGTTTTAGGAATTTTCTTAATTGGATTAGGATTTTCTGAATTAAACAATATAAGATTCTTATTTTGGATCTCTCTAATTGGTTCTATTTGGATGGCATTATTAGTCTGTTGGTCTATGGCTGCATATTCTATAGATTATTATAGAAAAAAATTAAGAAAATGACTTTTTACACAAGATGATTACTTTCTACACAACTGAGACTATTTACACAAAGCCTATCAAGAACTATTTTCAGATAATCCTAAAGCTTGTCTAACTTCTTTTAGTTCATCTATACTAATTAATCCAAAAAGAGATTTATCCAAACTCCCAAAATTTATTTCTGGAACCTTTGTTTCAATATCAAATGGCTCTTCAAAAAGATAAGCATTAGATTTCATATTTACAACAAGAGAATTAATATCGCAAGTAACTCCATGGAATGGGACTTTGCTTCCATCAAAAAACCTATACCATCCATAAGCCTTTTCATCTTCAGTTTTGCATAATATTGTATTTCCCATATTTTTAACCACCCAGTAAAACCTATAAAACTTTCTAATAAGAATTCAGAAAACAAATATAAAGAATAAAATGCTTCTTAATGTGTGAAAAAGATATTAATAGCATTGGGTGGGAATGCTATACTAAAAAAGGGTGAGAATGGAGATTATTCTTCCCTTATTAGCCATATAAGAAATACGTACAAACAACTACTCCCAATAATAAAGAATAATAAGATAGTTATAACATTTGGGAACGGTCCTCAAGTAGGGATATTAGCAATCCAAAATGAGTTAGCCAAGAATAAATTCTCTCAGATGCCCTTAGATGTTATTGGTGCAGAATCCCAAGGGTGGCTAGGATATTTATTAGAGAAAGAATTAATTAATATATTAAGAGAGAACAAAATAAAAAGAGATGTTGTAACAATTCTTACCCAAGTATTAGTTGATAAAAAAGATAAAGCCTTCAGAAATCCAACAAAATTTATTGGTCCTTTTTATAATAAAAATGAGATTAATAAGTTAAAAGGATACAAGATAAAAAAAGATCCAAGGCAAGGCTACAGAAGGGTTGTTGCTAGTCCAGAACCATTGGAAATTATAGAATGTAATACAATAAAAAGTTTAGTGAATAAAAAATCTATAGTAATAGCATGTGGTGGGGGTGGAATTCCTATCCATAAAAACAAAAATAATCTAATTGGTATAGAAGCTGTAATTGACAAAGATTTAGCCTCTGAATGTTTAGCATCTTCATTAAAATTTGATGAGATTATTATAATAACCGATATTGAAAGAGTAGCCATTAATTACAAACAAAAAAATCAAAAATTCTTAGATAATTTAAACTTAAAAGATGCTAAGAAATATTTTGAAGAAGGCCAATTTCCAGAAGGAAGTATGGGCCCTAAGATAAAGGCTGCTATTCATTTCATAGAGAAAGGAGGAAAACAAGTAGTAATAACCTCAATAAGTCCATCAGGAAAATCTATAAAAGAAATGAGAAAAACCATTATAAGAAAATGAAAAAAGAAATTAATCTATTAAATAAATATCAAAAAGAAATCATTCTATTAAGTTATATAGAAAATTTGATGGATTGGGATATAGAAACATATATGCCAAAAGATGGTGCTAAGTCAAGAGCTGAGCAAGTTGCGTTTATTTCTGAATTAATCCATAAAAAAATAACTTCAGATAATTTATTTAGAGTATTAAATAATTTAAAAAATTCTAAATTAAAAGGAGTTAATAGAATATTGGTTGATAAATTAAATAGAGTAGTAGAAAGGAAAAGAAAATTGCCTGAAAGTTTTGTAAAAGAATTATCAAAAACCAAAACATTGGCTACAATGCATTGGAGAGAAGCTCGAAAGAAAAATAACTTCAAAAGATTTGAGCCCTATCTAAAGAAAATAGTTGAATTAAAGAAACAAGAAAGTAATTTTATAGGATTAAAAGGTCACTCATATAATAGTTTGTTAGATGAGTTTGAAGATGGAATGACAACAGAAAAATTAAAGCCGATATTTAACAAGCTTAAAAAGGATTTAGTTCCATTACATAAAAAAATAGAAAAAACCAGATTATACAAAGATGATATTGGAAAAAAAGAATTTAATTTCGACCCTGAAAAACTAAAGATTCTGTCTAAAGATATGTCTATAAGAATTGGTTTAAATGAGAGTAATAGCAGAATTGATATCTCCCCCCATCCATTTTCTCAAATTGTTGGTTTAGATGATGTTAGAATTACTACTAATTTTAATCATGGGGGATTATCTTCTATTCTATCTGTATTGCATGAGGCGGGGCACGCAATATATGATCTAAACATGCCCAGAAAGTATTCATACACAATTCTTTACGATGCCCCTTCATTTGGTGCACATGAATCCCAGTCAAAATTTTGGGAAGAGATAATAGGAAAAAGCAAACCTTTCTGGAAGTATTACTTTCCAAGGTTTAATAAAAAATTTAAACTAAATATGAATTTTGAAGATTGGTATAGATATGTTAATCAGATAACAAAAGATCCAATAAGGATAAATTCAGATGAGATAGCCTATTGTCTTCATATTATTCTAAGATTTGAGCTTGAAAGTAGATTAATAGATGGCTCAATAGAAGTAAAAGATTTGCCTGGGATATGGAATGAAAATATGGAAGAATATCTTGGTATAGAGCCAAAAAATGATTCAGAGGGAGTCTTACAGGATGTTCACTGGGCTCATGCTTCTATAGGATACTTCCCAAGCTATGCTATTGGGGTTGTATATGCTTCACAATTATACAAAAAAATGTTACAAGATATAAAGAATATAGATATTCAAATAGAAAATGGGAATTTTAATAATGTGACAAACTGGCTTAGGAAGAACTTTCATGAATACGGAAATACAATGACAGCTGAAGAAATAATGAAGAAAACATGCAAGGAAGGATTAAATCCGGATGTTTTCATTAAATATTTAAATAAAAAATACTCAGGAATATATGAATTATAAATGAAAAAAAGAGTAATTATCTTGGGTGCAGCTGGAAGAGACTATGAAAACTTTCTTACTTATTTCAAAAATAATCCAAATTATGATGTTGTAGCTTTTACCCAAGCCCAGATTCCTGGAATTGAAAAAAGAAAATTTCCAAAAGAATTAGCTGGAAGATTATACAAAAAAGACATTCCTTTTTATCCAGAAGAAAAACTTCCTGAATTAATCAAGAAATTAAAAGTTGATGAAGTTGTATTTTCTTATTCTGATGTAAGTCATGAGTATGTAATGCATCTAGCATCTATTTCATTAGCTAATGGAGCAGATTTTGTTTTATTGGGGCCAAAGTCAACAATGATCAAGAGCAAAAAGCCATTAATCTCAGTATGTGCAGTCAGGACAGGCTCTGGGAAATCACAAACTTCTAGAAAGATTGGAGTTATATTAAAAAATCTTGGATATAAAGTAGTTGCTATAAGACATCCCATGCCTTATGGAAATTTAATCAAACAAAGAATACAAAGATTTGCTAATTATGGTGATTTAAGAAAAAATAATGTTACAATAGAAGAAAGAGAGGAATATGAGCCATGGATAAACAATGATATTGTGATATATGCTGGCGTTGATTATAAAGAAATTTTAAAAGAAGCTGAAAAAGAAGCTGATGTAATAATCTGGGATGGCGGTAATAATGATCTTCCTTTTTATTATCCGGATTTGCACATTGTTGTTTTAGATCCCCATAGGGCTGGACATGAATTATTATATCACCCAGGAGAAGCTAATTTTAGGATGGCTGATGTAATTATAGTTAATAAAATAGATACTGCAAAGAAAGAAGATATTAGAATGGTATTAAACAATATTAAGCAAATCAATCCAAAAGCTAAAATAATCATGGCTAAGTCAAAAGTTACTGCAGATAACCCAGAGTTAATCAAAAATAAAAATGTCTTGGTTGTTGAGGATGGTCCAACATTAACCCATGGCGGAATGACTTATGGAGCAGGAACTGTAGCAGCTAAGAAATACAGAGCCAAATCAATTGTAGATGCTGAAAGATATGCTGTCAATTCAATAAAGGGAGTTTACAAAAGATACAGACATTTAAAGAAGATACTTCCTGCTATGGGTTATGGGAATAAGCAAATTAAGGATTTACAAGACACAATAAACAAAGTCAAATGTGATGTTGTGATAGACGGAAGTCCTGTAAACTTAAAAAGATTAATCAAAATAAACAAGCCTATTGTGAATGTAAGTTATGAATTAGAAGAAGTAGGAAAATTAAATTTAGAAAAATTGTTGAAAGGATTCAAAATAAGATGAAAATTTATATAATACATCGTTGGGATGGAACTCCAAAGTCTGATTGGTATCCTTGGTTAAAAAAAGAATTAGAAAAGAGAGGATTTGAAGTTATAATTCCAAAGATGCCAAATACAAGTGAACCAAAAATTGAAGAATGGATATCACATTTAGATAAAATAATTAAAAATCTTGATGAAGGGGTATACTTTATAGGTCATAGTATTGGCTGTCAAGCGATAATGAGATATCTAGAAAGATTATCAACAAATATTAAAGTCAGAAAAGTTATTTTTGTAGCTGGCTGGTTTAATTTAGAGAATCTTGAAGATGAAGAAACCGAAGAAATAGCTAAAAGTTGGATTGAAAGCCCCATAAACTTTAACAGGATAAAAACTAAAATAAAAAGTTTGATTGTTTTCTTGTCAGATAATGATCCTTTTGTAAATATTAAAGAGAATAAAGAGATTTTTGAGAAAAATCTAAACGCTAAAATAATAGTTGAAAAAAAGAAAGGTCATTTCACTAAGAATGATGGAATAATCAAAATTCCGGAAGTTTTGGAGATGATAAGATGAGAGTAATTTTGTATATGGCAACTACCATAAATGGAATGATAGCCAAAAGTGATGATGATACTAATTTTGTCTCCAATTTAGAGTGGAAGAGTTTCTTGAGCACAATCAAAGGAACAGGTAATATGATAATCGGAAGAAGAACTTATCATATAATGGAAAGCAAAAAAGAATTTTCTGAAATGGATGATATTAACATAATCGTTGTAACTAAAAATGAAAGCCTGAAAACAAAGAATAAAAATCATTTTGTTGTTAAATCTCCAAAAGAAGCCCTGAATTTATTGGAGATTCAAGGATTTAAAGAAGCATTGGTTGCCGGAGGTGGAAAATTAAATGCTTCATTTATGAAAAATAATCTGATAGATGAAATTTATATTGATATAGAGCCATTTGTCATAGGAAATGGAATTAAAGTATTTTCAGATTTAAATTTCGAAAATAAACTTAAATTGTTAAACCTAAAAAAATTAGATAAAGGTTTAATCCAACTACATTATAAAATATTAAAATGAGGCATTTTTTAACATTAAGGGATTTAAGTGGAAAAGAGATTCTTAATTTAGTCAATAAAGGTTTAAGGATAAAAAAATTCCAAAGACTTTATTCAAATAGATTAAAGAATAAAACAATGCTGATGTTCTTTGAGAAGCCGTCATTAAGGACAAGGGTGAGTTTTGAAGTAGCAATGAATCAAATGAGTGGAAGTGCATTATATTATGATTTAATGGGTTCTCCATTAACCAAAGGAAAGGAGACAATAGAAGATACAGCAAAAGTAATCTCAAGATATTGTGATTTTTTAACAGCCAGGGTTTATGAGCATGATGAATTAAAAAAATTAGCCTCTAATTCAACCATTCCAGTGATAAATGCACTAAGCAATTCAGACCATCCTTGCCAAGCTATTGGAGACTTAATGACTATAAAAGAAAAATTCGGAAAATTAAAAGGATTGACTCTAGCATATTATGGGGATGGGGATGGAAATGTAACTCATTCATTAATGCATGCTTGCTCAAAAGTCGGAATTAATATCTATATATTTTGTCCAAAACAATTCATGCCAAAAGAATCTTTTATTAAAGAGTCTATAAGATTCGCTAAAGAAAACAATTCAAAAGTTGTCATAGAGAATAAACCTAGAAAAATCAAGACAGATATTGTATATACAGATACTTGGATGAGTTATCATATAAATCCTAGAGAAAAAAATAAAAGGGTAAAAATATTCAAGTCATATCAAATAAACAAAAACCTATTGGGAGATGCATTATTTATGCATTGTCTGCCTGCACAAAGAGGATATGAAGTTACAAATGAAGTAATGGATGGAAAGCAAAGCATTATTTTTGATCAAGCCCATAATAGGCTATTCAGTGCAAAATCTATAATATTGTGGTGTTTAAGATGAAGAAATGGGAAAAGTCTGTAAATAAATTTTTGATTGATTGGAAAAATAAAAATGGGGTTATAGGTGCATTAGTTTGTGGAAGTTATGTTACTGGAAAACCAAGCAAGAATTCTGATATAGATGTTCATATAATTCTTTCAGATAAATTAAACTGGAGAGAAAGAGGAAATAAAATTATTGATGGATTTCTTATAGAATATTTTGCCAATCCACCAAAACAAATAAAAAAATATTTTGAAGAAGATTTCAAAGGTAATCATTGTATGTCCTATAATCAGTTTATTACAGGAAAGACTCTTTTCGATTATCAAGGAATAATTAAAGATTTAAAAATCTTAGCTTGGAAATATAAAAAAAGAAAATTCTCAAAATTAGATAAAATAAATTTAGAAATACAAAAATATAAATTATGGGATAATTTAGATAACTTAAGAGATAACTACTCTAAAGACAATATTGATTTTTATTATATTTATTATAATTTCCTTAATGAGATTTACAAGACTTATTCAAAATATGTACAATATCCAATTTCTGATTCTTCCAGAGTTTATGATTTATTTACAAAGAGAAAAACAAGAGAGAAATACTTACAGAATCAGTTTTCAGATAAACTATTTATTAAACTTTTTATTGAAGCTCTAAAAATAAAAAGTAAAGATAAAATGATAAAAAGCTTTGAAGAAGTTGTGAAACATGTTTTTATTAATATGGGTGGATTTGATATAGATGGATGGAAAATTAAGAGCCCAGTTGAGAAATCAACAACTAGTAATAATTAAACAAAACCTTTAAATTAGTTCTAGTTATATCAAATAAAAAGGGGTAGTATGAAATTATATAAAAATTATATTAATGGTAAATGGATTGAATCAAATTCTAAAAAAACATTTCTAAGTTTAGATCCCTCAAATGAAAGACCATTGGGAAAATTTCAGCAGAGTAATGAGAAAGATGTTGACTTAGCTGTAGAATCTGCTAAAAATGCATTTAAAGAATGGTCAGAAACTCCAGCTCCAAAAAGGGGAGAAATTTTATTTGAAATATCAAGATTACTAAAAAAGAATAAGCAAAGATTAGGAAGATTAGTAACAACAGAAATGGGTAAAGTCCTTAAAGAAGGGCTTGGAGATGTACAAGAGGCTATTGATATTTTCGAATATATGGCTGGAGAAGGAAGAAGATTATTTGGAAACACAACTCCAAGTGAATTAAAAAATAAGTTTTGTATGACAGTAAGAAAACCCCTGGGAATTGTATCATTAATTACCCCTTGGAATTTTCCAATTGCAATTCCGGCATGGAAATTAGCTCCGGCATTAGTTTGTGGAAATACAATTGTGTTCAAACCAAGTTCTGACACCCCTTTATGTGCTATTGAATTGGTAAAAATCCTGGAAAATGCCGGAATTCCTAAAGGGGTGGTTAATCTAGTTACAGGCACAGGGGATATTGTAGGAAGAAGAATGGTTACACATCCAGAAATAAGAGCAATCTCATTTACAGGTAATAAGGGAACTGGAGAATTCATAGCTAAAAATGCAGGAATAAAAAAGGTTGGGCTAGAATTAGGGGGAAAAAATCCAATAGTTGTGATGGATGATGCAAATCTAGATTTAGTTATAGATGGAATAGTGTGGGGGGCATTTGGAACCACAGGACAAAGATGTACGGCTGCCTCAAGAGTAATAGTTCATAAAAAAATAAAGAAGAAATTCGAAAATGAATTGTTAAAAAGGGTAAGAAAATTAAGATTAGGAAATGGATTAAAAAAATCCACAGATGTTGGTCCTTTAATTAATAAAGCTGCAATTGAAAAAGTACACAAATACACAGAAATAGGAAAAAAAGAGGGTAAACTATTATGCGGGGGAGAGATTATAAAAGGAAAGGGCTTCTTCTACAAACCAACAATATTTACTGATGTTTCTCCAAAAGCAAAAATTGCTAGAGAAGAAATATTTGGTCCATCCCTGTCTATAATTTCTGTAAATAACTTAAACGAGGCAATTGATGTTGCTAACGATATTGAATATGGATTATCTTCCTCAATCTACACTGAGAATATTGCAAACGCATTCAAATTTATTGAAAAAGTTGAAGCTGGGATAACTTATGTTAATTCTTCCACAATAGGAGCAGAAGTTCATCTTCCATTTGGGGGAGTAAAAGGAACCGGAAATGGAACAAGAGAAGCTGGAATAGAGGGAATACATGAATTTTCAGAGACTAAAACCATCTATATTGACTATTCCGGAAAGTTGCAAAAGGCTCAGGGCATTGATTAAGGACAATATTTAAAAATTATAAAAGATAATAGTAAAAAATGTCAGACTATTATGAAGGACATCAAAGAAAATCAAAGAAAGAGAAGAGATTAAAGAGAAAGAATAGGGTTTACAAGAAAGGTGGAAAGTTTAGAGTCACAGAAATAAAAGGATAATCAAGTATGAAACCAAACGTTAAGAAGATACCTGGCCCTAAATCTCAAAAAATACTTGATAAACTAAAAAAATTAAATTTAGGCAATTCAGCAGTATATCCATTTGTTCATTCTGATAGGGGTCAAGGATGTTATTTTTATGACATAGACAATAATTTGTTTCTAGATTTTGCTTCCCAAATAGCATCAAATCCTCTTGGTTATAATAATCAAGATCTAAAAAAAATAATTAAAAAATATTCCAATATACAACCAATAAAATATGCTGGACAGGATTTTGTAGTAAAAGAGCATAAAGATTTACTTGAAGAATTATTAACTATCACTCCAAAAACATTAAACTCAGCTTTCTTAATCAATTCAGGAGCAGAGGCTGTTGAAAACTCAATAAAAATTTGTATGAGAAAACGTCCTAAAACAAAATTTGGAATATCTTTCAAAGGAAGTTTTCATGGAAGGACTCTGGGAGCATTATCATTAACAAATTCAAAGCCAGTTTACAATAAAAATTATTTAAGGATTCCACATAAAATATTACATTTTAATGAGGGAGCAAAAGAAGAGCTATTAAAAATAATTAAAAAAGAGGATTCTGAATCAATCGGATTCTTAATTATAGAACCAATACAAGGGGAAGGGGGTTATAATGTTGCTTCCAAAAATATGTTAGCAGATATAAGAAAAGTAACAAAACAATATAATATCCCATTAATTTCTGATGAAGTACAATCTGGAATGGGAAGAACCGGAAAATGGTGGGCTATCCAAAACTTCAATATTAATCCAGATATAATTAGTGCAGCAAAAGCATTACAAGTTGGTGCAACAATAGCAAATAAATCTTTTATTTCAGAACCCGGAGCAATCTCTTCAACATGGGGCGGAGGCCATATTTTAGATTTGGCTTTAGGATTAGAGACAATAAAAATAATTAAAAGAAAAAAATTATTAATTAATATAAAAAATACAGGAATTTATCTAAGAAAAAGATTAAATGAATTAGATGTAAAAAATCAAAGGGGTATTGGTTTAATGCAGGCTTTCGATTTAGAAAATAAAGAAATAAGGGACAATTTAATAATTGAATGCCTTAAAAATGGGTTAGTTGTATTGGGGTGTGGACATAACGGAGTAAGATTAATTCCCCCATATATCATTTCGAAAACGGAAATAGATCAAGCAATTGATATATTAGATTCTTCAATAAAAAGATGTTCCAATAAACTATTTAAACATCAAGGAATGATATGTAATTATATGAATTGTGGAGAGATTTTAAGCTAAAAAAGATGGAATTGCTACAAAGATTAATCAATGCATTCGGGCCAAGTGGAAATGAGGTTGCTGTTAGAAATATAATAATGAAAGACATTAAGCCTTATGTAGATAAGATGTGGGTTGATGGCTTCGGAAATCTAATAGCACATAAAAAAGGCAAAGGCCAAAAAGTTATGTTAGCAGCCCACATGGATGAGATTGCATTAATGATTAAGAAAATAGAGGAAAATGGATTTCTAAGGTTGTCTCCTGTAGGGGGAATAGAAAGTTTAACATTGCTAGGACAGAATGTCTTTATATTTTCTCCAGCTGGAAAGTTCATATGCAATGGCATTGTTTCTTTTCCAGAACTACATGAAGGATTAGAGATAGAGAAAGACAAGCAGATAAAAATGGATGATTTATATATTGATACTGGCTTAGGCAAAAAAGAATCCAAGAAATTAGGAATAGAAATTGGATGTTATGTTATTCCAAGCCATTCCTTCAAATATTTAGGAAATAAAAAAATATTTACTGGAAAAGCCTTAGACGATCGAGTTGGCTGTTATATTTTAGCTGAGATAGCCAAAAAAATAAAATCTCCAAAAGTTGACCTTTATCTAGTATTTACTGTACAAGAGGAGATGGGACTATATGGGGCAAAGACATCAGTATATCAAATAAATCCAATATGGGGGGTTGCAATTGATGTTACTGATTCTCATGACTCAGATATTAAAGGCGAGAATATAATCGGAGCAGGTCCTTCAATAACAGTAAAGGATGCAGAGATGTTGTCCAACCCAGATATAGACAATAAATTAAAGAGTATAGCAAAGAAAAAAAAGATTCCATATCAATTGGAAGTCTCAGAATTCGGAACTACAGATGCAACTAGTATGATGCTTTCTAGAAAAGGAATTGCTTCTACAGCAATATCAATTCCAATAAGAAATATCCATTCAACAGTCGGAATAGCCCATATAGATGATATTGATAATGCTATTAAACTAATTGTTGAGTTATTGAAAGACCCCCCAAAAATAGGTGTATAAATTTTGCAATAACTTTATATATTTCTTATATCAATATCAACAAAAATGGTCGACCCAAGAGTAAAGAAGGCAGCAGATATTCTTGTAAATTATTCAACAAAAGTAAAAAAAGGAGAGTATGTTGTAATAAATTCTGAGTTAGGATCAATTCCATTAATGATGGAGGTTTACAAATTAGTTGTAAAGAACGGCGCTTTTCCAATATCACATGTTTCTGTTCCGGGAATGGGTTACAATTATTATAAATTTGCTTCTGAATTTCAGTTGAAAAAATTCCCAGAATTATCCATGGAAGAAACAAAGAAAGCTAATGTTTTCATAAATATATTTGGTTCAAATAATACAAGAGAATTGACAAGTATTGATCCAAAAAAGATATCAATGAGACAAAAGATATTAGAGCCATTAAAATATGAAAGACTGAAGAAAAGATGGGTTCTTTATGAATTCCCCACTGATGCATTAGCCCAGGAAGCAGACATGTCGCTAGAGGAATTTGAGGATTTTGTTTATAACGCTACAAACTTAGACTGGAAAAAAGAATCAAAAAAAATGGAAAGGGTTCATAAGATAATGTCAAAAGGCAATGAAGTTAGGATAGTCCATGACGATACTGATTTAAGTTTTAGCATTAAAGGAAGAAAATTTATCTCAGCAGATGGAACGCATAATATGCCAGACGGAGAAATTTTTACAGCTCCTGTCGATGATTCTGCTGAAGGTTATATCCAATTCTCATTTCCCTCAATATACATTGGAAGAGAGGTTGATGGAATGAGATTGGAATTCAAGAATGGAGAGATTGTTAAAGCCACTGCCAAGAAAAATGAAAATTTGTTGAGATCATTGATAAGTATGGATAAAGGCTCAAAAAGATTAGGTGAATTTGGAATTGGATTGAATTATAATATTAAAAGAAATATAAAACAAATTTTATTTGATGAAAAAATTGGTGGAACAATACATTTGGCATTAGGTTCAGCTTATGAAGAATGCAATGGAATAAACAAATCCGGATTACATTGGGATATGATCAAGGATTTAAGGAATGGCGGAAAGATTTATTTGGATGGAAAATTAGTGTCAAAAGACGGAAGATGGTTATAACTTAAGTTTTCCAAACCTATCCATCTCTTTTACTAATCGATATTCTGTATCTTTATCAGAAGCACTATGCCCTCCAAATGTAAAGTATAATCTAGATTTCTTCAATGCTTTATGTAGCTTATAAGCATCTGAAGGAATGCATACACAATCATATCTTCCATGCACTATTGATACAGGAATATTTTCTATTTTATGAAGATTGTTCATAATATAATTTTTTGGTAAAAAACAATGATTGACAAGATAGTATAGCTCTATTAATGAAAAAGCTGGAATCCTTATATCCTTCATCACATTAATAACTTTATCCTTTGAATATTCCAATTTTGATATGGAAAATTCATATTTAGCCCAATTAAACAAGAATTTATTTCTTGTTTTCTTATTATTTGAAGTTGCTTTACTAAAATAATATCCCTCAATATTATTTCTTTTATTTTTAGGCACTAAACTTGCCATCTCTTCCCATACCTCTGGATACATATATCTGGCTTGATTAATGAAATAATCTTCGTCTTCTTCTGTTCCTAGGAATATTCCCCTAATGACCATTGCCTTAACAGTTTCAGGATAATTTATAGCATAGACTAAAGCTAGAGTAGAGCCCCAACTTCCCCCAAATAAGATTATTTTTTTTATCCCAAGAAAGTCCAATAATTTCTTAATATCCCCCACTAGTTTAAATGTTGTATTATTTTCTATAGAAGCGGATGGTTTACTTTCTCCAGAGCCCCTTTGATCAAATATTATTATATTGAATATTTTAGGATTAAAGAATCTCTTGTCTTTGCTGCTGGAACCGCCACCTGGACCACCATGCAAAAATAAAACAGGCTTACCTTTTGGATTCCCACTCAAGTCATAATAAAGTTTATGGCCATCACCTACATCGAGATATCCCCTTCTGTAAGTTCTAATTTTTTTATATACCATTTAACTCCTTATTAGATTTTGTTAGTATTTCTATCTTATCCTTTCTTAATAAAAGATCATCCTCTATCCTTATTCCATATTTATTGAAATAAACCCCTGGTTCAATTGTAAATATCATATTCTCTTTAAATATTTCCTTGGATTTAAACGATATTGATGGAGATTCATGTATCCTTAATCCAATCCCATGCCCTGATGAATGAATAAATCTTTTGCCTAATTTCTTTCTGATAAAATTATCAATTTCACTAACATTTTTATCACATTCTAGCATATCGATTGCTTTAAGTTGTGAATCCAATACTAAATTATAATCATCAATCTCTTTTTTTGATGGCTTTCCGATATAAACTGTTCTTGTTAAATCAGAACAGTAGTTTTTGTATTTAACGCCAAAATCGAGAACTAAGAATCCTTTCCTTAATTTATTTTTTGAAGCATTACTATGTGCTATTCCGCTATTTTTAGCGTTTGCAACTATTGGGCTAAAACTTTCATTTAACCCATAATCACGAATTAAAGATAAAATATAATTATACAATTCTAATTCAGTTTTAAAGTTAAAGTTTGAAAGTATATTATCATAAATTTTATCTGTATAATTACATGCTTTTTTTATATAATTAATTTCATCTTTTGTTTTTATTGATCTTAATTCATCACATTCATTTGAGATATCTACAAATTTAACCTTCTTTATGTATTTTGATATGTTTGATTTGGATTTTAATGAAATTTTGTCATAGTTCAATCCAACTTTTTTGGCTTTTATCTTTGATATATGCTCAAATACACTATTTTTTACAGGTATTATATTTTTTATTCTTGATTCCTTTATAGCCCTTGGATATTCCATCTCTGAAACAAACAATTTAGCATTATTCTTATCAATTAATAAAATTCCGGTATCAAAACTGCTAAAATAAAGAAAATTATAATCTAAATTATCAATATTATTTGAAGAAAACAATGCATAATCTATGTCATTACTATTTAGATATTCTTTAAATTCATTTATCCTCATACTTCAGAAATGCTTATAAAATATATAAGCCTTTTCTCAATATGAAGAAGAGATTAAGTAATGGACTAACAGTAATTTTCAAGAAAAAGAACAATAATTCAGTTACATTAGCAATATTAGCAAAAACTGGCTCAAACTATGAAATAAAGGGCAAAGAAGGGATTTCTCATTTTATAGAACATTTACTTTTTGAAGGAACCCAAAAAAGAACCTCCCAACAGATAACAAATGCCATTGAAAGCCTTGGTGGGGATATAAATGCCTTTACCTCTCATGAGGAAACTGTTTATTTTATCTCAATTCCAAAAAAACATTTTGACGTTGCTCTTGAGATTCTATCAGATATGATTCAAAACCCAAGATTTGATGAAAAAATAATAGAAAAAGAAAGAAAAGTTATTTTGGAAGAGATTAACCTCCATACAGATGATCCAAAATCATACCAATGGATTTTATTCTTAAAGAATTTATATGAAAAACATCCAATAAGAAACCCTATATATGGATCCCCTGAATCCATGAAATCTATAACAAGGGATGATATTCTAAAATATTATAACAAATACTATCAGCCAAGCAATTTAATATTTAGCATTGTTGGGAACATAAAAAATCCAGTAAATAAAGTTGAAAAAGCATTTAGAAAATTCAAGAATAATAAGCTCCCAGAAAAAATAATAATCGAAGAATTAACAAATAAAAGTAAAACAGCAACAGAAAGAAGAAAGATACTACATTCATATCTTGTCTTAGGTTATAAAACATCAAAAAGAACAGATAATGATTTTTATGTACTTGAAGTGATAAGAGCAATTCTTGGAAGGGGTCAATCTGGGAAATTATTTGATGAGATAAGAACCAAAAGGGGATTGGCTTATGCTGTGGGAATAAACCATGATGCCTCATTAGGCTATGGCTACTTTGCTGTGTATGTGGGGATGGATAAAAAAAATATTAAATTAGTTAAAGATATTATAGTTAAAGAACTAAAAAAATTAGAGAATATAACAGATAAAGACATTAAAGATGCAAAAACTTATTTAGAAGGGAATTTTCTTTTGGAAATTGATGACAATAGAAAAGAAGCTGTTGGATTAGTTGATTGGGAAATGATCAAGAATCATAATCTAATCTATAGATATGTAAATAATATAAAGAAAGTCACAAAAAAAGACATAATAAGGGTAGCAAAAAAATATCTTAATGACAAGTATACATTGGTTACAATAGAACCTTAGCTTATTTTCTCAAGTATTATTTTTCTAACAACATCAGGCTTAGCTTGTCCTTTTGTCAACCTCATTACTTGGCCCACTACAAAGTTTAATGCTTTTTCTTCTCCTTTTTTATAGTCCTCAATAGCTTTCTGATTCTCTTTAATTACCTTATCACAAATAATTCCAAGTTCATCTTCTTTTGCAATAACTCTTAGACCTTCTTTCTTAACATATTCCTTGACATCAAATGGCTTTTGTATCAATTTTTCAAGAATTTTCTGGGCATTTGTTTCTGTTATCTGCTTCTTCTCTATTAAGCTCAATAAATCAATTAGATGTTTTTCATCTATCTCTAATTCATCTAAATTTTTTTTGTTATAGTTTAACACTCTTAATAATTCCCTTCTCAACCATCTAGCAGCCAATATTGGATTGATTTCTTCAGCCACTTTCTCAAATAAGACAGCTAATCTATATTCCTGGGATAAAACTTCTGCGTCTTTCTTATCAATCTTAAACTCTTTTAGATATCTATTAACCTTTTCATGCGCTAATTCTGGAATATCTTTTTTTATTTTAGTTATAAAATCTTTAGTAAATTCTGTCTTTACTAAATCACTCTCGAAAATATATCCATAATCAATATCTTCTTCTTTTAACCTTAGAGAAAATGTTACTCCTTTATTTGAATCCCAGGCTCTTGTTTCTTGTTCTATTTTCTTGGAATTTTTTTGTCTTTCAACTTCATAATTCAAGGCAGTCTCGACTTCCTTAAATCCAGAAATATTTTTTATCTCTACTTTTGTATACCCTTTCTCTTTAATTGATATATTGGCATCAACTTTTATTGGATTTCTATTTTGATCATATATTCCCAGATATCCTATAATTGAGATTAATTTTTTTAGAAACTCTCTAGCTTCTTCGGGACTTTCAATATCAGCTTCGGTAACAATCTCGCATAAAGGCATCCCTGCTCTGTTATAATCAACCAAAACATAACTAGATTTCTGCATTCCTTCCGGATGTATCAATGATCCAGGATCTTCTTCCAAATGAATTCTTCTTAATCTTATTTTTTTATTCTCTAATTGCAATGCTCCATCAACCCCGAGAGGAATCTCATACTGTGTAATCTGAAAATTTTTGTTCATATCAGGATAAAAATAATTTTTTCTTGAGAAAAATATCTCATTATTTATCTTAAAATTCAATGACAAAGCTAATTTTAATGCATGATTAACTGCTTCTTTATTTAATACTGGCTTAGAGCCTGGATGGCCCAGACAAGTAACACAAGTATGTGTATTTGGCTCAGAATCTTCACTAGATAAAGAACAGCCACAAAATAGCTTTGTATTAACCCTATTTAAAGGAACATGGCACTCTAATCCAATCTTTATCATTACAGTTAAACTCTTTAGATAATTTATATCTTTTTTGATTATAGATAATGTATAGATTATATAAAAGAAAAGCTTATAAAAACAGTTTTAGCTTCATAAAAATGCCATTTTTGCAAAATTTGATTATATTGATAGTAATAGTTATAGGTTTAATAGCAATCTATAGTTTATTCAGGAAAAGCCCTGAAAAATACTATAAATTAGCCCTAAAATCGCATAAAAAAGGCGAGAAGTGTCATCTTTTGGGTGATACTGAATTAGCTAATAATTATTATGAAGAAGCCGAACACTATAGGAAAAGGGCAGAGGAATTGAAAAATGTGGTATAAAGAGCTTAACCTTGAATCAAATCCTTTCTCTCTAGACAAACAAACTGAGTTAATAGGATATGAAGATGTAATAGACAGTATGATCTATGTTTTAGAGTCTGGAAATATGATTTTTATAGAAGCCCCAGACGGTCATGGCAAGACTTCATTATTAAAAATAGCAATTGAAAAGTATAAAGGACAAGGAAAAGTTGCTTATATAGATTGTAATAGATTAGATGACTTAAACATTGAACGGGTTATAATGAAAAGATATGGATTTTTTAAGAGATTATTCTCAAAAACTCCGAAAGAGATGATAATACTTATTGATAATATAAATAATCTATCAAAGAAAAACTGTGAAAGACTAAAATATTTCTTTGATCAAAACTATGTAAGATCTGTAGTATTTGCAGGAATTGATTATAATTCAGTTTATTTTACTCCTAGTTTAAAAGAAAGAATAAGCAAGGTTGAAAAGCTTCCTATACTAAAAGATGAAGAGGCTAGAGAGATAGTTGAGGTTAGAATAGGAAATAATGAGGTATTTTCCAAAGATGTTGTTAAAGAATTATTCTCAATATCAAACAAAAATCCAAAAGTCTTTATACAAAATTGTGAAAAAACCGCTAAATATGCTGTAGAAAATTATAGCAGAATAGTAAAACAAGATCATTTAAACAAACTGTTCAATGTAAAAAAGGCTGTTGAACCAATACAAAATGAGCATCAACATACAGAGGAATTATTAAAAATTTCTTCAAAGAAGGAAACATATAAGCAGAAATTAGAAAAAGAATTAGTTGGGGAGAAGAAACCTGTGAAAAAACAGGAAAACAAAGAACAAAAGCCAAAGAAAGAGAAGAAACAAAAAACAAAGTCAAAGAAAGAGATTAATCCAATAGCAACAGAGGGAGGAGCTCAGGACGTAGCTGAGAAATACTATTAAAATGGAAGTCTGGTATAAAGAATTGGGATTTAATGGTAATCCATTTAGTATAAAGCCAGCTGCTTATCATAATGAGCTGTATGGTTATAACATTAATGAAATAGTTAAAAAAGTAAAAGATGGAAGAATCTTCTTTATAGAAGGAGAATATGGAAAAGGAAAAACAACAATATTAAAGAGAATAATAAAAGAGTTTGGTGGAAATAAAAAATTAATATATTACAGCTGTAACAGGACAGAAGATAATTTAGATATACAAAAATTAATTGATGAAAGGCCTGGATTTATCTCAAAATTGTTCGGGAGTACCCCAAATGATATGATTCTTTTACTAGATGAAGTGCAAGATTTGTTAGCAGAAGATTCTGAACAGATAGTACATAGCTATCAGAAATACTTTAAATCAATAGTTTTAGTAAGCTCTGATTATAGCAAAATAAAGTTTGGCAACGGATTAAAAGAGATGATAGGGGAGAATATAATAAAATTAAAAGACTTGTCAGATGAAGATGTTATAAAAATAATAAGAAAGAGAATAGGCAATAGACTACTAACAGATGAACAGATAAAAAAAATAGCTAAAAAATCTGATTATAATCCAAGAAAGTTACTAAAAAACTGTGAAGAGGTATGTAAATACTCTGTTGATATAGGTTATGAAGCTATTAAGGATGACCATATAGACAAGATTTTAGGCAAATAATTATTTTATTTTTTTTCCAACTTCAATTAACTTTTTCTCATCCAAATAATTTCCGATGAACATTGCTCCAATAGGCATATTCTCTTTATTGTTTCCAACATTAACACTTATATGGGGTAATCCTGCCAAATTTGGACCAACAGTAAGCATATCAATCATATAATTTTCAACAATGCTTAATTTATCGACTTCTTTTATCTTAGGAGCAACAATGGGAACAGTTGGACTTAGTAAAACATCAAATTTCTTGAAAGCTTTTTGATATTCCTCAATTATCAATGTTCTAATTTTCATTGCCTTTAAATAGTATGCATCCCTGTAACCTGCCATCCTTGCAAAAGTTCCAATCATTATTCTACGTTTAGCTTCCTTTCCGAAATTATCACTTCTTACTTTAGTAAAATACTCATTGTAAACTTCATCTAATTCTTCATGTACCCCATATCTCATTCCAGAGTATTTTGCCAGATTTGTGCTTGCTTCAGAAGGAGCAATTAAATAATAAGTAGGAATTCCATATTCAACGGATATAGGCAATGAAACATATTCATATTTTATTCCTAATCCATTGATTCTATCTAATATTTTATCTTTGATTTCAGAATCAACATTAAAAGCCTCTTTTATTATTCCTATTTTTTTAACTTCTGAATTTTTATTTGTATCTTTATTTAATGATGTAGAGTCGTTTTCATCATGTCCTTTAATAACATCTAATAACAAATCAACATCTTCTACATTCTTTCCTATTCCCCCAATTTTATCAAGGCTATTAGCATAATCTATTAACCCATATCTGGAAACCAATCCATAAGTTGGACATAATCCAACTACTCCGCAAAATGAAGCTGGATTTACAATACTTCCTCCTGTTGATTCTGCTATAGCAATGTGTGCATTCTTTGTAATCTTAGTAAAACCAGCTGCTCCTCCTGAACTTCCCCCAGTAACTCTTTCTTTATCTATAGGATTTCTTGGAATCTCATAATCTAATCCAACATTAGTATTAAATCCACCGAATCCAAATTCATCTTGAGAGGTTTTTCCTATTATAATACCGCCTTCATTTATTATCTTCTGGATTACAGTAGCATTAAATAACGGTTTGTATCCTTTCAATATTCTACTTCCTGAAGTAGTTTCTACTCCCTTAACACAGACACAATCCTTAACAGAAACAGGAACTCCCAATAATTTTCCCTTGTTATCTTTTTTTAATCTCTTTTTTATCTCATTTGATTGCTCTAAAGCCAATTCTTCACTTATGACATTGAAATAATGATAATCTTTGTTTATTTTTTTAGCTTCGTCAAGAATTTTATTTGTGTGTTCAACTACATCAATATTTCCAGACTTTACTTCTTTAATGAAATCCTTAATATTCATTTTAATTTTAGAGACATAAATAATAAGTCTTCTCCTTCTGTAAAATGATCTTTTAAATAACCTTCTTGCCTAAATCCAAATTTTTCTATAAATTTTTTATATTTTGGAAATGATAAAGCCATAACTTTTCTTATTTTATTATTTTTACACCAAGTTAAAGCATGATTTACAAGTTGTTTTCCATAATTTTTTCCTTTATATTCCTCTTTAACAACTAAATCCCTAAGTTCTGCTAAATTTCCCTCCCAAATTAAAATTGATATATATCCCATTATCTCCTTTTCTTTTAATACAAAAAATTTTTCCTTCTTCAACTCAATTTTATGTCCTTTTTTTAAATAATCTAAAGTCCATTTCTGACTATATTTCATCCCTCTAGTACTCCAATATCTCCTAAGTAAAGTTGCAACTTCATTAACATCATTTTTAGATAATTCTTTTATCATATTATTCTTGGTCCTTTAAAATAACCATTCTTTTTGTTTTTTGTATTCCTCAAAGCTTCTTCCTGCGTTAAACTTTTTTTAATAATATCCTCCCTAAAAACATTTTTTGATTCAAAAGGTTGAAAACTTGGCTTTATATTTTTTACATCGAGTTTGTCTAATTTAGAAAAAACATTGATTATTTCATTAAATTGTGGAACAAATTCTTCCAATTCTTTCTTTGACAGTTTTATTCTGGCATTTTCAGCTACTTTTTCTATTAATTCTTTGTTAACTTTCATCTTGCAAATGAGCTTAAGTCTAATATTTTTGCTGTTATAAATAATTCATGTTTGCCCAAAGATCTTTGTACATTCTCTTTAAAGCATGATTCATGGACTAAACAACTCCTCTCAATTCTTCCATCATATGTCCTTGTTGTAATCCTATAATAATCTATTGGAAATAAAGTTCTTAAATGATTAATAAATCCATTACAAGAATAACAAATCTCCTCTCCTAAAACTGGTCTTCTAAGATGTTCTACTTTTGTATTATTTTTATAAGCACCCATTTTATGGAATTAATCTGTCTCTGTCTCTTGGGAATAATGTCCCTTCTCTTATATTGTCTAATCCAAGCAAAGCCATCGTAAATCTTTCTAATCCAATACTCCAGCCACCATGTTGTGGAGCCCCATATTTGAAAGCATTTATGTAATGCTCAAAATTATCTGGATTTAATTTCTTATCCTTTAATTGTTTTATCAGAATATTAACCAAGTGAACCCTTTGTCCTCCTGAGCTTATTTCTATTCCTCCATAAATAGCATCAAATCCCCTTGAAAGTTTTTCATTTTTATCTAAGGTTTTAGGCATTATATAGAATGGTTTTATCTTCAAAGGCCAGTCATGTACAAAAACAATTGTATCCTTGAATAATTCACATAATCTTCTTTCAGATTCAGGAGACAAATCATCTCCATCTTCCAATTTCAATCCATTCTTGTTCAATAATTTAATTGTTTCAGTATAAGTAAGATATTTGTCCTTTGGAACCTTCAATTTTATTTTTAAGAAATCTAATTCATTCTCGCATTTTTCAATAACATTCTTGACAATATATTGCACACATTTTGATAATTGCTCCATAACAGTAAACTCATCAGCAAATGCCATCTCTATATCCATCTGCCTTGTCTCATTAATATGCCTTATAGTGTTGTGTTTTTCCGCTCTCCATACAGGAACTATCATTGTAACTTTTTCTAATGAAGTAACGCACATCTGCTTATATAATTGTGGACTCTGGGCCAAATAAGCATCCTTCTCAAAATATTTTACTTTGAATAGCTCAGTTCCACCCTCAGAAGCGGATGAAATAATGCATGGCGGTTGTATTTCTATAAACCCATTTTCATAAAAATATCTTCTAAATGAATTGGCAATTTCTGATTGTATTTTGAAGATTGCTTGTGTTCTTAGATTATGCAAGTCTAATGATCTATAGTCTAATCTTTTAGGTAATGAAGTAGTTGAATCTCCTTTCTCAACTATTGGAATTGGTAAATTTTCAGCTTCATTTAATATTTTATAATCCTTGATAAAAACTTCAATTCCATTTGGGGCCTGATTACTTTTCTTTACTATACCTTTAATCTCCACAACAGACTCTCTTGGAATTTTGACAATGTCATTGAAGAATTTATCTTCTTGTTTTGAAACTAGCTGTATTATTCCAGAAATATCCCTTAACAAAATAAATTTTATCTTGCTTTGGTCCCTTATTTCATGTATCCATCCATTTAGTAAAACTTCCTTGCCATCAAGGCTTTGTTTTACATCATTAATGTATGTTCTGTTCATGTTCTTGCACTCAATATAATCTCATCCATTTTTTTAAGATTCCATTTTATTGAATCCATCTTTTTTCTTAGTTCTCCATTCCTAAGATTAAACATCAAAAACTCCCCATATATCTTATCAATCAAATCTCTTATTTCTATAGCTTTATCAATATTTTTATTTATCACTTCATTGACTGCTTTTCTAACCAATTCTCCAATTAAGTCGCATAATCCGGATAAATAATCTTCTGTCTCGACATTTAATTCTTTTCTCAATGGGATCCTTTTGTTTTTTACAAATTCATAATAGCAAAGTGCCTCTGTATATTCTTGAAGGGCTACTTTATTTATGTTAGAATTAATCTCTTTCCTGTTAAGCTGATTAATATGTTCTTTTATATCTATAATCAATGACTCTGCCTTTTCTAAATCATCTCTATGCAATGAGTAGATTATAAGCTTAGAAATTTTTATTATTTCTCTTGACCTTTGGATTATCTCTTCTCTGCTATTCTCTGTATCTTCCAGTTCCTGTCTTATATCAATAAATTCTTGTTTATTCAACATTAAATACACCATGTAATGTTTTAATAAACTAGAAAGCGTAAGGCTATCTAGTGCCTCTTTATTGTCTTTAAATAAAATGCAAATTTATAAAGGTATCTGACGATTATAATGGATTTGTTAAGAAATATATTTAACTTCGCACATAAATATTTAAATTAAACACATTAGAGGATGACATGGCAAACGCAATATCTAGCTTATTTAAACTTGTTTTTGGTTTGGTTTTGATTGTTCTTCCAATATATCTAGTATTGGCAGTTGATTTCTTCAGATCATGGGGAGCAGCAGCATTAATAATAATCAAAGGCGGAATACTATTGTTTGTAATATTCCTCGGATTGATATTCCTATTATTGGGATTCAGTGACTTGAAGGGATAATTTTCATTATTATTTAGTAGTTACAAAACGAAAGGTTTATAAATGATTAATTCTTAGTGTTTTATATCAAAAATTATATTTAAAGGAGATAAAAATGAGAGATCATGCTGTTCAAAGTATAAAAGTGCCAAGTAATCTAAAAACATATGGACCACCATTAGCTGCTTTAGCATTGGCTGGAGTAATATCAATTTTTCCTGAACAAATAGGTAACTCTGTTTCAGACTTGCCAAAATTAATAAATCCAGATGTAAAATGTGAGATTATAATGAAAAGTCCAAAGAGTGGACAAAATACAAGACAGTTCATTAATGAGAATAAAGGAGAAACTCCTGTTAGAACAAGTGATTTAATTGGTATGTTTCATATCGACAATCCTAATATTAATGCTCAAGAATTAAAGATAAAAGGATTAATTTATCCTACACAGATGTATAGATTACGTAGAAATTGTTCATGGGATTATGGGGTATACTCAAATTTATTTTGATTATTATCTATTATTTTTAGAAAGTTTTATATATTAGTTAACTACAAAAACACCCTTTCTAGAAAAATGAAAAAAATATACAAAATTTTGGGGACTAGTATGTTATCATTAGCTTTAGCTATGATCCCTTCTAAGTTGGAAAGCTATGAAGAGTCAAAAAAAATTATTATAGAAGAAGAGACAATTCAAGAATCTCAGAAGGCTGCTCCAAGAGAATGGGTTTCAGGATTAGAGAATCTAATAAAAGAAAGAGTCAATAAATTAACAGATTGTAATGGCAAAGAATATTGTACAAAAAAAGCATTATTAGAAGATTCTATATCTAAGTTAACCCCATATAATAATTTCATTAATCAGTCTGTAATAAGAAAAGAGTTAATTAGTGCTCTTGTAATAATGGAATCAAATGTAGATCCAAGAGCAAGATCTCCAAGAGGGGCTGTTGGGCTTGTACAGCTTATGCCACAAACAGCCAAAGAGCTTGGTTTAAAAATTGGTAAATTCGATGAGAGATATCACCCAAAATCGATTTTAGCTGGGGCTAATTATCTCAAAAGTTTATACAATCTATATAATGACGATATGGTATTAGCACTTATTGCTTATAATTATGGGATGGGAGAAACCAATAAAATAATTAATAGACATGGAAGAGAAAGAATAAAAAAATTGAGACATGTTCCTAATGAAACTAAGAAATTTGTCCTTGGTGTCGGGGCTTATGACTCAATATTAAATAATCCGAATAAATTTGGATTATATCCAGCAAAGAAACCTTTATTCTCAGAAGAAAGGAAGAGCATTACAGGTTATTTAGTAAAGCCAAACGATACAATAAGCTTGATAGCTAGTTTACATGGTGTAGATCCTAAAAATATTATTATGTTAAATTCAAAAAAGAATCCAAATAAGCTAGCAATTAATGAACTTTTATTTATACCCCCATCATATGATAGAAATATCGGAAAATATAATTAGAAAAAGCTTGTTAATCTTCTTTGCTGTCTTAATTTTTTTAGTAAAATGCTTTGATCAAGAGTATAATCTATTTTAAATCCTAAAATTCTAAGAACTAACTCTTTTGTTTTTTTCAATAAATCTTCTTTATTATCAAATATTATTGGCTCATTAACTAATGATTTTCTAGAAGCTTGTCTCACCACCCAGACTCCCAAACTAGCCCAATATTCTGGGGTCTCAAATCTGATGACTAAGACAGAAGCTTGTCTTTTAATCTCTTTTAATTTTTCCAGTATTCCTAACCTAGCTGCATAATAGCCGCCGACAGTATTAGAGGCATATTCTTTTCTTCCAAAACAATCCTCATAATCTGTTGATACCGCTGTCTCATCTGTCTGATTCCATGCGCTTTTTGGCAGATATAACTCAAACAACTCATAGCTAAAGATATCCGGAAACATTAAAACAAAATAATAATTCCCAAGATAATTTCCATAATATAGCCTATAATCATCAATTGAGTTATAGTCAAGAATTTCTTCCCTTATGGCTTTTCCAATTGAGTCATCTGTTGCAGTAATGCTCCATCTTGTAGGAACTAATTTTCTGTTTTTCTTTAATCCCAATGTACCTATAGACAATAATTTGATTAATGTATTCTCATCAAACTTATTTTCATACAAGTATTTTATTGCCTCATTTGCCTTTAGATCAGTATCAGAAACAACTTTGTCAACTTTTGTGTGTATCTTTGGATTTTCTGTAATAACTGCATTCTTTAATTCAGCCCTTGGCCCCATTGGCATGTTTATGTTGTCATAGTCCATCACAACTTTTATTTTCTTTTTTAGCTCAACCTCAATGTCAACTGGCTTATATGCCATAGCAATTTCCTGAGACATCTCTAAAAATCTATTTGAGTTCCTGACATCATTTATATTTGCCTTAAACCTTGAATTGATTAACCTGGCTCTAAAGTTTAATATGTCTTTTATTGTAAATTCTTTTTCAGACCAATATCTTTGGGCATCATACATCCATGAGTTTTCCACTTTTTCAGGAGGACTTAAAATTCCGACATTTAAATTTGGATATAATTTCGATCCTACAAATACTGCTGGAGGGCTATTTCCTGAAAATTCCTCCATTAGCACATTCTTGAACAAAGAATCATACTTAATATCTTTAGGATTAAATTTTCTGTACATAAACATAATATGTTTTACAGACTTTTAAATATAATTAAACTTTAATGGAAAATCTTTTAAATATAATCATATTATGATAATTATGAAAACTAAGAAATATATAAAAATAATGCAGAGAAGAATAATTGATGAATATAGTGAAACAGATTCTGAAGAGCCTGAATTAGAAGAAGGATTGTATATAGCTTCATAAAAATGATTTCTTTAATTGAAATAGTAAGGATGATTATAGTAACTATAGGAATAGGTTACATATTCTCGGGGTTTATGAGATTTCCTTCTATGTCAAATTATGATTCATTAAAATTGTCTATTTATGTTGCAGCTCCTGCAGTTATACTACATGAATTAATGCACAAGTTTGTAGCAATATTTCTCGGATTGAATGCAGAATTCTTTGCTAGTTATCTTGGATTAGCTTTGGGTGTATTTCTAAAAGCAATAGGGTCCCCTTTCTTAATTCTAGTTCCAGGTTATGTCTCAATTCCATTTACAAATCCATTAGATGGTGCTATAGTTGCTTTTGCGGGCCCATTTACTAATTTATTATTATGGGTGATAGCTTATTTTATATTAAAATATCATAATAGACTATCCCCAAAACAGATGACTATTTTAGCTTTAACAAAAAGAATTAATATAATATTATTCTTCTTCAACATGATACCATTCGGGCCCTTTGACGGAGCAAAAGTATTTAGCGGGATTATCTCTTTATTTTAAGGCTTAAGAAATAATACATTGTAATGAATAATAATGATAGTATTATATTATAAGTTGTAAATACTGGAAATGATTCATCAACCAAGCAAGGCTGTTGCTCTAATGGCTTGAATTTTGTCCTGCATATTTCATTATTTCCATTATATGTACATTTAGTTATGTCTCTTGTTCTGTAGCCTTGCTCATTACATTCGCTCCATACTGTATTTGAGCAATCCCATTCTATTACACAAGAAGCCTCTCCTTGTGCACATCCTGTTGGGTCTACATTCTTGATTTCCTCTATTGGAGTATCTGGACATTTATCATCTATGTCTTTAACTCCGTCACAATCACTATCATCTTCCTCACAAATAATGGTTTCTAATAATTCAGATATAATTGAACTTATTCCAGATGAAGCATTGAAGTAAAACTCAGCTTGATCCTGGAAGAATCCGTCATCTAAATTAGCTACAGTCCATTCAGATTCAGCCTTGCTTTCATTGTTAAATGTCTTTGGTGAAGGATCTGGAGGAACATAAGTATCGCTTCCAATCTCATCCTCGAATACACTAAATGAAACATCTCTTCCTTGGCAATATTCATTGCCCTGTACAATTAATTTTACTAATGAATTTGCAGGAGCAATATTTGTATTCCAGTTAGCGCTTATAACATTGCAGCATTCAGGATCATCATTCTTTGCATCTTCATCTCCTGTACATAATCCATCATCAATTCCAATTGAGCATAATCCTTGCTGATTACATACATTTCCAATAATACAAGTACTTTGTTCTCCTAAACATTCCCCACATAAACATGTTTCTCCTATATCACATACCCCATTATTATTGCAGATATTCTGGCAAAATCCAGTTGGAAGATCTTGTGAACATGTCAAACAAGTCTCTCCAATTTCTAAAATTTTATTTCCGCAAACAGGATTACTTCCAGGAATAACACATTGCCATGTATCATTTTGATTTAAGCAAGTTTGATTATTATTACAGCCAGCATCATTAGGGCAACTAAAACATGTTTCTCCCAAATCCAAATTTCCATCCCCGCATTCAACTACTCCCTCTGATACTATCAACAAGGGAGCAGAAGATGTTTGTGTATCAAATTGTGAAGAAGCAATGAAATAATATTCCGGATTTCCTATTCCGTCATCCTGCCATTCTGCTATCCATGTTGTTACAGCTGTATTATTCTGGAAAGTAGCACTTGTTGGATTTTTTGTTACAGCATCATCAGCATTCGGTGGGGTATCATCCTCAAATACTTGAAAGTTAACTAATGTATTAAGGCATCCAAATGTTCCCGTAACACTTAATGTGACTAATGATCCTATTGAAGTTGATGATGTAGACCATTGGGCTGACAATAAATTGCAGCATTCAATATCATTTAAGTCTTTTCCTGTATTTGGATCAGTGTCAAATAAAATGCTTTGATCCATATTACAGTTATTATCAAGATTATCATTACAAATTTCTATAGCTCCCGGAAAAATATTGGGATTATTATCATCACAATCCAATGTATTATTGTCCTTAAATTGGGCATATATATTATTAGAATTAATTAATATCAATAAAAAAATCCAAAAAAGTATTATCCTCATTTTTAGTTGCATTGTTAATCATTATTATTTAATGCCTAATGAAAGCCTTATTCTATTTATTATTTCCATAGCTAATGTCTGGGTTATCTCTTGTTTTGCTATTGTTTGTTGGCTTGAGTCACATAAAGGCGCTGTTGAATCTATTATTCCATCCCTGTCTTTGTCACATATCTCATTTATTTGGCCATTACAGTTCTCATCATATTGGTTTAATAAGTCACAACACTCAGAAGCTCCTGGATTTATCCTTGAGTTATCATCCTTACAGTCATTTCCTAATGAAGTGCAAGTAGAAGGGGTTCCTATTTTTTGTATATTAGAGTCACAATAGTTATCATTGTCATCATCACAGCCTTCATCTATTGAGCCATCTTGATCATTATCTTTATCGTCGCATCGCTCTTGGGTTCCAGGATTAATCGTAGCATCATTATCATTTCTGTCATTCCCTCCAGATGTACATGTAGAGGGGGTTCCAACTATTTGAATATTAACATCACAATAGTTATCATTGTCATCATCACAGCCTTCATCTGTTTGTCCATTGCAATTATTATCTTTATTGTCACATATTTCTGCTGTAGGACTTCCTGCTACAGCAGTACAAATAGAATTTCCACTTTGGCATACAAACGATCCAGTTCTTGCACATTCTCCTACCCCAGAAGTACATGTCCCTGTGCTAAATCCTTCATCAACTGCTCCATTGCAATTATTATCTCTGCCATCACATACTTCTGCTGGAACTGCTGGAACTGCTCCAGAACATTGTCCATTAGCTTGTATTGTTCCTCCTGGTTGTCCGCATGCATTTAGATTACAATTCTGTCCATAATTAGAGGCTATGCCACATTTTCCAGGGGTTACTCCCCTATTCTGCCAGCCACATGATGAGCATAGTAAATAGCTATTTCCACTGCATGATTCCTGTCCGTCAAAACAGGAATTTCCTGGTTTTAATATACATTGATTTGTACAACTGTTTAAATATCCGCAGCTTCCTCCGCCGCAATTAGAAAATCTTGAAAGTGTTTGGGACTGTACAACAATTGGAATTATGTTATACCAAGGAAAAACTTTAGTGGTAACTGTAATATCGCTATTAATCCTTGTGCTACAGCATATAACGCTATCCGGACAGTTAAATGTAACTGTTTCCGGCCTAGTATCAGATACAGGCGTTAATCCAAAATCATATACACATTCAGTCAATCCATCCCTATCTGGTGTCCATATATATCTAGGATCAGCATATCCTGGATTTTGTGGGGGTGAAGCCCAACAGCTTGCTTTCAATAATTCTGCATTAATATTATAAGATTGAACAAATAAAGAAAACATTATAAAAATTATGATAATTATACTCTTTTTTTGATTCTTGAGAAAATTAATTTGTAATGAACTCTTTTTCAAATTCTATCATCTCCAGTTTATAAATATTAAATGCTTCATCTTTCCAGCAGTTTTCATCAAATCTTTCTAAAATAGGATAATTTCTTTCTAATTTTAAACAAAGATTTCTTAAAGTTTCCTCATGATCTAAATTGTATAATGATGGAATATAATTTGAATAAGATGCATGTTTTCCATCTAAAGTTTGTATTCTAGTATAATCCTTTTCTAGATTAATCTCTTTTTCTATATTTTCTAATGATTTATCTTCAATTAATTTTTTATTTTTTACAATATAAATATAGATATGAAGATTATCTAAATCTTCTTTTTTAATTCCTCCCAAATAATGTTTAGTAGTTCCAATAGAAGCAGTGATTACATTTCCCATGATATCTCTTCTATTCCCAAGATAAGAACCTTTCAAAACACCATCAGACCATACACTAACAAAAACTTCATTGTTATAATTGGATAGATCGGCTGGAGGATTTAATTCAATAAATCTCTTACTTTCCTCAACATTAAGTTTTATAGATTTATATGCTAAATCTAATAAATATTCTTTATCTTCTTTGCTTAGAGTTAATTCCTCGGGATTAGATTTTTGGGATTGGAGCATAAGAATAAATGAGCCAATTATTAGTATAATTATTAATAAAAATATAACACCCTTTTTTTCCATAAGATTTTATATCTTTTATATTATTTAAATATAACTCTTGTATTAGTTAGTTTAGAATATAAAAATAGAAGTAATATATTTAATTTCCATACTTTTTAAAATCCGTCACCACCATCTCCTCCATCTCCTCCACCAGAATCGCCAGAATCACCACCAGCACCAGAGCCTCCAGCTCCACTATCTCCTCCAGCATCGCTACTATCTGCTGATCCCCCAACCCCCCCAGCACTATCACTACCTCCACCATCCGATCCATCACCACCACCATAATTTCTAATAGTATAATACCCTTCTGGAGTATAAGTAGCTGTTATTATTTTATTCTTAAATGTAACAATTAAATTTGAACTTTGTGCTATAATATTTTTTATATTAAATAGAATAATCAATAAAATTATGACAACAACAACCAATATTATATAATTAATTTTTAGATTCTTAACCCTCTTTTTCATATTTATAGTAGAATAATTAATTATATATAAATGTATTTATTAAAATGAAACATTTGGATTTTCTTTTTTATAAAAATCCAAAAGCATTGGGTAGGGAAATGGTAGCATAGCTATACCTTCGTGTTTTGCAGTATAATTTAACACTTCTAACATTAGACCATATATAAAATGTCCTGGAAGATATTTATAACTAAGTTTTCCATCAGCACCTTGATTTTTCTTTAAAACTTCTTTTTCTAAGTAATTTCTCAAATCTTCTGGATTTCTTCTTTTCAAAAGTTCGTTTTTTGTCTGAGCATCAATATCTGTCTCCTTAACTCGCTCTTGCATGTTATCAATAAGTCTCTCAATATATATTTGCTTTGAATCTAAAGGGAAGGGACCCATTTCTGTCTTGGTGTCCCAATAAACTGGTTTTCCTCTATCTATTCCAAGGGTAAATGGATTTAAGCCAGGAGGTATTGTTTTATACCAATTCTTATAACCATTCTTCGGACCTATGTTCCTTACATCTGAAATTTGAAGATGAAGGTGTTCCGGTTGCTCTTCTGTTTCGATATAGCCACTATTACCAGACATAGCAATTATATTACTAAGTCCAACTATTTTTCCTTTTTCCTCAATAATTCTTTTAGATAGGTGAGCATAGGAACTGCTAATTAATCCTTTATTACTTTGATGAAGCAATTCTAGAATTATTCCAGGTACGCGACCTTCTCTTTTGATCCAGATTCTTCCAGAGTTTACTGGGCAGATTGGAGTTCCTATTAGCACCTCATAATCAACTGCTCCATACCCTTCATTTACCGGCTGATATAAATGTCTTTCAAAGTCTTGTGACCCCCCCTTCCAAATCAACAATCCAGGACCACGAATCAAATCTTGTCCCATTAAATGAGCTTTCCAGTCTCTTTTTTGAAACAAATTCAAAAAAGCCTCTGCTTTCTTTACAGGACCAATAGACAATACTCCTGTTCCAATCAATCCAGCACAATATTTCAGAAATCTTCTTCTTTCTGGACTAAAAGAAGGGGCTTTTTCCTCATATGCTTTTAATGCTTCCAACCCAGTATCAACTAGTCTAGCCTCTCCTACAGTCTCCTCTAATAAACCAATAGCCTCTTTATCCATATCCCTATACTATCTTTTATATTTATAAACTTTTCTACTAAGTGATAGTAACAATCCTTAATAATCATATTTAGAGAACTATGAATTGATATATAATTAACATTATCTCAGGTTATTTTAAAAACACAACCTTTTTATATAATACAATCTTATTAGTAAGATAATCTTATTTAGGAGCGAAAAATGGAAAAATTGGAAATAACAAGTATGAGTTCAAGAGGACAAGTAGTCATACCCTTAGAGATAAGAGAACAGCTTGGATTAAAAGAAGGAGAAAAATTTGTCGTTGTAGGGGAAGAAGACACAATAATACTGAAAAAGGTTTCTATGCCTTCTTTCAAGAACTTTGGCAAACTTCTCAGGAAGACACAAAAATTCGCTAAAGAAAAGAGTATATCTGAAGCTGATGTTGAAAATGCAATAAAAAAAGCAAGAATATGAAAGTAGTTTTGGATACAAATGTCTTTATTTCAGGAATATTTTGGAAAGGAGATTCTAATAAAATTATAATTGATTGGAAAGAAGGAAGATTCATATTAATTGTTTCGTTAGATATGATATCAGAAATAATAAAAGTATTAAAAGATTTCAAAATCAGACTTCTGGATGATATGATAAAAGAATGGGTTGATTTGATAATAATGAATTCTACAATTGTAGAACCAAAAGAGAATATAGAAGTAATTAAAGATGATCCGAAAGACAACATTTTCATTGAAACTGCTGTTGCTGGAAATGCTGACTACATAATCTCACAAGATAAGCATTTGTTAAGATTAAAGGAGTTTAAGAATATTAAAATACTTACTCCTGAAGAGTTCATTAAGAAAACTATGAATTGATCTATAATTAATTATTAATCTCTTTTTCCATAGATTTAATATCGCTTCTTATTTTCCTCAGAATTTTTTCTTTATCCTCTTCTATTAACAGTTCACCGCATTCAGGACATCTAAAATCATTTTCCAAAGCATCATCATATCTCATCCTTACGTGCTTATTTTTGCATATGAAATAAATTATTTCTTCCTCCCTAGCTAAATTACTCCTAAGATCATTAATCTTCTTCTGTCTGTGCTCTACAATTAAATCTCTTGCTTCTTTATCATTGAAAGTCCAGTAATAAACATACCATCCTTTTTTCTTGTCCTTTTTTCTTGTTGAGTTAATTAACCCTTTTTCTTGTAGCTTATAGAACATATTCCTTACTTGATTTATGGTCATTCCAAGCTTCTCAGCTATCTTAAATTCGTTTACGTTTTTCTTTCCTTTCAATAATTTGACTAATGGAAGAATCTCCTTTCCATACATCTCTCTCATCAAGTCCTCAACATCTTGATTTGTCAGTTTCATAGCTTATTATTCTTGAAAAATAAGTTTAAATATTTTGCCTTTTAAACTAGAGATTATATAACACTGTAACATAAGCGGAAGTTGTCTAAATCAAAAAAATTAGTGTTTCTTTTTTTTCTAAAAAAACGGGGATTTCAGTCTTTTTGCTTCTTTCTTCTAAAAAGAAGATTTTTATTTAAAAAAGTTCTTTTTATATAATTCTTCTAAAAGTCTAAGAATTTCTTCAGATTCTGCATAATTTAATTTGTATTTTTTGTAAATTTTTTCAATTCTTTCTTTAATCTCTTCAAAGTTAAATCCTTCCTTTGCTTCTGCAAAAAATCTAAACATAAGGACCTCTTTTGTAAATAAAGATAATCCATCTGCATATCTAAAAATTTTTCCTTCTTCAGTTTTAGGATTTCCTAAAGAGCCATGATTAAGAATACAATCTATGTCAACTTCATCAAGAAAAAAGTCTTTCTTTAATACTTCTAAACTTAATTCTGCGTGATTTTCTTCAGAGATTATTTTACCTATGTCATGAATCCATGCTAAAGCAAATAATTTGGTTTTATTGATATTCTTATTTTCGCAAAGAATTTTTAATATCTTTATAATTCCCTCAGAATGAATAAGATTCCATTTAAAATCTAATTCTGGCAATTCCTTAAATTTTTTGGATGCATATTCCCTTGCATTTTCTTCTGTTAATTGTTTCATTTTATATTGTAGTAATATCTCTGCTCTGAAGACAATAAAATTTATTTGAATTAAATAAAAATTCTATATCTTGCGGTTTTCCAAAGATAGATTCTATTCTATTAGCATTAGAAAGAATTTGATAAGTTTGACTTTCAGTTAAAGAAACATCTTGACTCCCTTCTTCAAAAAGAAGAGTTTCTCCAGAATTTTTATCAATAATGTATAAAGAAGGATTTGTTTTCCCAGAAACTATATTTTCACATTTACCCATAGATAATTCAATCATAAGGGAATTGGAATCTTGATTAATTAAATCATATGTAAATAGAACCCCTGAGATTTCTGCATTGATCATTTCTTGAATTACTATTCCCATCTTAATAGGATTATTTGAGTAAGAACAGTTAAAGTTAATTCCAGAATCATAAACCTGTTTTATTGCCTCAGGGATTCTTCTTTTTGAAACGTCTAAAATCGTTTTAAATTGCCCTGCATATGATCTTTGTCCAGAATCTTCTACATTAGCAGAGGATCTGACTGCAAATTGTTCTGAATAAGTTTCCAATTTCTGAAAAAGTTCGTTTTCAAAATCTTTGTTTAGGACTCCTGATTTTAAGTAATTCAAATATTGTTCATAACTAACAGCTATTCCTCTAGGAACTGAAATTCCTTGATTAGTCAATATACTTAAATTTCTTGCTTTGTTGCCGAATATTTTTTCTCGTTCAACAACCTCTTCTAATTTAAATATCATATTCAATACCTACTCTTGAATTTAATTTAGATGTTGCATCAATTTTTATATTGTATCCGGTCTTTAATTCGCTGTAACTTTTTTCACAAGCAATTATACAAGGAATTTTAATTTCTCTTGAAACAACAGCTAGATGAGACATAAGTCCACCAACTTCTGTAATAATCCCTTTAGCATAATATAAAAGATGGGATATTTCTGGATTAGAACTTTGAGTTACAAGAATATAATTTTCAAAGGGCGGTTTTTCTAAGGGGTTGTTTGTTACAAAAGCTCTTGCTTCGGCCTTTCCTTGAGAAGCTATTTTTCCTTCTAAGCTCATTTTTGGCCTCAAAAAAAGTTTTTAGGATTTTCTTTTTCATCCCAAAACTCTTGAAAATATTTATTTTCAAATAAACAGAAATTTGAACAAAGTTTATCATATTTTTTTACATATTTGATTAAATCGAAATTTTCAATATTGAATCCTGTATCTAAATGAGAATATCTAGAACAAGGTACAACTTTTCCATTAGGCATAATATAAACTCCGCCAAAAGGAACTGGACAATAATAAATTTCATTAAGATACTCTCTTTTTACAGTTGTGCTTAGCAACCAAAGTTTTTTACCGAAAATCTTTCTTAAGTTTTCAACTTCATTTTTAAGTTTTTCTTTGTCAAAAATTAGATAATCCTCTTTCTTTCCAGGATTATACTTCTGAGGAATTATTAAATCAATAGAAATAATTATATTATCATATTCTTCTGATAGTTTTCTTAATTTTTCAATTTTTTTCTTTGTATTTCCCCCATATAAAGCAATTTTCAAAACAACTTTTTTACCAATATTCTTAACTGCCCCGATATCTTCTTCAGATACCACATCTGAATTTAGTTGAACAAAGTTTATCTTATCTTTTAGAATATCTAATAATTTTAAATGATCTTTATTCCAAAATTTATTTATTAAAGGATCTACTGCAGTAATTGATTTTTCATTAGAAATAAATTCTGCTATTCTTATCCAATCGGGGTGCTCAAAAATATCACCCCCCGTTAGATTGACTCTATACTCAATTTCATTTTCTTCGGAATGTTTTCTTAGATTTTCCCATAATTTTTTAATCTTATCTAAAGAAAGATATTCCTTTTTGTGAGGGGACATATAACAAAACTCACAACTGAGTGGACAATCTCCAGTTAAATTTAACTGAACTAAATATTCCTTATTCAACCAAAAATCTTCTTTTTCCTTATCTTCTTTGTAAAAATTTATTGAGGATTCCATCTTAATAATTCCTTAGCTTTAATTATAGACTCTCTTGTAGAATCAAAAATTACTGATTCTGGAGGAACATACTCGACACCCCAAAGACTCTTATCATTTCTCATATTCAATAAAATTTCTGATTCTCCTATATTTGTTACACCATATTGGGGATCAAAAACTCTAAATTGCTTTTTATCTCCTCGAAAATTATATCCTACTATCATCTTATAATGCAACATTGGACTTTGTCCAGTAACAAATGAGATGAGATGACCTTTTTCTAATTTAGATTTGATTTCTTCTGTTGTTATATCTCCATAATCAAAAGATGAAGATTTTACCCTTTCATAATCTTCTTGAAATTTTTTAACTGGTTCCTGATCTGTTTTTTTATCCAAAAATAAAGGAGCAAATGATTTGTAATCTGCAAAAAAATGTGTAGGTATTCCAAATTTTTCTTTTGATATATATGCTAAGGAAGATGGAAGATTATTAAAAAAACCCGGAACAGTTACAAGTTTATGGATTCCATTTTCTAAGGAACGAGTTACATTTATATGAGGGTAATAAGTGCCAACTACATTGGCTAAACAAGTTGCACCACAGCTAAGAGAAGTTTGAGTATAGGATGGAATTTTTGGATTAAAGGAAATCTGAGCATCTTCTTTAGAATCTTCGAGTTTTTTCAAAAGTTCGGGAATATCTCTTGAGCAAGATAACCTATTAGACAAATCTATATAGAATTTCAAATCATTCATTAAAATGCCTCCTTCTCTTAAAAATAACTCAAAAAAATGATCATAGGATAAAATTTCTTTTAATGCCTTTTCATAATCATCTTCAGGAGTAAATATTTCTCTTTCGCTTTTCCTGTTTAAAGGTGCGAAATGACTCAACAATTTACCAAATGAATTTATTGAAGAACCAGATAAAGAGAATAATTTTCTTAAATTAGGATTTTTTGAAAGCATTTCTCTTATTTCATAGGGATTTTTAGTTGAAACTCCCCCCTCGCCAATTTCCTCTGATAAATATACTGGAAAGCTTTTCACAGACTGAATTAATGAAAGTGCTCTTTCTTCGGGAAGGTTCTCTATGCCTTTTTCATATATTTCCTTTTCTATATCTGTTATATAATATAGGTGGGTATTTAATTTAAATGTTGTTTCTGCCAAATCTCGAAATAAACCTATTTTTTCAGGAAATAAGAAACTTAAGTTCTCAGAAAAAGAGGCCATTTTTACAGATAAATCTAAATAAGTACCCCATGACTCTTTTAGATGACTAAAAAATTCAATAAAATTTTCTTGAGATTTAATTGAATATGGAATAATGTTTGGAACTCTTTCTTTTTCATCCTTTAAGGAATCTTTGAAGTATTGAATTATTTTATTTCCTTCTTCCAAATATTGAACATCGGTTTTTCCGTTTAGCATATTAACATCTACTATTGAGGGGGGAAGACAACCATATAAAACTCTTTCTTCTAGAGAAAGATTTTCCATTTTTATTCCTTATCTTCGGCGTTTTCGTCAGATCCTGCTCCACAAATCTTTTCTACATTCTTGTGGTTAACAATCTTCAAGTTTTTTTCTTTTTCCATTTTTGGCTCCATGTTTAATTTTCCCCAGAATTAATCCGAGGTTTATCACCTCTAAAGAAAATAATATAAGCATATATATAAATTTAACTGAAACGAGATCTGTAAACTATGCGTCAGATAATTTTTAAGGTATTCTGATTCATTTTCAATCCTTTCTTTTAATTTACTGGGGGGGTCCAAATTGGGCTAAAACGGAGAAACAAAAAAGAAGATATCAAAAATATAAAGGAGAAGATATGCATTTTTTTGTTGGAGAGGTTATAAAATTTGAAAATTTAGATTCAGCAAAAAAAGGAGAAGATTTCTGGCATGGTGAAAAACTTATTCCAATATCAAAAGCTATTGAGATTATAGGGTCTGGAAGGCCATTTGATAACGAAATCAAAGAATATAGAGAATCTCAGTTAAAATTTTTGAGGAGAATTCAAGATGGTTATAAAAAAAGAAGGTT
Organism: Candidatus Woesearchaeota archaeon; assembly: GCA_016185615.1. Classification (GTDB taxonomy): domain Archaea; phylum Nanobdellota; class Nanobdellia; order SCGC-AAA011-G17; family JACPNG01; genus JACPNE01. Next base: position 32,136 of record JACPNE010000005.1, on the reverse strand, counting down.
ATAAATGGGTTTTATATTCTAAAGACAAAAATAAAAAACTTGGAGAATTCAAAACAAAGAAAGATGCTTTGAAAAGAGAAAAACAAATCCAATATTTCAAGCATCTGAAGAAATAAATTTTGTAATAGATCATAGATTAAATTTTTAAATTAATTTTATATTGTCTTTAAATTGGAATCTAAAAAAGAAGATTATAAATCAAATATATGGAAATCCTATATTTATAGATTTATTAGCCACATGCATTTCTTTGCAGGAGTATTAATTCCTTTTTTCACAATCTGGGGCGGAATAACTTTTACTCAGGTCATGATATTACAAGCAATATTTACTATCTCTCTCTTTTTCTTAGAGATACCTACTGGAGTTATCGCTGATAAATTTGGAAGAAAAGTAAGTTTATCATTGGCAGGATTAGTTGGAGCTATAGGACTTCTTGTTTATGCCTCCTATCCAAATTTTTGGATATTTGCATTAGGTGAATTTATACTTGCAATTTCAGCAGCCCTTATATCTGGAGCTGATCAGGCAATAATTTACGATTCATTGAGAGAAATCAGAAAAGAAAAAAGTTCTAAAGAAATATTTGGCAGGCTAAATAGTGTTGGTTTATTTGCTCTTATGATTGCTGCACCAATAGGAAGTCTAATTAGTTATTATTTTGGTCTTAGAGTAGTAATGTTGTCAACTGCAGTTCCTATGATAATCATTACATTATTTGCACTAATGCTGAAAGAGCCTGAAATTGGAAGAAAATTAGCTAAAAAAAGAGATTATGCAAAAACATTGATAAGGGGTATTAAATATTTTAAGAATCATAAGATATTGAGATTAATGACTGCCGATTATATCTCAATTTCTGTTCTAGCTTTCTTTTTGATATGGATCTATCAAGTAAAATTACAGAGTTTAGGTATTGAAATAGGAATCTTTGGATTTATACATTCTGCTATTGTTATATCACAAATAATAATACTTAATACATTTTCACGTTTTGAAGATATGTTTGGTGGAAGAAGAAAATATTTGTTATATTCTGCAATATTAACCGGCTTGGGTTTTATCATAATATCAATAGCAAAAACATTTACATTTGCTTTGATTGGTATGATTATTGTAGCAGCATTTGGATTAACAAGGAAACCTTTATTCCAGAATTATATGAATAAATACATAAACTCTGGTGAGAGGGCAACTGTACTATCTACAATTTCAATGTTTTATATGCTTAGTATGGCAACAGTTGATATAATTCTTGGATTTTTAGTAGATATAAATTTAACATATACATTAGCATTAGTTGGATTAGCAATTATCATATTTGGGATTATATCTAGACTAGAAGAGAAGTATTTAATAGACTAAATATTATCAATTTTCACCATAACATCTTTTACTTTCTTTAACACTTCATCAAAACTATCTTTTAAATTAGACTTTGATTTGTACCATAAATTTAGTCTATCATTTTTAAATCTAGGAACTAGATGAATATGAAAATGAAATACTGATTGTTGAGCTGCTTTCCCACTTGCATGCAATATATTAAGAGCCTTCACTTTAAGGGCCTTCTTATATATAATAGAAAGTTTTTTAGCAGTAACTATCACTCTTTTGAGTTCTTTATCCGGAATATCATAAATATTTTTGTAATGATTTTTAGGCATAATTAAAGTGTGTCCTTTATTTGCTGGGTTAACATCAAAAAAAGCTATAATTAAATTATCTTCATATACAATTTTTGCCTTTGCTTTTCTTGAGACTATCTTACAGAAGATGCAACTATTCATTATAATTATTTAACCATTAATCATATAAAAAAGTATATATTTAATTAAATAATCTTAATTACCATTCTAAAATGATACAAAATCTTTTTATATGATAGTAAAGTTAACTATGTATAATGGGATTCTTTACAAAAAACAAAGAGACAAAGAAAGACATGCCTGCAATGAAATTTCCAGAATTTCCAAAATATGAATCTGAGATATCACATGATGATTTTTCGCAGATTAAAAGCGCAGTTTCTACCCCGGACATTGGTTCTAGTATGTCAAGGCCATCCTTAGATATTCCTGATTATAATGATCAGAATTCATACAGAGAAGAGCAAGAGGTTCATAGGACTGAAAAGACATTATTCATTAAAGTTGATAAATACAAGGGAGTAATGAGGGATATAGACCAAATAAAGAGTAAACTAGAAGAATTAGAGAAAGTAATGAGTAAGCTTGATAGTATAAAAAGAGAAGAAGATGAAGAATTATCAAAATGGCATTCTGATTTAGAGACATTAAAAGAAAGGATAAGCAGCATAGATAAAACACTATTTGAAAGTTAAGATGGAAAAGCTAATGCATGTAATGGTTTCTCAGCCGAATCAAAGCAGAAGATCTTTATTGCAAAGTAACATAGATATAATAAGAATTCTTAAAGGATATGAAAAATTAAAAATTATAAAAAAAGAAAGATTGCTTTATGCTAACTATATAAAAAAAGAGATGAAGGAGCTCAACACATTAGTTGAAAATTTATATGAAAACCTTCCACATGTAAGGCAAGAAAGGCATATTGAGCAAGAAAAAGAGAGTAAAAAGAAACAGAAAGTGAAAGAAAAGCCAAGAAATACAGAATTAGACAGACTAGAGCAGGATATCAAGAAATTGCAGGATAAAATAAACTCATTATAACAAAATTTTTAAATATTCTCAATAAGAAACTTCTATGAAAGCTATAGATTTAAGGCAGAAATACCTAAAATTCTTCCAAACCAAGAATCATAAGGTTATTCCAAGTGCCTCATTAATTCCAGAAAATGATCCTACAGTATTATTTACTACAGCTGGAATGCATCCATTAGTCCCATTTCTATTGGGACAGAAACATCCTCTTGGAAAGAGAATAGTTGATGTACAAAAATGCATAAGAACAGGAGATATAGATGAAGTAGGAGACAATTCCCATCTAACTTTCTTTGAGATGCTTGGAAATTGGTCATTAGGGGATTATTTCAAGGAAGAAGCAATTAACTGGAGCTATGAATTTTTGACAGATAAAAAATGGCTTAATCTAGATCCAGAAAGATTAGCAATATCTGTTTTCAAAGGGGATAAAGATGCTCCAAAAGACGAATTTTCATTTAATACTTGGTTGTCATTGGGGATAAAAAAAGAGAGAATTGCTTTCCTTCCAAAAAAAGATAACTGGTGGGGACCAGCTGGAGCAACAGGCCCTTGTGGTCCGGATACTGAGATGTTCTATTGGGCTTCAAATGAAAAAGTTCCAAAAGTATTTGATCCAGAAGATAATCGGTGGTTTGAAATCTGGAATAATGTTTTCATGGAGTATAATAAAAACAAAGAAGGAAAATATGAATTATTGAAACAGAAAAATGTTGATACAGGAATGGGTGTTGAAAGGACAACAGCCATATTACAAGGAAAGGACTCTGTTTTTGACACAGAGGTTTTTTTGCCAATAATAACAAAAATAAAAGAAATGGCAGAAATAGAAAAAGAAACAAAAGAACAATTAAGATCAATAAGGATAATAGCAGATCATCTGAGGGCAGCTTCTTTCATTTTAGGAGATGAAAAAAGGATCACCCCAAGCAACGTTGAGCAAGGTTATGTTCTTAGAAGATTGATAAGAAAATCCATACGTCATGGAAGATTGCTCGGAATAAACAATAATTTTACAATGGAAATAGCAAAGTCAATAATTCCAATATACAAAAACCAATATGAAGAACTTGGAAAATACAAATCATTTATTTTCGAAGAATTAGATAAGGAAGAAGAAAAGTTTAGAAAAACAATTGATAAAGGAACAAGAAGATTTGAGAGTATAATTTCTAATCTAAAATCAAAAACTATTCCCGGAGAAGAGGCATTCCATTTGTATGATACATATGGATTTCCAATAGAGCTAACAAAAGAGTTAGCAAATGAAAAAGGATTTAAGATAGATGAAAAGACTTTTGAGATTGAATTTAAAAAACATCAGGAAAAATCAAGATTAGGAACAGAAAAGAAATTTGCATCGGGATTAGCGGACCATAGCATTAACACGACAAAACTTCATACAGCCACCCATTTATTGCACCAAGCACTTAGAAATGTCCTTGGGGATAAAGTACAGCAAAAAGGATCTAATATTACTCCAGAAAGATTAAGATTTGACTTCTCTTATGATAATAAAATGACAGATGAACAGATAAAAAAAGTAGAATCAATAGTAAATGAACAGATAAAAAAATCAATTGAAGTTAAGAGAGAAGAAATGTCTCCTTCTGAAGCAAAAACAAAAGGGGCTTTGGGATTTTTTGAGTCAAAATACGGAGATAAAGTAAGTGTCTATTCTGTTGGAAATTTCTCAAAGGAGATTTGCACCGGGCCACATGTAAACAATACTAAAGAGATTGGGAAATTTAAGATAGTAAAAGAAGAGGCTGTTGCCGCCGGAATAAGAAGGATAAGAGCAATAATAGAATAGCTAATATTTAGCCAAGCAATTATTGAATTCTTGATTCTGTGCCCATTGGCATTGATTGTTTACACAGCCACAACTTGTTAATTTGTAGCAGGCATAAACTTCTTGATATTCACATGTTGTTATAATATCATCAGCCAAATCAGCCCTAGCGCATATCTGGCCAGAACATCCCCCGACAGCGCAATCACTATCAACATTGCATTCAAACTCTCCTGTAGGAATCTCTTCTGGTAGAGTACCTGCCGGATTATTGTCTATAGTAGTGCAGCCTACAATAAATACTAATAATAAAGCAACTAATCCTTTCATACAATAAATAAAATATTGGAATATTTAAATATTAAGATTGCCTAATATGACTTTATTCCCTATTGATATCTTATTTTTCAAGGTGAAATTTCCATTTACTTCAAGAATGTATTTTGCTTTCTCTTTTGGGTAATAATTTGTGCATTCATCCTCACAAGGAACAGCATATTTTATATCAATAATTTCCAAATCTTCAGAGATAAATATCATATCTAAAGGGATTAATGTATTTTTCATCCAGAAGCCATAATAATCTTCATCCCCAAACACAAATAACATTCCTGAATTATATTCTAAGCTTTCTCTGAACATTAATCCTTTAGTTCTTTCAGAATCATCATCAGCTATCTCAACATTAATTTTTATCTCTTTATCTCCATTATTGATAATAACATAATTCTTATTATCGCATCCATTTACAGCCAATAACAAAATTATAATTATAAACAAAAACATTTTCATTCTAAAAATATTGCTGGTTTTCCTGGCTTTGCTCTTTTTGATTTGTTTTCCGGATCATGTTTATTCTTGTCAGAAACTGAATAAACAATAACCTCCTTGTTTACCCTATTACTTAAGTCCTTGCTATCATAATATTCCATTTCATTAGGAAGGGAATAAACATAAACTTTATTGAATTCCTTGCCTTGTTTCTCTTTCATTACATTTATTACATTGGTTATATCTGAAATCAGATTAGTAAATGCTTTTTCTGCCTGTTCATATTTAACATCTATCTTTGATTCATCATATTCCGGCCATTTTTCCAAACTTAAAAATGATTTGTTTCCAATCTGCTCCCATAATTCTTCTGTTATATGTGGACAGAATGGATGAACCAACTTGAGGAATTTTTCCAAATCTTTCTTGTTAATTTCTTCCCCTAAAGAATCAAATAAATCTCTTATTTTTATAACAGCAAAGTTGTATCTAAAATCTTCTATATCTTTTGTAACTTCCTTTATTGTTTTGTTTAATTTGCTCTCAACTTTTTTAACTGTCTTTCCTAATTTCACATTTGGAGTATATTCAATTAATCTTTTTACAAATCTTAAGCTTCCTTCTACCCCTTTAGAGCTCCATTCCATATCTTTATCAGGGGCTGCTCCTGATATCAAGAATAATCTCGCTGTATCCATCCCATATTCTCTTGATACTGTTTCCGGCAAGACAACATTTCCTCTGGATTTAGACATTACAAATCCATCCTCACCATGCAGCATCCCTTGGTTGAATAGTTTTATGAAAGGCTCATCAATTTTTACATAACTTAGATCCCTTAATGCTTTTGTAAAGAACCTTGCATAGATTAAATGCATGCAAGCATGTTCAGCCCCGCCTATATACTGATTAACAGGCATCCAGTAATCTATTTTTTTGATATCAAATGGATTTTTACTATTTTTATTATCACAGTATCTTAAAAAATACCAAGAAGAATCAAAAAATGTATCCATTGTATCTGTTTCTCTTTTGGCATTCTTTTTGCATTTTGGGCATTTAACATTTACAAAACCTTTGTTTGTAGTTAATGGATTTCCTTTTCCAAATTCTACTTTATCTGGAAGCTTTACAGGAAGATCTTTTTCCGGAACAGAAACAATTCCGCAATCATCGCAATAAATTATTGGAATCGGGGTTCCCCAGTATCTTTGCCTTGAGATTAACCAGTCCCTCAACTTATAGTTAACTGTTGGTTTACCTAATTTTTTATTCTCTAATTCTTTTGTTATCCTTATCTTAGCTTCTTCCGAATTTAGTCCGTTGAACTTTTCAGAATTAACTAATATCCCATTATCAACAAATGCTTCTTTTAGATTTTTTTCACCAATTTTTTTATCCTTTGATTGGATAACTAATTTTATAGGCAATTTATATTTCCTGGCAAACTCAAAATCCCTTTGGTCATGTGCAGGGACTGCCATAACCATTCCAGAGCCATATTCAGCAATGACAAAATTTCCTGCATAGACTGGAATTTTTTGATTAGTTAAAGGATGGATTGCATAGCTTCCTGTAAATACTCCATCTTTTTCTAATTGTGCTATATCCTCTTCTTTCGTTGATTTTATTTTCTTTAGGAAATTATCAACTTCTTTCTTTTGTTCTTTTGTCACAATTTCATAAAGTCTTGGATGTTGTGCAGAAATAACCATAAAAGTTACCCCAAATAAAGTATCCGGCCTTGTTGTGAATATTGGAAAAAGATTTAAACAATTCTTCAAGACTTCCGGTTCTTTGTTTCCACAGATATGATCATCTTCAGCTTCAAAATCAATTATAATTCCGCCAATTTTTTCCTTTATTTTATCTGATCTTTCAGCGGGAACTGCACTGTCATTTCTTGCTCTTAATATTATTACTGACTGGATATTATTTTTAATTTTCTCAAAATCAAATTTCCAATTAAATCTTTCCTCAAATGGTCTCTTTTTATCTTTAAATTTAGGCTCACAAAAACCAGCTGCTAGAACTAATTTTTTAATTGGTTTGTTCAATTTTTCTAAAACTTTTAATGCAACAACACTTCCAAGACTATGTCCCAATAGAACGGTATTCTCATTAAAGCTATAGTTATTTATAACGTAATTTACCTGCTCAATTATATCTGGATTATTTGAATTAGGTAATCTTGGCACACTTACTTTACATCCCTTATTCTCTAATTCCTTCTTTAACCATGGGAAGAAATTAGCATCTGGACTGCCAGTAAAACCATGTAATAAAACAAAATTTGAATTTGTATTAATCTCAAAATCAATTTCAGTCCCATGGCTCTTTCCAATCCAGTTTTCCTGCATTATTTTTATTCTTTCAGGCCATTGTAATTTTTCTATGTCATTTAATAATTCTTCAGCATATTTTGTTGTTTTAATGAACCATTGCTCTAATTGTTTAGTTTCAACATCAGTGTCTTTATGACGCCAGCATTTCCCATTATGGACTTGTTCATTAGCTAATACTGTATCACATTTAGGACACCAGTTTACAGAAGCCTTATCTTTGTACACTAATCCATTTTCAAAAAATTTCAAGAAGAAATACTGATTCCATTTGTAATACTCTGGAGTATGGGTCATTAATAATCTATTCCAGTCATAGCTTAATCCAATCTCTTTTTGTTGCCTTATAAAATTCTTAATTGAGTTTTCTGTGAATTTCTTTGGATGCTCTTTAGCTAGGATAGCAGCATTTTCTGCTGGAAGTCCAAAGCTATCATAACCCACAGGATATAACACATTGAATCCCATCATTCTTTTGAATCTGGCATAAATGTCCCCTATTGTATAGTTAAATGCATGTCCCATATGCAATCCAGATCCAGAAGGATAAGGAAACATCTCAAGAACATAGAATTTCTTTTTCTTTGGATTATCCTTAACTTGAAATACCTTTTTTTCTTCCCATCTCTTCTGCCACTTCTTCTCTATCTTGCTGAAATCAACCATTATACTAATTCCAATAAATGTTTATATAAACTTTTTGAAAAGATTTAAAAACAAAATAACGTCTAAATTCGTTATGGATCCGTAGCTCAGCTTGGATTAGAGCGACAGCCTTCTAAGCTGTAGGTCGGGGGTTCAAATCCCCTCGGATCCGATTAACTTATGCGCAGGTAGCCAAGCGGTTAAGGCAATCGGCTGCAAATAATAGAAGAACCCGATTATTCGCAGGTTCGAATCCTGCCCTGCGCTCTTTAGTTTTAGAATAAGATATCAAGCATGCTGATATTCAAGTGTAGAATAATAATTTTCTACTTCTGCTCTTATCATTCCAATTGATTTTTCATAGCCTATAGCAGTACCTATTTGTTTATTAAAAGGAGAATCACAATGCCTTATGAATATATCTCTAACAGCATCTTCTAGCTCTTTAGGCAAATTTCTTTTCAACTCAGAAAAAAAGTAGTCTGAGTTAATTCCATCATCAGCCAACTTAGCTCTATTTTCTAAATATTCAATAACTTTATCTTGACTTATTGCCATATTAATCTAAAAAAATAAGAAACAAATTAATAAATTTATTTCTTTGGCAGGAAGATTAATTTCAGTATGTATAATACTGCTATGATAGCAACTATGTCTGCTATTATCCAGAATACTGTGCTATCGCTTAAGCTTCCTAAGTTAAATGAATCAAGCCATGAAGACTCTCCCTCAAGGTCAAATGCCAAGCTCCTGCTTGCTACAACATCATTATTTGATTCAACATTTATTACTGCAGATCTTCTTCCAGCTTCTCCTTCCTTAGCTTCCAATAAAACAAATATTGTACTTGTCTGTCCATCATTCAATGTCAATGTCCTTGGGCTTACTGGATTTGCCCAGTCTGCATCAACCTCTACAGTGTATGTTGACCTCTCTCCAGCATTGTTTGTTATCTTTAATGGGATGCTAAATGAGTTTCCACTTATTACTATATCTTGCTCATTTATATCTAAGCTAGCTGAGCTTCCTGTAGTTGGAGTTTCAGTTTGTCCGCCACATTCAACCACTAAATCAGAGAATTCGCTGTATCTCTTATCTCCATCATCAAACTCTGCAATGACTTCTAAACTATAAGTTCCAGCCCTTGCATTTGTTGGAACACTAAATGTAAATCTCTTCTCAACGTCGTCATCTCTATCCAAATCAAACTCATTTGAGTCCATATCAACATTTAATTCACTGCTTCTTAATTGAGCAATTATATCATTTTGATCCCTTGCACCAATGTTTTCAACATCAAATACAACCTCAACAGTTTCTCCACAACTTACAGTGTTAGGATTTACTAATACATTATCAACAATAACATCATCATCTTCCTTTTCAATATCTATTTCAATGCTATCTTCATTACAGTTTTCGTCTTCATCCCCATCTTCATATGCCTTTACAAACAAGACATATTCATGATCTTCATCCAAACTAGAGTCTCTTGGTATTATTAAATCCAAATCAAAGTCATCCTCATCATCCTCGTCTATTTCTAAAGAATCGCTTTCAACAGAGACAATCTCATCATTGTCATCCATATCATACAAGAATGCCTCTACAACAACATCTATTGGGTCATCATTCTCATTTCCTATTGTTACATCCAAGCTTATTGTATCTCCAAGATTATATTCATCGCCATCATCAGGATCGTTTATATCAATTTGTAACCAAGCCTGGCTGCTTGATGTTTGGTCTCCATCCCTTACAATTCCGTCTGAACACACTTCTGGCTGGATTCTTATATCCAATAAGAATGTGTCTGTCTTTGTATTATCATTTGGATTCTGTACAGTTATTATTCCGTCATAATTATCCAAATCAATCCTGTTTGGAATGTTTACTGTTAATGTTACTGTATCAGTTGCTCCTGGTGTCACACTAGAATCTAAATTTGAGAAGGATAATGTTATATTCTCTCCATCATTATCTGTAAAGTCGTTTGATGTGAAATTAAATGATCCGGATGTTAAAGTAAATGTATTACTTCCTGTATTTTTAACATTAAATGTTGCTGTTCTTATGCTATCTTCTTCTCCTGTTACTATTAAAGAATCTGTCTCTGAATGTGAAGTAACATCTAATGCATTAAAACTATTTATTGTAACAGAATATGGAAATGTATGATTATTTGCGGCCTCATTTCCAGACTCAGCAGCTGTTATTATCCCAGAATAAGGTCCTGCTAAACTTGATGGAATTGTAATACTAAATGAAACTGTCTGTGGAGTTGAATTAGCTAAATTAGAGATATCTGATACATCTGGTGCTAATATTGTATTTCCACTAAATGTAAGATCAGAACTTGTAAGAACAACTGTTGGGATATCCAATCCTGCTACTGCATTTTCTACAACCACATTAACTTGTGCTGTACTTCCTGGATTTCCACTTGGGCTATTAACAGAAGCTATATTCACATCTCCAACAGCACTAACAAAACTAACTAAAATTAATGTAAAAATTATACTCAAAAATGCAAATCTTCTCATTTAAAGACCCCCTATGTAAATATATTATATATGTTGTTATTTTAAAGTTACGATAGCTATATAAAACTTTCTATAGGCATGGCTTTGGACATAAATTGGCTAAATTGCTTTAGAACAGTTAGTTATATTTGTCACTCCCAATTTGATACGCTTAAAAAGATTTATGCATGATAAAAAGTATATCTTATAACCTATATTTTAGCTGATAAGTATATATAAACTAATTTGTTTTATGACTATCTATGGACAGAATACAATGCAAAGACTGTAATTCTTGGCATGATATAGATGAGGTGTGCCCTTTCTGTGAAAACCAAAAACAAGAGGGATTAGTCAAATTCTTAAGATTTTGAATCTTTTATTCAAATAAATAACCAACCATGCAATAGCATGTCCTAATAATACCCCAGCAACAACATCACTAAGATAATGGAATCCAGTATATACTCTATTAACTATTACTATTAAAGCGAATGCTATCCAATAATATCTAATTTTTTTATTCAAGAATGGATAAACAACAAACAAAGCAGCTGCATGCCAGCTAGGAAATGATGAGTTCCATATTGCAAAATCAAAGTTTATTCCATGAATGGCATCAAATCCAAATTCAACAAAAGGTCTTGTTCTCTCGGTTAATAATTTTATTACTAAGCTAGCTACACCGCTTATAAAGAAAGCAGCCCACATCAAAATAATTTCTTTTCTTTTTTTAATAAGATATAAAATTAAGGTTGTTATAACGAATAATGAGATAGTGTTAATATAACTTATAAAAAATGAAATTGAATTAAAAGTCTCATTTCTTATGGAACTAAAAAATAATGAAACTTTTCCATCAATGAATAAGCTTATTATTAAAAAGATAATCCCAATAATATAAAATGTATTCTTTTTCACTAAATTTTATTTTTTAGAGGGTATAAAAAAGTTTCTAGAATTTATTATTCTACTTTTACTCCCTTCCAGAATGCAAAACGCCCCTTAATGCTTTTTGCTGCTTCTGTTGGCTCAGGATACATCCAAGCCGCATCTTCATTTAATTCATCATCAACCTTAATATTATAATAATCGCATACTCCTTTCCAAGCGCAGGTATATTTATTGCCACTTTTTTTCAAGAATTTCATATTTATAGATTCCGGAGGAAAATAATGATTATTCTCAACAACTACAGTATTATTGCTTTCTGCAATTACTTTTCCATTCCAGATCGCCTTTACCATCTTATTGTTTTTTTATATTCTCCCAAATCCCAATTATATTTCCCTCTGTATCATAAACTTGTGCATAAAATCCCATGTCACCAACAGTTACTTTTTCCCTGAATACTTTGCCGCTGGCATTTTTTATTTTTTTTATATAATTGTCAATATTGTCTACATTTATTACAATAACTGGACTGTTGCTGCTCTTATTGTCTCTTTTGTACATCCCGCCATTAATTGCCCCAGATTCTTCAGGCATTTGATTTTCATCAACTTCTACAGTATGCACTATAACATAATTCATCTCAGGAATGTCTAAAATATCCCATCCAAAAACATCCTTATAGAATTTATTCGCCCTTTCTTTGTTATCAAAAGGAATCTCAAAATGAACTACTTTATCCATCCTAACCACCACCACAATATTATTTATATTAATTTAATTCCTTAAATATTATAAATGTTTTTATCCTGAAAACAAATATAAACCTCAAATGAAATAATTCTTTATGGGTTATTATAAGAATTTGGTTATAAGAATTGTAATAGCCCTAATAATTTTTATAATTCCATATAGTCTTATTAATTATTTATTGCTAAAATTAACATTGTATGGCTCTTATCCATTATTATTGACAAAATATTCTCCAACAATAATTGGGAATAGTTTTATTATAAATAATAATTTATTAAACATAATTTCTGCATGCGTTGCAACGTCAGCCTACTATTTATTGTTAGTATTAATTATTTTTACAAAAGATTTAAGATTGAAAACTTCAGTCTATCTTTTCTTGATTGGCTCAACCCTTATATTAGTAGCTAACATAATAAGAATAGATATTTTGATATTCATATTTTTAGAATACGGAAAAAACATATTTGAAAGATTTCATTTATTTATATGGGAATTTATATCAAGTATTTATGTAGCATTAGTCTGGATATTTTTAGTTAAAAAATTCAAGATAAAAACCATTCCAGTTTATAGTGACATAAAATACTTAATAAAAAATATTAGAAAATAGAAAATATCCCAATACTAAATAAAGTCATTATTATTCCAGCCAAAACAACCCCGAGCATTATAGAGATATATGAAACTTTTCTGTCAATGCCGAAAAACCATGCTAATATGCTTCCCGTATATGCCCCAGTAGCAGGCAATGGTATTCCGACAAATAACATCAAGATAAGAAATTCTGTTTTAGCTCCAAACTTATTTTCTATCTTATGCCTATTTTTCTCAATATAAAAATCAAATAATTTCCTATAAAAATTGATTCTTCTAAAGTATTTATGAAGATTATCCAAAAAAAAGAACATTAATGGCACAACTAGTATATTTGATAAAACAGCAACAAGAAACACCAATAATGGATCTAATCCCTGCGATATTCCAAGCAGTATTCCCCCCCTAAGTTCTGAAATTGGGAGTATACTTAATACAGCTACATCTAATAAGCTCATTCTTCTTGAAATGCTATTAAATCTTCAGTAGTTAATTTTTTACCCTCTCTTATTTTCTGCTCTACAATCTCTCTTTGTTTTTCCTGAAGTTTCTTCTTGTTTTCTTGTTTTTGATTGGATAATTTGCTAGATATTATCTTAGATTCCAATAATTTTTCTTTAATTAAATTATTCAATTCAGTAAATTCTTTTTTAAATCCTATAAATTTTTCAAATGCTTCTTCTTGCTCCTTATTCAAACTTGAAATCTTCTTTGAAAGATCCATGAAAGAGCCAAAACTTTCTTTGTTTCCTTTCAGAGAATCAATGAATTTATTATGGAAATCCTGTGCTTTTCTTCTTGTCTCTTCTATTTCCCTTGATATTATATCTATCTTATCAAGTAATTCTGTTGCTTGGGAGCTCTCTTGGTAGATTTTCTTCAAATCCTTTATCTTTTTCATTATTTTTGTTTCTTTGTCAAATGAAAAAGCTTCTACTTCTATGCTTTCTTCTAATCTCTCAATATCTTTCTTGATTCTTATTGGATCTTTTATTTTTAATTTACTAAAGATCTCTTTCTTTTCTTTGTTTAATTTTTTTATTTCTTCAACTAATTCCTTGACTTTTTTATTGTAGTTATCCCTTTCTTCTTTATATTGCTGGATATTTCTTCTAGTAGAATCACTTATGTTCTTCATATTTTTTATTCCCTTAATCAGTTCTCTTATCTCTTTCTTTAGATCTTCTTTCTTAGAATACCACTCTTCTTTTTGCTTGTTTAAATCATTTAACTTAGACTTAGAACTAAATATTTCTGATTTCAATAACCTTAATTTATTGTTCAGTTCTTCTTTTTGTTCCTGTTCCGACATAAAGCATACTACTAAATTTCTTATTTAAAAGTATATCTAAAATAAAAAAATTTAGCCGAAAAGGCTACCTAATCCGGCTGCTGCTTCTTCTGCTTTCTTCTCTTGGTCTTCTTCTTTCTTCTCTTCTTTCTTTGATGCCTGGGCAGTTTGTGCTGGTGCAGCTGCAACCATTTGTTGTGCACTTGCTTCCTTTATTGTTTCGTCAATGTTGACTCCATCCAAGGCTGATACTAAAGCTTTCACTCTGGCTTCTTCAACCTTTACTCCAGCTGCCTCTAATACTTTCTTGACATTTTGTTCGTTGACTTCTTTTCCTGCCTTATGCAGCAGCATTGCTCCGTATATATATTCCATTTTGACCTCCGTGAAAATTATTTTTTTCCTCTGATGGCTTTATCAGTTAATTCCTTTAAAGCATCTTCAGCTTTTTTCATATCCTCTTTCTCTTTCCTTTCCTTTATCATTTGCTCTCTTTCTTCCTTTGTGTCTTCCTCAGCTTCATTTAAAAGTTCATCTGTTGTCACTTCTTTTTCCTTTTCCATATTAACCTCTTTATGTAAATTCTTTTTTTCTTCTTTTACTTCTTCTATTGTCTCAATATTCAGTTTGTTTTTTAATGCATCAGCTTCCCTATCGACTTTAGCTAATTCTCCCTTTATGCTTTCGCTTGTTGTGATATTTTTTGAATCAGATAAGGCACTAGAATCTCTAAATGCTTTTTGTATCAATTGTTTAACATTATCTTTGGTTATATAACCTATATGAATAGCTAAATTAAATGCGTCCATTCCCATCTGTTTAAGATTGTTAATATATGCTTCTTCATCAACAGAGAGAACATCTTTTGTATAAATAATTCCTTTTTCATAAGCAGCAACTAAATTCAAACCAACCTTCATTGGTTCTACTCCAAGCTTATATAACATATCAGCCGCTTTTTGATTAATTATTTCTCCTTCTCTTACAAGCAGTTTATCCTCTTTAATTGCTATTTTTCCTTCTTTTACTTCTGTCTTTATTCCTAATTGTCCTAGCTCCCCTATTACCGGACCAGGTGCGAAACTAGTTGGACCTGCTGGAATAATAATATCATTTGGTGCAATTTGACCAACCTTTGCAGGAGCATTAGATTTTCCTTTATTCAATACCTTAGCTAACTTGAAGGGGCTGTCATTTGTAAATATTAAGGCTGCTTCTCCCCTTAATTGATCACTAAATTCTTTTATGTTCTCTTTCTCTTTTAACTGTTCTAATCCTATTCTTATCAATCTCTTTTTTGTCATCTTCAAGAACAATGTGCTTCTTAGTTGTTGTCTCATTCTCTGTAACTGCAAACTTGGAAGATTAGTCATATCAATTAATCCGATAACAGAATACTTATTAGATAAATTCTTGATTTCTTCTACTTCCTTCAATTTTTTAGCTGATATTTTATGTTTCATTCTACCTTTACAGGAGCACTCATTGTCAATTTTATGAATACCCCCCTTATATTATTTTTTTCTTGAGGCAATGAAGATAACAATGAGCTGTATAAAGCCATTACATTACTTGCAATCTCCTCATCACCCATATTATCTTTTCCAACCATTGCTTTTACAATAAGCTCGTTCTTTGTTTGTAATCTGATCATTTTTTGAAGTCTCTCTTTTATTGGTTTTAACTGCATATTTCCGGGAACTACACATCCTGCTTTTGGATTTGGCATTTGTCCCCTTGGTCCAAGGGTTCTACCAAAAAATTTAGCAACATCAGCCATAATATTTGCTTGTGCTATAAATAAATCATATTCCTTTGATAATTTTTTTATCTTATTCTTGTTTAAGTTCTGGAACTCATCCCTAGAAATAGTATGATCTAGATTTTCCCTTGATTCTTTTAATAATTCTTTGTCAACTAATCCGCATATTTTAACGCTTTTACCTTTGCTGTGGGGAAGTGCTATAAATAAATCAACTTTATGTTCTGGCTTTTTAAGATCTAATTGTTTTAAATTTACAATTAAGTCAACACTCTGAGAGAAATTCCTTTTCTTTGATTTTTCTTTTAATTCCTTTAACTTTGTTAAGACTAATTGCTTGTCCATCATCCCTCCTACTTATGTAGTATAACGGGTATTAGATTTTCTAAAATTTGAGTTTATAAAGCTTATGGGGCGCGTGGCTTTGCACAATAAATAAAAAATAAATTAAAAATTATTTATTTTTTTGTGAAAATTCTTTAGAAACTACCCTCCAACACTCATGAGTTCCTGCAGGAGATTTAGTAACTGCAAATTTCCTTCCATCCTTATCAACTATTTTATAGTCTACAGTTTCAAACTTCTTCTTAGTTTTCACATCATAAAAACTTATTTTTTCTTTTGCCATTTTTATCCCTTCCAATTGAATTTTTTTTAAATTAGTTTATTTAGGTATTCTTAAAGTTTTTCGTTCTGGCATTTAGTAAAATAATTATTAATTTGTTTTAGATATTAAATTTCCCTTCCATGACTATTTCCTTTAATGGCTTTCTTCCATTAGGAAATTCTCTCTGCTGTAAATTCTCCGAAAGGGCTTCTTTTTCTCCCCTTTTGCCAACAGCAACCATGATCTCAACTTCATAGTCATTGGGAATTTCTAATATTCTTCTTGCCTTATCAACATTAAAACCACCAATTGGATGTGCTACTAATCCAATTCTTGTAGCTTCTAGAGCAAGATTCTCCCAGGCTGCTCCAGTGTCAAAACTATGGTTTCTCGAAAACTGATTGTCTTGCTCAAAATTCTTTCTAGAGATTATGACAATTAAAACTGGGGCGTTTTTACACCACATTTTATTGGAATCTGTTAAAAAATCAAAGAATGTATCCCAATATTTTGTATTTTTCTTGGAATATATGAAACGCCAGGGCTGTCCATTACGGGATGATGGGGCCCATTTAGCTGCCTCAAACAATGACATCAATTTTTCATCTGAAATCTCTTCATCTTTAATTGATCGAGCAGACCATCTATTTAATATCAGAGGATTTATTTCGTATTCTGGTTTTCTATTTTCTTTAACTTCTTTTGATAACTCTTTCATAATCAAACCACTAAAATAGCATTATATAAAGGTTAGTTTTAAGACTTTCAGCTTTTCAAAGAACAAAGATTTTTCTTCTAAAAGTTCAAATTTATATCCATATTTTTTGATTAATGATTCTACATCTCCTGTCAATGTGCTAAATACAATCAAGATTATTCCATCCCTGTCTAGATGATTTTTAGACTCTTTAATAAATCTCTCAATAATCTCGTAGCCTTTTTCTCCGCCAGTTGTAATAATTCTAATCTCATCATCTTCATCCCCATCCTTTGGTAGATAAGGTGGGTTAAATATTATAACATCAAATCTTCCTTTTATATTACTAAATAAATCACTTTTAACACAATTAATCCCTTTTTTCTTGCAATACTCTACAGCTTCCTCATTAATGTCAACAGCTAAAACATCTTTTGTGTTTTCCAGGGCTATTTCTGCCAATATTCCAGAACCAGTCCCTATATCAAGGGTCTTTCCTTTAGCATACTTCTTAACATATTTTGCTAATAAAAAGCTGTCTTCTCCGGGATTATATATCATAAATTAAAGAAAAAAGAAATAAATTTAAATTTATTCAAATGTGCCCTCATCAATCTCCAAATCAAGATTTTCTAGATCCCCTGCATTTAACTCATTTTCCAACCCATTGATATCATTACTTAAGTCCAAGTCATTTTGAGTTTTTTCTGCTACGTTAACACTTGAATCTTGTTTTGTACATCCGAGTATTACTACCGAAAGCAATATTGCCAAAATTATGATTTTTCTCATGTTATATCTCTCTCCTTTATATTATTTAAAGATTTTTAATGATATGAAAAGGATTAATCCTCTTCATCGTCATCTTCAACCTCTAATTTCATTATCACGTTAATCTCTTCTTTAGTTAACCCTGTTCTTAATGAAATCTCTTCGACTATATCATCCAAGTTTGTTGTTTCTAATTCAAACTCTGTTTCTTGTCCATTAATATCAATCTCGACTTTAGCTCTTCCATTTTCTATCTCGACTTCAATCTCTCTTTCATCTTCGTCATCTTCGTCTTCAGTCTCCTCAAGTTCGTCCTCTCCATTGCTTTCCTTTATCTTTTTGACAATTTCTCTTAATATCTCATTTGCTTCCTTTAGAAGCTCTTTTGATTCTTTAACTAGCTCTTTTGCTCTTTCTATTGATCCTGTTTCTGCTTCTAATGAGATTTTATGTGCTTCCTCAAACTTAAGTTGAGCCCCATCTACTTTAGCATTAAACTCATCTATCAATGATTGAATTTCTGTAGTGTCTGTTCCATTTTCTTCAAGTTTGTTGACAACATTTTCCAATCTTGTTTCTAATTTCTTACTTTTTAGAACAATGCCGCCCACTCTTGAATTTATTTGTGTATTTGAGATTGTGTTTATCTTCAATCTTGAATCCTTCCATGCAGCATTAATTTTCTTTGAAGCAGCTGCTACTTCTCTTCCAGTAGTTGCGGCTTCTAATTCAACCTTTGCTTCCCCAATAACAGAAATTTTAGCATCTATTGCTGAAACAAATTCATTAATTTGTTCTTCTGTCAATTCTTCACTGCTTTGTATTCTCTCTTTTACTCTGTTCAAATGGGCAATGATTGCATCTGCTGAATTGCTTAAATGTGCTTTGGCTGAAACAATCAATTCCTGTTTTACCTCATCACAATTTTCTGTACACTCATCTTTATCTTTTTTTGATTGAAGGAATTTTTCTCTTGCTTCAAGATGTCTTTCTCTTGCTTCTTCAAATCTTTCTCTGGCTTTTTCTAGTCGATCTTCAGCTAATTTTAATTCTTGTTTGTTCAGTACTCTTGCTCTGAATTCTAATTCTTCCTTGAAATCCTTAAATTCATTTTTTTGTTTAATCTCAATGAATTCATCAAGCTTTTCTAATCTTCTGTCCACTACTGTTTTTATTCTAATCCTGGCTTCTTCTGGAAGATCTCTTGTCCTTTCTTCAAACTCTTCTATTATTCTTTCCCTATTATTAATAACATCTAATCTAAGTCTTGTCTTTGTTTCTACAGAGCCATCTTTAGATTTAATTTCAGTTTCAGATTTTGATTCACTTCTTACTTCAGAACTACTTCCTGAATTATCAGACTTAGTCTCTGATCTAATCTCTATTCTTGAATCACTATCTAAATCGTCTGAGTCATCATCTTCATCTGCTATAGCCAATGGTATACTAAATAAAACCAAAAAAATCATAAATAAACTAAATAATTTTTTCATTTTAACCTCCTCTGAAAATAATTTCATAGTGTTGTTATAACAATTTTATTTATAAACATACTTTCAAAATGCTTTATGGAAAGCTTTACGACCCTTTACAATGCCAAAATAATATAGAATTAGCCGATTTTTGTTAGAAAGTTATTTAAACAAATTTATGGTTTAATATTTATGCTAAAAAGAATTTTATTATTATTAATTTTGATAAGCCCAATAATCTATGCTGCCGAGATAAGGGGAACAATTTATGATGAGGGATTAGATAAAGTAAAAGACTCTATTATTGAGGTTAACTCTCAGCCAAAACAGAAATTTGTATCAAAAGATGGAACTTATTCTTTTACATTACCAAAAGGGGATTATATAATAACAGCAAGATTTGAAGATTTGACAGCACAAGACAATATAACTATTAAAGAAGATGGTGTGTTCATATTAGACTTGTTTTTATTTCCCGATTTCGAAGATGATTTTGATGCAGACATAGAAGTTGATAATTTTAACGATAATGGGAATTTATTTGTATACTCTATTTATGCATTAGGGTTAATAGTTATAATTGGATTAGTTATATACAAATATAAGTTTTATGATAAGGGAAAAATATCGAATAATGAAAACGAGATTGTATTAGAAGAGGATGAAATATTAAATAGAATAATGGAAATAATGGAAAAGAATAATGGAAGAACAACCCAAAAAGACATAAGAAAAGAAATAAAACTTTCAGAGGCAAAAATATCTCTTGCATTAACAGAATTAGAACATAAAGGGAAACTCAAGAAAATAAAAAAGGGTAGGGGTAATGTTATTATTTTGCAGCGTTGAAATATTCTCTAACCCTTTCAAGTATATTTGCTAAATAAAATTGTTCTATTCTTTTTTCAAAGATTATATTTAAATCCTCAAACTCATTAATCCTATAGTTATTATTTATTTTTTCTACAAGAAATAAATCCCTCAATCTTTTTAATTGCCTTCTTATATTTGATGAGGCTATGCCTTTCAATGGAAGTTTTTCCTTTTTTCTTAATTTTATGACTAAGTCCTCAATGACTTTAGAATCAAGCTCTTTTTTCTTCTTCTTAGCTTCCAATAATATCATTAACACATCCACAACAACATCTCTTGAATCCCCTGGTTGTAATAATCCGACACTTAAGCAAAGCTTTTTTATTAATTCTCTTCCCTCAAGCTCATAGGGCTTTTCATATCTCCTTAATGTTATCTCATTTAATGGATTGTCTTTTGCTACAGTAGCCATAAAAAAATGTCATTATATTGTCTTAAATAGTTTATTATTCTTCTCTTGAAATAAATTTAGACAATGTAGAAGGAACCTCTCTCATTATTCTTATTGTGATTGTCTCAGGATAAATTTTGATATTACCGTTTCCGAATCCATCTATTATATAGTTAGTATCACTTTCAGCTAATTTTATAAAATAAAATGTAGCAATAAAACTTCTGAAATTATCAGAATTCTTAAATATTAAAGTAGTTTCTTCCTTAGAAGACAATTGTCTTTTAATCATACCTATTTCAGATTTAGTAAATCCTTTTGATGGAAGATAACTCTCAAAATAATATTTTAATGAATCGTTCTGTTTTATAATTTCTAAAGCTTCTTTTCCATTTTCCGGGAAATTATTATCCTCTTCAGAAATAAATTCCAATTTTTCTATCATATTTGAATCTATAATTAATAGTTTATAGTCATCCCCAAGAATATTATCAAGGTTTTCTGGATAGTCTTGATTTAAATTATTTATTTGGTCACTTACTAATAAAGGTAGATTTTTGCTTTGTTCTTGTTCTTCAAATCCAAATCCTTTTATTGTCATGCCACCTATGATCTTATCATCAAGGACAAACAACATCTTATTTTTACTATCAGAAAAATTTCCAATTAAGTCTTTTACATCCCTAAATATCAAAAATCCCAAAACACCAAAGATAACGAAGGTTAATAAAATTCCAAGCATCAATGTTTTTAATATTTTTTTTGTTAATAAAAATAAAACAATAAAAATAGCCATTATAAGAATGAAAAATCCGGTAATAAGGATCATAATATTCTTAGTTAATATCCTTTTATATATTTTATTATAAGAATGAAACAATAATTTTATAAAGTGTTAGTTTCCTTTTCAAATTTATGACAGATTTAATAGCATGTTTATCAACAGGAAAAGGTACGTGGGGACATATTTCCAGATTGATCCAAGATGGAGAATGGGAAAATATATATTTAATAACAAATGAGTTTGGAAAAGAAAATTTTACAGCTGAGAAGAAAGCTGAAATAATTGTGATAGACCCAATAAAACCCATAAAAGATCTTATAGTTGATGTTGAAAGTAAATTAAAAGATAAAGTTAATGGTGAAATTGCTCTTAACCTAATTTCAGGAACCGGAAAAGAGCACATGGCTATATTATCAGCACTCTTGAAACTTGGTGTTGGTATAAGATTAGTTGCTTTGACAAAAGACGGCGTCGAAGAGTTGTAAAATGGAAAAATTAGAGCATCAAGACTGTCCATTCTGTAGGAATAAAACATTGACATTAACAGAGGACGAACAAGATATTCCTTATTTTGGTAAATGTTATCTATTTTCAATGAATTGTTCTGTATGCAAATATAATAAATCAGACATAGAGGCAGTTGAAAGAAAGGAGCCTTCTACATTCACTTTTGAGGTTAAAAGCAAGAAAGACCTTAATGTCAGGGTTGTTAAATCATCAGAAGCCACAATAAAAATCCCTCAGTTAAAATTATCAGTTACTCCCGGACCAGCTTCAGAAGGTTTCGTCTCAAATATAGAAGGAGTACTAGAAAGATTCAAAAGAATAATAGAATCCGAAAGGGATAATGCTGATGATGATGAAACTAGAACTAAAGCAAAAAATTTATTGAAAAAATTATGGAAAGTAATGCTTGGTGAAGTTCCAATAAAAGTCATAATTGAAGACCCAAGCGGAAATTCTGCTATTATATCAAAAGAAGCGAAAATTGAGAAATTAAAAGTTAAGTAATTTATTCAACTTCATAAGGTGCTATTATTATATTATGTTTATTCTCATCAAATTTTAGTTCATCAAGAGCAATTAATAATTCTGTATAGTTTATAACTGGCTTGTCAAATCTGTCTGTATCTTCTACAGAAATTCTTGGACAGGATGTATTGACAAAAACTTCAATGTCATAAAAATTAACCAATTGTTCATTTGTAACATTATTCATTGTTACTATAAACGCTTCTTTATCATACTTTTTTAGTTTCTTCTTAATATTCTCGGCTACAGAAAAATTTTGTTGTCCAGATTTCATGCTAATAATTATCCCAAATTTATGTGAGTTTCTAGCTTTTTCTATTAAATTCATTCTTCTTAGAATAATTTTTTTCTTCTCAAAATCCAAATCATGAAATTCTTTATTAATCGGATCCAATAAGAATACTTTTTTGTCAACACTTAATGCCAATCCAAGGGAATGAAATTTATTTCCTAAAACTAAGAAACAGTCTACTTCATTCTGTATTAATTTGCTTCCAGAGTATTCACATCCAAGAATGTGTCCTTTGTAAAAAGCTCTTCCTTTGTTTCCAGGAATTACAACTTTCTTATTATTTTTCTCTAAGATATCCTTGACTATTTCCAACTGATGTATGTGCTGGACAGAAGACACCAATCCTATATTCTTGTAAATTTCTAATTTTTCTAGATTAGATCCAATAATGGGTTTAATCTCAGTATCATATCTTGATTCAATATAAACAATAGGAAAATCCGGCTTGAAGAACGGAGCATGTCCAAAATGCACTATCAAGTCCGCTTTAATTCTCTTTGCCTCTTCCAAGGGTAGATCACAACCGCCCCAGCATGACTCTCCAGAAATGAAAGTTTCTGCACTTGTTTTCTCTTCGATGTATTTTGTTATTCTGTTAGCTTCTTTTTTCAATCCTTCCGGTAATTGGATTAATATTCTTCTAGCTTTTCTAGCTTGGATTTCAGTTATTATTTTTTGTTCTTCTAGGATGTACATTTAATTACTTCCCTTAGTGAATACATGAATAAAAGTGTCATATCTTCTTTTTGTCCAATCTTCCTTTTCAATTAGTATTCCTTCGCTTAGTCTTCTCATTTTTTCTCTAGTCTCATAACCAGAGGTTATTATGATTTGTCCTCCAACTTTTATGATTTTCTTAGCCAATTCGTGAAATTCACTCAAATCAAAATATTCAGGTACTGCGAAATTTGTAATTAAATCAAGACTTTCTCTTTCCAAATTGTTTAAATACCAAAAACAACTACCACAAACAATATTTAACCCATCACCATTTTTTATTTCTTCTATAGCTGATGAATCTAATTCAACACCGACAACTTCCCCCCCAAATTGTTTAATCACATAAACTCCAGCTCCAGAACCTGAAAAACAATCCAAAACCTTGCCATCAAGATTTTTCGGAGATAAAATTCTTCCTTCTAAAATTTCATCAATAGTTAGTCTAATGTCTCTAATTCTTTCAAGCAGATACATTTTAACAAACCCATTTTCAGTATTTTTAAGTCTTCCTAGATATAATTTTCAAAAAGTTTTTAAGGTGGAATATCTAAATTAAAATATGTGGCCCATTAATTATGATGATCCAAATAAATTTCATATTAGTGTAGGAATTGGTTTAATATTTGCTGGTTTCTTATTATACCTTACAACAGTATGGTCTATCTATAATAGTATAGATAAATTATTAACTGAGGATATAGATGTTAACCAACCACTTTCTGAAATCTTAGATACTAAATTTGAATTTTTAAGTATGATTACTAATCAAATTAGTTTTATTTATAAATTGATAGCTTATTTAGGTTTGTTTATATTTGCCATAGGTTACATTCCTTGGGTACGCGGACACAAAAATTTCAGAGAATCTATAGAAAAAACAATCAGTAAATTAAAGAAAAAATAAAAATAAAGAATAATAAATATT
The DNA here is from genome assembly GCA_016185615.1 of Candidatus Woesearchaeota archaeon. Lineage (GTDB taxonomy): Archaea > Nanobdellota > Nanobdellia > SCGC-AAA011-G17 > JACPNG01 > JACPNE01. Next base: position 7,522 of record JACPNE010000005.1, on the reverse strand, counting down.
ATAAATATTAAACTATAAAGAATAAAAATGGATAATGACTTCCTAAAGGATTTTACTAGTTTTGTAATAGAAAAGGGATTTATTTGGGGTCCAGAACCAGAGATCTATGGTGGATTGTCTGGATTTTACACATATGGCCCATTAGGAAAATTGCTAAAGAACAAAGTAGAAAATTCTGTAAGAGATGTCTTCAAATCAAATGATATATGGGAAATAGAAGGTCCTACAGTAATGCCTGATGTAGTATGGAAAGCATCCGGACATCTAGAAACTTTTAATGACCTAATTATTTATACAAAAGACAGGAAAGAAAATTACAGGGCTGATAAATTATTAGAAGAAAATGGTATTACAATAACAACCTCTAGTGATAAAGAGATTCTTGATTTAATAAAAAAGCATAATATAAAATCTCCAAGTGGAAAAGAGTTAGAAATTAAAATCGAGAGACAGAGTCTAATGATGAAGACTAAAGTAGCTGGGGATGATGCTTCCTTGCGTCCAGAAACTGCAACAGTAACTTATCTTCCATACAAAAGAAATTATATATTTTTCAGAAAAAAACTTCCTTTTGGTGTCTTCCAGATTGGTAAGGCATATAGAAATGAGATATCTCCAAGGCAACATGTTATAAGAGGAAGGGAATTTACCCAGGCAGAAGCGCAATTATTCGTTGATCCAAAGGAAAAAGATAACTGGCCAGGATATAATAAAATAAAGAATCAAAAGTTACCATTATGGGACTATAAAGCCCAGAAGAAAAAGATTCCTCATAGTCTAGAAACATTAGATTCAATGATAAATAAAAAATTAATCAAAACAAAAGCATATGCTTGGTGTTTATGGTTGGCATATCAACAATTCATAAACATGGGAATTCCAAAACAGGGTATAAGGATAAGACAACATGATCCTGAAGAAAAAGCATTTTATGCCGATGATGCATGGGATATTGAGATTAAATTAAGAAGTTTTGGCTGGACTGAAGTTTGCGGAGTGCATGACAGGACAGATTATGATTTAAGTAAGCATTCAGAATTCTCAAAACAACAATTGGAAGCAATAAGAGAAGATGGCTCAAAATTTATTCCACACATTTTAGAAATTGCATTTGGAACTGACAGGCCTGTATTCGCTTTACTTGACACATTTTATGAAAAAAAGCAGAAAGAAGAAGGTAAAACTATGTTTAGACTGCCTTATAATTTTGCTCCAATTGATATAATGATCTTTCCACTAGTAAAGAAAAATAATTTAACTAAAATAGCGAGAGATATTAAAATTATTTTAGAGAAGGATTTTGTAACTGTCTACGATGAAGTAGCTTCAATTGGAAAAAGATATTTGAGAGCAGCAGAGGTAGGAACCCCATATTGCATAACAGTGGATTTTGATTCAATTAGCAAAAAAGATATAACTATAAGAGATAGAGACTCAGAAAAGCAGATTAGAGTAAAGATAAAAGATTTAAAGGAAGTCATAATAAAATTAATGAATAAGGAAGTTAAATTTGAGAAAGCTGGAAAGTTAGTTAAATAATCATTTACAATCTTTTACCTTTGTTTCTAAATTATTCAATTTTTCTTCCAGTTCTTTTAAATAGTTTATTTGCGGAGTACTATCTTCTTTCATTGATTTTATAATATCTATTTCCCCCATTAAGCTACTCTTAATCTTTTTCAGAGTTGAGATTCTATCAGCATATTTTTCACATAAACTCATTGATTTAGGATAATATGAAGGGATATATTCTGCCGATACTGATAATTGAGGAGAAAATAATAATGTTAAGGTTAAGTAAATACTATCAATTCTTCCCATAAATTAATCTCACTATAAAAATATATAAACATTAACATAGAAAAAATCTCAATGGGCCGGTAGATTAACCTGGCAAATCGTGCCATTGGCTATGGTAAGACTGCGGGTTCAAATCCCGCTCGGTCCATAAAAATTTTTAAATAAGTATATTAGTAAAAACAAATGGAAGATTGTATCTTTTGTAAGATAATAAAAAAAGAAATTCCTGTAGATATGGTCTATGAAGATAAAGATATAATGGCTTTCTTGGATATTAACCCATCTAATAAGGGGCATACTTTAGTTATGCCAAAAAAACATTCTAAAAATTTGTTAGAAAATAATGAAGAGGATTTGAAAAGATTAGTATTAGCAATAAAGAAAATAGGAAATGCTGTCATGAAAGTTACAAACGCTGAAGGGATGAATATATTGTCTAATATCAATCCAATAGCAGGACAGGTTGTTTTTCATACTCATGTTCATATAACTCCAAGGTACAAAGACGATGGAATAAGCTTTAAGATTCAACGCAAAGCATACAATGAAGGAGAATCCAAAGAATTAGCTTCTAAAATCAAAAGTCTTTTAAAATAACTAAAATCTATTTCTTTTTAGGCCTCTGTAGTTTAGCTCGGGAAAACGCCACTCTCATGAGGTGGATATCGACGGTTCAAATCCGCCCAGAGGCATTATTTCAAAATCAAAGAAAATAATATTTTTCTAACTATAATAAAAATAAAAAAAAGAAAAATAAAGAATACTATTAATAAATAATATTAAGATTAGAATCCTTTCTTATTTCTGTAACAATCCTTGCAATAAACAGGCTTGCCTTCCATTGGTCTGAAAGGAACTTCACATTCCTTGCCACACTCAGAACAAGTTGCTTTATGCATTTCACGTGGTCCGAAGTTGTTCCTTCTGAATCCACCTTGCTTGAAATCTTTCATTTTTTCTCCTTCAAAGACAAATTATGTCTTATCTTCTTATTTTTTTCCTAGGGTAATTTCTATGCTGCTTACTCTCACTTTTCTGCCTTCCTTGTTGTCAAATTCTTCACTGTCAATCTTTATATCTTTTATCTCTACGTTTCCTTCAAGGAATCTCTTTGCTGCCACTTCTGCTACGTCTACTGCCCTACTGATGAACTTGCCTCTTGACTTTATTATTACTTCGCTGGCTCCTTGTGTAGTAAACTGCATTACTACCCCAGTTACATAATTCATAAAGGGCTTGTTCCCAATAAAGACTGTGTGGTCATCGTTTTCTGCCATTTGATCCCCCTTAAACTGTGTTTTCCCTTCTCTTCAACTTAGTCATATATCCTGCGATAGTATTCCTAAGCTTCTTAGAGTCAACATTTAAAGATTCTGTTACTGATTTTTTGTTGTCGTCAAATTTATCAGTAAACCTGTCGCTACTATCACTCATAAGCTTTTTAGCTGTTCTTTTGATCAATGTCGTCTTTATTCTACCCATAATCTTAATTCAAAACTATTGTTTATAAACCTTTTCATATTCTATTAAAAATAACTATCTCTTTCTCTCTCTCAATAAACTCAAGGGCTTTTTTTGTCAGTTCTCCATTGCTTAGAAATAATAGCTGTCTTCCCCTTGATTCATTGCAAGCTAAACTTAGATCAGCATCGCTTATCTTCTTTTTTATTTTTACTTTACAAAAAAAGACAATCTTTCCTATGGTGCTATCTACCTCTATATTATAATTAAATTCCTTATTTTGATTTATAATTTTTTCATTCAAAATTTTTATATCGTTCTCATTGAAGTAATTATTTATTATTGATAAAATTCTTGAATCATCTTTTATCTTAGAAACTTTTATTTTTTGTTTCTTTAATTTTTGTTTTGGTTCTTCTAATTTTAGTTGAGTAACTTCTTCTCTAATGTTTTCTGTATTAATTGGATTTTCTTGTATTTCTTTTATATTGATAGGATTCTCTTGAAGCTCTTCTGTTTTTCGTTCAGGAGATAATAATTGCTTTGCTTCTTCCTCGCTTGTCAGATGCCATCTCCAGAAAACCTCGTTATTATAGTTGAATTGTTTAGCAAAATCTCCAATCTCCCTTAATGCCACCCTCTCCCATGGCTCGCACTCAGAATCTTTTAGCATTTTTTTCTCATTTAATAAATCATAGACTTTCTTATGAACCTCCTTAAGATGCTCATACAACATCTTTAGTCTTTCTTCTTGTCCTTTTATATAATAAACTGGGCTTCCCCCAATTTTCGCTTTTGATAATAGAATCTCTTTTCTATCTGTTAATTCAGATAATATTGCGGAAGTGAATAGAATATTTTGATTTATCACTTTTGATATTTTTACAGGAAGTATTGGGCCGTTTATTTGGACAATACTAAGAACTTTTGACCTTACATCATTCATATTGATTTAGAAAGCTTAGGGTATAAATAGTTTATTAGTATTTATTATACAAATTATGGCTTTGTCCAGGATATTTCATAATAAGTTACATCATTCTCATCATCAACTATTCCCATAAGAAGTCTTTTTCTGGTGCTATGGGCTACCCTGTTTTTAGCAGAAAATTCATACCAAGTCAAAGTTGTAGCCTCATGCACTGGATAGAGAATCCATTTAGCATGGTCCTCTCCTGGCTTAATTCCTCGATCATAAACCCTAAAGTCTGCTCCAAATTTCAAGGCAGTCTTAACTATATAGCCCCTATCCCTCATATCCCTAAAGACAACATATCTTATCCAGAAATTGGGCTCTATTTTCCTTGCTTTTCTTACAAACTCGTCTACTTTAAGCTTCTTTTTCTTTCCATCAATGATATCAATCTTTTTTTTGTCTAATAAATAAAGTCCTTCTACTAAGGAATAATAAAATTTCCCCTCTTGCAATTCTCCAAATCTGCTTTGGTCATACAGGGCTCTTGATTCATTACTGTCTTCAGTTATTATTTTCTCTCTTGAAAATAAAGCCCTTACTTTTTTCTCTGTCATAAGTTAACTTAACAAAAACTATTTAAAAATCTTGTTATTAAGGATATAATGGAAATAGTATTTTTAGGGACTGGTTCTATGATCCCTACACAAGACAGGAATCATTCAGCTACATTATTATTGTATAAAAATGAAGGTATCTTGATTGATTGCGGGGAAGGAACCCAAAAGCAATTTAGGATAGCAAAAATTCCAATAACAAAGATAACTAAAATTCTTATAACCCATTGGCATGGAGACCATGTTTTAGGATTGCCTGGAGTAGTCCAAAGCTTGGAGAAACATCATTACAATAATACTTTAGAGATATACTGTCCAAAAGGGTCAAAAAAATACTTTAACAATATGTTCAAGGGATTTGATTATGAGATAGGAATAAAGTATAAAATAATAGAAATAAACAAAAGAATCTTCTTAAAAGACAAAGATTTTATTCTTGAAGCATTAAAGCTTAATCATACAATCCCTTGCTTAGGGTACTCCTTCATTGAAAAGGATAAAAGAAAAGTAGATAAAAATTATCTCAGTAAATTTGGGCTTAGATCACATCCAATAGTAAAAAGATTGCAGCAAGGAAAAGATATTACTTGGGAGAATAAGAAAATAAAAGCTAGTCAAGCAACTAAAATAAAAAAAGGATTGAAAATATCAGTTATAACAGATACAGGATTATGTGAAAATATTTTGAAATTAGTAAAAAATTCTGATGTAATGATAGCTGAAGCAACCTATAAGCACGACTTGGAAGAAAAAGCCAAGAGTTATAGACATTTAACAACAAAACAAGCAGCCATGATAGCCAAGAAATCAAATGTGAAAAAATTAATGCTTACCCATTTTAGCCAGAGATATAAAGAATTAGATGAATTAAAAAAAGAGGCTTCTGAAGTATTCAAGAATGTTCATTTAGCAAAAGACTTTCTAAGGATATCACTTTAATTTATATGAGTAGAATAAAAACATGCTGCTCCATACAGTATAAACTAGATTTATTATATATCTTATGATAAGCATTATTAATAGTAATCCTGCTACTTGGGCAATATTAAGTGAAACATCCAATAATAAAATAATTAGCCCAATCAAGAAGATTATAATCCAAGTGATGAATACATGCTTGAAATTATTGATTAAATAAGAATATAAGTTTTTTATTGTTTGTATCGAATTTTTATTATCAAAAAACAATGCCGGATATCTAAATAATAACAAAAATTTCAAGAATATTAAAGTGAATACAAACAACAATAAGATTAATACAAAGAAAACACTCTTATAAAATGGGTTTATTATGTTTAATCCAAATAACAATCCAAAAACAACTAAAACAACTAATGATATCAAGAACACAGTCAACCTTAGCCATACAACCTTCCAGAAGTTTTTTGCGCTATGCTCATACATCTTACTAAAACTTAGTTTTTTCTTTTCTACAACATCTTTCATCATTCCGAATTTCATAGCAATCATTCCAGAACCAAGGATAAATCCTCCAATAAAAAATATTGTTAGATAGATTGATATAACTAGAATATTCTTTTGTACAAATTCATTTATTAAAGGGATTAATGTTTCCAGAGAATCAGCTAATCTGTTTGCATCAGTCAAGAATTGAACGAAATTGCTCGACTTAGCAAAGAAGAATCCAGCTAATAATGTAAATGTAAGCATTACTAAATCTGGAATAAATAAAAGGATATGTAGATTCTTAAAACTCTTAATAAATCTCTCTTTGTACATCAAAGATAAAAAAGAAATAATTGTTTAAAAAGTTACTCTTTCTTTTTGACTTGGTCTTTTAATTTTAATTTTTTAAGCAATTCTTTATATCTATTTCTTATTGTAACTTCTGTAACGCCAGCAACATCTGCAACCTCTCTCTGGGTCTTCTTTTCTCCATTAATCAAAGCTGCTACATATAATGAAGCTGCTGCAATTCCTGTTGGTCCCCTTCCAGATGTTAATTCTGAGTTTTGTGCTTTCTCCAAAATTTCAACAGCCTTGCTTTGTGTGTCTGGGTTTAATCTTAAAGCTGATGCAAACCTTGGAATATAATCTACTGGATTGCTTGGAAGTATTCTAATTCCTAATTCCCTTGTTACAAATCTGTATGTTCTTCCTATTTCTTTTTTGTCTATTCCTGATGCCTCAGATAATTCATCTAATGTTCTTGGAACTTCGTGTCTTCTACATGCTGCATATAATGCTCCTGCAACAACAGATTCCATTGATCTTCCCCTTACTAATCCACGTTGTACAGCTAATGTATAAATTCTGGCTGCTTCTTCCTCAACAGACTTTGGAAGCTTTAAGTAAGAAGCTACTCTTTTTAATTCTGCCAAAGCTAGTTTTAAATTTCTTTCAATAGCTGTAGAAACTCTGTATTGCCATTTTCTTAATCTGAAAAATTTATTTCTTCCTTTTGACTCTAATTTGTATATATCTCCCTTCTGTCCTATATCTGTTCCTAATCCCCTGTCAAATTTAGTCCAAGTTGAAGGGGCTCCAGTTCTTCTTACTCTTTCAGCTTGCTCAGAATCAAACTCTCTCCATTCTTGCTCAAAATCAACCATCTTTTCTTCTAGAACTAATCCACAGTCCCTACAAATAATTTCACCCTTCTCTTTATGGTGACTTAAATTGATGCTTCCGCATTCAGGACATTTTTTAATATAGTTAGGCATATTACGACCCCCAAAGACTTAATAATAACCTTTAAAAAATAAGTAAG
>JACPNE010000004.1 GCA_016185615.1 Candidatus Woesearchaeota archaeon | reverse complement strand
TAAATCCAAAATTTCTAAGTTATAATTTTAAAAACATTTAAAATAGTAATAAAAATTTAATTTCATGGACTCCAAAGGAAAACTTAGAAAAATATGGAATTTTATATGGTATGATGATTCTTGGCTATCATGGATACTTAATCTTATCATTGCTTTCTTATTAGTAAAATTTATCATCTATCCCGGGGTTGGTTTAGTATTAGGAACAGAATTTCCAATAGTTGCTGTTGTTTCTTCAAGTATGGAACATAATTCTAATTTTGATAATTGGTGGTCAGATAATGATAATTTTTATAGATCATGGAATATAACAAAGGAAGAATTTCAGGATTTTAGATTCATTAATGGATTTAATAAGGGAGATATAATGGTTTTAGCCAATCCGGAAGAAATCAAAAAAGGGGATGTTATTGTATATAAGACCAATAGAATTCAATATCCAATAATTCATAGAGCAATATCAACAGATCCGATAATAGCAAAAGGAGATAATAATTCCAGAGAAGATAATGAAAAGATTAATAAAGATATGATAGTTGGAAAAGCAATCCTGAGAATACCTTTATTAGGATGGATTAAAATATGGTTTACGGAATTATTAAATTTTTTAGGTTTTTAGGGGGTGGCGAAAATTCAATTTTGTCCTAAATGTGGAGCAGTTTTGATTCCTCAGAAAGATAAGAAAATAGTTAGTTGTAGCTGTGGTTATAAAAGTAAGCAAAAACCAAGTTTAGTTATAAAAGAAAAGATAAAATTAAAAAAAGAAGATAAGATAGAGGTTGTTGATAAGCAAATAGAGACACTGCCTAAAACTGATGAGGAATGCCCTAATTGTGGCAATAATAAAGCTTATTATTGGACATTACAAACAAGGGCTGGGGATGAGGCAGAAACAAGATTCTTTGAATGCGTCAAGTGTAAGCACAGATGGAGAAGCTATAGCTAATGGATTCAAATTATTTTAAAGAAAAATATATTAAAAGTATAAATAGTGAAGACATCAATGTAGCTTTATCTGGGGTTGTTATAAATAAAGAAGATAATTCTTTTGTATTAGATGATGGCACAAGCCAGATATTAGTTTATAGTAATATTGAACTTAATGGAGATTTTGTTAGGGTATTTGGAAAAATAAATTATAATGGCGGGGAGCCACAACTTCAAGCATTTATAGTGCAGGATTTGAGCAAAGTAGATAAATTTTTATATAAAAAAGTCAAAGACTTAATGTATGGATAAGAAAAGTTTTGCAGTAGGATTAATATTTCTTATATATGGTTTAATTTCGCTTATGAGTATAGAATCATTAGAATATCTATTTACTCAGACAATTGAAGAATCAATGATACTTTTTGGTGGGATATTTTTATTATTTACCTTAAGTAAAAGTTCAGCAAATGTAAAACTCATGACTATCATATCTTCTTTGATATTAATCTTCCTTGGATTATTTCCATTGCTTATAAGATTCAGAATAATGGAATTTAGTTTTCTTCCAATAATTGATATAAGCAGGAATTTTCTTGAAGTAGTTATTATTGTTTTCGGAATATATAGCATAATAGACTCTTTTTATCTAAATTAGATAATACAAGATAGAAATTATTATAAACAAATTAGCAGCAATTCTAACTATGAAATTAGTTTTAGCTGAGCCAAAGTTTCTAAAAGATAGTGTTAATATCATTTCTGAACTTGTTAATGAGGTTACACTGAAAATTGACCAGAATAAGATTGAACTAATAGCTTTAGATCCTGCTAATGTGGCAATGGTTATCTTTAGATTACTAAGTTCTGCTTTTGTTGAATATGAGGTGGACAAACCAGAAGAAATTTCAGTGAATCTAGATTCATTAAAACAGATATTGAGAAGAGCCAAACCAAGAGATGTAATAACAATTGAGCTTGGAAAGAAAAATCAATTAACAATAAAATTCAAAGGGGAGAGTTCAAAGACATTTAACATAGCTCTAATTGATTTGGAAGATAAACAACAAAAAATTCCAGATCTTAAATTTCCATTGAGAGTAGAACTTCCTTCAATTATGTTTGACGAATCAATAGAGGACATGGGCGTTATTGCTGAATCTGTCGCATTAATAGCAGAGAAAGATAGATTTACTATCCAAGCAGAATCAAAACTTAACACAGCTAAAGTTGAGGTTACTCCAGATGAAGAAATCAAGATTATAATCAATGATTCAAATCCTGTTTTAGCAAGATATAGCATAGAATATCTTAAAAAAATATCAAAAGCCTCAAAATTATGCGATGTTGTTCTTTTAGAGTTTGATAAGGAATATCCACTAAAAGCAGTCTTCAGGGTTATGGACAAACTTGATTTGCAGTTTATACTTGCTCCAAGGGTAAGTAATGACTGATTATATAAGAAAATTTTTATAGATAATTCTTAGTATAAACTTATGCAAAAAGAGGTAAAAGCATATTTTCAAATATTAATTATTATATTCTCAACATTTGCAATATCAACTCTAAACACAACTTCTGTTTATGCTCAATCCAAAGTTTGCTGTGAAAAAACTACAGATGGAGAGTATTGCCAGTTTACAACTGCAGACAAATGCGATTCAAATTCCAATGCAGCTTCAATAAGTTGCGAACAAACTAGCTATTGCAATATTGGAACGTGTATTGTTGAAGGGGCATGTATCAGCAATGCAGCAAGGGCTTCTTGTGAGGCACAAGGTGGAAAATTTTCTAATAAACCATCTTCTTCAATTCCAGAATGTCAACGAGGATGCTGTTTAACCGGCAATCAATGCAATTATGAAACTGAATTAAAATGCCAATTAAGAAATTCAGCCCTAACTAACTCTGAGTTTGATTTTAGAAGCGTGGGCTCTGAACAAGAATGTTTAAGTTTATGTGAAGATGAGCAACAAGGATGTTGTGTTAATTTTGGATCTTGCACTACAACATCAGAATCAGAATGTGGCATAGCGTTGAATCCAATAACTGAACAAGGATTTTATTCTGGAAAATTTTGTAGTTCCTTATCACAATGCTCATGTAAATCGAAAAATAATAAGGGATGTTTTGATGGGGATGTTTATTGGATGGATAGCTGTGGAAATAGGGAACAAAAAATAGAGGATTGTAACTATGCAGCTGGAACTGTATGTAGTCCTACAACTTTAAAATGCGAATCATTAGATTGTGAGGATACAAAAGATTATCCAAATAATGTGCATGATTCGGAAATTGGAGGACCAAGGGAAAATGGGGAATCTTGGTGTATTTATGAATCAGGGACAGGAGATTTTATTGATAAGCCTGGATCTAGACATTATAGAGTATCATGCATTAATAATGAGGAGATAGTTGAGCCTTGCAGGGATTTTAGAGAAGAAATTTGTGTACAAGGAACAACAAACGGATTTACTGAGGCTGGTTGTATAGAAAATAATTTCAATACAAATAATAATGTTGAATTGGATTCTTCAAAAACCACTGTTCCTCCTGGAAATGAATTTTGGAGAGGAGACAGGGTTGGTATAGGGAGTAAATATATTGGAAATATTTTTGGAGGCTCGACATGTAGTGTTGCTAACAAACAATGCCCTGTTGTTTATGTCAAGAAAAATAGAGTTAGTTCTTGGAAATGTGAACAAAATTGCGAATGTGAAGAGCAACCATATATTGATCAAATGGCTAAATTATGTAAAGCCCAGGGTGACTGTGGGGCTGATTTTAATATTTTAGATGTATATTCAGAAGCTGGATTTAAAGTTAGTGGTGATGGAAAGGCTCCAAAATCTGTTAGTGAGTCAGAAAAACAGAATTGGTTAAGAAAAGGGGTTTATGGTGGATTAAATTTGTTGAGTGAAGAGTTCCAGAAAGAATTAGAAGATGTTCAGTTGAGTGATATTGGAGAGAAATTATCTTTAGGGGGAACACTACTGGGTGGAATTGGATTTTTTGCGAATCAAGCTGGATTTATGTCTGGGGTTGGATTTTATAAGATGGCAGCCGGAGGATTTGAATTTTTCTCTTCAGCTGGCGCAGCTGAGGCTGGTGGCGCAGTTGTTGCAGAAGGAGCAACTACTGCTACCCCATTAATCGGAATTGGGGTGGCATTTACTGTTGCTGTTGTTGTTATAGCTGTTATTGGATTTTTAATGTCTGGAGGAAAAACAAAAATAAAATATGTTAATACAACATGCAATCCTTGGGTGGCTCCCTCTGGAGGAAATAATTGTGAGGAATGTGATGATTTTGAATCTTGTACAGAATACAAATGCAAATCTTTAGGACAGTCATGCACATTTATTCCAGAGAATGAAGGGACTGGAAGGACAAGTTGTGTCAATCAAGATCCAAATGATGTCAATAGTCCCATAATAACAGCCTGGAAGGAAAATATTACAAAAGGATATACAATTAATGATCTAAGTTATGGATTTGAATTAATCCCTTCTGTAGAACCCTATCAAAGAATTAATCTAGCAATACAGACGAATGAGCCATCTCAATGTAAAATTTCAACTGAAGCAGGAGTAGACTATGATACTATCTTAGACTTCTTTGGAGACTCCTTTTTTGATATTAATCATAATATTATTCTAGCTTCACTTCCTGGAGACTTTAACAAATTTTATATAAAATGCCAGGATACTGTCGGAAATAAGAATAATAGGGATTTTACGGTTCAATATTCTGTTAAGCCAGGTCCGGATTTAACAGCTCCAAGAATAGAAGGATCTAATCCAGAAAACTTTGATTCAATACAATATAATATAGATAATCTGCCATTTACACTTTATCTAAATGAGCCGAGTGAATGCAAGTATTCATTAAATGATTTAGAGTATAACCTAATGCCAAAAGAATTTTCATGCGATGAAGAATCAGATAATAATTTGTTTAACTGCTTTGCTTTATTGGAAATGAAATCTGGAGACAATGAATTTTTCATAAGATGTAAGGATAAATCAGATAATGTAAATGTTGAAAGTTATCTATTAAATTTGAAAAGAAGCACTGAATTAAATATCACTTTAAAAGAGCCTTCTGGAGAACTTTATTTTAATGATGCTGTATTGAAAGTTGTAACCTCTGGGGGGGCAGAGAATGGAAAGGCATTATGCAACTTTGGAATCAATAATGCGGACATTCTATTCCTTAACACAAATTCTAATGTCCATACACAACCATTAACTCTTGATTTTGGAAATTATGATTATAAAATTTCATGCAGCGACAAATCTGGAAATGTGATTAGTGATGATCTACAATTCAGCATCACAAAAGACATTAATGCTCCAAAAATTTTCAGGATATTCAAGCAGGGGAATGATTTAATTTTAATTTTTAATGAGGAATCAACATGTGAATATGGATTTTCAAGTTTTAATTTTGGTTCAGGGCAGTTAATAAATCAAAATTCAAAGATCCAGAAGTTTACTTTTGATGAGGATAGTCTTTATTATATCAACTGCCAAGATCAATTCGGAAACCCAATGAAGGAGTTAAGAATAGCCCCTTAATAAAAAGGTTTAAATAATTATGATAATTAAAGATAATATGCAAAAAAGAGGACAAGTAACAACTTTCGTAATTCTAGGCATAATCATTGTGGCACTAATCTTAATTTTTTTATATGTGAGGGAAACAATAATACTGCCGCCAACAGTTGATGATTTAAATTTAGAGATGGATTCTATAAGGAAACATATTAATGACTGTACATTAAATGTAGCTGATGATCCCATAAGAACAATGGGATTACAAGGGGGATATTTAGCAACCCCAGAAGGAACTTATAGAAATTATAATGATTCTAAAGTTAGTTATCTTTGTTATAGTATAGAAGATTCTCCAACATGTTACAACAGACTATTGTTATTAAATGGTATGGAAGAAGAGTTAAAAGATTCTATAGAATTTGGATTGAAAAATTGTATTGATGTAAGCAATTTTGGAAGATTCAGAAATTTTGATGTTCTTACAAATAAAGATCCTAAAGTTAATATTGAGATATTGTCAAATAAAGTTTTAGTTAATATTGATTATCCTGTTACACTAAAGTCAAAAAGAGATAGTTTACAAGTCAACCAAGATAAATTTGCTGTTTCTTTAGATTATCCTCTTGGAGAGCTTTATGATGTTGCACAGGAATTATTGAATGGAGAAACACAATTGGGAGATGCAGATATATTGGCTTATATGGTAGTTAATCAAGGCAAATACAAACTGTATAAACAAAAGCCATATCCGGATAAAGTTTACATAATAAGAAAAGAGGGAAATCCTTTTACTTTTCAATTTGCTGTACAAGGACAACCTAGTTGAGAATAAAAATGATAAAAAAAGCAACAGCATTTTTTTTAATGATTTTAATAGTATTTTCTAGCTTTGCTATAATAAATTTGGATAATGTCTATGCGCAGAGTGGACAGCAAGTTTGTTGTGAAAAAACAATAAATAATGAGTACTGTCAGTTTACAAATGCAGATCAATGTGCTTCTGGTTTTAGAAGTGTTTCTGCCAGTTGTGAACAAACTAGCTATTGCAAATTAGGAAGTTGTTTCGTCGAGGATGATGGGAGATGCTTTAAGAATGTTCCACAGTCAACATGCAGCGCTAAGAATGGAGTATATTTTAATGAGCCAAATTGTAATATTCCTCAGGCACAACAAGGTTGTTGTTTGTTAGGAAATGAGGCTTTCTTTACAACATTGGGAAGATGTAACATAATAACTTCACAATTTCCTGATGTTGAGATGAAATTTGATGAGTCTATTGTAGATGAAGTTTCATGCTTGGAATTATCAAGATCCCAGGAGAAAGGGGCTTGTGTAAAAGAGGATGGAACTTGTGTGTTTACAACAAGGGAGACATGTAACACAGCAGGATTAGAAGAAGAAATTGATGAGAGATTGGAAGTTATAAACAAAACAAGTGTTGGATTTCACGAGGGATTTTTATGCAGCAATCCTTTATTAGGAACTGAATGTGCAAAGCAACAAACAACTGGATGTTTTGATGGTGATGTTTATTGGATGGATAGCTGTGGAAATACAGAGAATGTTTATGAATCAAATAAAGCAAGAAGTTATAATAATGGTTTTATTTTAGAGACCCCAAATTGTGTTGCTAATCCTAATGATCCAAATTGCGGAAATTGTGATTATGGATTAGGAAATTTATGTGGAGAAGCACCAAGAGGGATTACTCCTGCTTTCGGGAATTTTATTTGTAAGAGTGTTGATTGTCCTACTACAACTACTGGAAATTCTGTAAGCCCAAATGCTGGTGGGGCTAAAAAAAATGGGGAATCTTGGTGTGTTTATGATGCTGCTACAGGATTTGGAAGGGACGTTGTTGGTTCAAGACACTTTAGACAATTATGTGTAAATGGAGAAGAAATTTCAGAACCTTGCAGGGATTTTAGAGAAGAAATTTGTGTACAAGGAATTCTTGGAGAAGATCCATTTGGAACTGAGGAAAGTTTTGGAGTAACTGCACGAGGAGGAAATTTTGTAGAAGCAAATTGTAGGGCTAATAGAAATCAAGGGTGTCCTTTAATAGAAAACAAAGAGGATTGTGAGAATGTTGCTTTCGGAGATTGTTTTTGGTTAGCAACAGGAATTAAACAGGATGGACAGACTGGAATTTGTTTATCGACTGTTCCTAAAGGATTGAAATTCTGGAGTGATATTATTCCTTCTGAAGGAGAGATACTTGGAGAAAATGTTGCAGCCAATGTAGCTGTCCAGAGATCAAGGGCTCCAGGCGCTGAAGCAACAAGTGTATGTAGCCAAGGAAATAGAAAATGCGAAATAACATATAGAAGCGGGGGGGTAGCAAGAATATCAGGATATAGTTTTGGATTTTCTGATAATGATGAATGTGTAAATAATTGCCATTGTGAAGATAGATCTTGGGTTGTTGCAGCACACAATACATGTGTTGCTCTAGGAGACTGTGGAGCATACTATAATTTTGTTGGAGAGTTTACCGATGAGGGTGCCGGAATTATTGGAGAATCTGCTGGAAGTATAAAATTAAATGAAGTTGGAGAATGGAATAAAGGAACTTTATCTTCTAAAGATTATAAAAAACCAGGATTTATGGAAGAGATAAAAGACAATAAAGGATTATTATTATCATTAGTTGCAATTGGTGCTACTGGACTAGTTGGATTATCTGAAGGATCAGGAATTGTTAGTGGATTAACCTCTGGGGTATTAGGAAGTTTAAGCGCAGCAGGAACTTTGGGTGGAGGCACACTAACAGGATTATTTGGAATAGCTGGAAAAGGATTCTTTGGAGGAAAAACAGGAGCAGCAGGTACAACATTAAGCAAAGGATTTCAAACTTATGGATCGAAATTAGCTTCTGAGATTCCAGCAAATCAAATTACCCCAGGAACTATAATTAATTCTGGAGAAGGACAAACAGTTGTCAAGTATATTGATTATTCTAAAGCCGGTCTTGAAGCAGAAGGCATTCCCATACCTAAAACAATTGAACCTGGAAAATCATTTACAATACCAAAAGATGCTGTTGTTACAGATATTGAAGGAGCAACAGCAACAGTGAATCAAGCATCAACAGCAGGAACATTCTGGGGATGGGTAAATACTGCTGCTTGGATTTATGCAGTTGCACAGATAGCTGATATCGCTTTTGCAAAAACAAAAACAAAAACAATTGAATTATCTTGTGATCCTTGGAGGGCTCCTGAAGGAGGAGACAATTGTGAATTATGTGGGGATGATGGAAAGGGCTGTTCTGAATATAGATGCAGATCATTAGGACAGAATTGTATTTTAGTAAATGAGGGAACTGATAAGGAGCAATGTGTAAACTTACATCCAAATGATGTCAATAGCCCTATAATAACCCCATTTAGGGAAGAGATAACTAAAGGATTAACAATAAGAGAATTAACGGAAGGGGGAGTAAAAGGTTATCAGATTAATGAACAGATTGAACCATTTAAACCAATACAAGTTGCTATTAAGACAGATGAACCATCTCAATGTAAATATGACATAAAGAATAACATAAAGTTTGACGATATGAAAAACTTCCTTGGGGATAGTTTATATGACACAAATCATACAATAGCAATGAGACTTCCGGGAGAATTAGCTGAGCAAGAAGCATTAAAGTTAACAAATGGAGGACAACATAGATTATTTATTAGATGTAAAGATAGAGCTGGAAATGTGAATGAAAGAGATTATATGATTAAATTTAACATAAAATCTGGCCCAGATTTAACTCCGCCAATAATTGAACAAACAAGTATACAAAATGGAGCATTCATTCCACAAGGTGCTAATGAGACATCATTATCAATTTATGTTACTGAACCTAGCTCATGCAGATGGGATAATAAAGACACTGATTTTGAGGTTATGCAGAACACATTCCAATGTGTAACAACAGGAATTGAGCAAAGCTTGGATGTATTTGGATTATACAAATGTAATACTCAATTGACAAAGCTTGAATTTGGAGAGAATAAATTCTTCTTCAGATGTAAAGATCAGCCAAATAAACAAGAAAATTTAAGGAATGTAAATGAAGAAAGCTTTGTATTCAGCTTATTCGGAACTAATAGCATAAGCATTGTTGACTCTGGACCATCTGGAGTATTATTTGATGTTCCAACATTAAGGGTTGTAACCTCTGGGGGGGCAGAGAATGGAAAGGCATTGTGTGCATTTGCAGAAGAAGATGTTAATTTTGAGGCTATGACGCAATTCTTCAATTCAGACTCAAATATTCATACTCAAGAATTAATTATAGACAAAGGAGACTATAATTATTTTGTGAAATGCAGGGATGAAGCGGCAAATGAAGCATCTACTCAGATAAACTTTAGATTGGATATAGATGTTTCCGGGCCAAGAATAGCTTCATTATACAAAGATACTTCAGCTTCTTTGTTGCATTTAGAGACAACTGAAAATTCAATATGTGAATATTCCAATGTTGGATCATTCAGATTTGGAGAGGGAACATTAATGACTGGACAAGAAACCATTCACGAGGCCACTTTAACAAGCCAAAGATATCATATTGTATGTAGGGATGGAAAAAATAATGATGCTAAGTTTGTAGTTATCCCATAATTAATAATATTTATATAAACTTCTTAGATTATTATTATCATGAAAAGAGGTATAGTTAGTCCTGTCTTTACTTATATATTTGTTATAATTGCCGGATCTGTTATACTTTTATTTTTTACATATTTTTCTTATAATCAATTATATGTTGGAAATAGGCTGAATGCAATAGATGTTGCAAAAACATTGGATGATAATCTAAACTCTTTTATAATTTCAAAAAATTCTGATAAAGACATAAACTTTGGATTTGATGTTAGATTATTATTTAATAATATTGTTTGTGGCACTTTATCTCTGGATGAAGGAAACAACATAAGAACAAATAAAGTTATATTCTCTCCAAAAGTTTTGGATGGAGATAATCTAAAGACATGGACTTTGTCATGGAAGTATCCTTTTCATATAACAAATTTTTATTATTTGTCTAATGAAGATTCTATATATTATCTTGTTTATGATAGTAATAGTAAAAAATTTGTAGAAGATACTTTCTTTGATCAAAACAGCCAATATAAAATTCCATCTAGATTTGGGATCAGAAAAATCTCAAAATCTGATTTGAATAATAATTTAGTTACTAATTTGTTAGGAAAATATGATTTTGTTAAGCTTGTTTATTTTACCCAACCGAACTTAAGTCCAAATGACAGATTAAGAATAGTTGAGATAGATAATAATATAGCTAGATTTTATAATGAAGACAGGGAAGATATAATCTTGAGCGAAGAATTTATGATTGGAGCCATATTTTCAGAAGATTACAATAATTTTAGGTGTGGCTTTGACCAATCTATTAGCAATCTTAAGAGCTTAAGCAAGCTATATCTTTCTAAACAAGAAAAATTAAGCATTCCGGCTAAAGGTTTAACATGTAATTATGCTGCTATTAATAGTAATCTAAATTATTTCATTACTACAGATCCAACTATAGCTAATTTACAAACTTACAATAATAATGTGGCTAATTTACAAACTAATAATAATGATCTAGAGGGGGATGAGAACTGTGAATCATTATTCTAAAGGCCAAATAGGAACTATAGAAATGATAATGGTTTTGGTAATTGTAATTGTAATATTAGTAATAGGCATAATCTTTTACTATAAATTCTTTATTGGAAGTGTAGAATCTAAGAATTTAGAGTTAAATCAGCAGGAAGCTAATGTTCTTTTGGCTTCACTTAGCTCAATTCCAGAATTACAGTGTAGCTTTAGAACCATTACAAGGGATTGTATTGATATGGGCAAGGTTATTACATTTAAGGATGCTGTAACTAATGATAGGGTGCATTATGTTGATTTATTTGGGACTAAAAACATAAAGATAGAGCTAATATATCCAAAAGATAATGAAGAAGAATGTAATCTTAATCATTATACATCTAATGAGTATCCAGATAATTGTAATATATGGAGTATATATAATAATCTTAATACAAAAGACAGGGCAATACTCTCAACTCCTGTATCATTATACTTTCCAATAACCAAAGAGTTTAGGATTGGAAGATTAATTGTTGAGACAAGACTATGAAAAAGGCACAAGCAGATATGATTGGATTAGTTGTTATAGTAATACTATTTATTATAATAGCTATAGTATTTCTCAGACTTAGTACTTTGGAAGATTCTGAATCCATAATAAAAGAGAACATAGAAGTTAGTAATCTCTTAAATGCTATAATGAAACTCACTCCCTGTAATAATATCAAGCCTTTAGATTCATTAGCTGATGTAATTGATAATTGTAATAGTCAACCTTACTGTGGGGAATCAAACTGTAAGGATTACATAAAAAAACAAGTTGATAATGCAGCTTCTAGCTCATTTGACAAAGAAAGTTATAGTTTTACAATAATCAAGAATGGGGCTGTCTTTTTAAATACAGGAAGCTGTGTTGGGAATACTAAGTTTGTGGATACCGCAATAATGCCCAAATTTACAGCAAGATTAGAAGTTTGCAAATAAAAAATAACTTTAAAGTGGTAATAAAATTTTACAAAAACACAATACCAATTTTGAGGAAAAGGGGTTCTAATGCCCTTATTTCATCGAGATAGACTATTCATATATGGTTTATTACCAAAATCTTTATAAAAGACTAAGATAATTTAAGGTATACTCTATGTAATCAAGTAGGGTAATAAGATAAAACAAACAATCAGGGAAAAAATCCTTGGAGGTGTATAATACAATGCAAGAAAATTTTGGATTAAAAATAAAAAGAGCTGTTAAAAAGGTGGCTGCGATTTCTACAGGTGTTGCAATGATGGGTGCAACTATGACAGGTGCATTAGCACAAGATTTAGCTGATTATCCATCACCATTTGTAACAAGTGGAACATATGATACAAGCAACGCTTTAGTTGTTGGTTCAATTGCAGCAGCATCAGATACTTTAGGTATGGTTGATATTGCTTCAAATTTACAATTTGAATCTAAAGTATGTACTGCAACTTCTGGAAGTAGTGTTACAGTTGTAGGTGGAAAAAGTGAAGAGATACCATTAGGATTATATATAGCTGATAATGGTGACTCAAGAAACTTTGATCAGGAATTAGCAGATTCTGATTTACCACATTTATTGGATACTGCAATAACATTCCAGAGTACAGAATATGATGTATCTGAGATTTTAAAATTAAACCAAGGGGATGCAGGAAACGTCAGTATACAAACATCATTAACATCTTCTGAAGATGATTATGAAACTGATATTGTAATGGAAGTTGCGAGAGATGCTATCAAATATTACTATGTATTTGATGAGACAATCCAGCCAAACGCAACTACAACAGCAGACCCATTAGAGATTAAATTTTTGGGACAGACATTACAAATAACAGGAATTGATACAGCATCAGACACAAAATTTACAGCAAGAGTTGGAGCTGAATTCTTCATGAATGTAGGAGATACTGTAACTGTAGATGGAAAAAAAGTTACATTAGAGAATGTAGGATCTGGTGGAGCTGTAGTTGTTACAGTAGATGGTGTCCAAGAAACAATTCCAAGTTCTGGAACAGAAACCATAAATGGAATTGAGATTAACAATGATGAGACATTCTATGAGGATAACAAAGACCAAAGATCTGCAACATTAGTTATTGGAAAGGATGCTGTAGAGACATATGCAGATGGAGACCCATATGTTGGAGAGGATGATAATGATCCAAACTGGGTATGGAACCTAGCTAACCTAAACTCAAAATTGTCAACAACAACAGCAGCAGATACAGAATACACAGGACCAGTAATTGGTATTGAAAATGACTTTACATACGATGATGATAAAGATAACCCACCAGGAGCTGGTGAATGTATGGACTTGCCAAACAATTACATAAGTATTTGTTTTGATAGTCTAACTGTAGCTGATGATGATTATATGACATTGATAATTGAGAGAGAAGCATCTGCAGATTTAAGTGAAGCACAAGCAAACCTTACTAGTGTACCAGCAATCTTCATTAGTGTAAATGAAAACGAAGGATTATTAATTGATAGAAGCCAGATAACAGCAAATGTAACTAATGATGTAAAAACAGATAAAGTATGGCTATACAATGATAATGACAGTATGGGTGTTTACTATGAAGACACAAATGGAAAGACACAACTAGCAGGATATGTTGAAAATGGTACAGGCACTGAACCAAAGGCAGCAAGTGGTGGCGGATTTATAGATATCAACTTTGGAAGCACTAAAGACACAGATGTACAGATGGATCTTGTTGGATCATTTGATGGGGGTAATTTTAACCTTACATTGATTCCATTTGAGACAACTGACTTACCATCACAACAAGATAATATAACAACAACATGGACATCAGGAACAGCCGGAGTTAGTGCATTAGGAGCAACATTATCAACAGAAGAAGCTGGTGAATTGGTCTATGGAGAGGGAGCTTTTGCTACATCAAGCCAAGAGATTAATATTGGAACAAAAGATGAAGACCATAGAACAAAATATGGTATCATTATAAGAGATCCAAAGTCAAATGGTGCAAGTGACCAAGTAGTATTAGAAGTACCATCAGACCAAGTTATGGCAAACGTTGTCATAAAAGGATCTGCAGCATCAGTATCCGCTGGCGGACAAACCTGTACAGTAGCAGATATAACTCCTGTAACAATGACAGACAATGAAGTTACAAATCCAGCAAACTACAACTTAATCTTAGTTGGTGGACCATGTGCTAACTCATTAGTAGAAGAGTTAGACTTTGGTGTAACTTGTGCAGGATGGGACTTACAGGAAGGAGAAGCTATCATAAAGCTTATCCAGAATGGAGACAACGTAGCTATGTTAGTAGCAGGAACAGAAGCTCTTGATACAAGAAGAGCTGCTAAAGTAGTTGCTAACTACAAAGACTACACCTTAACTGGAACAGAAGCATTGGTTAAAGGAACAACTTTAACTGATATAACTGTAGAATAAGGCTAAAAGCCTTTTTTTCTTAATTTTATTTTAAATTTTAATAATTCTTTAGTTAATTTATCGTAAACTATTTAAACCTTTTAGCAAGGATTTTAATAAAATGGATGAGATAGAAAAGAGAGTAACTAAATTATCTGATTTTTTTGAAAACAATAAGAACTGGATAATCTTTGTTTTATTAGCTTTTATAATCCTATTTGGATATAATCTAAGAACTAATAATCTAGAATTATTAAAAGATTCAACCACTGGAGATTTTACCCCAATAGATCTTGATTCTTATCTTTATCTAAGGTATTCCCAGCAAGTTATAGATAATGGAAGGGTATTAGAACACGACAATCTTAGATATTTTCCTTTTGGATATGAGACTTCTGGAGAAACAATATTTGTATCTTATTTCATAGCTTATTTATACAAATTCCTTCATTTTTTTAACCCAGATATAACCTTAAATTATACAGATGTTATCTATCCTGCAGTAGCTTCTTCAATAGGATTATTGTTCTTTTTCCTTTTAGCAAGAAAACTATTTGATTATAGGGTAGCATTATTATCTAGTTTTTTATTAACAGTAATACCAAGCTTTTTGTATAGAACAATATCTCCAGACAAGGAGGCGTTAGCTAACATGTTTATGTTTATGGCGCTTTATTTCTTTATTGTTGCATATAAATCAGAAAAGCCAAAGAACTCAATAATATTAGGAGTACTTTCTGGGATATCAACAGGATTAATGGCCTTAAGTTGGGGTGGGGTACAATTTATATTTTTAACAATTGGATTATTTTATTTAATACTTATAGCTTTTAACAAACTTGATTCCAGAAAATTCTTTGTATATTCCAGTTGGATGTTCCCAATGTTTTTTGTGGCAATAATGTTTTCCGGAAGATATACAATTAATAGTGTATTATATTCATTTACAACAGAGATTGTATTATTGGCGTTTATGGCTGGTTTAATATATTATATTCTTTATAATAAAGACTTATTAAAAATAAAGAATAAAATAGAAAAATATCCTAAAGGAATAGTTTCTATTTTAATTACTTTAATAATTGGAATAGTCTTTATCACTTTATTATATGGCTATTCATTTATTTTAGATACTTTAAATGAGCAGTATATCAATCTTATAGAACCATTTGGAAGGACAAGATGGGCATTGACAGTAGCAGAATCTCACCAACCTTATTTATTAGACTGGGTTAATAGCTTAGGATGGAAATATATTTGGGTATTTATTATTGGATGCATCTTATTATTCTATAAATTAATCAAGGACTTGAAGAGCCATACATGGAAATTTGTATTTATCTTCACTTTATCCATAATTGGGCTTATATTTAATAGATATTCTTCAAATTCCATACTTAATGGGATGACAACCCAATCAAAATTGCTTTATTTTGGCCCGATGTTATTATTTATATTATCTATTGGAATATTTTATTTATACTCTTATTATAAAAATAAAGAACTATATGAAGGATTTAGTAAATTAAATGATGATATAATATTTTTATTATTATGGTCTTTATTAATGATTATAGCTGCCAGATCAGCAATAAGGTTGTTATCTGTAATATCCCCAGTAACAGTAATAATATTTAGTTACTTTTTATTTTGGTTGTATGACAAATCTATCTCTTTCAACAAGGCCTATAGGATCTCGACATATGTTTTGTTATTCTTAATCTTATTAATGCCTTTAGCACTTTCTTCCCAGGCTTTTATGTTTGGGATTTTTGATAAGGGTGTTCTTGTAAAGTTTACTGAATCTAGTATAGACATGTCAAAAAATCTTGGTCCTAGCTATACTGGACAATGGCAAAGGGCAATGGCATGGGTTAGGGAAAATACATTAAAAGAATCAGTTATAGCACATTGGTGGGATTATGGATATTGGGTTCAATATGGGGGGCAAAGGGCTACGTTAAGTGATGGTGGAAATGCCGTAAGAGCTATAAATCATTTTATTGGAAGGCATGTGCTAACAGCACAAAGTGAAGAAGAGGCATTAGAATTTTTGAAATCAAGAGGGGCTAACTATTTATTGATGATAGATGATGAGATTGGAAAGTATCCTGCTTTCTCTTCAATTGGAGCTGATGCTAATTATGATAGATATTCATGGATTAATACTTTTGTACTAGACCCAAACAGACAGGAAGGAAGGGATGGAACTACAAATTATGTTTATAGGGGTGCAACCTCTTTTGATGATGACTTTGAATATAATGGAAGGATATTTAGGGCAGGAAATTCCGGAATAATTGGATTTATAATTCCCGTAAAGGATGCTCAAGGAGATCTTCAATTAGGAGTACCAACAGCTGTATTATTTGATAATGGACAACAATTTAATGTTCCATTACAATGTATCTATTTTAACAATCAATTATTTGAGTTTAATGTTGATGGATTAGATGGCTGCTTTAGAATAATTCCAAATTTTATTGATACTAATCAGGCAAATATATTGGGTGCAGGATTTTATCTATCCCCAGATGTAAGAAAAAGCTTATTTGCACAATTATACTTGTTAAACAAAAAAACTCCAAACTTTGAATTGGTTTATAATGATGAAAATGAAGTTCCTTTAGCTATATATAATGGGAATGTAATCGGACCAATAAAAATATGGAAGATAAATGCTCCGGATAATATTAAAATAAACCAGACTTATTTAGGAACTGAGTTACCTGATCCCAGAGTGGATGAAGTCAGGAGATAAAATGAGATTTAAAGATAAATGGCTTTACTTTCCAGTTATTATTCTATTTATCCATTTTATTTATAGACTAATAGATCAGTCAAAAATATTGAGAATATTTCCTTTGGATTATACTAATGACTGGGCATCTTATATGACCCAGCTTTTTTTCCTTGACAAATGCGGATATTATAATTTTTGCCCTTATTGGTACAATGGAATAATAACCTTTAAGTCAGCACCGCCTGGATGGTATTTTTTTACCTTTCCATTATATAAAGTTACAGGCAGTGTATTGGTTGCTGCATTTAGTTCTCTAATTATAATGTTAATACTAGCTTTTATTGCAATTTATATTTTTGGAAGAAAAAATAACTTTTCATTTATTAAGATTTCAGCGTTTTTCATTTTATTTTTTGGTAATGCCGTAGCTATAGGGAATTTTATAAGATTAGGAAGAGTTAATGAATTATTTGCATGGGTTAGTTTTATACCATTGGCTTTTATTGTATTACTATACAAAGATAAAGAAATAGATAGAAACTTTTTTTGGATAATCCCATTTTTATCGATAATAATTTTATCACATCAAACAACGTCTATACTTTCTTCGATTTTAATTCTTGGATTATTTATAATTAAAAAAAGAAAAGAAAGATTTATTATCATCTCAACCGCTTTTATTTCATTTTTATTGACTTCTTTTTGGTCAATTCCTTATATACTAAACTTTTTTAACACTGAAGCTGTTAATATAATATTAACTGAGAATTTGTTTTCATTTGATAAATCATATCTTTTGCAAAATATTGCTGTATGGTTAGTTTCTGTTGTTTTATTTGTAGTATTTTATTTTTACTGGAAATCAAATAATAAATCAAAAAAAGAGATATTATTCTTTTCACCTACTCTGTTATTAGCTATTTTATTAATCTCTGGGTTGACTTTCTACATTCCAATATTAAGATTTGTCTATCCGGATTCACATATTTATTTTTTTATGTTTCTTCTAATTTATATGTTATTTAAAATTGATTATTCCGTCATTGATAAAAAAGTTGTTAATTTTTTAATCATGGGGTTGACAATATTTCCATTATTGAGTGTTGGAATTAATTTGTATCATACACCCAATTTTATAGAGTACGATTCTTTGGAGATTGATACGCTTGAAGTATTAAACAGAGTTGATGATAGGTTTATTATACTAACTGATCAAACACATCCAACATCATATTCTAGGGCATATTACTCTTATGCGGCAATATATCTTGATAAATCAACTTCATCCGGATATTATCAACAATATGTAACAAAAGATTATTTTTCTAATTTAATAAATTTGAATAATGAATTTAGGAATGAAGATTCTAATTTGATTTATACTCTAAATAACCTCAATACAACAAATATAATAAGCTATGATAATGGTTGTGATAAACTTAACAGACTTGGTTTTCAAGAAAGATTTAAAAAAGGAAGAGTTTGTCTTTATACAACATGAAGAAAACTACAGTAGATATTATAATTCCAGTTTATTACGGCAATGTTGATGAAATAGAGCCAAGCATTAAAAAACAAATTCCATTTTATAATAAACATTTGAAAGATTATAATTGGAGAATAGTTATAGGCATTAATGGCAAAAAAGATAAGATATTAGATTTGGCTAAAAAATTAAGTAAAAAATATAAGAATGTTAAATATCATTACACTTCTAAACCAGGAAGAGGAGCTACTTTAAAAGACTCATGGGTTAATACAAATGCCGATATTGTAAGTTATATGGATGTTGATTTATCAACGAATCTTAGATGTTTTCCTAGACTTTTAAATGAATACAAAAAAGGATATGACGTTGTTGTTGGCTCTAAATATATATCTGGAGCAAATATACAAAGAATTCCTTTAAGATATATCATCTCAAAATTTTATAATAAAATCTTTACAAAATTGTTCTTAGGAGCCAGATTTTCAGATGCTCAATGTGGATTTAAATCAATGAGAAAAGATGTTGCTGTTAAATTAATGCCAAAAATAAGAGATGATGGGTGGTTTTGGGATACCGAGATGTTATATCTTGCCCAGAAATATAAGTATAAAGTTAGAGAAATTCCAGTTGACTGGGTTGAAGACCCAAACAGTGGAGTAAAAATGACAAAAACAATAATCCTTTTCCTTAGAAATATGATTGGTCTTAGATTGAGAAAACTTTAACTAGAAACGTTTATAAATTTAATCGCTCGTTTTCCGTTATGAATTCATTGGAGCAGTATGAAGGAAAAGAAATTCTCATTACTGGTGGTTTAGGATTAATAGGAAGTACAATAGCTAATAAACTGAATGTTCTTGGTGCAAAGATAACAATCTTAGATGCTAAAATCCCAATATATGGTGGGAATTTTTTTAATATTGAAAATATAAAAAAACAAATAAATGTAGAAATAGGGGACATAAGGGATAGGGATAAAGTAAATCAGATTGTGCAAGGAAAAGATATAATCTTCAATCTTGCTGGGCAAATAGATTATACATATAGTTTAGATGAACCACATTATGATTTAGATATAAATTGTAGGGGACATTTAAATGTTTTAGAAGCGTGTAGAAAATATAATCCAAATGCTGTTGTATTATTTTCTGGTTCGAGAATGCAATATGGAAAGACAGAATATCTTCCTGTGGATGAAAAACATCCTACAAATCCATTGAGCATTTATGGGGTACATAAGTTAACTGGAGAAAAATATCATCTAGCCTATAATAACCATTATGGATTAAAGACTGTGATGTTTAGAATATCAAATCCTTATGGTCCAAGATCACAGATGAAACATTACAAATATAGCATAATAAACTGGTTTATAAGACAAGCCATAGAAAATAAAAAAATAACAGTCTATGGTGATGGTAGCCAAATGAGAGATTATATCTATATAGATGACGTCGCTGATGCATTTATACAGTCAGCCATAAATAAAAATGCATATGGTGAAGTCTTTAATCTTGGAAGTGGAGAAGGGACTAAATTTATTGATATGGTAAATACTATTGTCGAAACTGTTGGTAGTGGAGAGGTTGCAAAAGTTCCATGGCCAAAAGAATGGAAAAATGTTGAGACTGGAGATTATATAGGGGATATATCCAAACTTAAGAATGCTATTAATTGGAAACCAAAAATTTCATTAAAGGAAGGAATAAAAAAAACATATGAATTTTATAGAGAAAATAAAGAAAACTATTGGTAAATGATAACTGAAAAATTAATAAATTCAATTTTTAAGAATACTAATATATTCTATTCTTTTAGAAATTTGGTTCATAACAATTTCACAAAAGAAAAATTAATCCTTAGAAAAGAGCTAGACAAAAATAAAAAAACTCTTGATTTTGGATGCGGAATCGGACAATACTCTTATTTATTTAATAATTATGTTGGTGTGGACATAGAAAAAGATAATATTATATTTGCTAAAAGAAAATTCAAAAAAGATTTCAGATTAATAAAAAATGTTTCTGACATAAAGAATGAGAAATTCGATCAAATTTTTTCTACAATGACATTTCATCATATAAACAATAAGGAATTATTTGGAATATTCAATTTTTTATCTAAAATATTAAGCAAAAATGGAAGATTATTAATAATAGACCATTTGAATGTTAAATCTCAAAAAAGTCTAATTGGAAAGGTTATGTTAGCTAATGACCGAGGAAAATATCCTAGAAATATAACTCAATTAAAACCAATTTTTGATAAATATTTCAAGATTGAGAAATATTACTATTATAAGACCGGACCTTATAATGATTATATTCTAATTTTAAACAAAAAATGATTACATCATTCCCAATATAAATTTAGCAGCTAATAAATTATATTTTAACTGAGTCATTGTCCTTATTCTCATGACATGCTGCATTATTTTTTTAGGTCTTAAGTAGAATTTTCTATAAGCTATTCTCTGCCATTTTAATATATCCTCTGCATTTAAGTCTTTTAGATGATGAACTGGAGCAGTATAAACCCCATAATTATCATAATCTGTGTTATCAATAAGATTTTCTTGCTGTAATTGCTCCCAAACATGACTATTTGGATATGGCTTTAATATTAAGAATTTTGCAAAATCAACATCTAATTCTTTGGCAAAATTTATTGTATCTTTTATTGTGGATTCATTCTCTCCAGGCAATCCTAAAATAAAGAAACCCCAAGTCTGAAATCCAAGTTCTTTTGCAATTTTATATGATTCTCTTACTCTGTCTAATCTAATATCTTTTCTTATATTATTCAGGATTTGCTGGTTTCCTGATTCAACACCACAGCCAATACTTATTACTCCTAAATCTCTTAATGCTTCTAATCTTTCCCTATCAACTTGATCAGCCCTTAATCCATTAGCTAAAACAAAATTAACATCTATATCTCTTCTCTTTACTTCGTCCCTAAATTGGAATACTCTTTCTCTATTATATGTGAATACATCGTCCATTAGATGTATCTCTTGTATTCCAAATTTATCTACAACATGTTCAATCTCATCAACAATATTTTTTGGGCTTCTGAATCTAAACTCTTGTCCAAGAATATGCTTGGTGCAACAATAAGTGCATCTGGAAGGGCATCCACGACTAGTCATCATTGGGGTTACTGGCTCCCTTAATGCATCGGGTGGCTTATAAGCTGTAGGATTTTTTAATAAGTGTCTAGAAGGAAAAGGCAATGAATCTAGGTCTTGAATATAAGGCCTGTCTTTATTTCTTATTATCTCTCCATTCTTTTTATACCACATCCCATCTATATTAAATTCTTTTTTATCCAGATTATTTACTATTAAAGGAATTGTTATTTCTCCTTCACCTTTAACAATGAAATCAAAGCAGCCATAATTCATACATTCCTCTGGCATCATTGTTGCATGCAATCCACCCAATAATGTTTTTATCCCTTCTTCCTTTGCTAACGAAGCAATTTGTTTTGCACTGTTTATGTTGGCTGTAGAAGCGGTTAATCCAACTAAATCTGGATTAAATGTTCTGAATACTTGTTTTAACTTATTATCATTCATATCATCTGCATCATAATCAACAACTTTGATATCATGCTCTTTTTCTAGAACTGCAGCTATATACAATAACCCCAAAGGGGGATAGATTGGACTAAGTTTTTGCCCATATACTGTTGAAGAAGAAGGATTAACCAGCACCACCCTCATTGTATTACTTTTCTGAATTTGTATATTTAAAATTGTTTCGAAAGGTTTTTATACGTTCTACAGCTGTTTCTGCTATGCCAAACCTCTATTTGGTTCCTATAATTTCAGCCTTATTTGCGTTTTTTACAGTATTTTATATTACACCATGGATTATGAGATTTCTTAAAAGAATAGATATGGTTGATACAGATCAAAATAAGCAGGAAAAGCCAACAATTCCGATATCTGGGGGGCTTCCAGTAATGATTGGATTGTTTGTTGGATTGATGATATTTATTTTTATAAGAACCTTTTTCCCAGAAGATAATGTAGGATTAATCCTTAATGAGGGCTCTTTAGTATTATTCTTTGCCTCAATAACCTCAATATTTATTATAACATTTTTGGGATTTATGGATGATTTATTGAGAAAATCCAATTATGGTTTTCCAGGACTAAGGCAATGGCAAAAGCCTTTGTTGACACTTCTTGCTGCTGTTCCATTAATTGTAATCAATGCAGGAGATACAACAATAGGATTGCCCTTATTTGGAGAGGTTAATCTTGGATTATTATTTCCATTAGTCTTAATTCCAATAGGTTTTGTGGGTGCCACAAATATGGTTAACATGCTTGCCGGATATAATGGAATGGAAACGGGAATGGGAATTATTTATACAGGAATGCTTGGATTGTTTGCCTATGTAAACGGAAGTTATGTTGCTGCCTTGATTGGATTATTATCATTTTCCTCTTTGATTGCGTTTTATTATTATAACAAATATCCTGCTGATATTCTTCCTGGAGATTCATTAACATATTTACTGGGAGCAATATTGGCTGTTATGGCTATTGTCGGAAATATAGAAAAAGCAGCTTTAATTGTATCTATTCCTTTCTTTATTGAATTTATATTAAAGTCAAGATCAAGATTTAAAGCACAGAGTTATGGAAGATATGACAATGGAAAGATAAAAACAAATTATTCAAAAATATATTCTATTCCGCATATATTTACAAATAAAGGGCGTTTAACAGAGAAACAGATTGTTTATACAATGATAATGGTGGAGTTGTTTTTTTCAAGCTTAATATGGATAATATGATAAACAGAATACTTTCATTGTTTAATAACAATTATCTATTAATAAAAGATAATTTCATGATATTTATAGCATTTAATCTAGCTAATCTAATAGGATTCTTATTCCAATTTTATATGGGCCGGGTTCTTGGACCAAGCGATTATGGAATATTAGGAACCTTAATTTCGATGATTTATTTGTTTAATGTCTTTATTTTAGCAATACAAACAAGCATAACAAAGTTTGTATCTGACTTAAAAGTTAAAAAAGAATATAATAAGATAGCTTATCTCTTAGTAAGATCGTTAAAAAAATTATTTGTTGTTAGTTTGATAATTATAATGTCATTAATAATAATAAGCCCATTAGTAACTGACTTCTTGCATATAGACAAAACCCCTTTCATCATCATAACATTTTTTATCTTATTTGCCGGAATCATTCCTGTAACAAGGGGAATATTACAGGGATTGCAAAGATTTACAAGCTATGGATTTAATTATCTGATAGAATCTTTGTTAAAATTATTGATAGCTATTTCCTTAGTTTATTTTGGGTTAAGGGTTAATGCCGGAACATTAGCATTTGTTTTATCATCGATGTTTGCTTTTTTATTTTCGCTTATCCCGCTTAGAAAGTTTTTTGTAATAGCTAAAGAAAAGTTTAACACAAAAAATATCTATTCATACTCATTTCCCGTTGGATTTACTTTATTGGTATTAACCTCATTATATACTGTTGATATAATATTGGTAAAGCATTTTCTTGATCCTATAAATGCGGGATTATATGCTGCTATGGCCTTGATAGGAAAAGCAGTATTTTTCGGAACTTTCTCAATAGGACAAGTAATGTTTTCAAAAGCTTCAGAATTGTATTATCAGAATGAGCACTCTAAAAGTGTTTTATATAAATCACTACTATTTATTTGTATAGCAGCAATTCCTGTAATAATCTTATTTTATATTTTCTCAGACTTAATTATTAATATATCTTATGGGACGGATTATATTGGAATATCTAATCTTATATGGCTATATTCATTAGTTATTTTATTGTTTACATTGACATATACAATTTCATTGTATAACCTTGCAATAGGAAAAACAAAGTTTATTTATCTATTGGTTCTATTCAACTTCATAGAAATTTCATTAATATGGATATTCCACAACACAATACTGGAAGTAATAACTGTACTGCTATATCTATTCATAGTATTATTCATCTTGTCATTATTTATTGTGGGGGTTTCAAAGGATGTCAGATCTAACATTGGTAATTCCAGCTTATAATGAGGAAAAAAGAATTAAATCAACACTTAGCTCTTTAAACAAAGTTTTCGGGAAAGAGATAGATATTTTAGTTGTTTCTAATGGGAGCTCTGACAAAACTATAGAGATATTGAAAGAATGGAAGAAGAAAAACAAGAATCTTAGTTATCTAGACTTTCCAGAAAAATTAGGGAAAGGAGGAGCCATATTAGAGGGGTTAAAAATAGCCAAAAATAAATATATTGGATACATAGATGCAGATGATGCCTTTAATCTTAATCATATAAAAAAGATCATATCTGAACTAAAAAATCATGATGCTATAATAGCTTCGAAATGGAAAGGAAAGAATTTTTTTAGTGTAAATGAGCCCTGGCTAAGAAAATTATTAAGCAGGGGATGGAATGTTTTGGTTAGATTTTTATTTGGATTAAAATATATGGATACCCAGGCAGGAGCAAAATTCTTTAAAGGAAATGCTTTAAATAATATAGACAAGAACTTTATATGCAAGAATTTCGCATTTGATGTTGAGCTGTTATGGAAATTAAAGGAGAAGGGATATAAAATTCATGAGACTTATGTCCCTACAATCCATAGGGAAGGCAGCACTTTCAAGACTATTTATATTATGTATATGTTTAATAGTATTATAAAACTTTGGTGGTTGCGATGCAGAAAGTTGTACTTATAACTTTTGATACTGAAGAGTTTGACATATTAAATGGAAAATTGGCATTTGATGTAAGCCATCAAGGTTTGATCAATGTAATAAGGCTATTGGACAAGCACAATATAAAAGCAACTTTTTTTGTAACTGGAGTATTTGCTGAGAACAACAAGCAATTAATAAAAAAAATATCAAAAAAGCATGAAATAGCATCCCATGGATATTCGCATAATTATGATTATAATAAAATGGATGAAAAGACAACATATAACAACCTTCTAAAAACAAACAAAATACTTGAGAAGATAACAAATAAAAAAGTAATTGGATATAGGTCTCCAAGATTTAGTAAAACTAATATAAACGTGCTGAAAAAACTAAATTTTAAGTATAATAGCTCAATAAACCCAACTTTTATTCCTGGAAGATACAATTATTTATTACATACAAGAAAAATAAAATCAAATAATGGAATGATTATAATTCCTATGTCAGTCTCTCCTGTTTTAAGATTGCCTTTATTCTGGTTTGCATTCAAAAATCTCGGATTAAATTATGCAAAGATAATAACAAAAGCATGTTTATTGGATACTAATTTTGTTCATCTTGTATTTCATCCATGGGAATTTGTAAATTTATCAAAATATAAAATCCCATTTATATATAAGCCAAATAGCGGGGAAAAATTGATCAAAAAACTTGACAATTATATAATTTGGTGCAAAAGAAACAATATGAAGTTTGACACAATACAAAATTACCTAATGAAAGGGGGTTATCTTAAATGAAGATATTAGCTTTAAACTGGAGAGATATAACCCATCCAAGAGCTGGTGGTGCAGAGGTAAATGTACATGAGATACTTAAGAGACTATCAAAGCAGAATCATAAAGTTACATTATTCTGTGGTTATTATAAGGGAGCAAAGAGACATGAAAATATAGACGGTGTAGAGATAATAAGATATGGAAATATAATGACTGTTTATTTATGGGCTTTTATATTATATACTTTTAAGCTTAGAAAGGAGAATTATGATATAATTTTTGAGAGTATATCAGGAACACCCTGGATGTCTATGATATATTCCAGAAAACCAAGAGTAGCAATGATCTATCACATTGTTGGAGAGATATATTTTAAAGAAATATTCTTTCCTATAGCCTTGATTGCTATATTCGTTGAATCTTATGTAATGCCCTTATTTTACAAGAATGAGAATGTCTTAGCAATATCAGAATCATCTAAAGAGGAATTTTATAGCATGGGATTCAGGAATATCAATATCATCCCTATGGGCATATCTAAAAATTTGAAGCCAAATACTAATGCAAAAAACAAGAATATTCCAATAATAGTACATCATGGAAGATTAATGAACTATAAGAGGATAGATATTCTAATTAGGTTGATGAAAGAAATTGTCAGAAAATACAAAGATGCGCAACTTTACATCTTTGGAAGAGGGGAAGCTGAAAGAGAACTAAAAAGATTGACTAAGGAGCTTAAATTGGAGAAGAACATTAAGTTCTTCGGATTTGTTTCTGAAAACAAAAAATTAGAGTTATTACAGAAATCCTGGATTTTTGTTACTCCCTCTTATAAGGAAGGGTGGGGAATAGTTGTCTTGGAGGCAAATGCCTGCGGAGTTCCTGCTATCTCTTTTGATGTTCCTGGTTTGAGAGATTCAATATTAAACAACAAGACAGGTTATTTAGTCAATAGCGAAAATGAAATGCTGGAAAAGATATTAGTATTAATAAAAGATAAAAAACTTAGGGATAAAATGTCTAAAGAGGCATATAAATGGTCTAGAAACTTCAGCTGGGATAATACTGCCGATAGGACTCTTGAAATAATGAAAAAAGCTATACAAACTGATAAACAATTAAAGTAATTGAATTACTGTTAATCTTTGATAGGTCATCAGTACACAATGAATTATCACAAGCAAATACTGGCTTCATAATTTCAGGATGTCTTGATGGATAGGTATAAGCCCAATCAGGGGCTAACTCCAATCTTGATAATACATAATAATTTATTTTTTCATTTTCTCTTCTATTCTCAAAGTTTTCCTCTGAGCCATGACCAAATGTGTCTCTTTCTGTGTAATACACATTTTGGGGAACACCCGTATTAAAAATAATTTCATCTTTTTCTGTTCTATCTTTTAGCCATTCTCCCGCATATTTGAATTGAACAAAACTATTTGATCTGCTGTCTATAACTTGTTTTGTAAATATATTTTGTTGATATCCTGCAATTAATAATATTAGAATAATCAATGCTATCGCAAGCCTTTTTTCATACTGAGTTAAGAAATTATATACTATCATTATACCTAATCCTATAATTATAAATAAAGCAGGAAATATTGAAATTAGATACCTTGGATCATATACATGGAAAAAGAAACTGAAATAAATTAATGGAATTAATATCCATATCAACAAAAATAAATATGGATTCAATGATTTCTCTTTTCTTCTTACAACTAAATCAAATCCAATTATTAATTTATAAAATGAGATTAAACCAATTAGTAATAGTATAAACAATACTATCTTTAAATGGCTGTTAGTCTGTAAAATATATGAGGCGAATCTGCCAAATGCCTCTTCAAATCCTTTTTGTGCTGAATACTTTAATCCATCTCCACTGGATCTTATTACTCCCCTAATTGGATCACCATACGTTAAATAAGACCATATGAAATAAGGCATTGCTGTTATGAAAGCAATTATTCCAGCTATGTATAATTCTTTTATCTTAAAGAATCTAAGATGTTCTGTTATTAATAGATATAAGAATATCACAATTAGAAATAATCCTGTAGTAAACTTTAACATAAATGCTAATCCAAAAGCAAATCCAAACCAATACAAATATTTTTTGTCTTGATAATACCCTTTCCAGAATAAGTAAATCATCAATAATGACATTGTTGCTCCTGGAACATCAACTAAAACCCTTATCGTATAAAATATATCAAGATAAAATATTG
This sequence comes from Candidatus Woesearchaeota archaeon, assembly GCA_016185615.1. GTDB lineage: Archaea > Nanobdellota > Nanobdellia > SCGC-AAA011-G17 > JACPNG01 > JACPNE01. The sequence continues at coordinate 93,873 of JACPNE010000004.1, read as the reverse complement.
ATAATAAGAAAGATGATATTAATCCCACTTCTTTATTGAATAATTCTTTTCCTACTAGATAAGCTAAATATACCCCAAAAATTGAGAATAATAATATTACAATCCTTGCTGATAATTCAGTTCCTCCTAATCTATAAAATAATGATAAAATAAATGATAATAATATTGGACGTACCTCACCAAATCCTGTGTTTGGAGTTTGGAATGCCCAGTGCTTTGCTTGCAATAGATACTCAGCCTCATCCCACCAAACTGCTTGATTATCATTAAAATAATTTAACCTTATAACTAAAGCTAGTATAATGATTAGAATTAATATAATATTATGGGGCTTTTTTATTTTATCTTTAATATTGTTAAAATCCATCTAATTTGGTTATATATTGATTTTAAAAGATTTTTTATTCTTGATAATATCCAGTATTTCCTAATGCCAATGCAATTTCAGCTTTTTTCAGCTCTTTTCCAAGATAAGCTATATGCTGTTTTTCTTTGAACCAATTTAGATTATGTTGCTTCTCATACTCAAATATTGAATTGTAAATATCTTGTGGCCTTCTCCCCTTGAATACTTTTAAGATTTCATGCTTATAATTGCATACAGCAACTTGTATCTCATAAAACTCAAAATCGACTTTTATTAATGTATAACAACCATCATCATTCTTATGATCCCTATAATCATCATATGGCTTGGATTCTATTACCTCAAAATCTTCAGCTACAGTCTTATCTTTCACCCATGCTGGTCTTTTTTGGTCTGTCATAAAATTAGCTTAAATTATTGTTTTATAAGGTTTTCTGATGGTAATCTTTAAATATTTTAGCATTATTAATTCATTATGTATACAAAGGCAGAGTTTGATGAGCATATACATGGAAATGATTTAGAAGTAATTCTGAAAAGAGCAGCTGAAGGCATTGGATTAAGTGTAACTGCTCAAGATAAATATACAAGGACTTTTTCTGTGGAAAATGGCACTTATGTGAACTCTTATTCTGGAACTGATATGAGATTATGGTGGGGAATTATACCCATGGCTTATCTGCCAAATATACTAAAAAGAAAAGAAGAGCATAGTTTTGTTATTATGACAGGGATTCATGCATTGTTTAATTTTGCTTCTAAAGATACAATTGAGAGCTATTTGGAAAAAGTTCATGAAAAATTTAAAGAGTTAAAAGAGAAAAGAGAAGCGTTTGTAGCAAAAGTATCTTAATTTGAAATTTTAATCAAAGATTTGTTTAAATTTCCAGCTATTGTTTGATAAGCCTCGCAAGGAGTCCAACAATTAGGACATCTTAAATTCTCGGCATCTTTTTGTGATTTAACAACTTCTGGCTCTTGCCACAACTTTTTAATATCATAATCATAATCTCTCAAATTTCCAAGCTTCTTGCTCCATATCAAGCAAGGAAATATGTCCCCATATGGATTAAGGAATATTGAAGAGTTTAATGCCTTGCAAGGTAAAGGAGATCTTCCTGTTTTTACAAAATCTTCTGAGAATTTTGTGTATCTATCTTCTAAAAAAGCAACCTTGAAATCATTTCCTTTCTTATATTTCCTATAAGTTTTAATTTCGTTCAGAACTTTTTGGTTATATTCTTCTGATCTTTTTTGGTCTGTGTTTCCAAAGAAGTGATTTGATGTATGATACAAATTCATATGTATATATTTTGGAGGAATATTATACTTTTCTTTCATGCTTTTTATGAAATTATCTATCTTGCCCATATTATATGGGGAAGAGGTATAACTTATGAAGACATTAAAATGACTATTCTCCAATTTTCTTAATTCATTAAATGTGTTTATGCATTTTTCAAATGATGTTTTTATCCCTCTAACATCTTCATGATCATGTTCAAATCCATCCAAGCTTATTGAAACAACAAATCTCGGAATTTCTAGCTCCAAGATTCTTTTTACAGAATCAACAATGACTTTTGTTGCAAATCCATTCGTAGTTGTGCTTACTGCATACAACTCATCGTCATTTTCAACAATGGTTTTTAGGATTAGATACATATCCCTCATGAATGGTTCTCCTCCAGTTAATTGCAGCCATGAGGGCTTGGCATTCCTGAATATTTTTCCAATTTCTTGATAATCTAATTCCCCTTTTATTACTCCTTTTGGGTCTGCCAAGAAATTTCTCCCTATATTACATGTCTTGCATCTAAATGTACAGGCATATGTAACAGCAAATGTAATTTTGCAAGGGGAATCTAATCTTATAAAGTTAGATTTCATTAGCTTCTTAGTCACTTGATAGAACTGTTTCATCTTAGTAAAAAATATATAAACTACTTAAAAACCTTTTGATTTAACATACCAGTCATAGGTTTCTTTTAGTATTTCTATATTGTCTTTTTTTGGTTTCCATCCCAAAACTTCCTTTGTTTTAGTTATATCCAATATTGAATTTTTATCCAGCATATAATAATGTTCAGGAGTTAATGGAGATAATTTTAGCATATATAAAAATTTGAAAATTCCTCTTGCTAGCCAGGATGGAATTGATATTATCATTGATTTTGATTTTGCATATTTTATTAATTCTTTGAATTCACCTTTTACTGTAGGAATGTTTTCAGAGCCCAAATTAAAAGCCTCTCCTGTTTTGTTATACTTTTCAGCCAGTAATAATGCATCTGCACAATCTGATAAGCTCACTAGTTGTATTCTATTTTTACCATTTCCAAAAGTTATTAATGGGATATTATTATTGACTAATCCCATAAATTTTTTAAAAACCCCATAGACTCCGGGGCCGATGATTGCCATTGGTCTGACAATAATAACATTTACTCCTTTTTTTGAGTATTCCAAGCATTTCAATTCAGCTTGCCATTTTGAATTTCCATAATGTCCAGTCGGCTTTTTCTGGGCGTCTTCTTTTACTATTCCATCCCTATCAGCACCATAAACTCCGGAGCTTGAAACATGAACAAGCTTTATATTATACTTCTGGCAGACTTTCAAAACATTTTCAGTTCCATCTACAATTACTTGCTTGTACATTATTGGATTGACTTTTGATTGAGGAACTAGGGATGCTAGGTGAAATATAACATCAGCATCCTTTGAAACTTCCATTAATTTTTTTAGATCTCTTACATCCCCTTTTATGTATTCAACATTTTTATTTCTGCATTCCTTAACATCATAAACTTTTACTTTTCTTTTTTGCTTCAATAATCTATCTACTAATTCTCTTCCAAGAAATCCAGATCCCCCAGTTATCAGAACCTTTTTGTTTTTCATATTATCTCTTTTATAAGTCTCCAGACAAATTTATAACCCATTCTTGGAAGTGAGATATTTGATCTTCCATGCTTTCTTTCATATTCATGTGTTGGGATTTCTCCAACACTATACCCCATCTTTAATGCTTTTATTACCATCTCTTCTTCTATATCAAAATCATCAGCATTTAATTTTAAATTCTCAGCTACTTTCTTTTTTATTGCCCTAAAACCATTTTCACAGTCTGTTAATCTTACTTTAAATCTATAATTTATCACTAATTGTATTAATCCAGCTCCGACATTTCTGGCAAAATTGGAGAATGTTCCATGTAGTTCATCGCTGCCCCCAGTCATTCTTGAGCCCACAACAAAATCATGTCCATTACTTATTAGATAGTTAACCATTTTTGGGATGTCTTTTGGATCATGGGAGCCGTCTGCATCAAACAAAACAATAATATCATTTTTAGCTGATTTAATCCCAATCCTTTTTGCAGCCCCCACACCTTTTCCATTGTCTTTTATTACCCTAGTGCCAAGGGACTTTGCTATCTCTGCTGTTCTATCTCTTGATTTCTTTGCATCTACAATAAGAATCTCATCAGCATAGGGCTTTACCCCCTTGATTACTTCTCTTATATTCCTTTCTTCATTATATGTCGGGATTATTACTGTTACTTTATCTTTCATTTTGCACAACTATAAACTTCAACACATCATAAATATACACTATATCTTTGTCTTTATTTTTGATTATCAAAGTTGGCTCTATTCTCTCTTTTATTAATCTTTCCTGTTCCCCAAACTTCTCATTTGAATATGGATTTAGGATAAGATATCTTGGGAATCCCCCGTTTGGCCTGTAATATGTTAAATAATCTGCTATTCCTGGAGATTTTCCAGTCTGTCTTCTAAAGTCTGTCTCAAACAAGAAAATTTGGGCGTCATCCTCTTGTCTTATATAATAATATAATACTCCAGAGCCTGGAAAGAAGGTTTCATTTTCTTCTAATAAATTATTTAGCTCATCTGCTATAATCTTAGTTGAGTATAATTGTAATGCTTCTCCTTTGTTAGGACAGCCTTTATTGAATGTACATTCTAATGGGTTTTCTTGCAAGAATGAAGGAGAACCTGCAAATGCTATATAAAACGAGAATGACGAATAAATTAAAATTAATACAATAAATATAATCTTTTTTTTGCTCTTTCCAATGAAATTAATCAATGAATAATCTTTTTCTGAAAACAATAATGAGATTAAGAAGATTATCCCGAAGAAGAATGGAACTGTTAATCTGTATAATTCCAATGCGTTAAACAATAATACCGAGATTAAGTAAAAAACTATCAAATATAAAATGAAATTTTCCTGTGAATCTCTTTTTTTCATTATTAATTTATATAATATAAACAATGAAAGGAAGAATAAGATTACATCCAAAATATTAAAGTTTGACAGGAAGATTGAAATTTGAGTTATTGGATTATGGAATGATATTCCATTATTATATGGATTATGAACTGTTCTTATTAATTTATACATCTCAAAGAAGTTTTTTGGACTTAACTTAAATGGAAGCAACAATAAAAATAATGATAATATTACGGAAGAAACAGATATCATCATGAATCTTTTTTCTTTCTTTATATTCTCATTTAAATCCTCCCTTAATTTCTCTTTTGATACTAAATAAAATGCTTTTTTTGCTAATGAATTCAATTCATCCTTATATTTCATGCATAAGATAAATGCTCCAAATACAAAGAATGGGGCTGAGGTTAATTTCGTTGCTAAGGCTAATGCAAATAAGCTAAATGATAATATGAAAAATATTGTTTCTTTTTTTGAGTATTTTTCTTCTATAAATGCCTTATATGAAAATAGTAATCCAAACGTTATAAAAGCCCATTGCAACATATCAACATGTATCCACCTGCTAAATCTCAGGATTTCCGGGAAGAATGAATAAAATGAAATTATATACAATGCTGAGTACTTGTCAAACATTGTTAATGCCAATAATACAACTGCTATGAAAAACAATAGTCCGAATATTAACACTGGAATATGACAGTTTAGCTCAGAATTTATCATTGGCTTTCCTATTAATGCTGGTCTTCCTGGATAGAACCCGGGCTGGATTTGAGATACTCCCGAGAAGTCTTCTTTTGAAGTAATACAACCTAATCCTATAGCCATATTTCCCAATGGAGGTTCTGAGTTTCCAGACAATCCTGGAAAGTATGAATGTGTATAAAACCAAAGTATTCCACTAGGAACAGTAGATAAATCATCATTCCAGAATGGAGTTTCAGAAAAATCATTAAATCTTAAGAATAATCCCAAAAATATGATTAAAATAAATAATGAAGATATTAGTTTGTCTTCTTTAATCTTTTTTATCATCTCCATATCAAATCACAATTATAATAGTTTAAAAGCCTTGTCAATCTCTGGTTTTATATACTCTAAATAGTCATATTCATCTAATTCTTCTGTAGCTATCCATGCAAAGTCATCATACTCTTTCATATTCAGCTTAACATCATCATTAATTGCCCTTATCAAAAAAGTCATTCCCAATGTCAATTCTCCAGTAGGTCTTTCAAAGATATAATCATTTATGTACTCTTTTTCGTTTTCTATTTCTATTCCAGTTTCTTCTAGAATTTCTCTTTTTAATGCATCAAATAATGATTCATCCTCTTCTAGTTTTCCTCCAGGCAACATCCATTTTCCTCCATGGATTTCTTCATCCTCTTTTCTTTTCACTATGAGAATTCTTGTATTGTCTGGATGCAATACAATTGCTGTCAATACAACTATGAATTTTTCCATCTTAAATTAATTTTAAAACTTCTTCTACTGAAATGCTGTTAGCTAAATCCTCATGATATTGATCATCAAAGTAATATTTTTCCAATAATGGACTTGTTATTTTTTTTACAACATTATAATCTTCTATCTGCCAGGGTGGTGTACAGAAGAATAATGAGATTACTTTTTTCTTTAAACCAATTCCCATATGTAATGTAATTGTATCTCCTGTTATGATTGTGTCACATAAGTTAACTATGCTAATATATTCGGTTAGAGAATTTTTCGGATAGTTTGATACTAATTTTAAATCATCTGATAATATTCCAAGGATTTCTTCTTCTTCTGGTCCTCCCAATAGAATAATATCATATTTACCTTCTTGTTTTATTTTTTTGATTAGTTCAACTATCTTATCTGTGCTCCATCTTTTGGAGGGCCATCTTGAACCAGAGCCAATATTAATCCCAATTATCTTTTTATTTCCTAAGTTTTTTCTTTTCATAAACTCTTGGGCATAATCATCTTTTATTGATTCAATAACATACTCTTCTTTGTTGTATGAGATTTCTAAAAATTCAAATAACATCTCTTGATATGTTTTCTTATTTTCTTTGTTTACTTTATCTGAGAAGACTCTTTCTAGATATGGCTCAGCCGCTTTATTGAAAGCACTTGGATGTCCATCCTCATTGAAGTAATATCCAAATTTCTCTTTAGCTTTAACTAAATTAGCTAATAATGTAGCTGGAGGGGAAATTTCCAAGCTTAGAAGAATATCAAATTTTTCTTGCTGTAATCTTAATTTAGTCTCTTCATTAAATATCAAAGCTTTATTCACATACTTATTATTTTTTATTAAGTCAAAACTTTCTTTTCCTACAACCCATGTAATATGAATATCTTCTCCATACTTCTTTCTTAATCCGTTTAAGATTGTAGTTGTCCTAATTACATCTCCTATTGCTCCTAGCTTTAGAATTAAGATTTTCTTTGAGTATGGTTCATAATAATTACATTCTGAGCAATCCTTATAGTTCTCACTCTTAAGAGTATCACAGGCATAGACTCCTGGAAATGATTTACAGTCTCTTTTCCATGTATTTTCCATATTTTATTCTTGTAAGTAACGTTTTTAAACTTAACTTAGAAGGATTATTTATGAAAGCCTATATAGCTGGTCCCTTGTTTGTTGAGGACTCTAGAATTATATTGGAAAAGATAGATAATCTTTGTAAGGAGCTTAAGATAGAGACATTCTTGCCACATAGAGATGCTGGATTATATGATAATGGGGATTCTAAGGTATTCTTTGATAAGAATAAAGAAGCTTTAGACGATTGTAATATAGTTATAGCTTATTTGGATTGGAAGGGTATTTCTTCTGGAACTGCCTGGGAGATTGGATATGCCTATGCCAAAAATATTCCAATAATTGCTTTAGCTGAAGATTCTGAGACTTTAAAAGAAAGTTATAGGATTTGTGTGATGAACTTTAATTCTGTTAAGATTGTTGGAAGCTTGGAAGAGTTGAAGAAAGAATTGAACAATAAAAATATTAAGAGAAAAAAGCATTTTTTTAGAGATAATGAAAATGAGATATCTGTAGCTCTTTTTATTGGGGTGGTATTTGCTTTCGTAAATATAATAAATTTAATTGTCTCAGTTTTTATGACTAAAAGTTTTGATCAAATTAATCAAATCAATTTAATTGGATCATTTTTTACTATAATTATCTTAACTTTTGTGATTCTCCCTTTAGTTAGAAGAGAAGCTAAAAAATGAATAGGAAAATTGAGTTAATTAAAAATCAATCTTTTAAACAGATTAATAATTTTGGTATTGTTGTATCATTTATTTTTTTGGCTCTTCTCACTTTATCTTCTATGAGTTTGGATCTACATAAAAATAATGGAAATATTACTCTATTTACACCAGTCTTAGACCTTTTTATAATATTATTACTTCCCATATTTTTATTTCCTTTATTTAACTTATTGGTTTTGAGTATTCTTGAATTTTATGATGATGTCCCCAATAAAAAAATATTATCCTTTTGTAGATTTTTAAACATACTATCAATTGCATCATTTATACTATTTTTAATATTAGTATCTTTACAAATTGTAAATATATTTAACCAATGGATTGATGTAGGTGCTATCATAGAAACAGATGCTAAAATATTTTAATTAAACACCAATTGTTTTTAGTCTTACATTACTATGTAGAACTACTTTTTTTCTTTCATAATATGCTGTATGTATTGTATCTAATTTATCTCCAGCAAATCTTTCTAATCCAACATATTTGAAAATTGGATCAATTAATGCTGTTCTCTTATCTTTTAAATCAAAAGCTAACCAATAATGTGTATCAAATAGATTATCTTGACCTTCTATTCTAGGATCTAAAATGAGTTGGTTCTTTCTAACTATATTAATAAAAGGTTCATACCCATAATATACAAAGAAATTGCAACGATTTAAAGCAGGTTGAAATATTTCTTGACTTAATCTAAAAGTCTCTTGTGCTATTCTTTCAACTAATTCAAATTCCTCTTCATTAAGTCCATGGTTATTAAAGAATATACTATATGTCATTTAATTTTATTTCTCATATTTATTTATCATTTGTTCTAATTCACCTATCATGGCACGTTTTACATCTAAATTTCCCATACTAAAAGGTTCTTTTAATCTCTTAGTATATGAATCGTATAATGAACCCCATCTACCTTCAATCTCATCTTTATGTTGTGTTGATTCCTCTCTCAAGAACTCGACTGAAGAATCACATCCTAAAATTTCATATAGTTTAGTTGCTTTTTCTTGATATATAGACCTCTTGCCACCGAGAATATTAGAAAAATATGATTGTTTAATACCTAACTCTTTATATATTTCTCTATGATTCAACCCCCCTTTATGGATTAGAGTTTTTACTATTTTTCCTTCTTCAAGTGTTAATTTTATCTTTCTATTTTTGGTTACCATCTAATCTCCTAAATCAACCACTTTTTAGAACTCTTTTTGTATAAATTCTTTTGAATTTATTATTTATAAATCTTGCTTTATCAACTTTTCTAATCTAAAGGTTTAGTACTTTCAGTTTCTTCCTCTCTCCAGCCGTCTTTGTATTCTTTTTTCTTGAATTTAACTTCATAATAAGCTGAGAACCAAATATATAATCTGGCAAACAATAATTCAACACCCCAGAAAAACTCTTTAATATTTTTAGGATAACTAAAGACATATAATCCTCTTAGAGCCTCTCCAAAGAAAGTATTTTTTCTTTTTATTTCATCCTTAAATAATTTTTTCAATGAAATATGTCCCTTAATATTTCTTTTTTTCTGTAAAATCCAATCCTTAAAGTTCTTAGGATTTAAAACATAAGCACAGGCATTTTCATTATACTTAATCTTATATCCTTTCTCCCAGAATAATCTTGGAATTACATTATCTTCGGATGCTTGAGTTGGAAATTCTTTAATTACTCCGTTTCTCATCCCAAATAAATATCCGGATAATTCAAAAAATTCTTCTTTAGAAGAAGATTTTTTTCTTGTTCTGTTCATCTCATCCAATAATAAATGAGACCAATAGCCATATTTGTTGTTTCTATCATTAATAGAAACAGGATGACAAGCTACAACTCCTATTTTAGAATCTTTAAAAGAATCAAGAATTTCTTTTATAGCAATATCATTTACATAGACATCTCCGTCTGTTGAGATAATAATATCATTTTTATTTTCAGAATAAATTTCTTCCAAAATCATATTTAGCACAATAGATTTTCCTTCTCCAGGATCTAAGTAAAATTCAACTTCCTTATGATTAGAAAACTTTTCTTTTATAAAGTCCTTAACTTCTGGAAAAGGATCAGCTACAATAATTTTGAAAGGCTTTGGAATATTCTGATTAAGAAAAGCATTAACAGCCCTTTCAGTAGCTTTAGGTTCATTATAGCTTGTTATTATAATATATATCATATTACAAAGTTTGTACAGTATCTTCACTTACCCTTACTATGACTTTTAACTCATTATTTTTAAGATTTTTAGCTTCAATCCTGCATTTGGATTTTCCTAGCTTGCCAGGCTTTGAGAATTCTATTTTTTCAATTAAATAAGATTCATCATTAATTGATATTTTATCCCCTTTCTTCAAATCATTATACTGCTTTTCTGCCATACTAGATTTTATTAGAGTACATTTATAAAACTTTTTAGTAGATGAATATCAAAAAATATTTTAAAATATGATTCATTCCAATATTTTCTTAATTAATTCTGATGTATAGTGAATTCCATAAATAGCACCAAAGATTGTTAAGAAACCAGTTATTCCGTGATAAAGTGCTAATGCTCTAAATTTTGTGGGTTGTTTACCTGGATCAAAACTTTTATTATATAAATCATCTCTTACTTGTTTAAGACCATAAATTGGAATCCATTCTTTCCAATCCGGCTTTAGTTCTTTTTCTAATCTATTTGGTTCTGTCATTTTTCAGAGTTTTTCTTATAAAATGTGCCCCATAAACATTTTTCATAAATGCATCTGCATTTAATGCTCTTCTATATAATCTTAGATACTCATCAAGTTCATGATTTGTTCCTTTTGGTTCAGAATAGAATCCCCATTTAATATATGATATTAATCCTGTAATACCTAGAGTAGCAGCAGATATGGCCATATAATCTGGTCCACCCCTACTTTTTATTGCTAGAGCTGTCCAAACTCCACCAGCACCAACAGCTAAACTTCCAAAGAATTTTAAACCATCCACAACTTTCCTGTAAGGAGAATGCCATCTGTTATAGTCTTCTCTAACCCTTTCATATACTAGCTTATTTCCGTCAAGTGGTTTTTTATTGTGTTCAAATCCCTCAAGAATCTGGATTAAATCTGTAGGGCATTTTCCAAATTTCTCTGGATTCTCTTTTCCAACATCAAAATATGGAACAAGTCCAACTCTTGGAACCCCAATTAGTTCAGTAGAGAGATCATAGAACTCTCCTACATGTCTTACAAAAGTAGAATCTTGAGTTAATACACTACATACTTTTGGATGTTTTTCATATTTTTCTATCTGTGAAATATGATTGTTATTTCTTACCTTATTTTCTATCATTTTTTCTCCTTTAATTTTTATATTATAGTAGTGACATAGCCATATTTAGATATTATCTCCCCCATTGGGGGTATATAATAGAAAGATTTATAATCTAAAATTTCATTAAAATTAAATGTTAGAAGAACTAAAAAGAATTGGATTGACAGATGGAGAATCAAGGGCTTATTTAGCATTGCTTAAACTTGGATCCTCTACTGTTGGTCCAATTGTTAAGGAATCTGGGATATCCTATTCTAAAATTTATGAAGTTTTAGGTAGATTATTAGAGAAAGGAGTTATCAGCTATAACATCAAAGAGAAAACAAAACATTTTCAGTCTATAGCTCCGAATAGACTATTAGATATTCTGGAACAGAAAGAAAAGGAGATTATAGAAAATAAAAATCAGCTTAAGAAGATAATTCCAAATCTAGAGAGAATCAAAGATAAAAGATTTCTTCAGGAAGCTGAGATATTTTTAGGAATTAAAGGACTTAGAACAGCTTATGAACTACTTCTAGAAGAAATTACGAAAGAAGACTTATTATTCTTCTATTTACATGATGAGAGGTATGCTGAAAAAACAGATTTATTCTACAAACAAGAATTTCATTACTTTAAAAAATTAGGGATTAAACTAAAAGGCATTGCAAATTCAGATTATAAAAAATCGAAATCTTTTACTAAACCACCGAATTTTGTTAAAATCAAATTTGTTGATTTTCCGTTACCATCTATAGTTGATATTTATAATGGAAAGATATTATTAGCTACTTGGAGGGAAAATCCAGTTAGTATACTAATTAGGTCCAAAGAGATGTATGAGAATTATAGGGATTATTTTAATGAGATTTGGAATATTGCTAAGAATTAATTAGTTTGTCTTCTACTAGCTCTTCTATAAATAAAATTATTTATCCCATGACCAGCCATCATAGCTAAAGCAGAAGTGTATCCCACAATTCCCCCAATCGCAATTATATTAAAAATATACTCATTTTCAGTTTGAGATATCTCAAGTCCCATATTACTCTTTATCAATCCATAAGCTATTGGAGCAGTAATAATAGCAATACCAGTTTTTAATCCCATACCACTTAGTGACCAAATTCTCTCTTCTATATTTCTTCTTCTCTTTTCTATGGGTGAATCATCATTTATCATTTTTATCAAAACTATATTACTATCTAGTAGTATAATTTATTTATAAACCTTCTGTCTGTGAATTATTTATGAATAATGCTTTATTGGTTGTTTCAGGAGGAATGGATTCTGTAGTAATGTCTTATTATGTCAAGCAGAAATTAAAACCTAAGAAAATCAAACTATTGTTCTTTGATTATGGACAGAGGGCTTTGAAAGAAGAGTTATATTGTGTAAGAAAATTAAGCAAGAAAATAAATGCTCCTTTAACTATTGTAGATTTAAGATGGCTAGGAAAAATAAGCAATGCTATTCTAAATAAAAAAGGATTTAAAGTTCCAAAAACAAGAGAAGGAGTAAAAAAAGAAAAAGAAGATATCTTATTGTGGTGGGTTCCTACAAGAAATGCCATATTTTATTTAGTTGGATTGGCTCATGCAGAAGCTGAATTTCTAAATAATAAAGAAAGATATGATATTTATCTGGGAATAAAGAATGAAGGACAAGTTGCAATGAAAGATACAACTCCAGAGTTTTTAGATTCATTATCAAAAATTGGAGATAAAGCAACATTTCATGGAGACTATAATTTCAAGGCCCCTCTATTAGACTTTGACAGAGCAGATGTCATTGAATTAGGAAATAAGTTAAAAGTTGATTTTAAGGAAACTTATTCTTGTTACATTGAATCTTCTAAAGGATTAACACATTGCGGGGAATGTCCTAATTGCGTTATAAGAAAGAAAGCATTCTACTGGGCTAATGTGAAGGATCCAACTTTATATAAAAAGATTTAAAAATAATTAAACTATCAATTTATATGCCCCAAGATATAGAATTGAAAAGAGTAGTCTTTGAAGGGATTTCTATTCCAAGTTTAGAAACTGAAGCCAGACAATTTATTAGGACTAATAATTTACCACGCGATAGAATTTTTGCTTACATAGAAAAACCACAATCACTTATAACTAAAGATGGATTAATGCCTCCTTCTTATACTTTGATTTACAGATAATTATTACAAGAACTAAAGGCTATCTAACATCAAACTTCTTTACCCAATTATCAAGATGTCTTAGAAATTTTATCAATTCTTTACCTTTATTTGTCAATGAGTATTCAACCCTTGGGGGAATCTCATTAAACTTCTTTTTTGAAATTAGTTCTAGGGTTTCTAAATCTTTTAGTCTTTTTGATAATGTTCTTGGGCTTATCCCATCCATACTCCTTATCAAACCATTAAATCTCATAGATCCATTATCATTCAACTCTCTTAGAACTAATAAAGTCCATCTCTTGCTGAAATGGGTTAATGTCTTGGTTATTGGGCATGTTTTATCCATATTATACCTTTACTTTACATTTAGTTACTGCTACATTTATATATAATCTGTGTAAATAATATACTTAGTATAGTATTAATACTATAAAAAGTTTACTAATGGAGGTGCTTTAAATGGCAAGAGTTGTAATACATAAAGAGAAAGGTCCAATGGAGATTAAAGTAGGAAAAGAAACTAAAGCGATTTGCATGTGTGGCTTAAGCAAAAATAAACCATTCTGTGATGGATCGCATAATCAAACACTGGATGAGCAAGAAGGTAAAATATACAAGTATGACAATAATGGAAAGAGAACAGAAGTTAAAAATTTTTAATTTCTTTATTTTTTATTTTATATTTAATCTTTCAGCAGTTTTTATCATCATATCATAAACATACCAGTTAGCTTCTGAATATTTTCTTTTTAATTCTCCAGTATTGTCTCCTAATCTAAATATCTCATTTAATGCAATAGCCACTGCCGGACTTCTATTTAATCCTCTGAAACAATTAACTAATAGGGTTGTATTCTTTTTTTGATTTTGTTGAAAATCTGTAATTACTTTCTTAGCTAAATCTTCATCAAATAGTTTGTATCCACTGGCTATCTCCCTCTTATTCCTTGGAAAAACATCATCAAATTCATATTCAAATTTTGTATATAATCTGGATTCTCTTAAATGATATTTATCATCAATATCTCTATATCTAGAAGAGATTATTCTAATTGATAAAGTTGGATCAACTGGATCATATTCAATAGCTCCTTCCAAACCCATTATTAATAGTTTCATTTTTGATTTAATTAAATAAACGATTCCAAATTCTTTTTTGTCAGGTGAAGTTTTCTTGATTTTTCTATAGAATGCAAAAATAACTCATCTGTTATCTTATTATATCTGACACATATTTGTTCATAAAATCCTTGATTAGGAATTTCTTTTACAGTTGAGCTTCTAATAACTCTTTTTGGGTCAGGATATACATTTAGTCTTCCAGTTCCATCATTGAAGATATACAACCCATTTTTGAAATCTAATCTTAAGTTAAAGAAATATATGTGTGGGTGCATTATATTTGCAGTTTCTTTTCTTTTAGGACTAAATAGCTTCCAAACTGATGCTTGTTTTAATTTTTTCCTTTCTTTTTCAAAATCACTTATAAAATTACAGACATAAAATTCAGGATTTAATATGTCAAACCAAAAATCCTTTGTATATCTATTCATCTTGATTTAGTAGTTATTATTAATTATATAAAAATTAAACTTCAACTTTATCTTTACTTATTGCCCATTTTTCCAACATGTTCAATGCTTCAGGTCTACCTTTCTCAGCAGCTGTTTTCATTATAATCTCATGATCTATCATCTTTAAATCTAATACTTCTTCTGCTAGATATCTTGCTCTTTCTTCTGGGTTACTTGATGGAATGTTTGCTTTTGCATAAATACCATCTAATCCTTTATTTTCTACCTGCCTATATCCTTTTATTTCTTCAGTTGTCCAAACCATATAATTCCCCTAATAGGTTTATATTTAAGCTTTTAGGTTATTAATTTATTATATTCATCCATATATCTTTTAGAAATTAAATCCCAGGAATAGTTTTTAGCTTTTCTAAGATTATTCTGGGACATTTTTTTAGCTATCTTTGGATTGTCTAAAATTTTAGTTATTTTTTCTTTTAGTCCTTTTACATCTCCATAATTTACAAAATAACCATTTTCTATATTTTTCATCTCAAAAGGAACCCCATTTACAGGAGAAGCAACAATTGGAAGTCCAGATGCCATTGCCTCAAATAATGTCAATGGCAATCCTTCTCTATAGCTAGGAAGAACAAACAAATCAGCCGATTGATAAACTTCAACTCTAGATTCTCCCCTTATAGGGTCTAATATCTTAATTCTTTTTTCATTTTTAACAATATTTTTTACTTTTTCTTTTATTCCTTCATCTGGACCAATAAAAACAAAATTAATATCTTTTCTTTCTTTTACTAATTCTTTGGCTGCTAAAGCTAATATATCTGCCCCTTTTGTGATATTAAATCTTCCAAAGAACAATACAATTTTTCCTTTTCCTATTTTTTTCTTGAACTTATTATTTTTTACTTTTTTGAAGAAATAATTTGGCATTCCATTTGGAATTACTTTTATTTTATCTTCTTTAACCCATCTTTTTAGTATTGGAATTTCCCAAGGTGTTATAGCTATTATTCTGTCTGTTAATGAAAAAGCTATTCTATTAAGAAATAAATCATTAAATATTAATAAGAATTGCAATAGTTTTCTTCTATACTTGTCTGTCCATGGACAATGTGTTGTATGGATATGTTTAGTTCCTTTTATCTTTGCTATTAATCCAGAAATTAAAATATACCAATGTCCAGAAACATGACTATGGATTATATCAAATTTTTCCTTTGATAATTCTTTTATTAATCCAGGGAATATATGAGTTGATAATGACAACCTTATCCAGTAAGGAGACCTATGAATATGAATATTATCTTTTATTTCATATCTTTTTTTTATTCTTTTTTCTTTATCAGAATCTGAACAGAAAACATGGACTTCATGACCTTCTTTTACTTGTCTAAGGGCTAGTTCATACATTACTTCTTCTACCCCACCAAAAGTAGGCCAGAAAAACATGTTTACATGGGCTATTTTCATGAAATTTATAGGAAAGAAAGTTATTTAAAACTGATTATTAAGGCATTTCTATGCATATATTTTTAGGGTATAGGTTTACAGGAGAAAATCCAGAAGAATTAAAAGTTAATCTTAGAGCAATTTGTTCTAGTTTGGAAAAAGCAGGACATAGAATATATTGTTCTTTATGGGAAGAGCACTTCTATAAAGAAAACAATTATACAGCAGATCAAATATATGAACATGCCCTTAAAAAGATGCAAGATTGTGATGCATTTTTAGCTCTTGTAAAATCAAATGACAGAAGTAAAGGAATGAATAAAGAAAAAGAGGAAGCTGTTAGATTAAATAAAAAGATTTATCTGGCTATTAAGAGAGGATTAGATTTCCAAGATTTTCGTAATGTAGCTAATGAGGCTATTGAATGGGACAATTTAGAAGAGTTATGTATTCTATTAAGTAAACTAAAATCTTAGATTATCCTCCAGACTGCCATAATCTGATAAACTCAAATTCATGTATAAAATTTATTATATTTAATGTTAAATTGTCATGAATTGAATATGCTACAAAAACTTCTATTGCTATAACAGCAAAAATACTTGTCCATATGGGCATAAACATAGCAAAACCAAAACCAACTATCATGAACAAAGTGTCAAAGACAGAATTTAATATACTATCCCCGATATAGCCTTGGGCTAGTGCTTGTTGTCTGTAAGCATTAATAACTAAAGGCGTATTCTCAAATAGCTCCCAGCTAACCTCTATACCTAATGCAAATAAAAATCTATATTTAACAGGCATCTTTGGAAATAAAAACCAAAGAATTCCGTAAAACACTAATCCATGAATAATATGGGAAAAAGTATACCAATCAGCTATGTGCTGGGAGCTTCCTGAAGAAGAAATATCTCCTTCCCAGAACTTTATATAACCACATTCACATATCCATGGCTGGCCTAGAAATAGTAATACTATAACTTGTAAAAAAATAAGACTGATTAAAATAATAATATATGACCTTTTCATATATTTTATAGAATATAAAGCTATTTAAAATAGATTATAATTTTTAATTAATTCAAAAAATGGCATTCGAAACTGTTTACAAAGTTCCAGAAGATGTATTAAACGGGGTGAATGGATCTAGATATTTAAGAAAGGAAGATTTGGAAAAATTAACTGAACATAATCTTTTATTTTTTTTAAGAGAAAGTAGATTTAAAATTCTTGATGATTATCCTTGTATGGGTGCATGGGAAAGAAAATTTAAACATAGTGAAATTATGGGTCCGTATGAGATTGCCCCCACTATAACAGAAGGGGGATATAATTCTGAATCTCAGGAAGAGTTGGTTGGGTTGCTTGTTCCTGTAAAAATTATGCCCATACATTTTAAAGAAGTTATATTAATAGACTATGGAACTAGGGCGGATGTTGATAATCTAAGCTATTTTTCTAGAAGAAAGATTAATCCAGATAAGATATCCGAAGTTGGAAGTAATATTTTAGAAAAACTTAAAGCTAAAACTAAGTTAGAAGAATCTGATTCAGTTTATAAAGGAAGGGTTAATGATTGTGTATTTGAATTTAAATTAAATCCGACTTGGTTTTATCCAGACATTCAAATGACTATTTTTGGAAATGGTGGTAATCCATTTGTTTTATTTGATGAACTAGGATTATCTCAAATTGAAGCACAATTTCCGTCATATGATGTAGATTTTGCTATTGATCATTCAACAAAAAAAGGCTTGGCTTATGATCTATCATTAGAAGATTTAACTATTCAAAGAATTGGTAAATCAAAAAACATCATACTATAATTTAGATTTATTATTTTCCCATCTGTTTTATGATGATAAGCAGTGATAATTATAGGGTGATAAGAGAAGAGATATACTCTCATATGCTTAAAACAAGGGGTTCTAAGTATAAATGGTTTCTTAAGGGATTAAAATCTTTTAGATATTTTATGGGTTCTGCTAGGGGGGAATTCTTGGAATCTTATTACACTTTGATGAGGTATGTTGATGATGTGGTTGATGGGGATGTTGAATTGCCTTTTAGATATAGAACAAAAGAGCAGTTTGTTACAGAAAAAATAGAATTTTCTCAGTATCCCAATGATCCTAAAGATAATGTTGATCATTTAATGATATATTGTTTTGAATTAGCTGATAGTTTTGGAGAAAACTTTTCCGAGGAGACTATTAACATACTATCTTCTATGCTGTTTGATGCTAAGAGAATCGGAAAAAGACAAATATTTTCTGAAGGAGAGTTGTTCCATCATTTCCATTTATTGGATGTGAGAGGAACAATAAAAGCAGCTTTGAAAGTTTTTGAGGAGAATTCAGAGAAGTACAATCTTTTGAAGCCTTTAGGATTAGCCACAAGGATTTATTACAATTTAAGAGATTATGATGAGGACATTAGGGCCGGATTTGTTAATATTCCAATAGAAGATTTTGATAGGTTTAAGATATTTCCTAATGATCTGGAAAATAAAACCTCTCCAAATGTTAGGAAATGGTTTAATGATCAATCTAGGAAAGGAATTAACTTATTAAGTGAACATAAAAGAAGGGTTTCGAATGGAGATCTTGGATTATTAGTTAGGATGACATTGCCTTTGGTTTATGAAAGACCAGCCGGAGGATATTTTAGAAGAATTATTAAGTAAGCTATTCTTTGGCTATCTTCCATAACACATAAAAGTATTTTCTAAAACTTTCTGCTACTAGATTATTTTCAATAATTATTGAAGTTGGTGCTTCCTTAATAAGAATAAAAATAGCTATCTTATTGTTGTAAATTTCAGTGCTGATTGGCATCTCAAAATCTTTGGAGAGAAATCTAAATTTTGTATTTTGAAGATTTTTTCTTTTTTTGTATAATGATTTGTATTTTTCATTTATTAGATGTTTGTGTTTTATTCCTTTTTTAGCTCTTATTTTCTGTTTCTTTGTAAAATAGATCTCCCATGTTTTTGGCTGTTCAGTTAAGCCCATACTCAACCATTCTTCTCCCTTCCTTAGATTATTTATTATGTCTTCATTAACAGTTTTCATACCTTCCCAACCAGTATAAACTCTAATTTCTGTTTTTATAGTAGATTGTTGTTTTAATATGAGGTTTGGGATTATTCTTTGAATTTCCTGTTTCTCTTTTTCTATTTCCTCTTTCTTTTCTTCAAGATATCCCAATATTTTTGTTGGAGAAGAAGATTCGAAATATTTTACTCCATTTTTAATGACAGAATTAACTAATCCTTTATTTGATAATCTATCCAGAACTTCATAAACCTTAGACCCAGATATTCCTGATCTTCTTGTAATTTTGCCTGTTGAAGATGAACCTAATTCAAGTAACGAAAGATATACTTTTGTTTCTCCTTCTGTTAACCCTATCTTCTTTAAACTATCTTCGATCATACTTAGTTATTATTTTGTTGATTTATAATTCTTTCTATTTTAACGTATAAAGGGGGGGATAATATTTAAATATTTCTTTAATACTACTTTATAGTAATATTGGAGATTAAAATGAAATTAGAATGTTTAGAATATGATCCATTAGAACCATTGAAACCTTTGGAAAAATCACTTACTGATTACTTCAAATCATTTGCTAGAGAGCATAATCTATTGATTATACGTAATCCAGAACCCCCACATAAAGATCCAGTTTTTATACGTGAAGCTTATGATTTTCAGACTAGTAAAAGATTGTATTTAAATTATATAGATAGAGGTAAAGCCCAGGAACATTGTTTAGAAATGAAATTTGGAAAACCAGTTGTAACAGAGGAAATAATTGATATCTGTGAGTCCTTGAAAATTGATTGGATTATGATAAATGGACGTTTTTATGAAAAAAAGGAAGGAATGTTCGTAAATAAAGTTTTTAATTCAACTAAAGGATTATCTGAATATCATCCATTAAAAGATTATGAAGTATCTCAAATAATGTTTAATTCAGAAGATTATTGTTTTGAAAAAATAGAAAAATCTTTTCAATATATCTCTAATTTTCTGAAAACGAAAAAAACATTAGAAAGCTGTGCTAGATATGAATGCCCTTTTGATAAATCACTCCTTATAAGAAGGAGTGATGATTCATATATTTGTGGTGGTTGTAGTGCTTATTTTGGTAACTATGAATTTAAGCGTTTTGTTTTGGAGCCTTGGCATAGAGAACGTCAGTCAAATCTTCGATCAAAGGGGGATTATAAAAGTGTTTTATAATAACTAAATCATTTTTATTAAAACACATAAGCTGGAGGTCCTATTGAAACAAACTCTTTTTGGAATAATGAAATTTTAATAATCCTATTATTTGGAAATGTTTCTTCAATGTTTTCTAAGATCTCTCTTAAGTCATATATCTGTTATTAATAGTTGGATTGACTAAAATAATTTTGGCTATTGCATTGATAGTAGTAAATAATAATAAATAGATCTAATCATATAAATTTATAATGAGAGTTATTTTTATTTTTAAATTTCTTTAAATCTTCTAATATTGATAAAATAATAATTGGTAAGAAAAATAGCCCATCGAATAATGTGAATGTTAAAGGTCTAAATGGTGGTAGTATAGATACTGTATATTCTGATAAAATGAAAGGTATTATTATAATAATGTAAGTATGGTATATCTTATCTAAGAATATTAAGTCTTTTTTCCAATAATATAGAGATAAGAATATGATTAATATTAACATGAAAGTAAATAAGATTTTAGAAGGGAACCAACTTCTTTCTAGGATTATATTAGAATCTTCAGTTACCTCGTGTGTTAATTTACATTCTACGACCTTCCTAATTTCATTTTCACTTATTACCTCTGCTATATAAACATTGAAAGTTGTTACATCCATTTCAGATACAGCAGTTCCTGTAGTTATATATGTGAAGTCATCTTTTATTAATTCTTGTGAGAAAGTTGCATCTCCACAATTATCTGTTTTTATATCTGAATTTACAAGTAATTTAGGATTTATATCTGTTTCAGGAAAACTTATTTTAGCTATTCTATATATATTATCATCTATACTTCTATCAATTCCTAAAATTTCATACTTATCAAAAGGATACCATTCTCTATCTACTATTTCATTTATATTGTCAGATTTATAAGATATTTTTATCAAATGATTGCTCTTTTTTAATCCTGATAAATTTATATTAGAATTAAAATAATATCCTTTATCTCCAAAAGGATCTGCTACTTCGGGTCTAACATCAAATTTTATAATCTTTTCATCTATATATTCTTTATAATCCCAAACATGGAACTCTTCTTTCAAATCTATTTCGAATTCTATCTCACTAAGGTTAGTAAATATAAAAACTTCATTTTCTGTTGAGTCAAGATTCACATTGATAATTTCATATATTTTTGTTGAAACTTCTTCAGCATGACTTGAGTTTATAAATTCAATATCATCTTCAGAACTTACAATTATTGGTAATGAAATTGATATTATTAAAAGATAAATTAAAATTTTCATCTTCTTTGTAAGTATTTGTTTTTTATACTGTCAATTTTTGTTCTAATCTCTTTTAATTCTTCTGCTATATTATGTATATCTTCCTCTGTTGTTGTTTCTAATATCCACATATCTCCCTGCATATATTCTAAGAATTTTTTTAAGTTTAGAATAGTTTTAGGGGATTTTACTCTAGATTGGTCATCGCCATTACATGCTGTTTCAAACTCAAATTCGTCATATTCTTCCAAAATTTTTTTATAAGATTTATTTAGGAATGGAACAAGCCTAACATGCTCTGTTGGTTGTAATAGTGTATGAACCCATTTCTTTTTCATTATAGATTTACCTTCCTTCTTTACTTCAAAATCTACTGAAATATCATGAGCATTCCCTCTCCCAACATTCTGGATTTTTAATGCAGTTGCACTAATACCAAATGGTTCTAATTTAACTACTAGATTTGGCCTTTTACCTTCACTTATTTGTCTATGAATCGCTTCTATTTGCTTTTTTGAAGTAATAAATAATCCATAAGTTATCATAACATATAACATAGTAGAGAAAGCTACAATAAAACTCGGATTAATCCATATTACTATGAACTTAGTTAAATTATTCCATGTTATTGGGTGTTTTTCTATAAAATAATAATCATACATCATCCCTAAAGAATATAAAACAATCATTACTATAAAAGCAATTTTTATAATATTAGAGTATAACTCATCATAATTCATACGAATCTCCTCAATTTGTAGTCCTAAACCTTATAACATCATACCAAACTTTAAATGAAGTAGGCATCGTCCTATAGACTGGCTTAACTATATACTCCCTAAAATTGTCCATTCCTTGAACAAGATAACCAACAATATAAGTTGGCAATATAAATTTAAGATTAAAATTAACAATCTTATCATTAATTAATATTTTTAATAACCAAGAAGGAATAATTCCATATCTCTTATCACTGCAACGTCCTCTCATCAAATTAAGAACTAAATTCAAATAAGCATTTTTCTTTTTTAATTTAATATGCTGCCATCTGTCCCAATAATTCAATTCAGTAGCAGAATCAAATCCATTTTTTATATAGCCATCTTCGATAGCTTTCTTATACAAAGGAGTTCCCTCAAAGAATATAAGATTATTAACAGAACAAAAATATGGCTTTGGAATTCTCATTAATAATTTAATAGTATCCAAGATATCTTCTTTAGTTTCATAAGGATTGCATGTAATAATATCATACATAACACTTAATTTATCATTATATTTATTAACCATCTGAGCAGCTTTGACAACTTGATCAGCTGAAATAAATCTATTATATAATTTCATATTTAATCTGTCTGATCCAGATTGAATTCCAATAATAATATCTGTCAATCCTGCTTCAACTAATAATTTAATCTTTTCATCACTTAACTTTTCTATTCCCATAGAAGCTGGCTCTGATAAACATTTGAATCTTATATTAATCTCTTTTTTATATCTCTCAGAAAATTCCCTTAGCCAAGAAACATTCCTAATCAAAAAAGTCTCATCTCTAATGTCAATTACTCCTATAGAAGGAAATAATTCCTTAATTCTTTTGAACTCATTAATAACATAATCAACAGAATGTGTTCTTAACAAATCGCTTTTTCCCTTGTAGATATCCCTTAGAATATTATTTGTGCAATAAGAGCAAGCTTGGGGGCATCCCCTTTCTGTTTGAAAATAATAAACCCCGTATAAATGTCTTTCCTCGATTGGAACCAATTTTTCATTTTCCAAAATTATTTGATCTTGAAACTCAAAATCCGGGTTAGCTAACCAATCTAGATCTTGTACAGGAGAGCCAACATCATTTATTGTTTCTTTTCCATCCTTTCTAACCCATAAGTTTGGAATATTCGAATAATCCTTGTTATTTTCAATTCTTCTAGCTAGCTCATTAAATGCATATTCAGCTTCTCCGACAGCCACAATATTGCAATGCTTAAAGCAATCTTGCGGGAAAAAAGTAGGGTGTGGGCCACCCCATATAACAGGATAACCTAAATTCTGGAAGTATTTTATTAATTGTATGGCTCTCTTTGAAGTAGAAGCCATCGAGCCTATTCCTATTAATTTTGAGCCCTTTACAAAGTCACTTACTTGCTCTACAACCTCTTGGGAATATACTTTTGAATATTCCCCGAACATTGGAAGAAAAATCATCTTGACATCATGACCTTCCCTCTTCAGACATGCTGAAATTGTCCTTAATCCCTGGTCTCCTGGGAATAAGCTTGTAGAAATTAATGAGATTTTCATTTCCAACCACACACCTCTTAATAAAGCTAAAATTGAGTTATTTAAACCTTTTTATTAATTTTATTACTCTTTTGACATCTTTATTTCTCATCTTTGGATTATCTGGAAGATTAATTATTTTAGAGCATACGTCTTCTGCTCTCTGACAAGAGCCCTTTTTATAGTAGTTTTCTCTTAAATTACTCATCTTTGGATGTATTGGAGATTTAAACCACTCTCCGAGTATTACTTGATTTTTATCAAAATATTTTATTACTTTCTTTTTATCTTCTATTAATAATGGATATCTTAAATAAACTGAGATGGAATTATCGATCATTTTCTGAGTCTTAAATCCAAGGGCTTTTAGTTCTTTGTTATACACAGAAGCAATGTCTTTTCTTCTATTATTTATTTTATCTAACTTTTTCAATTGACTTAAACCAATTTTGGCCAATGAATTAGATAATCTAAACGGATAATCTTCTGGTTTCTTTGTGCTAAACTCTTCTATTGGCGTAGATTCAGGATATTTTATTATCTTATTTGAGAATATCATTAATGCTTCTCCAAGGAAATAGAAGCTTGGGCTTAGATATATTGCTTTGTTCATATCTCTTAATACACTTTTTATAAATTTTTTTGATGGATATTTTGTTTCTTGTTGAATTTTTCTTAATTTTTCATAAATTTCCTTTGAGTTTGTTACGGCCATCCCACCCATTCCAGTTGTTATCACTTTTGTCTTTTCAAAACTAAAAAAAGAAGCATCCCCAAAGTTTCCAGTATATCTTCCATTATATTTTGATCCTAGAGAATGAGCACAATCTTCTATAACATACAAATTATTCTGCTTTGCTATTTCTATTATCTTATCTACTTCTGCTGGAGATCCATATGTATGCTGTAATATTATTGCTTTTGTCTTTTTTGATATTTTTTTTCTTAAATCATTTACATCTATGTTGAATGTTTCTTTGTTTATATCAACATAAACTGGAACAGCTTTATTATAAATTATGGAATTTGGAACTACTATGCATGTATAAGCAGGAACTAATATTTCGTCACCTTGTTTAACATCTAATGCTTTTATGATAGCAAATAGTGCCATCCTTCCCTTTCCGAAACTCAAAGCGTATTTTGCTTCTATTTTATTTTTGAAGGCATTCTCAAATCTTGTTATATATTTTCCCTCTATTAAATTTCCAAGAAAGAATTTTGATTTTATAACCTCCCAAATGGATAGTGTCAGATAATCTCCAGTATGGAGTTCTCTTAAATATTTTCTAAAAATTCTTTTTTTAATTTTCATACAAAACTCAAGATATTTATTTTCTGAATTTATTGCATACATCTATTACTGCGTTTATGACATCATTCACATCATCTTCTGTCAATGCGCTGGATAATGGAATAGATACAGTTCTTTTAGAGATATCTTCTGCTACTGGAAAGTCTCCTTCTTTATATCCATACTTTTCCTTATAGAGTGTATGTAAATGTAAAGCTGTATAATGTATTCCTGTCCCTATATTTCTAGAGAACATTTCTTGTCTAAACTTACTTCTATCTAGATTTAATTTATTTAAGTCTAATCTTAAAATATATAAATATCTTGAACTTCTTGAGTTTCCAGTCGGCATCTTTGGAGTTTCTAAAGGTAGATCCTTAAATGCTCCATCATATCTCTTAGCAATTTCTTCTCTTCTCTTAAGATTTTCTTTCTCATATCTTCTCAAATGGTGCATTCCTATTGCAGCTTGTACATCACTCATCCTGTAATTAAATCCTGGTTCTATTGTATCATAACCTTCTACTAACTTATCAGAAAATCTTTTCCATGAATCATGAGATAATCCATGATTTGATAACATTCTTATTCTTTCAGCTAATTCTTCATCCTGTGTTGTAACAATCCCTCCCTCGATTGTTGTTATATTTTTGTTAGGGTAAAAACTAAAACAAGCTAATGGTCCTAAAGAGCCTATCTTTTTTCCTTTATAGATTGAACCGACAGCATGAGCAGCATCTTCTATAATAATCAAATTATGTTTTTTAGCTATCTCCATAATTTTATCCATATCGCAAGGATAGCCAGCCATATGAACTGGAATTATTGCTTTTGTTTTTTTTGTAATTGCTTTTTCAATATTCTTAGGAGAAATATTCATAGTATCATAATCAACATCAACAAAGACAGGCTTTGCTCCAATATGGCAGATTACGTTTGCTGTAGCTGAGAATGTCATTGGTGTTGTAATTATTTCGTCTCCTGGCTTTATCCCAGAAGCAATTAAGCATAAGTCCAATGCAGCTGTACAGGAATTAACTGCTATTGCCTTTTTTGCATTAACATATTTTGCAAATTCTTCCTCGAAAATCTTGACTCTTGGACCTGCACCAATCCATTTTGATTTTAATGTAGCTATAACCTCATTTATTTCTTCCCCCCTAATGTCTGGCTGGCCGAATACTAGGAATTTCTCTCTTAACTTATACTTAGACTTTGGCATATTTATTACCTTTATTTTATTGATGTGATAAGTTTTATAAACATTACTCATACATTTTCAAAGTGAAATCAGTATTACATATAATAGATACATTTTTGCCTTTAACTAATAGTTGGATATATTATCAAATAGCTTTTCTCAAGGATTTTAATGGATTGGTTCTAACCAATAGGGTTGAGAATGCAGAAAATTATCCTTTTGATAAGGATAAAATAATTCAGTATCCATATTTTTTTATCAGAAATAGATTATATTATGATAGTGAATTAAAAACAAAGTTTATGAACACGTTAAAATATACAACTGATTTTAGTTACAGATTTTTAGTAAATAAAAAATTTAGAAAGTTAAGGGAAGAGAATAATATTAAATTATTACATGCCCATTTTGGAACTAATGGTATGGGATTTATAAAATTAAAAAAAGCTTTAGGAGTTCCCTTAATAACATCATTTTATGGGTATGACTTAATCCAAGCTCCTAAAAGAGAGCCCGGAATTTATAATAAACTTTTCAAAGAAGGAGACCTATTCTTAGTTGAAGGAAGCAACGCAAAAAAAGTTTTAATTAATGCTGGCTGTGATGAAAACAAAATAATAATTAATCATTTGGGAATTGATGTAAATAAATTTCCATTTAAGGAAAGAAAATCAGATAAGGAGATTATTCTCTTAATGGTCGCAAGGTTTGAGGAAAAGAAAGGTATCGAATATCTGATTAGAGCATTTGCTAAAATAGAAAAGAAATATAATAATGTTAAGCTAAGATTAATTGGAGACGGGCAATTAAGGCTTAAAATTGAGGAATTAATAAAATCATTAAATCTTAGGAATATAGAATTAGTCGGGCTTATTCCCCTGAATAGATTAGTAGAAGAATTGTTGAATGCCCATATCTTCGTACACCCAAGCGTTACTGCAGAGAATGGAGACATAGAAGGAGGAGCACCAATTGTATTATTAAATGCTCAAGCAACTGGAATGCCAGTAGTTTCAACATTGCATTGTGATATTCCCGAAGAAGTTATTGATAAGAAATCTGGATTTTTAGTCTCTGAAAGGGATGTTGATGCTTTAGCTGATAGATTAAGTTATTTAATAGAAAATCCTAAATTATGGAAACAGATGGGAAAATATGGAAGAGATCATGTTGAAAAAGAATATGACATACTTAAACAGATTGAAAGTTTAGAGAAAATATATAATAAATTATTATAATCTTATTTCTGAAGCAACTTTCTTAAGTTCTCCGCCAACAGCGTCAAATTCTATTATATCACCACCTTTGAAAGCTTCTTCATCAGAGTATCTTGACAATACCAATAATGTTTGTGTATAATTTAGTGGATTATATACTAGATGAGCAACTTTTGGTGGTAGGTATATAACAGGAAATTTAATTTTCCCCCCTTCTTTAACATTATTAGGAATTCTAGTGTCAAAATCTATTATTTCTCTGTTTCCAGACAGATCAGAAACGAAAAAAATCAACCTTCCGTTTATCAAAGAATAAATTTCTTTTTTCTTATTATGATAATGCCCACTTATACCCCCCCTATGGGCTTTTGGATTTACTATTACAAAATAAGAAGGCATTAAATCCTCTAATTCAAGTCCAAGTTCTTTTGTTCTTGGGTCTGTCTTCAAAGGATTTATATCATAAGTAGGACCATTACGGTTGATTCTACAAGTTAAATAAATTGGCTTGATTAATCTAGAATTCTTTATAGATATAACCTCTTTTATCATCTTTAAAATAATTATTCCCAATATCTTGGTTTGATTACTTCTCTTACATCATCTGTTATTGGTTTAAATGAATATGATCTTGAATCTTGTCTTTCAATATATTTTAGTCTTTCTTCAGCCCATCTACTATATTCATATATTGTTGTTAAGAATGCACTGCACCAAGCATGTCTTGTTTTATCCTCTAATTCACCAAACATTCCATCAAGAGTTCCCGATGTTACTGATCCTAACATTGAAGGTTCTACATTCCCATATAAAAATTTTCTCCATACTTCACGAATTTCTCTTTCTCTTTCCGGACTAAATATAGTAGGAACTTGTGTGGCATAAACTATCCTATTTAACATATCTTTGGAACCATCTCTTAACTGAACCATAAATCCATAATCATGCTTTCCATAAGGAGATTCATTAGTCTGAGAATCAGCAAACATTTTCATATGTTCACTCATAGTTTGATTTCTCACTCCTTTATCATCAACTTGATCTTTGAAATGTCTTAGTAACGGTGTCATATGGTGAGCAAACCTAACATCAAAATGAGTTAGTCCATCAAAATCTTTATGTTCTTCAGCAAGAGTTAGATAATGTCTGCCTAAATAAGCTGGACCATTACAATCAAGTCTATCAACCCATCTTGTAAACCATACAGGCCATACTGGTTTTCCATTTTTATCTAATTCCATATAAGGCTTAACTATTCTTGTTTCACCATCATCACATTTCACTTCTGATTCTCCCCTATAATGTGTATGTGCTGCAATTGAATAAGCTATAGCTGTTCTTTCTAAATCACTCAAATCTTTTTGATTTTCCAATAAATGTCTTGTAAATAATGCACCAGCTTCTGCATGTCTAACAGCTCTTGTAGACTCTTCATATCTTGAGATGATTACACAACCAATATCATGTAAAGAACCACCAACAAATCCCACAAATGCATCTCTTGGGTCGGTCTCTAAATTTCTAAATAAAATTCCGGCATTAACAAAATCACGTGTTAAATGTCCTGATCCATGACCCGGAGATATTTGTGGAAAATTAAGATTATAATCTTTTAAATCAGTTAATAATCTTTGTATAACTTCTGTTGCTCTTTCAACAGCTTCCTCCCCAGAATTTATTCTAATATCTTTTAATAATTCTGGATTAAAATCTCTTCTAAGTCTCTGGACTTCTTCCCAAGCAGCTGCTTCACTTTTTAGATTGTATATTTTCATTTTATTATTAATTTTATTATATTTAATTTATAAGCCTTTCTGATGTTGTTATTTTATAGTTACAACCCAACCTCAGAATTATCGCTTATTATAAGCTTATGACCTTCTGGAAGATTATTCTTTGCAGATGAAACTTTACTGTTTTCTCCCATTATGCTATCAACAATTCTTTTTCCGGAATTTATATATGAGTTATTCAATACAATGGAATTTTCTAGTTCAGTCTCCTTTACTATTACACCATCCCCTATTGATGTGTATGGGCCAATATAAGCATTTGGACCTATTTTGCAATTATCTCCGATGACAACTGGACCACTTATAATTGAGTTGTCATAAATTATTGTATTCTTTCCTATTTTTACTCTTCCCTTTATTGTTGATGCATCTGATACTTTTCCTAGATTAGAATAGCCATTTAATCTGCTATCTAAAATCATTCTATTGGCATCTAATAATGCTTCTGCATTTCCTGTATCTTTCCAGTAATCTTTTATTAGAGTAGACGAAATTTTATATTTATTATCCAATAACCATTGCATGGCATCTGTTATTTCTAGTTCTCCTCTTTTAGATGGTTTAATACTAGAGATTGCTTTGAATATAGAATTTCTAAATGTATAAACTCCCACTATAGCTAAGTTAGTTGGGGGGTTTTTTGGTTTTTCTAATAATTTGATTACATTTCCATTACTATCTAACTTTGCTATTCCAAATTTTTCAGGATCAGAAACAGGGGTCAATAATATACTGGCATCAACATTTGAGTTATTAAATTTCTTTACAAATTCATGAATATTTTCTTTCAGAAGATTGTCTCCTAAATACATAACAAAATCCTTTCCATCTAGGAATTCTTTTGAGATTAATACAGCATGAGCTAATCCTTTTGGATTATCTTGGTTAATATAAGTTATCTTTGCATTCCATTTGGAACCGTCTCCAACTATTTTTATGAATTGATGTTTATTTTGACCTATAACAATACCAATATCATTTATTCCGGAATTGACTAAATCTTCTATGACGTAATAGATTATTGGCTTATTGGCTATTGGAATTAGCTGTTTCTGGACAGTATATGTAATTGGTCTTAATCTTGTTCCATAACCTCCAGCCAGAATTAATCCCTTCATATCTTTTACTTTCTCAGAATTTATATGCTCTAAATACAATTCTTCTATCTTTGTTAATACACTTAGTTTGCCATTTGGGAGATAGAAATTAGGATCACGCATTGATATTTTTATTATCTCTTTGAATTTAATTCCAAAATAATCTTCATAAGCTTTTATTCCAGAAAATACCAAACTCCTGCTTGATATAGTTGAGGTTTGCGGTCTTATTCTTATTACAGGAAGTCCAATATCTATCTTTTTATCCAATACTTGATCAAGGAATAGAAAGTCCCCAATGAATGAATTTTTGTTTGAGAAATCCAATCCATTAATTATTCTTTTATCTTTTATTATAAATAATCCAGATTGCAGGTCATTTATCCTTGTTTTATGTTTATATCTTATAAAAGCATTTTCCAGATCTTCTAATGTGATTCCATGTAATTCTGAATCTCCAGAGAATATAAATCTCTTTTCTCTCTGCGGAATTACTAATTGTGATTTATATTGTTCATAAATCTTTTTTATCTCACTGAAGAAATGCTGGTCATCCCCATCAACAACAATTACTTCATCTGCATTTTTCTTCTTTGCATAGTCAACAATTATCTCCCAAGTCTTTCCTAATCCCAATGGCTTTTCACTATAATAAATTATATTATTTGCTTTTCTTTTTGTGAATGAATTATATTTATTTCCGCACACAGTTACAACTATATCAGCATTCGGAAAATATTTTCTTGCTTCTTTTATCTGTAAATCCAATTCTTTATCTTTTTCCCTTACTAAATATGCTCTTAATCCAATAACTAATTTAGGCATTTTTCAATGGCCTCCACCACCATTCGTTCTCCTTATACCAATCTATTGTTTCTTTAATTCCTTGATCAAAATCAATTTCAGGAGCCCATCCAATCTCGTTCATTATTTTTGAGGAATCCAACAAATATCTTCTGTCATGGCTTTTCCTGTCTGGAACATACTCCTTTAATGACTCGGGCTTTTGCAAATGATTTAAAATTATTTTAGTTATCTCCTCAATGTTTTTTTCTACTCCAGTTCCAACATTGTAATACTGTCCAACTTTTCCTTTATGGATTATTGCATCAATTGCTCTACAATGATCTAATACATGAATCCATTCTCTTTTATTTTGACTGGATTTGAATAATGGGAGCTTTTTATTCTCAATCGCATTTGTAACAAACAATGGAATTAATTTTTCAGGATATTGATATGGGCCATAATTATTTCCAGCATTTGATATTGTAACAGGAAGTCCAAATGTGTGGTAATAAGCCATTACAATATGATCAGAGCCAGCTTTGGAAGCATTATAAGGAGACTTAGGGGCATATCTTGTAGACTCTGTAAATTTTTCATCTGAATCTAAATCCAAATCTCCATAAACTTCACAGGTTGAGACATGATGAAATCTCTTTACTTTATCTAAACAAGCATGCAATAATACTTGGGTTCCCAAAACATTAGTTTTTACAAAAATATGGGGATCTTTTATTGCATTATCATTATGGGATTCAGCAGCAATATTAACAACCACATCTGGCTTATGATGATTTATAATATGCTCAACTAACTCTTGATTGCCTATATCTCCCTTTACAAAGGTATAATTAGGATTATTTTCTATATCCTTTAGATTTTCGTATCTTCCACAATAAGTTACTTTATCTAGATTAATTAACTCATAATTAGGATATTTATCAAGAATATATCTTACAAAATTGCTTCCTATAAATCCAAGACCCCCAGTAACCAGTAATTTCATCTTTAAACACCTAAAATCCTATTTAATTAGCTTTTTAAGAATTGCTAATCCGTTATTATATTCTGGAATATATCCATTTCATTAATAGCTTTTAAAATATCATGAACTTGGATGTTTTTCATGCATTCCATATATCTTTCTCCCTTAAGATAGCAATCATGCTTCCAGCACCTTGTATGTGCTACATCTTCCTTATAAATAACTTTGAAATTATCACAATAAGGGTGCCATACTTTTGGATTGCCTGCTCCGAATAATGCTATGACTGGCTTATTGAAAGCAGCTGCTACATGCATGGCGCTTGTATCGACACTTATAATAAGATTTGCTCTTTTTATCATAGCAAAAAATTCCTGTATTGAATGTCCGGAGTAATTCATCGCTTTATAATTCATCATTTTTATTATTTCTTCATTATAATCAGAATCTTTTTCAGCTCCTGTAAAAATAACATTTGCTTTATAATCCTCAATTAATTTATCAGCTAATAATGCAAATCTGTCTTTGAACCATTCATGGCTTTTGTGCTGGGGAGAGGCATGTATGACTATAATAAAATCTTTGTCTGAAATCATATTTTCTCTAAAAAAAGAGTCAATCCTTTTTGTAGCATGTAATTGAATTTTCTTTTCATTAGCTTTTATTCCAATTGTCTTTATCACATCTAAGTTATCGTCTATCTTATGTTTCCATATTAAACAAGGCTTGGTTTTTTTATTTAAATAATATCCTTTAGGCTCAAATGCTCCAGATCTTCTTATTCCTATTCTGTAAGAAGCTATATTTTTTAGGAAAGAGCTCATTTTTTTATCTCCAGGATATAATAATATTCCCAAATCAAACTTTTCCCTTGATAATCTTTCAAGGGATTCTTTATCATCAGTTATTATTGAGAAGATATCCGGATTTCCCATTAAGACTTCCCTCATTGGCTGGGGAACCAAAATAGAAATTTTAGCATTTGGATATCTGTCTTTTAATGCCCTTATCATCGGAGTATCAATTATCAAGTCTCCAATATACTTTAAGTCTATGATTATTATACTTTTTACATCTCCAATCTTTTTTCTTCTAAAGATTGATGTAATTAAAAATGAATAGTAATCCACATACCATGAAGAGAATCTTAAGATGTCTTCAAGGTATTCCCTGTAAAATAGCATTGAAAATAGAAGGTAGAAATGTTTAAGAAACTTATTATTAAAGAATTATGATGTTATCTAAGTATAGATTAGACTATAAAAGGAATCTCTATACAACAGCATTTGTTGACTTAATAGGAAAAATATTCTTTCATTATAAAAAAAATAAAGGATTAAAGAACATAAATAAAATATTAGTTATAAGATTAGACCATATAGGGGATGTTATAACATCAATTCCAACTTTAAGAGCTTTGAGAAGAGCTTATCCAAAAGCACATATTTCAATAATGTTAAGGTCATTAACAAAAGAATTAATAGAAAATTGCCCATATGTTGATGAGGTTATTGTTTATGATCCTTTATGGTACAGAGGAAAAAAGACTTTTAGCATATTGAAACATATAAAATTCTTTAAGAAGATAAGAAGAAATAATTTTGACTTGGCTATTGATTTAAGAGGAGAGCTAAGAAATATTTTCATAGCTTATTTATCCAAATCTAGATATAGACTAGCTTATGATGTTAAAGGAGGAGATTTTCTATTAACACATATTGGAAATTATGATGATTCTTTGCATATAATTGATAGAAATTTAAATTTGTTAAGAACTATTGGAATTAACTCCAAAGATAAAAAATTAGAATTATTTATCTCAAATGAAGAAAAATTATTTGTTGATAATTTGTTAAAGAAAAACAAAATAAAAAAATTTGTAATACTACATCCAGGTTCTGGGGGTCCATTAAAATTATGGGATAATAAGAAATTTGCTGAAGTTGGAAATTTTCTATCAAAGAAATATTCGATCATTTTAACAG
Source organism: Candidatus Woesearchaeota archaeon (assembly GCA_016185615.1). GTDB lineage: Archaea > Nanobdellota > Nanobdellia > SCGC-AAA011-G17 > JACPNG01 > JACPNE01. The sequence goes on along the minus strand of JACPNE010000004.1, from coordinate 59,411 downwards.
GATCTGACAATGAGAAGTGGATGGCTGATGAAATTATGAAGAATATGAAAAACAAGCCAATAAATTTATCAGGAAAATTATCCTTAATGCAATTAGCTGAGTTAATCAGAAGGGCTGAATTGATAATATGCCCGGACTCTGGACCCATGCATATGGCTAAAGCGGTTAATACAAGATTAATAGCCTTATTTGGAACAAGCTTAAGCCATGTGTGGGGATATAATGATAATAAAAGTATACTAATTGAGAATAAAGGCGACGTTAAACTTATAAACAAAGAAAGAGTAATTAATGCTATAAGGGAGTTGAAAATTTAGGTGTGGTGGTTAGGATGAGGATCCTTTTTGTTTTTCCAGATTATAACTATATAACAGATATTATGACAGATGAAGAGTATAAAGGCTCTTATCATTTAGGGTTAGCTATGCTCTCAGCCTGTGCAAAGAAGGAAGGGCATAAAACCAAATTATTACATATTCTTGGTGAGATTAATGTTCAAGAATTAATAAAAAACATTAAAGATTATAATCCAGATTTAATTTGTTATACTGCTTATTCTAACCAGTTCGATAAAATAGAAAAAATAGCTCCGTTAGTAAAAGAAGAATTCCCAAAAGCCATAACAATTTTTGGTGGGATACATGCAACTATAGATTCTGAGAGGGTTTTGAAGAAAGAAGGCATAGATGTAATCTCAATAGGGGAATCAGAAGAGGCATTTGTTGAATTATGCAATAAAATAGACAAGAAACAGGATTATACAAAAATAGATGGATTATGGATAAAGAAAGATGGAAAAATATATAGAAATCCTGTAAGAAATTTAAGTGATAATCTAGATGAGCTTCCTTATCCGGATAGAGATTTATTTGACTTTAATAATTTAGTCCAGGCCAAGATAAAAAAATTAAATGTAATCACAACAAGGGGATGTCCTTTTACATGCACTTATTGTTCTGAACCACAATTTCAGGAGTTATACAAAGGAAAAGGAAAGTTTGTAAGGATGAGGTCTGTTGACAATGTTGTAAATGAATTAAAAGAATGCGTTAAAAAATATCCTTATATGGATCATGTTGAACTATTAGATGATACATTTGGATTAAACAAGACATGGCTTAAGGATTTCTCAGAAAAATACAGCAAGGAAATTAATCTGCCATTAATGGCTAATACAAGGGTTGACTTAGTAAATTTTGAGACTGCAAAATATCTTAAGAAAGCAAACTTTGTCGAGCTTTGCATGGGTGTTGAGTCTGGAAATTCAGAATTAAGAGAGAAAATATTGAAAAGGGTAACACCAACTGAAAAAATACAGGAAGCTTTTGATGCTTGTAATAAATATGGAATTAAAACTAGAGCTTATGTAATGATTGGATTTCCTTATGAAACTTTATCAAATATACTTGAGACAATAAAGTTATGCGCTAAGATAAAAGCAACTTCAGTACATTTGAGTATATGGCAGCCTTATCCAAATACAGAATTATATAACACAGCCATAAAAGAGGGATGGATAACAGAAGATTCAGCTAAATTCGGGACTTATTTTGATGAAAACATTATAAAACAAGATTCAATAAATCAACAAGCTGTTTTATTTTCATACAGATACTTTAGGATATTCATGAGATTATACCAATTATTTGGTAATAGTAAAATTATAGATAAAATATTCCTTAATGAAAAGATTCATAAATCATTAATAACATTATTACCGTTATCTAATCTCTTAGTATTTCCATTAAAAACCCCTTATAAGTTTTTATACAAGAATTTTCCTGGAATTACTAGGATTATAAAAGATAATATTGTAAATAATGTAAGAAAAGGAAGAAAAATGATAATGCAGCCACTAGATATAATTAAAAACAGATCAATGGCTGACTTTTACTACTAAAATGAGCTTCACAAAAAATTTAATTGATTATGGAAAATATACAGTTCAGATAAAGAGAGGACTACAAACTCCATTAATTTTGATACATTTTGTTACAACGAGATGTAATCTAAAATGCCATCATTGTTTCTACTGGAAAGAATTGAATAAGCCCGGAGATATGGGATTTGAGGAACAAGCGAAGATGATCAGATCATTAAAACATCCCTTGGAAAGCGCTTTATTAACAGGAGGAGAGACATTCTTGTTTAAGGAGATAGCTGACTTATGTGAAGTTTATAGCAAAGAGAATAAAACAAAAAATATTAATTTAACAACGAATGGATTCACTCCAAAATTTATAAGAGATAGAGCAGTTGATATTCTTTCAAAAGTAAAATCAAATGTTCATATTCAAGTATCAATAGATGGAGTAAAAGAAGATCATGATAAAGTAAGAGCAATGGATGGTTCTTTTGACAAAGCGATTGAAACTATAAAACTATTGAAAGAATTAAAGAATGATTATCCTAATTTTAGTGTAAATGCTCTTACAGTATTATCTAATAAAAATCACTTTAAGTTAGATCAGATAATGAATCTAGTAAATGAACTTGGAGTTGATCATGCATTTGAATTGATAAGAGGCTCAGATTACTTTGCTGTAAGACCAAGATTAGCTGATGTAAATCCAAAGACAAAGGAAGAATATGGATTGCCTGATTTTGATGATTTAGAGTATGTTTATGAGAAATTAAAGGATAATTATGATGTTACCCATACAAGAAAGAATTGGCTTGATTTACATAGAACAGTATTCTTGTCAAAAATGGAGATGGCTGTTAAGATATTAAAAAAACAAGCCCCTTTGATGGAATGCCAGGCTGGAAATTTAATTGGAGTAGTCTATCCGGATGGTAATATTGGGGTATGTGAATTATTAGAGACAGGAGATAATATTAAAAATTATGATTATGACTTTGCCAAGGCATGGAACTCTGAGAAGATGGATAAGTTAAGAGAAAAAGTAAAGGGATGCTTCTGTACACATGGATGTTTCTTACAATCCACAATGTATCATAGTCCATATCATTATGGCAAACAAGTTATAAAAAATAAACTTGGAATGTTAGACTGATTCTCCACTCGTATGTTATTTAAAGCTTTCTCTTATTAAAAACTTAGATAGAAATGATATCATTTATAGTGCCAACTTACAATAGGGAAGATACAATAGAAAGGTGCATTAGAAGCATTTATTCCATCAAATGTGATAAAGAAATTATTGTAATTGATGATAATTCTAATGATAAGACAATTGAAATAATAAAAAAGAATTTTCCTAAGGTAAATATAATAAGAAACAAATCAAATAAAGGTCCAGCATATGCAAGAAATGTAGGAATAAAAGAAGCGAATGGAGAATATCTCTTTTTTGTTGATAGTGATGTTTTTTTGACAAAAGATATACTCAAGAAATTCTTAAAATATGATAATCATGACATATTATTTCCAAGGATAATCTTTGAGGATAATACCAAAATGTATCCTTCAAACTCTAATGAAGAGAGATATCTGAAAGCATCAACTGTTTTCATGATTAGAAAAAATTCTTTAATTGAAAATAATTTATTTTTTGATGAGCTTTACTTCATTTATGATGAGGATACAGACTTCTTCTTGAGATGCAAACTAAATAATCTAAAATGCAAATATGTAAGAGAAGCAATTGCCATGCATGCATTACAATCAAAAGTTTCTTTAAACTTGGAAAAGAGATATTACTTAACAACTAAAAATCATATCTATTCTTATTTTAAATATCTGTTTTTAGATAAAAATAATAGAGAATTATTTGATTTTCCTAGATTTAAATTAATAATTAAGGATATATTAATGGCCTTATTTAATATTAATCTATTATCTTTTGCTTCTGTTGAAGGAAGAACAAAAATAAAAAGAAATAAGATTAATGTTCTTTTCAATACAAGAAGATTAACCAATAGATCAAGAATCGTTTTAATCTATTTATTCAAAAAAGCAGTGTTATGGAACCTTTTTCATATTCACAAGATAATAAAAAATATGCTTTCTATCAGAAAATTAAGAAAATATAATTTAGTTATATACACAACAGGATTAAAGGATTTTTATTACTGGAATATTTATCATCTTAAAAAAACAAAAAACATTGAAATAAAAAGAATATCTTCCAGATTTTTATATAACACACTAATAAAATTGAATAATCATTCTAAACTATTTAGGATAATAAGAAAAAGATTTACAGGAAAATCTAATGTTATAGAAGGAGAACCTTCTATTAAAAATATAGTTGATGGAATCTTGGCTCCTGTAAAACTATTATTTAAAAAAAATATTATATTATCATTCCCTGCATATTCCAATATGATATACTATATGTTTTTCCTTAATTTATTAGGAAAAAATACAATTTATTTTACTTCATGGCCCTATTGGAATACAAAAAAATATGAAACAAAACCATTATTCAACAAATGGATATGGCATCAGTTTCTAAAAAGAACAAAAATAGTTGCAGTTTCCAAGACAGCTTACAATGCATTAAAATCGAAAGGGTATAATGTTATACAAATTCCACATTCCGTTGATATTAATTTATATAATTTAAAGAATAAAAATAACAAGAAGATTAAGATATTGTACACAGGCAGATTAGTTGAGGAGAAAGGGATAAGGGATATATTAGAGGTATCATCAAAATTTAACAAAAATAAAGTTGAATTTTTATTTGCTGGAGATGGCCCATTAGCAGAGTTGATAAAATCCAAAGAAAAATACTTTCCTGTAAAATATCTTGGATATATAGGATCAAAAAAAGAATTGAAAAAATTGTATGGTCAAAGCGACATATTCATATTAAATTCTTATTCTTTGAACACTTGGGAGGAATGGTTTGGAATTTCATTAATAGAAGCTATGGCGTCAGGATTAGCGGTAGTTTCAACTGATTGCGTTGGTCCAAAAGAAATAATAAACAAAAATAAAGTTGGATTTTTAATAAAACAGAAAGATAAGCAAGAATTATACAATAAATTAAAGATTTTGATTGATAATAAAATTTTAAGAAACAAATTTGGAATAAATGCAAGAAAATTGGTTATGAATGAATATAACTTAGAAGATAATTCAAAGAAATGGTGGAAAATACTGATTAATTAGGCATAAGAAGTAGCATCTTTACTTAAGCTCTTTCTTATATCAATCTTCTTAATATGACTCAATAATTTCTTGGTCATTAAGGGATATTGTTTAACATTTGTTGTCATGAATCTATACAATAAATATTCAGGCATATATCTAAAATGGAAGTCATAGAACTGATAGTTTTTGAATTTTTCACTTACCCTTTCCCATTCTGATAATATATCTTCTTTGCTAAGATGTTCAGTTGGAAGGACTGCAGAATGAATATTTCTAAATCCAACTCCACTCCAATCGATTTTATCCTCTTCTATTAATCCTTTTTTAACAGCTTCATCGTATCCTTTTAATCCTGGCAACATTGTATTGATAGTCCAGCTTATTGCGGTTGGTTTAATTTTTTCCATTAATTCTTCACTTTCTTTTATTGTATCATAGCTTTCTCCAGGACCGCCGATTATCATGTATGCCCTTGTCTTCAATCCTGCTTCGTGTGCCCATTCAAATGCATTTATTATAGATTCTGTTGTTATGAATTTTTCCATAGCCCATCTGATTTTTTTATTTCCAGACTCAACTCCAAACCATATTTGTTCGCAACCAGCTTTTCTCATAGCGTATAACATATCTCTTGTTACTACAGATGTCTGGGAATTGCAGCTCCATGTAATTCCTAAATTTGCTCTTCTTATTTCCTTGCACAAATCAAAAGTCCACTGTTTATCTATAGTCATTGTATCATCTGCAAAATTGATATGATTTACCCCATAATTATCAACTAATTCTTTTATCTCACCAACTATATTTTTTGGGCTTCTCTTTCTATAACTTATCTTCCATACTACTTTTGAAGTGCAGAAATTGCATATAAATGGACAACCCCTTGTTGCCATCATCCAAGCTATCTTTTTTCCTATCTTAAGATTTTTTTTAACAAACATTCTTTGCTGTATAAACTCTCTGTCTGGATAAGGAATTTCATCTATATCTTCAATTAATTCCCTTGCAGGATTAGTTACTATTTTCTCATTTTTTCTGTATGTAACTCCCCTTATATCGGAAAAATCTTTTCCATTTTCTATTGCTTGGATTAATTCATGGAATGTGTGTTCAGCTTCTCCCCTAACAACAATGTCTATTGGAGGACATTCCCTTAATGTCTTTTCAGGAAGGGCGGTAGCATGTGCTCCACCTATTACAGTTATTACATTAGGATTTATTTTTTTAATCATATCTGCTATTCTAATTCCCTGAGTAACCATAGATGATGCTGTAGTGAATCCGACTATATCCGCTTTAGAACTCTTTTCTGCTATTTCTTCTTCAGGAGTAAATGCTCCAAAGTATAGCTCAAAGTCTTTATAACCTTTAGATTTTAGATATGAAACCAAATAACCGACACTAAGCGGCTCAATCATCATATCTGGATTGAACTTAGAAGCTATTGGACATACAAATGCGATTTTCATTTTAACCACTTAAAAATATAATATAAATCCAAATTATTCATATTTATATGTTTCTATTTAAAAAAATCTAAGATAGTTAGTTTTTTAATACTTTTTATCTATAAACAATAATGCCAGAGCATAGACTGCAGACAAGGGCTAAAAAAGCGTATAATTGGCTTCCAAATAAGATAGATAGACTATTAGATGTTGGATGCGCTTCTGGATATTTTACAATATACTTTAAGAACAAAGCCAGAAATGTTTATGGCATTGATGTCAATAAAGAATTTATATACAGAGCCAAGAAGAAATATAAAAACATTGATTTCAGATTATTAAAATCAAAGAAACTGCTATTTAAATCAAATTTCTTTGATGTTGTAACAATTCTTGATGTTCTAGAGCATGTTAATGATGATCAAACTATGATTAATGAAATATATAGAATACTGAAGAAGGATGGGATTCTTATATTAAGTGTTCCGCATAAAGGATTATTTAGTTTTCTTGATCCAGATAATCTGAAAATAACAATGCCCTTCTTATATAAATCCCTTTACTATTTAATAAAAAGAAAGAATCCAAAAATTGTTAATGAAGAGCATAGACACTATAATGTTGAAGAATTAAACAAGATTTTTAATAATAAATTTAGAATAAACAAAGTCCATATAGGAAGTTCAATTATTTCAACAATCATAACATATATTGAGATATTTACTTCACGATTATTAAATAAGAGATATTTTGAGAACTTTTTTATTAATTTAAAAAATATAGATTATGATATTAATTATGGAACTTTTGGGGATAATATTATAATAAAAGCCATAAAAATTAAATAAATCTGTCTATAAACGGGATATTTATTCCGATCTTATTTTGTATTGATTTTATAACCTCACTATCTTCTTTGTCGAAACTCCTTGTAACTATTAATAATACAGAATAAACTATTGTTAAGATGAGTGATATTATCACTAAGTTAATGAGATTGTTAACGCTTATTAAATTATTAGCCAAGTAACTAGTAAGGAAAGAAGCGATTATTATAGATATGATTACTTTTAAATAAACAAGTTTTATTGGATTATCAACATTGAATATGTATAATGCTTCTACAAACTCAATTATACCAAAGATAACGAATGAAACACTTGTTGCTATTGCCGCCCCAAATATGCCATATGGGGGTATTAAAATGAAATTTAATATTATATTTGTTATAGCTACTATTGAAATATTAAACAAATCCCATTTTGGCCTGTTTTTTATTATTGGCATATGACCCATGAATATCATTGTATAATTTATGAAGAAGCCGACACTTAATATCCTCAAAACATCACCCGCTATTGAGTATTGTGCTCCAAACAATATACTTATTATCTCTTTTCCGAACATCATAAATAATGAAAATAATATCAAATTAATCATAAATACCCATTTTGTCGTTGTTCTTGTTATTATATTGAATTTGTCCATCTCTTTCCTTGAGAAGAGATAAGTTAATGTAGGGATAACCATCATCATCAATCCTTGTGGAACTATATACAATAAATGAGAGGTTGGCAATGCTGTATTATAATATCCTACTTCATTTACTGTCTTAAAGAATCCAAGCATTATTGTGTCTGTCCACCCAACCAATAACATTCCTAATCCGCTGAATACCAAAGGCCATGAAAATGAAAATAACTCTTTTCCTACACTTATGGATTTTATTTTTGTTATTAATATTGGAAATACTTTTCTCTCCAAGAAATAAAATGAAAAAATAAATGAAATTAAAAAAGATACAACATATATCCAAGCCAATCCCAGGATATTTCTGCTGAATAATACAAATGCTATTGTCAATAAAAACCTAGAAAGATTCAAGATTATATTCTTTGATATCACCATATAAACTACTTTCTGGAATCCTAATATTGTATTAAGTATTATTTCATTCATAACGCTTAAAGGAATTGATACAGCTAATATTTTTAGGATCAAACTTAAATCTTCGTTATGGAAATATCTTACCGAAATGAAATCAGAAAAAATGAAAAGCAAAATGCTTAATAATAAACTTATTCCAAGACTTATCTTTAATGCTAGGGTTATTACTCCTTTTACTTTTCCTAAATCTTCTTTCCCCCTGTAATATGATACATTTCTTAATACTCCCCTATGCAGTCCAATAATTGATATGCTTGATATTATCCCGATAATTCCCAAACCAAGCGATATTAATCCATATTCACTTACTCCAATTCTTGCGATTATTAATCTGTATAAATAAGCAAATATCTTTGATAATATCATACCTACAAAGATAATGCCTGCTCCACTTGCTATCTTGTTAAGATCCTGATCAGACATACAAGAACCCTCATATCTTTATTTAAATGCTTTATTATCTCTTCAATCTGTTCCTTAGATTTCTTAATAGATTATAAACAATACCATATCTTCTAAGATTTATCAAGAATCTTTTCTTCCAGTCTCTTTTTAACTCATAAGAGTCCCATTCTTTTATTAAATGATTATACACATCAATCTTATCTTGTAGCGGAAATTCTGGAGTATTATATATTGGCTTTAACTGTTCACCCATATCGGCATATTTTACAAGTTCTTCCTCTGGGTTATCAACACTCCAATAATCGTTTTGGTCAATCCATGATGCCATCTCGGTTCCAGGATATGGAATCAGCATACTAAATCTTGCTTGTTTGAAATTATGCTTTTTTGCAAACTCAAGCATTCTCAAAGCACTTTCTTTTGTCTCTCCATTTGAGCCGATAATGAAGAAGCCTTTTATGTTAATATTATATTTCTTCAACAAATCAATTCCTCTTTCTATTGCTTCTATATTCTCCCCTTTCTTCATTTTCTTTAGAACATCATTATCTACACTTTCTATTCCAACAGCTATATCATCACATCCTGATTTTTTCATCAATCCAACTAATTCATCATCTAATCTATCAGCTCTTACTCCATTTGGGGTGCTCCATTTTACATTAATATTCTTCTCTATCATTAATTTACATATATTTTTTGCTCTTGCCAAGTTCATGGTAAAATTATCATCAAGAATGTCGATTGTTCCTACATTATACTTTTCTTTCAACATCCTCATTTCCCCAATAACATTTTCAGGACTTCTTACCCTGAATAATTTCCCTGTAAATACTGGAACAGAGCAAAATGTACAGGAATAAGGACACCCCCTTGAGGTAGACATCGGGAATATTGTTTTTCTTCCAATTATACCTTTGAAACTAGTATCACCATGATACTTTTTTAGATCAAACTTATCATAATTTGGATATGGCAGCTCATCTAGGTTATTATTAAAAATTCTTTCTTGGTTTGTTATTATTTTATTTTCCTTTCTGAAGACTAATCCTTTTATTTCATTAAAATCTTTATTATCCCTTAATGCAATACATAATTCGGAAAAAGTTAATTCTCCTTCTCCAACTAAAACAAAATCAAAGTTTTTGTCTTCCTTTAATATCTTGTCTTTTACTAATGTTGGATGAGCTCCGCCAACAATTACTTTTGTTTCTGGGCTATTCTCTTTTATTATGGAAGCTAATTTTTTGGCTGATGGATGATCAAATACTGTAGAAGCCATTCCAGCTATTGTATAATTATTTTCCTTTAATTTTGAAACTAGAATTTCCTGCCAGTTTGGATATAATCTTAAATCCAGAATATCATGAGATATATTTATTTTTTTCAATACAGAAGATAAATATGCTAATCCTAACGGTGGATAATTAGGCAGTCCATAAGGAGTTTCAGTTTGTGGAAATAATAATAGGGCTTTCATAATATTATCCTTATTTCTATATTTTTAAGACTTTCTCAGATACTTTTAAATATTAACCTATAAAATTTAAATCATGAAAATAAAGGCTTTAGTGTTGACTACATCCTTATCAAGATATGAAGGGGATTACCTAGCGAATTTTATCTATGAATCAATAAGAAGCCTTAAGGAAAAAGAGGATGTAGAGTTAGATATCATTGCTCCAGACACTATTGACTCCAAAAAATATGAAAAAAGAAATGGAATCAATATATACAGATTTAGCTATGTTCTCCCTAGAAAATATCAGAGATTGGCTTATGGCAGCGGAATAGCTGTTAATCTGAAAAATAATCCATTATTATATCTCCAAATTCCAACATTTGCTTTGGGGTTTTTAAGTAAGTCATTAAGGGTTTATAAAAATCATAATATTATTTATTCCCAATTGGTTTTTGCAGGAATGATTGGAGTATTACTAAGAAAAATTCTGAATAAAAAAATTCCAGTTATAACAACATTTTGGGGAAAAGATGTTGATAATCTGATTAAAAACAAAAAAATATACAAATTGTTAATAAAAGAAGGAGACTTATTCATAACCCTTAGCCCAGATATGAATAAGGATTTAATCAATGCTGGTTGTGATAGGAATAAAGTGAAAGACATTAATATTGGGATTGATTTAAAAAATTTCAAGTATAGAAAACCAAAGAAATCAAAGAAAGTTGCATTCCTTTTTGTTGGAAGGTTAATAGAGAAAAAAGGAATTAAATATGCAATTGAAGCTTTTAACAAAATAAAAAATAATAATTTTGAGTTAAGGATTTTGGGAGATGGTCCTTTGGAGAATGAGCTGAAATTATTAGTTAATAAGCTTGGATTGAAAGATAAAGTTATTTTTATAAGTAATAAAGGGGTAAAAGATACAAGAAAATTATCATTAGATGAGTTTAATAAAGCGGATGTGTTTTTATTGCCTAGTATATTAGCTTCTGATGGGGACAAAGAAGGAACCCCATTTGTTTTGATGGAAGCACAAGCAATGGGAATTCCTTGTATTTCAACTTATCATGCTGGCATTCCTTATTTAGTTTTAGATAATAAAACTGGATTTTTAGTAAAGGAAAAAGATGTTAATTCATTAGCTAATAAGATGTTGAAATTAGCTAAAGATTATAATTTAAGATTAAAATTCAGCAAAGCTGGAAGAAAACACATTGAAGAAAATTATAACCAAGATAAACAAATAAAGAAAATAAGGAAGGAGATGGAGGGGTTGTTGAAAAATGGAAAATTATGATAAATGCGTATTTTGTAATCAATTTGTACTAGAGCCATTGCCTTATAATGAGTTTAAAGGCAAGAGAATCTGCAGGCCTTGTATTAATGAGTTCATAGAGAAGTTGAAATAATTTTAAATTTAGTTGATGTTATAAGAAAATAACTTTATAATCTCTAAGATTAAAATAAATAAAGAATTCTGTTTAAATCGTTTGTTTTGATTATCTGCTGAAATATGCTGATTGTGCGGTTGGCTTATCGTTAATTGCTGCTCTCAAAATATGTTCTGGAACTCTCTTCTCCATTATAGTTTTTATCCATGGGGCTACTTCAGAACGAACAACTATAATCTTATCATAAATTGACATATCATTAGATAAATATTTTCCTAATTCACCCAAATAATGGCCTTTTAATCTAATATTAGAATTTCTAAATGGGTTGACCTCATCTGTAGTCAATCTTTTTTTGGTATTAAGATCAACAATTCCAGCTAATCCATTACCTTTGATTCTGTCCACTACAAAGACATCTCCGATTACTAAATCATGTTCTTCTCTAGAGAAGGTTAAATCAATTGAACTTCTAATACCTTCTTGTGGTGTTCTAGGCAAAGAAAGTTCTAATTCTGTCTTAAATCCGAATATTCTATCTAAATCTTTGTTCGCTAATAAATATGTACGTCTCATACTATTTACTGGCCTTCCACAATTTATAAATCTTTCTATTTATAATCACTAATTAGTAATTACATTATAAACCTATTCTACTGGTCTACCATTACCACCAGAAGCTAGAGCCATAGCCCCAAGAACATATTTTTTTAATAAAGCAATATTTGAGATGTTTGTTATCTTTCTAAGTATAACTTTTGGTCTAAAGTAGAATTCAAACAATGCCCTTCTTTGCAATTCTTTTAATTCATCCGATTTTCTTCCTTTAGGAGTCCATACTAATTCATGATCTGAAAAGCCACTCCAAGTCTGATAATTATCCCAGTCTTTTGGTCCATGTAATTCTCCAAGTTCCATTGCTTGGTCATATAATTCAGTTCCAGGATAAGGCGTCGTAATAGTAAATTGAGCCCAGTCTGCATCTAATTCCTTAGCAAACTGTATTGTTTTCAAACTTTCATCCCTTGTTTCTGTTGGCAATCCCAACATCATGAAAGCCCTTGTCTCAATTCCAGCTTCCCTGCACCATTTAAAAGCGTTTTTTATCTGTTTTATTGTGACATCTTTCTTTATCATATCTAATAATCTCTGAGATCCTGATTCAACCCCAAAATGAATACCCCAACATCCAGCTTCCTTCATTAATTTCAATAATTCTGGAGTAACTAAACTAACTCTTGTCATACAACTCCATTTTATCTTATTATTTAATCCCTCTTCAATTATCTTTTCACAAACTTCCTTAGTCCAGTCAAATCTCATTGTAAAAGTATCATCCCTAAAAACAATCTCTTTTGCTCCATAATCTTCAATTAAAATTTTCATCTCTTCAATTACTCTATCTGGAGAATGAAATCTAAACTCTTTATCAAATACTTTAGAACAAAAAGTACATCTATAACCACAGCCTCTAGAAGTTAAAATAATATAAGCAGGAAGTTTCCTATAATATGAAACAGAAGGCCTGTATAATTTCATATCTAATAAGCTTCTGTCTGGAATTGGAAATTCATCTAATTCCTTGACAGTTGCTCTTGGTTTTGTAATAAGAACATTATTTTTATTTCTGAAAGCTATTCCCTCTATTTTTGATAATTCTTCATATGTTTCTTTTTCCTCTTCTATTACATCTAATAACTCAGCAAATGTCTTTTCAGCCTCGCCTATAACAGCATAATCAATAACATTTTCTTTTTCTAGAATCTCTTTGGCATTTCCATGTGCACTTGGATGAGGACCGCCAACTATTATCTTTGCTTGAGGATAAATTTTTTTTATTATGTTTGATAGGGTTATTGTTTGGGAATACATTATAGTTAGCATTGCTATCCCAAATACATCAAATTCATTTTGATTTAAGTAATTCTCAACATCATTAAAAGAATAGTCTAATGCCTCACAATCCAGGATTTTTACTTCGTGACCATGCCTTTTTAACATAGCACCCATATAAGCTAAACTTAAAGGCTCTGACTTTGGCCCTACTTTCTTTCCTAATTTCTGCCAATAACCATTATCCATAGAAGGCATTACTAAAAGCACCCTCATCTTAACACCACCCAATAATTTAATTATCCTTTTATTTATTAAATTTATCTTTATTTCTTCATATCTGCAAGGAATCCAAAGAATATGACTTGTACTCCCAATAATATCAATAATACAGACATTATTGTTAATGGAATATGTCCTACTTTTCCTGTAATTATAAATAATGATACTAAGTATAATCCTATTAATAATCCTAATCCTAGGAATATTAGTCCAAATGAACCGAAGAATTTCAATGGTCTATAATCTCTATATATCCTGAATAAATTAATCCATGCTTTGATTGCATAATCAAATGGATTCTTCATTAACCTGCTTTTTCCGCTCTTTCTTTTTATGAAAGTGGCAGGAATCTCTTTTATCCTGAATTTATTATGAACTGCTTTTATGATTTGTTCCTGGGTATAGGTATGATTTGAGATTATATTTAGTTTAGCAACCTCTTTTGTAAAAGCCCTAAAACCAGTTTGAGCATCTGTTATATTTAATCTTGTTATTTTCGAGATTACTCTTGAGAATGCATTATTTCCAATTCTCTTAGTCAATGGCATATACTGTATTCTTCCCCTGAATCTTGATCCTAAAACTAAATCATAACCATTCTCAACCCCTTTTATCAAGTTTGGAATCTCTTCAGCTAAATATTGGCCGTCTGCATCTGTATGAACTATTATATCTGCTTTTAATTCCAGGCATTTTTTCATCTCTGTCCTAAAGGTTTCTGCTAATCCATAATTATAAGGATGAGAATAAACTAAAGCTCCAGCTTTTTTTGCCACTTCTTTTGTTTTATCTTTAGAACCGTCATCAACGACTAAAACTTTGCATTTATACTTTGTTTTGTCCATTACACTTTTTATCTTGTTAATGACTAATCCTATTGTTTTTTCCTCATTATATGCGGGTATTGTAATCACTATATTTTTCATATTTATCTTGTGAACGAAACCCTTATATACTTTGCTTTTGAGAGGACAAAATATAATTTATTTTAAGAATACAACTTTTATCCATTCAAGGAATAAGGCCGGATATTGCCTTGGATTATAAACGATATTATTCTTCATTGCGCATTCCCATGTACAGTGACATTTTATTTTTTCTATATGCTCAATAAAGTCCTTGGCTTTTTTTGTGTTTAATATTTTCTTTATGTCATAATCATAATCTCGTATATTTCCGAAATTCACACCCATTATCTCGCATGGGAATATTGTACCATCCTCGGCTATCTCTATCTGTTTTCTTCCAGTAACACATTTTACTGTTCTTTTCTTTCCTGTCAATGTTTTTGCGATTAATTTGGAAGAGAGATTATTCATGGCTCTTATAATATTCTCTGTAAATCCTTGCTTTGAGTTTTTCTCATTTATCTGTATAAGTTTGTCCCATGTTTTCTGATAATCCTTCAAATTTGTCTCTTTTGCTTCTTTCTCCAATGGATCTCCACGTATATAATTCAAACATAACTCCAATTCTAGTTTTTTAGTTATATAATGTACAATTTCGGGAAGGTTATCTTCATTGTATTTTGTATGCGTTGTTATTGCAAAAGTCTTCAGATTTTTATGATGCTTTTTTAATTTTTTTATCTCTTCTATTGATTTTACTAATTTTTTAAATCCACCAGGAACTTTTCTTACGTCTTCATGCTGTTTCTCAACCCCATCTATGGAGAAGCTCACCATCAGATTTAAGTTAGGGCATGTTCTTAATATTCCTTTAACCTCTTTTACAAGAAGCTCAGGAGCAAATCCGTTTGTGATAAAATTTAATCTGTTTAAACCATTATTTTTGTAGAATGTCTGGGTGATTTTTACTATATCCCTTCTTAAGCTTGGCTCTCCTCCACTGTATGTCATATATTCTATCTTATCAAAGCTTTCTGATATTTTCTTTATCTCATCTAATTTTAATTCTCCGCTTATATCAGGATTAGCTACTTTCTCCCAATAGAAGCAATGCTTACATCTTGCATTACATACAGCTGTTACAAAAAATATCACATAGGGGGGAGTCTTTGATAGTAAAAAGCTTAGACTCTTTATTGGACTGAATAATTTTTTAGTATAACTTACAATTCCTGCTTTCATTACACCTAGACCCATTGATAAATACCAAACATAATTTATTGGTATTGACTTAATGTAGGAAAATAATCCTTTATTTTTTATAATGAAACTATTTTTATTCATATCAAGAATATTTTGTATTATTATTGTAGATAGGAATGCAATAAGCGTATAAGGGATGAATAAAGAGATAGCTAACAAAGGAATTCCTGCCATTGATAATATTGAATTAATTCCCTCTTTCATTGTTCCATGTCCTTTATCAAACTGAAAATTCCTGTCAAAGAATATCTTTCCATAGACATAGCTTCTTCTGAATAATGTTTTGCATCTTGGCCAGAAATATTGATAATGATGGGATACGCTAAATGATTGATCTGACTCAATTAAATATCCGTGCTTCTTAAGTTCCATTCCTATTTCGAATTCTTCCCCCCCAGATGATTCAAAGTTTGTATTAAAACCGCCGATCTCATCAAATACTTTTTTCTCTATTGAGAAGGCCATTGTTGAAAGATAAGAGGGACATCTTCCCATGACATTAAATATATGGTGCCATGTCAATGCAATCAAATCTGGGGTAAATCCATTCGTTAATGACTTTGTTGAAATCTGGCACTGACAGACTTTTATGCTTGGATCTTCATGTGCTTTAGCAAATTTTGACAATGTATCCTTTTCAATCATAATATCAGAATCAAAAAATACTAAAATATCCCCTTTTGCAGTATCTGCTCCCTGGTTTCTTGCGTTTGCCACTCCCTCATTTGTTTTTAATTCTATAATTTTACAAGGGAATTTTTTTGCTACATTTACAGAATTATCTTTGCTATAGTCATCAACAACTATAACTTCAAAATCCTTGTAATCTGAACTAAATATAGATGTTAAACACTTTTCTAGGAATACTTGATCATTATAAACAGGCACAATTACAGATATCATCTAAATAGGTTTTACTAAAAATACGAAACCACCCTCACCTCCATCCTTTACTATAGAATTTGATGTGTATATAAATTTTTTTATCATCTTTTATATACCCTTATTCCGCTTTCAGACTCTTTAACAAGCTCTAAATCCATATTATGCTTTGTTATTACATAATCTATATTCTCTAGATTAGAAACATCTCCTATCTTAATCTCATCATTCAGCCAAAATCCAATTATTGTTGATATCTTTGACGGCTCGCATAAGCTTGATTGGTCTTCTTTTGAGATTTTTCCTGTACAATCCCTTTCATCTATTAATATATTTGATATTTTAGGATCATAATCATTAAGCCATAATCCTAACTGCATCTGTTCTCCGTTATACCATATATTTGAATTATAATATGTCAATCCATAATTTAATAGGCTGACTAAAAGGAAGAATATGATAAAGAATTTCATTATACTATTTGTTTCAAGTTTTTTATTTTTTTGCAATAAAAATAAACTAAAAGGGATTATCAAAAATAGTAATATGAAAAATAAAAAAGATATCATGCTAAATATGACATCTGTGGTTTGTTTTCCATAAAACAAATAGTCAATCCCATACTTCAATGTTCCAATCCAAGCCAAGGATAAATTATTCAACGGAAATAAAGGATAGAATACCAATTTTACAGAAAATAAAAGTATGATTGCTGTTATTATTGTGGTAGCAATAAGATATTTATACTTTATTTTGTTATACATTGTTGACCCTATAACTCCAAGCAATAATATTAATGGCAAAACAACATCTATGTGTCTTCCTAATGGTCTTCCATAAGTTTTGAATAAAATCTCATTAGACAATACAGTTCCTGCATTATATCTTGAGATTATAATCAATATAGGAATAATTGCTAAATAAGATATAATCAATAATAAAAATAATTTTTTTTCTTTAAAAAATTCTTTTATTGTTGTAAGATGCATAAATGGAAATATGACCCCAGATGCTAAAAGGATGAATCCAAAATACAATAATGTCCATATAAATGAAAATAGTAATAATATATTTAATGGTCTTGGTAAAGCAAATGACTTATTGACATAATGGCTTGTAATGATTCCAAGCTCATTGTTTGATAATAACATGTTTCTTACTATCCATGGAGAGATTATTATCAAAAATGGTAGTATATATAAAACTAATTTTATAGAAATATCTTTTATTTCATAATCTTTCTTTATAATTTTATAAACAAACAATGCAAATACTATAAAAATTAATACAATGGATAAAGCTCTTGTCAAGAATGACAAGCCGATAAATACTGATGCTAGAATATCATACTTTATTCTGTCTTCTTGGAATGATTTATAGATGAAATAAACTGAAGTTAAAAATAAGGGGTAAAATAAGTTTTCAGTCATCAAATATGAAGAGAATGCAAAGTTAGAAGGAAGAACAGAGATTAATATGGAAAATAAGAATGATTTTTTAGTACTTAAAAATTCTTTTGCTAAGAAAAATACTGGAAAGATTATTAATGAAGATATAAAAGCATTAATTATTTTCATAAATAAATAAACATTGTTCATATCCTGGAAAAGGTATGCCGGAGATAAAATTATAGGATATAAAGGAAGGTGATCTACACTAATTTCATGCACAGAAAATTCTTGTGAAAAGAAGACACTTCTCGCAATTTTAGAATAAATATAACCATCAGAAAATTCACTTGGAGCCAAAATGAATGATGACAATAAGCTCTTAGCTATAACTAATAAAATAAATATAAGTATAAGTTTATTGATATCTTTTCTCATTTTATAATATGTAATAAAAAGCTTTTTAAATTATATTATCGGTAAAGATATAAGTTTGGAGGTGGTGGGACAGATAATTTCTGTTTTTATAGTTAAAATGAAAATCTTAATGACACAACCTAAGGATATTGTAGGTAATTACAGACCAAAAAGACCTTTATTAGCCCAGGCTTATATAGCTGCAGCATTGGAAAAAGCAGGACATGAAGTTAAAATTTTAGATATGAGAATAAAAGGTGTTGAGGAAGGATTTGAGTCAACACTAAAATCATTTAATCCTGACGTTGTTACATTTAGTCTAGCTTCTCTGACTGTTAAAAATGCATTTAATCAGATGAGGATTGTCAAAAATCATAATCCAAAGATCATGATAGTTGCTGGTGGTCCAGAAGTAACAACATTAGCTGAATCAATACTTCCGAAATCATATGTTGATTTCATTATGGTCGGAGAGGGAGAATTTGTATTTCCAGAATTCTTGGAAAAATACCAAAATGACAAAGACTGGAAATCAGTTCCAGGATTAGGATATAAAGAAAATGATAAAATAATAATTAATGAAAGAGAGTTAAGAGATGATATTGATAGTATACCATTTCCTGCATGGCATCTTTTTGATCTAAAAAAATATAATAAAAATATAAAAAGAATAAAATTCCCGATAATGACTGCCCGTGGATGCCCACATAAATGCATTTTTTGCACAATTCCAGCAGTTTTTGTTAGATATAGATACAGAAGCCCAAAGAATGTTGTGGATGAATTAGAATATATACATAAAAAATTTGGCACAACCAATTTCCAGATATTGGATGATAATTTCGGTTTTATAAACAAAAGAGTTATTGAGATATGCGATGAGATTATAAGAAGAGATCTGAAAATAAAATGGATAGTCGGGCAAGGCATAACAGCAGCTTCTGTAAATAAAGAGATGATGCAGAAGATGAAACAAGCTGGCTGTACTTTAATCTCAATGGGAATCGAATCTGTTCATGATGATGTTCTTAGACAAATGAAAAAACCAGCTAACGTAGATGTTATTGTAAGGGCAATCAAGATATGCAAGGATGCTGGAATCAAGATAAAGGCATTTTTTATTGTTGGATTGCCTGGAAGCACTTATGAAAAGGAATTAGCAAGCATTAATTTCTTTAAGAAACATGGGATTGATCTTCCAAGGTATTCTAATCCTGTACCAATGCCACAGACAGAATTATATGAATGGGCAAAGGAAAATTCAACCCCTATTATTCCAATTGAAGAATCCCATTATGAGGCATCCCATACTTTGGGAACACAAACAACAGGAAAAGAATATGAATATGCGAACATTGTTTATGAGACCGAGGATTTTCCAAAAGAATTAAGATTGAAAGCTTATCTTCATTGTACAGCTGAGGCTGACAAATGGGTTTTGCAAAATATGTTTGGAAAACCGCTTGGATATATTGCTTGGAAGTTATCAAGAATAAGATCGTTAAGATATTATGGTGAAAAAATGCTTGATAGGATGGACATATTCTAATTAGTAAATGTTTTAAATTCTTCTAAAATGCTTAACTAATTATGAGACCAATAAAAAATTATTATGATGATTATAAGAAATATGATTCGGAAAGATCAACCAGCTATCATAACTTTGTGAGAAATCTGGAATTAGAAAAAATCTTCAAGTTAGCAAAAGAAAAAAATGTGTTAGAAGTCGGATGCGGAACTGGATTGGTTTTAGAAAGGGTTTCTAAAATAGCAAAATCTGCAAAGGGGATTGATTTAAGTTCCGGGATGTTAAATAATGCAAAGAAAAAGAAATTAGATGTAAAACAAGCGAGCGCAACTGATATTCCATTCAAAAATAATCAGTTTGATGTTGTTTATTCATTAAAAGTTTTGCCACATGTTGCTGATATAAAGAAAGCATTGGAAGAGATGTCAAGAGTAACAAAGAAAAATGGGGTATTAATACTCGAGTTTTATAATCCATTAAGTATGAAATTTCTCACAAATCGATTTAGGGATTATACATCCGGAAATAGGACTTTTTCCAGATATGATACAATAAATGACATAAAAATGATTCTGCCTGAAAATACGAAAATTGAGAAAGTTTATGGAATAAGAATATTTACTCCGTTTGGATTTGTATATAGAATTCCATTGGTATCAAATATTTTAAAATTTCTTGATAAAAATTTGCAAAGATCCTGGCTAAAGATTTTTGCTGGATATCTTTTAGTTATAATAAGAAAAGACTAATTGTGCTCTTTGTATATTGAGATTAATTTCTTCATCCATACTAAAGCCCCGACTGTAGAATATATCCATAAAAGAATATAAACTTGGTTTAATAATGCTAATATAATTGTTACATAAACTGTTGTGTCTGTGAATCCGAAAAAGTTTTTTCCTATATTAAATTCTGGTTTTGTTGAAACATTTTTTGATAATGTCGGAGATTTCGCGAATGCCACTAACAATACGTTTGCTATGGCTAATAATCCAAGATAAAGAACATTCACATCATTTGATATCTTATATAAGCCAATTGCTAATGAAATAAATGTAACAGATTCTCTTATTCTGTCTCCAAAATCATCGAACCATGATCCAAACTCTGAGGTTATTTTTCTTATTCTTGCTAGTTCTCCATTAACACCATCAAATATATATGCTATTTTTAGTATTACTGCCCCTATAATCAACTCTCTATATGAACCTTGCAGGAAGAAGTAAGATGATAGTAAAGATAATAAAATATATAATAATGTTATCTGGTTCGGAGTTATCTTTGTATCTACAATAACTTTTGTAATTCTTGTTGAAAATGGTCTGACTAAATACTTTTTTAGTATTCCCTCTCTGTCTTTCAGCATTTTATTACTCATCGATATTTAATCTTTTAATAATATATAACTGTTGCTATCAATAGAAAAGGTTTAATAATGCTATTTTTTATTTTTCTTAAATGAAAAAGCTAATGACTCTCTTGGCGTATCTAGTTTTGTTAATTTTGCTTTTTATATTCATTAAAAGTAATTACTATGATTTTACAATCATTCCAAAAATATCTTTTAGGTATCTTCCTTTAATGATATTTCTTTCATTTCTTGGATTATACATAAATGGAATCAGAATAAAATTATTCTCAAGCTACTATAATATCAATTTAAAAATAAAAGAATGGATGGGGTTAGCCGCAATTACAGTAATGGGTAATTATCTGACTCCAAGGGGGGGTGTCATTGCTAGGGGTTTTTATCTTAAGAAAATCCATAATTTTCCTTATGCAACTTTTTTGACAACAATGACTGCTTTATACATAATAAGATTTTTAGTTTATGGCTTATCTGGATTATTATTGACTGTTTTAGCTTTATTATATCTTAATATATTTAATATATGGATTTTTATCGCATTCCTTTTATTAACTTTAGCAACATTGTTCTTGGTATTTTTTCCCCCAGAATTCAGAAGAAGAAATAATAAAATCCTTAACTGGATTATCAATATAATCAATGGATGGAAATTATTAAGCAAAGATTCGAGATTATTATATAAATTATCTGTCTATGAACTATTATTTGTCCTTATAATGGGAACTAGATTATTTTTCGCTTATAGATCATTTGATTTATCTATTCCAATATTTGTTATTTTTATAGTATCAATATTCTCGACAATATCTACCCTTATAAGTATCACTCCTGCTGGATTGGGAGTAACTGAATTTATCATAACATTATCTTCAACTTTCCTTGGATTAACTGCTGCTGAAGGATTGCAAGTAGCTTTATTAGACAGATTAGCTTCTGTTATCATATCATTCTCATTTGGATTAATATATAGCTATATCTTAATGAACAATTCTAATTCTCAACCAAGAAATTTCCAATAGCTAAATAATCGAGATGACCCTGCTTGAATGATCTTATAGCGTCTTCTGGAGAGCACACAATAGGCTCTTCATGCATGTTGAAACTTGTGTTAATTATCGTAGGAACATTAGTCAATTTGTAATACTCTCTTAATATTTTGTAGTAGCTTGGATTTTCTTTCTCTGAAATTAATTGTGGACGTGCAGTGTTATCAAGGTGAACAACAGCGGGACAACTCTCTTTCATCTCTTCATTACAATAAAATGTTATTGTCATAAATTTAGCAGCGTATTCAGCACCATTCAAATTCAGATAACTTTTAGATGCTAATTCACTTAATGTAACGGGAGCAAATGGCATAAATTCTGTTCTCTTTAATTTTTTATTCAACCAGTCATTTACTTTAGGATCATTAGCTTGATACAATATGCTCCTATTTCCCAGAGCCCTTGGGCCATACTCCATAGCACCATTAAATCTTGCTACAACTTTTCCAGCAGCTAATAATCTTGCTATTTCTTTCTCAATGCTCCTGTGATACCTGTAATTTACTCTATTTTTATCCAGTGCTTTCCTTATTGCTTCATCATCATACTCGTTTCCAAAATAAACTGTATCTAATTTTTTATTATAATATGAAAACTTATTCTTTGTATATAATGCTGCACCCATGCTTAATCCACCATCACCCATATGCGGATGGACATAAACAGAGTTTATCCCTTTTATCTCATGTATCTTCTGATTTAATCTAACATTAGCAAATAAGCCACCAGCCAAAACAACATCTTTTATCCCGGTTTTATTAACCCAATGTTCAACAAAGTTTGAGAACTCATTCTCTAAATGTAACTGTATACTTGATGCTAAATCTTCTTTGCTGAAATTATCTCCAATTTTTTTAAGAATTTTTTTTATACTCTGATCATGCCTTGAATTTGAGATATTTATTATTTTTCCATTTTTCGAGATTATCATCTTTTTGAAAACATTAAGATAAATTGGTTTTCCATATGCAGCTAATCCTGTTACTTTTCCTTCATGCTTTCCCATACTGAATCCAAGAATTGAGGTAACATAGCTGTAGAATTTTGCTATTGAATTGTATGAATTAGACTCGTACAACCTTTTTATTTCATGTTTTTCTCCTATAGAAACAGTTGTTGATAATCCATCTCCTGCCGCATCTGAAGTTATTATCAAAGTTTTATTCAAGCCGGATGTGAAATGTGCACTTGCTGCATGACATAGATGATGCTCAACGAAAGTTATTGGGCATTTAAATCCCAATTCCCTTAATAAATTAGTTATTTCTTTCTGCCTTTCTATTCTCTTTGAATCGAGAAATCTTTTTTGTATTTTTGTCCAGATATTCTTGTTAAATAAAAATCCAAGATATGGACTTAATTCACTTATCTTAGAGCGGTCTTCCATTAACAATAATGCCATATCACTATGTGGAATTGGCTTTGGAACAAACTTTGCATATTTTGTTGCTATAGAAACATAGGTTATGTCTTCTGGTTTTAGATTAGCAATCTTAAGCGCTTCATTAAGAGACATCCCTGGAAACCCATAACATAACTTCATTCTGTTTAATCTTTCTTCGTTGATAGAAATGACTTTATCGTTGTCTATTAATGTAACACCTGCATCGTGCGAATCATTAATCCCGAGTATTCTCATGCTGAAAACTCCAAGTCTAAACTCAAATAATTTACTTTGAATTTATTTGACATATTAGTAAATCTTATCCCCCACAGCCATTACAGTAGTATAACTTATCCTTCTAGCAAATATTGGCTTGAATCCATAAGCCTTGTATAATCTTTTCAAAGTTATTGGAAGATAAGGTCTAGTATGATCTGGAGACTGCCAAAAGCTTCTTACAGGATAATAAGTTACAGTTACTAATCTTTTCTTACAAACATTAGACATTTTTTCCATAAACTCAAAGCAATCAACATGCTCCAATAGCATCATAGAGAATACCCCATCAACTTGGAAATTAACATCCCTAAAATCCATATGTTTGATTAATGGATTTTCTGCCCTTGAATTATTAATATCTATTCCGATACAGTTTTTTCCAAGTCTTTTTGCTATTCTTACAAATTCCCCGTTTCCTGCGCCCACATCTAAAATATCATTGCAGTTTTTGAACCATTTTTTTATAATCCACCTATAAAATAATCTCTTTCTGAACCATTTGAATCTTACAAGAATATTGGACATATCTTCATTGTAATTCTGCCTTAGTTCAGTTTCAAATCTTGTCTTTTGACTTTTCATTTCATTGGTGACTAATATTCATATTAAATAACTTTCGTTAGTTTAAGCTTTGACAATTTTACTATTAAATATAGAATTATTGTTATAGCCAATACAATATAATATTGGTCACTCCATAACAAACTGAAGCTGAACATATTCCAAGAAAATGGGAATAACAACATTGCTTGGGGATTTATCAATAATGATTTGAATAATGAATCTGAGGCAAAGTGTGTTATCCATCCGACTGTTATAAATAAAACAGTTTTAAAATAATCAAATCTGAAAAATGAAGCTATTATCAATGTTAGAAATAAAGTTCCTAATGGGATATGGATTGGTAATAAGCTCCAATAAATTTCTGTTGATGGAATCTTTATAAAAGTCCCAAGAGTAGCTATTTTGAAAAAGAAATCCGGAAGCACTGATCCTAGAATTACTAATCCTTTGTATTTTATATTAAATAACTCTACAATAATCAATGCTATTAATATATGACTAATCCAGTCTGGCATATTTAAACCCTCTTGAAGTTATTTTCCATTCTTTAAAAAATATAACAAGAAATATTATCAATCCAATAATTGAGATTACATACTTTGTAGTATTGTAATCAAAATAGTGAATGTCTTTTAACTCAATGAAACCTTCTTTATGGAATATTCCGACAACAGAAACAGTTCCATATATTGGCTTTCTTACATTAGCTGATTTAACAAATATTTTTTCATTTCCCAATGCCAAGATGAAACCGTCTTCTCTTATCTCTTCAATTTTTCCATATTGCTCTGTTAATACCCCATCATATTTTTCCGGATATTTTTCGAGATCCTTGATAGCAGGAAAATAATTATTATACTGTGTTAATGAAAATATTGACATTAATATTAATCCTATGATTCCAATAATAACAAATAAGTATTTCATTTCATAATTGTCTATGGAAACTTATTTAAATTTTATCTGGATTGAAAAGTTATGGTTAAGGTAGGCATTATCGGAGGATCTGGAATTGATAACCCAGAAATAATGCAAGATTCTAAGAAAATTAAAGTACATACCCCTTATGGCTCAACATCAGACTTAGTTATGACGGGAAAGGTTAAGGGAGTAGATGTTGTTGTTATTCCAAGACATGGAGATTCCCATAGAATCTATCCTAGCAATGTTAATTATAGGGCAAACATCTATGCAATGAAGGAATTAAGGGTTACACATATTATAGCTCCTACAGCTTGTGGCTCTTTAAGGGAAGAGATTAAACCAGGAGATTTAGTTTTTATTGACCAATTTATAGACAGGACAACTAAAAGACATCAAACATTCTATGAAGGAGTAGAAGTATGCCATATCTCAATGGCAGAGCCTTTCTGTAACAAAATAAGGAAATTATTAGTTGAGACAGCCAAGGAATTAAATTATCCTTATCATGAAAAAGGGACAATGGTTACTATTGAAGGACCCAGATTTAGCACAAAAGCAGAATCCAAATTGTTCAGAAGTTGGGGTTGCGATACTATTAATATGACTACTGTGCCAGAAGCAGTATTAGCTAGGGAAGCTGGAATTTGTTATCAGCCCATAGCTATGTCAACGGATTATGACTGCTGGCATCAAAGCGAAGAAAAAGTAACTACTGAAATAATCCTTAGAATAATGAAGAACAATTCTGAAAAAGTTAAACAGATACTAATTAATGTTATTCCTAAAATAAAGGATTGGGACTGTTATTGCAAGGAAGAAATAAAAACTTCTAGATTATAATTATTTATCACTTAAAAATTGTTACTCTAAAATTAATATGATTAATACAATTGATTTATAGAAATATTTATATATGTCTTATTACTCTAACAACTAAATATGAATTATAATTATATTAAAATAAAAGGGGGAATGTTTTAAATGGACAAAAAAGGGGGATTCTCTGATATTAAAATATTATTTTTAGCTTTAGTTTTGTTTTCAATAAGTTTTGTGGTTTATAATGCGTTTTTCTCTGTTGCTACATTGGATTATGATAATACTGCTATAATAGCATATGGTGGTTCTGATGGTCATAATAATGGAACTAAGGGTGGAGAAGAAGAAACAATAAATATTACAATTGTAGCAAATACAGATGGACCAAGTTATAACATTACAAGTTTTAATCTTACTTTACCAGTTGGTAATTATAGTTTTAAGTATTTTATAAATCCAATTACTTTAGGTTTTGAACAGATTGATCAAAACTCAACTGTAGATCTAATAGGGGGAGTAGACAATTTAAGTAATGTAACTTCATATGGCTCTGGAGGAGCTACTACAACATGGGGTTGTTTTAATATGACTAATGGTGCAGGAGATGATGTAATCAGATGTAGTACTGCAGATGATGTTGGTGAATTAGCATCTAGTGTAGATGTTTTAGGTGCAGGAGCAAATACCACATTAATACTAATGATTAATGTTACAGGTGGCGGTAGTGGTGGAACTGTATTAAGTGAAGAGATAGCTCAGATTCAATTACAGACTGCAAATGATTCAGTATTTGCTGCTGGATTTTCAAACACAACAATACTCAATTTAACAATAGATGGAGTGGGTCCAAGATTAGTAGATATAAACATAACAGATGGAAATACAACATTATTAAATCAGACAGAAGCAGGAGTAGCACCATTACTATTCCCATTAAATGATACTGGATATTTAAGTAACTATTTGAGTAATGCAACAAATTTAACAGTTACATTACAAGTACAGGAAGATAGTATTGATACAGTATTGTTATACTATAACTGTACAACTGATGGATCTAATGTATCAACTGCTTTAGATGGTGATCTTGGGGGAGCATTCTTTGTTCCAAGCGGATTAACAAATCATTCATACCAATCAATAAGGGGAGCAGGAACATCAAGTCTACAAGTTGCAACTAATACAGTTGCTTATACAGGCATAGTTGATAATACATGTACCTCAAATGAAGCTGTAACAGTAACTTTAGCACTTATATTAAATGATACATTCGGTAATATAGTAACTGTTAATGGATCAG
Organism: Candidatus Woesearchaeota archaeon; assembly: GCA_016185615.1. Lineage (GTDB taxonomy): Archaea > Nanobdellota > Nanobdellia > SCGC-AAA011-G17 > JACPNG01 > JACPNE01. The sequence goes on along the minus strand of JACPNE010000004.1, from coordinate 31,564 downwards.
CAACAGGAGATCCATTCATCTTCTCAGTTAATGGAACTGGAGATGGAACACCAACAGTCTATAAAGTCAATGTAACTGATGATACAAATACAGTAACTACCTCAAGTGGAGAGTATTTAGCAGAAGGAAATCACACATTTAATATAGAGTTTACAGGAGCAGATATAAACCTAACAGATGTAGTATTAGTATATAATACTACAGGGGCATTAGATTTGGGAACAAACGGTTATGTTGCAGATGTTGAAGCTAGTATTATAATTCCAAATATAGATAATAAAACAGGAACATTAGATAATAGCAAACAACCAGCAGTTATAACTGCAGGAAATGACTTTAGTGGAAATGCTTCAAATACAGTAAGATTTGCACTTCTAGTAAACTCGTCTGTAAGAGAAGATGATGGTGTTGGTGGTATTAACAAAACTGATACACGATATGCTATGATTGCAGGACCATACTCATATATAATAGATGGTACTCAACCAACAGCAACATTAACAGCACCAAGTGATACTTCAATAGGTCCAGGAGATTCAATAAGCTATACTTGTGGCGGAGCAGATACACAAAGCGGGGTTGCTAATTACAAAGCAACAATAACAAAGCCAAGTGGAACTACTGTTACAAAGACTTCAACATCATCAACTACAGCATTAACATTCAGTTCAACTGATACTAGTGAGGCTGGAAGTTATAGCATTGAATGTAAAACAACAGATAATGTTGGAAATACAAAGACTTCAACATCATCATTTAGCGTACTCTACTCAGCATCAGCTGGTGGAAGTGGCGGAGGCGGTGGAGGAGGATCATCCAGTGGAACTACTGTAAGCTTTGATGTAGACTTTTCACAAGAAGCAACAACTGAAGCAGCTGTACAAGTAGCAGAAGGTTCAACAAGGACATTCAGCTTTGATGGATCAACAACACATACATTAAAGGTAGATTCATTATCTGATACAGCAGCAACAATAACAATAGCTTCAGATCCTCAGACATTTGTATTAAATGTTGGAGAATCAAGAAAAGTAGATGTAAACAATGACGGATTAGATGATGTAGAAGTGACATTAAACAGCGTCTATAATGGAACAGCAGACATAACAATAAAGAAGATAGAGGAAGGAGCTAAGGTAGTTGTGGAAGAGGAAGAGGCAGCTGCAGCAGAGGCACAAGAGACTGTTTCTCCAGAAGGGGAAGTATCTCCAGAGCCAGTAAGCACTGGAAGAAGCCTTACAACAACCATAACTGTTGTAGTAATAGTATTAATCTTGCTATTATTGGCAGGATACTACTTTATGCAGAAGAAATAGATTTTTCTTCTATTTTTTATATTAATTTATATATTTTCCAATTTCTAAATGTTTATAAGTACAACTTAACAGCATAAAATCATGAGAAAACTTATTGTTTTAGTTGTTCTTTTACTGTTAAATATATCTCTATCATTTGCAGCACAGATTCATGCTTTGGAATTTAATGATGAGAATAAAGCCTTGATAACAATAAATGAAAGAGACATAATTAGATTTTCAGTTCCTTACAGAGAGTATGATTTGGATAAGTATGCTCAAGGTGAGATAAACTATGAGTTAACTGAAAAAGAGCATAAGGTTATGGTTAGAGAGATAGGAAATACTAATAATTTTGTAAGATTGACAATTTTCATAGAAGGGGCTGAAACCCCACAATATTTTGATTTAGGATTTAATAATATAATAAAGCTTGATTTTGACAGGGATAGCCTAGATGACTTAAGCCTTAGATTAGATAAAATAGAAGATAAGAGAGTTACATTCAGCTTTGAAAGGATAAATGATGAAGAAAAGACAGGAAAAGTACAATTATTTGGAAGAACACAATCAAATGAGAAACAAAATAGCTTCATTGATAAGATAAAAGTGTTATTTAATAATTTATTCAAGAATTCAAACAATGCAGTTGCTGAGGAAGAAGGAGCAGAAGAAGCATCAACTATTGAAAATACAAATAAGCCAAGAATAGTTGATAGGTTAGCTGATAACTGGATATGGACTATTTTAGGGGTTATTATTATACTAGTTTTAGTCTGGAATAGGAGATTTATAAAAAGAAAGATAAGAAGATTGTTTTTGTAGGAAGAATGGGAACTCATTATAGATTTGATATTGTTAGTTGGCATGGGCGAGGAGAATCATTAAGCTTTGGTTTCACACAAGAACAGTTCAGAGAGGTTTCTTCTGATTTAGAAGTTCTTGCTCAAATGAGTCCTATCTCTCATGAAGAAGCAGATTCAACTTCTAGTAGTCTTAAAGAATTACCAAAAAACTATAGTTTATACTTACCTAATGGAGAGTTAGTTCCAATGAGTGAATATATAAAACACCTAAATCTTCTGGAAGAGATGATTGGCTTCAAAGGGTTAGGATATTTAAACCAAAAGATATTCAAGTTCTTCAGTCTTAATCTGTATTTTTATATCCTAATTATTCTTCCTAAATAATGCATTATTTTCCTAAGTTTAGATGCTTCCTTTAATGAATAATATCCATTTCTATCTTCTGAAAGGACTTTTAATCTGCCTTCATATAATATAACCCCATTCCCAGCAATTTCCTTTGCTTGTTGCCTATATCTTTCAATCTCTTCGGGATTACGAATGCCTCTTTCTTTACATATCCCTTCAATGGTTCTTTTCTCTATTAATCCAGATAAAAAACTTTCTAGAATTATTTCTTGTGCTGTTTTTTCTATACTCTTAGTCACTACAGCCATTTAACTAAAATAAACAAATTATATTTAAGTTTTCTTAGAATGTAATATTATAATTAGAATTCTAGATTCGCCGGGACTGGGATTCGAACCCAGATGTCCCGAAAGACCTGGCTCTCAAGGCTTACACTTCTTGATAATTTATCATCAAGAATCAGTGCAATACCAGGTTATGCGATCCCGGCATTTCTTCTAGACTCTAAACTAGAAATTTAAGTTTTACTTTATAAAAGTTGCTACATCTGACAAATAGTTTCAGAGACTTTTTATACTCCACTTACTTTCTTAATCTTTTTGGGGGTAAAATGAAGTTTAATAATAACTCCCTATTTAGAATTAGCCTTCTAATAGGAGTAATTTTACTTGTAGTAACAGCCGGCTTGGTTTTGATATTGAGCAAACCAAACAAGTCATCTGTTATTGTTATGGAAAATCTTGAAGATAACTTTAAACAAAGCTATCCAAGAGTTAATACAAAATCAATAAATGAAAATACATTTTTAGTTGATAGAAGGGAAACTTCAAGATCAAATCATGACAATAGTAATAATAAAAATTATAATGAAGATTCAGGAGCAGTAAACGTAAATTACATTTCTAATGATTTGAGTGATTCAAACAAGATTATGAGTATAAATGATGATAAAAAGAATAACCTTAATTGTGGTTTGGAAGAATTCAACTTAAATAATAAAATTATAGTAAGAGAAAATGAAGATTTGCAGAAAGCATTGGATAATTCAAATTTTGGGGATATAATAGAACTTGAGGCTGGAAAATATTATGAAGGGAATTTTATACTTCCAAAAAAAGAGGGAGATGGATGGGTTGCTATAATCTCTTCAGAAATTTATAAACTGCCAAATAATAGAGTAAATCCGGAAGACAGAGATAATATGCCAAAAATTATAAGTCCAAACTCCCAGCCAGCATTAAAAACAGAAGGGGGAGCACATAATTTTATTATATGCGGGGTAGAATTTTTACCTTCTTCAAATTCATATTCTTTTGGATTAATAGTCCTTGGAGACAATGATGAAATCCCTTATAATATAATAATAGAGAAATCATATATTCATGGAGACCCAAATAACGGAGGAAAAAGGGGAATAGCATTAAATTCAAGATCAACTGAGATTAGAGATTCATATATTTCTGACTGGAAAGGAATTGGAGAAGATACACAAGCGATTGCTGGATGGAGCGGTCCTGGAGATTATAAAATTATAAACAATTATATAGAGGGATCTGGAGAAAATATCTTATTTGGAGGAGCATCCCCCGGTTCAAACAATCTAGTTCCAAGCAATATAAAAATTAAGGAAAACTATTTTTCTAAGCCAATGAAATGGAATAAACATAGCAATAGTTATGATGGAAGCAGCTGGACTATTAAGAATCTACTTGAACTGAAAAATGCAAGAGATGTTGTTATAGAAGATAATATATTCGAGAATAACTGGGCTGATGCACAGAATGGTTTTGCAATAGTTTTTACTCCGAGAAACCAAGATAATGATGCCCCATGGACTGTTGTTGAAGATGTTAAATTTAGGAATAATATAGTTAGGAATTCTGCTGCTGTGATTAACATACTTGGAGAAGATGATAATGCAGAAAGCAAAATGACAAATAATATATTAATAGAGAATAATCTGTTTGATAATATTGGGGGTGATGAATTTGGAGAACGAAACAGCAAGATGATTCAGATATTGGGACCAACAAGAGATATTACTTTTGATCATAATACTATGATAAATAAAGGATCAATCTTAATTGCTGACCAAGGATTAAATGAAGGATTTAAATTTATAAATAATATAGCGTATCATAATGACTATGGAATCTTCGGCTCAGGCAAAGGATCTGGAGATAGCGCTTTAGATTATTTTCCTGGGGGAGAATTTAAGGGAAATATCATTATAGGAACATGGCCATCTCCTGCTGGCATAGATATAGGACTTTACAGCACATTTGGACAGAATAATCTTCTTGTAAACAATCCAGATGATATTAAATTTGATTCAGAATATAAATTATCAAGCAATATTGCGAATATAAATCCAAATAATTTTGGGATTGATACTAATATACTAAGAGAAATATTTTCCAAAGTGTCAAATTAAGGCAATAAAATTGGAATTCCATTTTTTATATTATAATTCTTGTCGCATTTTAAACATACTAATGATATCTTATCCTTATTATATTTAATATCCGATTTACAAACAGGACAAGCCAGAATTTCATACAGTTTTTTCGGTATTGGGTCTTTCATCTTATCCTTTCATTATTCCCAATAGGAAGAACATCACCCTATCAGCAGATCTTACTAAATCTTGCTCAGTCTGTCCTTGTAAAACAACGCAATTATCCTCAACAAATACTTTTGTTTCATCTCCTAATTGAAGTTTAACAACACCAATAGTTTCGTTAGCATTATTACATGAATATTTATTATCTTCATATTTTACAGGAATGCTATAAAATCTTTCCATTAAGTTATTGAATTCCAATCCAGCTACAGTTGTAAATCCTTTTAAGTTTTTATCTTCTATGTATAAAAATAATTCTTCTTTTGTAAGTAAATTCTCTCTTACTCCATTCCCAATTTTAATATCCTCTAAACTCTGTGGATCATGTCTTGTATTCATATATGTTGGGGCAGGACTTTCATTGATATATACTTTTGTTGAATATCCTTCATAGCCACCTTCTTTTACCCTAGTAATCTCAAATTCTCCATATTTATATGTTCCAGGAGCTTCAGTAAAAAAAGTACAGCTAGCTGTAATAAACATAATAATTAATAATGTAATTATTTTTTTCATTTCATTACCCCTAAATTTATTAATGCTATCTTATCTATCAACATTATCATCGAAAGCTGGGTTCCCTTAACAGTCATGCATGTATCTTTTGTTATCATTTCTGTTTTATCAGATAACTCAAATTGGATTACCCCAACTTTATCATTTGCATCTTCACATGTCTTTATAGGAAGATTCTCGCATCCGGCTATATCTGAAGGACAAGAGATAATGTAATTTTGATTTAATGGAATAAATCTTACGAATTCTTTGACAACAGAATACAAATTATCACTTGGGCTAAAACTTAAATACACTTTATCAAGGGAATTAAAATTCTGGCTTCTTAAATCTACAGTAGCTTGCAGATATTCAACCTCTTGGGGACCGAAATTAAATTCAATTGGATTTTTATCAATATAAGTGAGGAATCCGTTTTCTGTCTGGATAAATTTATATCCATTATAATCATAATAATTTTCTCCAGAACTATAACTTCCAGAGTAAGCGAACATACTAAGAACCATTGTACCAATAATAAATAATCCAAGTATAATAGTTAATGTCTTTTTATTTCTATAAAATTTAGCATTATCTCTTCTTATTATAGAAGGTTTCATCTTTTTGGGTTGATTAATCTATTTAAAAATCTTACTTTTAGAATATTGCTGGGGTTACATAGACTTCAATAAAAGCAGCAAAAACCAATATTCCAACAGCGATTATAACCAAATCCATTGAATCTATAAGGACGTGCTTAAATTCTCTACTTTCCAAGCTATGCCTTATCATTGCAACAGATATTAGACTTCCGGCTAATCCACCTATGAAATAAGCTAATATCTCAAATGTACCGTGTGTCATATATCTCAATGTTCCAAGAGATATAACATGGAAATAACTTGCAATATTTGACAATCCGAAATTAGTAGCTACCTCTCCAATAGTTTTTCTTACAAAAATTCCTATTGCGCTTCCGATTACAGAGGCATTCCATGTAAGTATAAATATTGCTCCAGCACCATAGAAAAATGCAAAAAATATGCTAAACAATAAAACTTTAACATTATTAGTAAGGATCTGTATGAAAAAATCTTCGTATATTGTAGAGCTTGAAATTCCTGCCTTGATTAATTGGGCGTTTATTGATTCTATTGTCTTTACTTGGGTTGAGAATAATGAACTTCCTAGCTCTTCTGGCAGAAAAGTATACCATAAAGAGAAAGATACAACAATTCCAAAAAATAGAAACATGAAAAAAAGCAATGCTTTGCTATGGGCTTTTAGTAGATTAAACTCTCCCTGTATAACCAAATCTTTACTTTCTTCATATTTCATAGTTTTATACATTAAGGGGATTGTTGCAAACACAGTTAGAAATACAACAATTAAGCTTGATTGATCTTTGAATATCCATAATGATAGAATAGCAGCAATTGATGAATAGAAAATGCCGAAGAAAAATAGTTCCCAGAATTTTTTTTCTGCTTTAACCGGCCCTATCAACGACTCTAGTACCATTACGATTTAATGGTATATTTCCATTTATATAGGTTTTTATCATATTCTTTTTTTATGTTTTTATACAAAATGAATGTTTAATATATTAATCATTAAATTTTTAAAGTAATAAACAGTTTTTAAATTAAGAGAGGTGATAGCTATGTCTATAATAATGTTCACAGGAACTGAATGCCCCCATTGCAAAGAAATGGAACCTTTAGTCAAGAAATTAGAAAAAGAATTTAACATTAAAGTTGAAAAATTAGAAGTATGGCACAATGAAGAGAATAAAAGAAAGATGGAAAAATATGATAATGGAAAATGTGGCGGAGTTCCATTCTTTTTTAATGAAGAGACTAAGAAATGGGTTTGTGGGGCTGTAAGCTATGAGGAACTAAAAAGAATAGCTCCTAAAAAATAAAATGCCTAAAAAAATAATTCAGAATTTTAATATAGAATTTCTTAGTATACTTGATGAAAATGGAAAAGCAGATTCAAAATTAATGCCCAAGCTAAGTAATAATGATATTAAATTAATGTATGAATTAATGAAAAAGACCAGAATATTTGATGAAAAAGCATTGAAGTTGCAGAGAGAGGGCAGATTAGGAACATATGCCTCTTCTCTAGGACAGGAAGCAGCCCAGATAGGAAGCGCTTATGCTTTGGATAAAGAAGATTTTATTTTTCCAAGTTTTAGGGAGCAGGGAGTTTACTTATTAAGGGGAATGCCAATAGATCAATATTTAGCATATTGGAGGGGTGATGAAAGGGGGATGTATTCTACAAAGAAAGTAAATATGTTTACAGTTACAATTCCAGTAGGAACGCATATGCTACACGCTGCTGGATTTGGGTGGGCTTCGAAGATTAAAAAAGAATCAAGAGTTGTTGTTACATACTTTGGGGATGGTGCTACATCAGAAGGAGACTTTCATGAGGCTATGAATTTTGCCTCTGTATTCGAAATTCCTTTGATATTCATATGCCAGAATAACCAGTATGCTATTTCTGTTCCTGTTTCAAAGCAAACTAAATCAGCTACAATAGCACAAAAGGCTATAGCTTACGGAATGTACGGAATAAAAGTAGATGGAAATGATGTTTTTGCGATGTATAAATCTACAAAAGAAGCTGTTGAAAGGGCTAAGAAAGGAAAGCCGACATTAATTGAGGCTTTTACTTACAGAAGAAATGATCATACAACATCAGATGATGCGAAAAAATACAGAAATGATAAGGAATTAAAACAATGGGATAAGAAAGATCCAATTGAAAGATTAAAAAAATATATGATAACAAAAAAATTATGGACAAAAGAATATGAAGAAGAATTAGATAGAAAATTCAATGATGAGATGGATGAGGCTATAAAAAAAATGGAATCAATAGAAGATCCAAAAAAAGAAGACATCCTAAACTATGTTTATGCTGAGTTAGATGAGAATTTAAAAGAGCAGAAAGAGGAATTGAAATGAATTTGCCTTTATTCTTTGACAGGTTTGGATTGATTGTGTTTTTATTTATATTAGTAGATGCTATTTATGATTTAAACAAAAAGAAGTTAAATAAAAATGAAAAGATTAGAACTTGGATAAGGGTTTTTATAGGGGTAGCGGGATTAATTGTTGATGGATTCTTTGTTATCTCGCAAGATATTCTAGGAGTTATATTATGAAAGCTAATTTAGTACAAGCAATAAACATGGCTTTGAATCAAGAGATGTCCAAAGATAAGTCTGTTATTTTGCTTGGAGAAGATATCGGGATTGATGGTGGAGTATTCAGAGTTACAGAAGGATTATACCAAAAATATAAAGATAGAGTATTTGATACCCCATTAGCTGAATCTGGAATTGTAGGAACTTCTATTGGACTAGCATTAAATGGATTAAAACCAGTAGCAGAGATACAATTTGAAGGATTTATAATGCCTGCTTTAGATCAATTAATAAGTCATGCTTCCAGAATAAGAAACAGATCAAGGGGGGCATTCTCAGTTCCTATTGTAATAAGAAGCCCCATTGGTGGAGGAATTCATGCATTAGAGCATCATTCTGATTCTCCTGAAACTTATTTTGTACATACCCCTGGATTAAAGGTTGTTATTCCAAGTAGACCTTATGATGCTAAAGGATTATTAATTTCAGCAATAAGAGATCCAGATCCAGTTATATTTTTTGAGCCTAAAAAAATTTACAGGGCGTTTAAAGAAGAAGTTCCGGAGAAGGAATATACAATTCCATTAGGCAAAGCAAATATTATACAGGAAGGAGATGACTTAACAATTATTACTTATGGCTCATGGGTAAGAGAAACACTAAAAGCAGTTGAGGGTCTAAAATATAGTATAGAAATCATTGATTTAAGGACATTAAAACCTTTAGATGTAAAAACAATAATAGACTCTGTTTCAAGAACCGGAAGATGTGTTATTGTCCATGAGGCTCCCAAGACATTAGGGTTAGCTGCTGAAATAATAGCGATAATAAACGAAAAGGCATTGTTGAGTTTACAGGCTCCGATAGAAAGAGTAACTGGATATGACACCATAGTTCCATTGCCAAAATTAGAGGATTATTACATGCCTAACACAGAAAGAATCAAGAAATCTATTGAAAAGGTTATGAATTTTTAATATTTCTTCAATAATTCTTTGAATCTCATTTTATATTCCATTCTTTCTTTTTTATCAGGGAGACTTTTAATATCATACAAAACATTCTTTATATCCCCCATTGTATACCATTTATTTCCAAAGCGTTTTTCAAATAGTAACAAATAATCTTCCAAAATTCTTCTTGTTGATACTATAACCCATCCATCCAATTCATCATTCATTTTAATTCAAAAGTTTTAAGAGAAAAAATTAAATGTATATAAATCTATTTATTTTTTAGTAGATAGACAAGAATTCTTCATTAAACTCATTGAAGTTATCAAAGCATTTTCTTTCCCTGTCCCTTTCAAAGCATTTAATCTTTCCATTTTCATCAACATCAAAAACAACATCAAAATCAGAATTAATAATATCAACCTCAACCTTCCAGAGATTATTTTTTTGGTATGAATTAATCATACTATTTTCTATGTCGTTAAATGACAAATAATTTGATACAATCCTTTCAGCATCATTATCTATGCCGCTTATTGATCTTCCAGTTACTTCTTCAAGACCATTTTGGCTATTTGCAATCAAGAAAAATCCCAATATAAAAATTATAGTAACCATTATAGTCAAATAATGTGTCTTAAAATCTGGCATATTCAAGACAACATTTTTATACTTAAAAAAGTTTTTGATGTTGTAAGGTGAGAATTATTTTGGAAGATAAACTATTTGTAATGGATTTAGGATTTACTACTTATACGGATGCATGGGAGCAGCAGAAGAAAACCCTTCAAAAAAGGATAAATAATGAGACGCCAGATACATTAATGTTAGTAGAACATCCACCAACAATAACTTTTGGAGTGAGCAATTCTGAATGGAACAAGTTGAAAGTTGATATAAATGAATTAGATAAAAATGGGGTTGAGTTTTATGGAAAAACAGACAGGGGTGGCGGTGCTGCTTTTCTTGGTCCTGGCCAAATTGTTGGTTATGCTATAATGAGATGGAAGTGGAATGGACTCTATGATCTTATGTCTTCTTTTGAAGAAGTGATGATAAAAACTGCAAATGATTTTAATATTCCCATTACAAGGGTTGATACTATGAATCCTATAACTGATAAGCCTTATAGGGCAACATGGTATAAACAAGATAATGGGTATAAAGTACTCTGTACTAAGGGAATAGGAACAAAAAGAATTGGAGAATGGATATATACACATCACGGGTTTGCATTAAATGTTAATACAACAAATATTGATTATACAAAATTAATTGATCCATGTGGTTTTCCAGAAGACAAGATTCAACCAATAAGTATGCAAACGATTTTAGGTAGAAAATTAAACTTACAAGATGTCAAAGATAAATTAGTTAACAGATTTGCTGAGGTATTTAATAAAAAAGAGGTAGAATTTGATGGTGTACGAGTTTAAATTTCCAGATGTCGGAGAGGGAATTGAAGAAGGAGAATTAGTAGAATGGCTAGTTAAAGAGGGAGAGGTTATTAAAGAGCATCAGCCAATAGCTAAAATTGAAACTGATAAGGCTGTTGTTGATATTCCAAGCCCAAAATCAGGAAGAATTCTAAAACTTAATTTTAAGGCAGGAGATACTGTAAAAGTCGGACAGGTATTGGCTGTAATTGGGGGAGAAAAAGAGCAATTAGAAACAAAGCAAGAAAAAAAAGAAGAAAGAAAAACAACATCTGTTGTTGGAAATCTTGAGGAATCAGATGAGGAATTTGTTGTTAAAAAAGAGAGTAAACAAACAAAACAAGAAAAAAAGATTTTAGCTACTCCAGCTGTAAGAAAATTAGCAAAAGAACTTAATGTTGATATCTCTACAATAGAAGGATCCGGAGATGATGGAAGAATAATGGAAGATGACATTAGAAAAGCCTCAAATGGAGATGTTCCTGTAGAGATAAATGAAAAGAATGAGATTAAAGTCACAAAAAAATATGACTTATATGGGTATGTAGAAAGAATCCCATTAAAAGGAATAAGAAAAACTATTGCTGTTAATATGTCAAGAGCAAATAATGAGATTGCTCACGTAACTTCAATGGATGATGCTGATATTACTGAGCTAAATGAGTTAAAAGAGAAAGAAAAAAAGAATGCAGAAGAAAAAGGAATAAAATTGACATTTCTTCCTTTTATTATTAAAGCAGTTGTGGCTGGATTGAAAGCTTATCCGATAATTAATTCAACCTTAGAGGATGAAGAGATAATAATAAAGAAATATTATAATATTGGGGTAGCTGTAGAAACAGAATATGGGTTGGTTGTTCCTGTTGTTAAAGGGGTGGATCAAAAAAGTATTCTTGATTTAGCCAAAGAGATATTTGATTTGGCAGAAAAAGCAAAATCTAGAAAGATTGATTTAGGAGATTTAAAAGGGGGAACATTTACAATAACAAATTATGGAAGCATTGGCGGAAGTTATGGAACTCCAATAATTAATTATCCTGAGGCAGCTATCCTTGGAATAGGAAGAGCTAAAGATATGGCTGTCGTTGTTGATAGCAAAATGGTCATAAGGAAAATTCTTCCATTATCCTTGACATTTGACCATAGAATATTAGATGGGGCTGTTGCTGGAAGATTCTTAAATGAAATAAAGAAACATTTAGAAGACCCTAGCTTGATGTTGATTGAAGATTAAATTTAAGAGATAGTTGTTAATCTTTTCTTCTTGTCTTTTATCAAATAATCATTGATAATGATGTGGCCAGAATCTTCTGACTCCATTACTCTTTTGGAATCCATCACATCAAATCTTTTGCTGAAAATAGGACCATCAACAACGAATGAGTCTGCATATCCACCCTCAAAGCCGATGTGGAATCCATATTTCAAAGAATCTTTTTTCAGTTCATCAAAATTATCTTTTGTCAAAGTTTTTCCGAGCCATTTGTTCATTCCATCAGATGCAACCTGGGTTATCATAATTTCATATCCTTCTTTTATCATATTTCTAACCAATGATTCATGGTCTTCATCTTTGTGCGAAGCAAATACTTCCACACCTAATGGAAATAATACTTCCCTTATCACTTTAAGCTGTGTTTCTTGTAATCCTATTCCGCCTAAAACTACAGCATCAACAGGATTTTTCGCTACAACCTCTTTTACAATCTCAGCTTCTTTCTTAGGATCAGCCACATCACAGTTTACTAGAATGTGATTATATCCGAGAATTTTTGCAATTTCCTTTGTATGCTCAACAGTAGCAAAATGGAATAAATAACAGTCTGTCCTGGTTGGCTTGACAGATAATAAATATTTAATATTCCAGTTTTTCTGCTTGGCTAATTGTATAGCATTGACAGAATCCTTACCACCACTAAATAATATTGCTATGTTCATAACATCTAGACTATAAAAACCTTTAAAAAGATTTTCATAATTCATTTTTTTATGGATGAAGAAGATTTTTTTGAGGAAGATATCGGGGAAGACGAGGAAGAGGAGACAGATGTATACTCTGAAGAAGGCAGAGAAGAATCTATTGAAGATGATGAGATAGATGAGGTTGAAGAGGGATTTATGCAGGGATATGACTCTGGAGATAGGTTAGCAAAATGTTCTTTATGTCATAAGCCTTTAACAGATGATTTTGTTGAAGAAGAGCTTAATGATGAAATCTATAGATTCTGTAATGAAGAGCATGCGGAAGCATTCAAAAGAAAAATAGAAAAGTCTTGATTATCTCTTTATTTTTAACATTATAAACATAAGAATTATTATAATAAGAATAACTATCCCAATTCCTAAAATTAGATTATTTCTTTGCTGATCTTTTGATCCTCTTATAATTATTGGATCATCATTTTGAATCTCATTTGTTCCTATATTAACATCCTCATTAATCTCATCTGCATCATTAAAAACTTCTTCTTTAGAAGGTTGAATACATAATTCATTATTGCAATTCTCATCGCATTCACAATCTTTACAGTCTCTTTCTATTTTTAATCTGGCATTTCCGCTATTAACCCTTTCAACCTCTATATAAACCCCGTTAACTAACTTTTCTTCATTGTCTTCTATTATTACTTTTTGATTGTTTACACAGACAATTATTTTTTCTTCATCATCATTGACGGCTGTCAAGGTTACATTTTTATCCAATATAACAAAATTCTCCCCAATACCCAAATCAATAGTCTCAGTAGTGGCATTTACAATGGAGCTAAATAGTATGAGCATTACTATATATTTTATCATGAAAATAAATAGAAGGAAAAATATATAAGATTAATGATTCAAAGAATCAATCTTCTTTTCTATATAATTTAGAATCATATTTGTTCTGTCTAACCTATGGAGAATAAGACAACTATCTTTTTTTGTCTCATCATAAGCCCTGCATTCAGGATTGCAGTTCCTATCAACAAAAGGACATCTCATCAAACCACCTCACATCTTCTTAATTATAAGCTTGCCTTTGCTTACACTAATCGAGACTTCTTCATCACTTCTAAGCCCGCTGGCTCTTGTTATTATTTCCGGAAGTCTTATCTTTCCTGCTTTAACCTCGAGATTTGTCACAATCTCCTCATTTTTATTGATATCTTTTAATACATTATTATAATCTTGGGAGGTTTTAGAGGATTTAAATAGTTTTGTCTTGTCATACAGAACCTTGGCTATTGATTTAGCAATATTCTTCCCAGTAGCCTTTGTTATTCCACCCAAGCCAGGAGATAAATTAACTTCTATCACCATTGGCTTTAATCCTTCTAAAATATCAACTGCGCATATGTCTGCACCTATTGCCTTTGAAGCCTTAAGTGCTATCTGCTCAATATCCGGAGCAGGAATGTAATTAGTTCCCTTTCCGCCCATATGAATATTAGCTCTCATTTCATCTGGAGTAGCTTTTCTTTTCATTGCTCCGACTACCTCATCTCCGGCTACAATAACTCTAATATCTGTTGTATTTGTTTCAATATACTCCTCGATTATATATGGCTGTTTGAATACTTCCAAAGTATCTAAGATAGAGTTTGCTGACTGAACTGAATCAGCGAACATTACTCCCTTTCCTTGAGTCCCAGTTGACAATTTCATTATTATCGGGAAATCTATTTTAGATAAAATTTTTTTTGCACTATTTACTGTTGCTGCTAGGTATGTGGCTGGAATAGGAACTTTATTTTTCTCAAGCTCAACTAATGTAAGAAATTTATCATGACCTATAGTAAATGAACTTGGTCTTAGTGGCATATAAGATTCCTTACCAAGTGCTTCTGTTAATGTCCTCTGCAATAACGAATATTTGTGTGATCCTCGAACATAGATACAATCATATTTTTTTATTGGATTTCCATCATAAAGAACCTCTAATCCCTTTGAGGTTGAATGGACTTCAATCTTTCTCAAGTCTAATCTTTCAACTTCACTAAAGAAATTACTGGCTTCGTCTGCTATCTTTGAGCTACTTTCTCCTTTAAGGCTAATTATTGCTAACTTCATTCTCTTTGATTTTTGAAGGGTCGATTAAAAATCCCTCTTTTAATACATTCATTCCAATTAAAACATGATATTTCATATGTTCCCTGTTTGATAGGTTAAATTCAGACTCAATAGTCTTTCCTTTTATCTCTATTGTTGCCCTTACAACAGACCTTACAACTTTTCCATGAGCGTTTCTTATTATGGCTGTTCTTACTATCGGGCCTAATTTTAGTTCAGAGGCTAGTTTCATATTAATTGAGTTATGCTGTGCTCCAGTATCTATTTTTGCCAATACTTCTTTATCTTTTTTCCCCTTAATCTTTATTTTCTCTATGATCCCAACTATTATCTTGTCCATATTCTATTTAAGAAAAAACGGTTTTTAAATATGTCTGTTTATTCTTATAAATATACAGTTATAGTTTATAAATCATCCTATTATAATAATAAAACTTAAAAATTAGAACAGAAATGTAATTATGTGATTTTTGATGAAGATAGTTCCTAAAGTTTGGGGAGAAGAGCATTGGATTATCAATAATGAAAAATATTGCGGTAAAAAACTTATTCTAAAAAAAGATTATAGGTGCAGTTTGCATCATCATAAAATAAAAGAGGAAACTTTTTATGTCCAATCTGGGGAGGTTTTAATGGAGGTTGATAATAAAAAGTGGATCATGCATAAAGGAGACATTCAACATTTGATGCCAGGTCAATGGCACAGATTTACTGGGTTAAAAGATTCAGAGATGTTTGAATTTTCCACACATCATTTGGATGAGGATACATACAGGAAAACAGAAAGTGAGAAAATAGATTTGAAAAAATTGGACTTAGAATGAAAAAGAAACTTGTAGAAATAATGAATAGATTTAAACAGAAAAAAATTTTAGTAATAGGTGATATAATCTTAGATAAATATGTTTTTGGAAATGTTTTAAGAATTTCTCCGGAGGCACCAATCCCCTTAGTTGAAGTAGGGTGGGAAAATTTTGTTCCTGGCGGTGCAGCTAATGCAGCCAATAACTTGTCTAGCTTAGGTGCTGATGTTTATGTTGTTGGAATGGTGGGAGATGATGCTAATGCAAATATATTGTTTAATAAACTAGAATCCAGAAAGATAAAAACCCATCTTTTAATCAAAGACAAAAACAGGAGAACTATCTTAAAGGAGAGAATTGTTGCTCAGAGCCAGCATTTGTTAAGGATAGATTATGACATAAAAGACAATATAAGTAGAGAGTTTGAGAATTATGCTATAAATAACATTATAGAAATAATTCCAAAAATGGATTCTGTTATAGTATCTGATTATGCAAAGGGATTTGTAACTAAAAGAATAATGCAGGAAGTAACCAAGCTATGCAAACAACATAAGAAATATCTTATCATTGATCCAAGACCTGAAAATAAGGCATTGTATTATGGGGCCAATCTTATTGTTCCAAATTATGACGAAGCAAGCAAAATAGCAGAGATATTTGGAAAAGAAGAAGACATGATAAATAAAGTCGGGAATAAACTGAGAAAAATTTACAAAACAAATGTATTAGTAACAAGGGGATCTAGAGGAATGACATTGTTTACTGATGAGACAAAGCATTTCCCTACTAAAGCAAAAGAGGTTTATGATGTTTCAGGAGCCGGAGATACAGTAACAGCAACTTTATCTTTAGCATTATGCTCTGGAGCCAATCTTGAGGAAGCTATTACATTGGCAAATTATGCTGCTGGAATAGTTGTTGCTAAATTCGGAACTTCTACAACAACAACAATTGAGATTGAGAATTCAATAAAGAATGATAAATAAAATTAAAACAAGGGAAGATATTTCTAAAATATCAAACGAACTAAAATCAAAAGGAAAGAAAATAGTTACAATAAATGGAAGTTTTGATATAATTCACAGGGGACATTTATCTATACTGGAAGAAGCAAAGAAACAAGGTGATATTTTGGTTGTTGGATTAAATTCTGATAAGTCTGTTAGGGAATGGAAAAAACATATTGGATATAAAGATTGGGAAAAAAGGCCATATAACACAGAAAAAGACAGGGCAGAGCTCTTGGCAGGATTTAAATGCGTTGATTATGTTACTATATTCAATGAGCCGGATTGTCTAAAATTTGTTGAATCAATTAAGCCGGATGTACATGTTAATGGTTCTGAGTATGGCAAAGATTGTATAGAAGCGCCAATTGTCAAGAAATATGGTGGTAAGGTCTATATTGTTAAAATTAAAGGTAATCTATCTACTTCAAATCTTATAGATAAAATAAGGAATAGTTAAGCTTAAATATTTTATATATAATAAATAATTATGGATAATCTTATATCTAATTATAACCGGCTATTTCTATTTATCTTTGTTGTATTAGTTCTTATTGTTTCTTTCTTTTTAATCAAACCATTTATTACACCAATATTAATAGCATTTGTTTTATCATATACTTTTTATCCTTTATATACAAAGTCTGAAAGAATAATCAAGAATAAATCTCTTCGAGCTTTTGTGTTGTTGTTTTTGATAACTCTTGTGGTTTCAGCTGTTTCTTTATTGATATTAAACATGTTAATTAATGAATCAGTAGTGCTTTACAGATCAATTGATAATACTGATCTTGGAGAGATATCAAATTTTGTATCCTCTGTTGTTGGAGAGAATATTAATCTTGATTTTTATTACAGGGATACAGTAAACATAGTTTTAGGCATGGTTATAAAGTCTTTATCTGACCTTGCTCTTACTCTCCCACAAAAAGCAGTAAATCTTTTTATTATGTTCTTTATTATGTACTACTTGTTTAAAGAGGGAGAAGATTTAATTGAAAGGTTTAAAGAGAGTTTGCCATTGAGAAAAGACCATAGTGATGCTATAATGAGTAATCTCAATGAGGTTATGTATGCAACGATTTATGGCATAATTGTTACCTCAGTAATCCAGGGATTAGTCGGAACATTGGGGTTGTTTGTATTTAGAGTTGACAACCCAATAGTGTGGGGAATAATAATGACTATAGCGGCAATGTTCCCATATTTTGGAGCGGCACTTGTATGGCTACCTATTGCATTAATCAAAATAGCCAATGCAGACATGTTTAATGGAATTGGATTATTAGTTTATGGAGCAATTGTTGTGAGTTTAATAGATAACATAATAAGACCAAAGATAATAAGCAACAAAATTAGGGTACATCCAATAATTGTTTTATTGGGAATATTTGGCGGAATACAACTGTTTGGTTTTGTTGGATTAATATTGGGTCCAGTATTACTGGGATTATTGGTGGCTGTTATAGATATCTATAATTACGAGATCAAGAGGGCATAAATATGGATATAAAATCTATGATAAGAACAATTCCAAATTTTCCAAAGCAAGGAATAATGTTCAGAGATGTCACAACATTATTGAAAAATCCAATTGGATTTAATTATGTTATAGACCAATTTGTAAAAAGATATGAGGATATGGACATTGATTATGTTGTTGGGATTGAATCTAGGGGTTTTATTTTGGCAGGAGCAATAGCATATAGACTAAACAAAGGATTTATTCCTGTCAGAAAGCCCGGCAAATTGCCTTATGATGTTGATTCTATTGAATATGAATTAGAGTATGGAACAGACAAATTAGAAATTCATTTGGATGCATTGAAAGAAGGAGATAAGGTTATATTAATAGATGATTTGCTGGCTACTGGAGGAACAAGTAGGGCAGCAGCACAATTAATTGAGAAAAGAGGAGCAAAAGTAATTGAATTTGGTTGTATTGTCGAACTTCCGGATTTAAAAGGAAGAGAAAAACTTAATGGTTATCCAGTTTATAATATGATTGAGTTTGAAGGAGATTAATCTTATCAGTTTTATTTCATATAAATTTAAAAAACCTTAGTTGTAGTTCTTAATCATGAAAATTGGAATTATTGGTGTTGGATTTGTGGGGGGAGCAACTAAACATGTATTAGAAAAATTTCACGAAGTTCTTCCATATGACAAATTTAAATCTCCTTACAATACTTCTGCACATCTAGAAAGAATTGCAAAGGAGGCTGAAGCGACTTTTATCTGTGTTCCTACACCTATGAAAAATAGTGGGGAGATAGATTATACCCCGATACATGACTCAATAACCTCTCTTGAATTTAAAGTTAAAGAATTAAATAGAAATCCGGGAGATTTACTCATAGTTATAAGATCTACAGCGGTATCTGGTTCAACTGACAAGTTTGCTGAAAAATATCCGTTTAGATTTGCAGTTAATCCAGAATTTTTAAGAGAGAGAACAGCAATAGAAGATATGGAAAATACAGACAGGGTAGTTTTGGGAGTAGAAGATAAAGAGAGTGAAAGAACATTGATGGAAATCTATAAACCCATATTTCCAAATGCCCATTATACTATTGTTGATAGAAAAATGGCAGAGATGATAAAATATGCCGCTAACGTAACTTTGACTTCTCAAATAATTATAGCTAATGTGATAGAACAAATATGTGTTGCTCAAGGAATGAACTATAATTTGTTAAGAGAAGAGATATTAAGGGATAAAAGAATAGGAACAAATACTAAAGTTCCTGGACCTGATGGAAAACACGGATTTGGAGGAAAATGTTTCCCAAAAGATCTTCGTGCATTGACTTATTTAGCAAGGGAATTGGGGGCTCCATCTCATCTTCTTGAAGAAATGTGGAGAACTAATTTAGATGTTAGGGAAGATAGAGATTGGGAAAATATTCCTGGAGCTACTTCGGGAAATGGTTTTGATTAAGATGAAAATATTAGTCATAGGCGGGGCAGGATATATCGGAAGCCATACAGTTAAAGAATTAGTTAAAGAGCATAATGTTATTGTATATGATAATCTTGAGACAGGACATGAAGAACTTGTTGATAAAAAAGCTATTTTTGTTAAAGGGGATTTAGCTGATAAAGATAAACTTAATTCTGTATTCAAAGACAATAAAATAGATGTTGTTATGCATTTTGCTAATCATGCCCTTGTTGCTGAATCTGTTGAAAACCCATCAAAATATTTTGAGAATAATGTGTTCAATGGGATTAATTTGTTAGATGTTATGGTTAAGAGTAATGTAAATAAAATTATTTTTTCTTCATCATGTGCTGTTTATGGGATTCCAAAAGAAATTCCGATAATAGAGGGACATACATTAAATCCAATCAATCCCTATGGGGAATCAAAAATGATGTTTGAAAGAATTTTGAGATATTATGATGTTGCTCATGGAATAAAATCAATTTCATTAAGATACTTTAATGTTGCAGGGGCATCTTTGGATTGTACAATAGGAGAAAAACATGATATTGAGACACATCTGATTCCCATTATATTGGATGCAGCGCTTGGAAAAAAAGAATATATGGAAATACTCGGGGATAATTATGGAACTTACGATGGGACATGTATAAGGGATTTTGTCCATGTTGTTGATGTGGCAAATGCTCATCTTGCTGCTCTTGGTTATTTAGTAAAAAATATGCAGACAAAATCTTATAATATAGGGACAGGACAGGGTTATAGTGTTAAAGAGATTATTGAATTATGCAAACAAATTACTGGAAGGGAGATTAAAACATTAATAAAGGAAAAAAGAAAAGGTGATCCACCAGTTCTTGTCGCTAATTCTGATAGGTTTAATGAAGAAATAGGATGGAATGCCAAATTTAGCATAACTGACATGATACAGCATGCATGGAACTGGCATCAGAAAAATAATTAACGTTTCTTTCTTTTTAATACAGCAGCCAATTTATTGTCAATATCAAGTATTCTTCTCTCAAGAATGAATATTCTCCTTAAAGCATATATCATTCCAGCAACTGCTCCCAAAAGAATGTATAAAACTAAAATTATCTGCTCTTCAAGGGCCATCAAATCACCTCTTTGTTATTAAATTATATGTAATTCTAATATAAAAAGATTATCTATAACTTCTATTTATTAAACAATCTTTCAGCTATTGAGGCAAAGGCTGGCCTTGTTATAAAGACCCCAATGCTTGTTCCAATAATTGTTATTACTGCAAATCCTCTTAATAATCCTGCTCCTGCATTCCATAATGGTATCATAGTTACAACTGTTGTAGCATATGCACCCATTATTATAAAAAAAGCCCTCTTAATTCTTTCTTTCCAACCCAAATTTTGTGATTCTCCACTTATTATCTCATCTGTTATTATTATCTGATGATCTACTCCTGTTCCAATTGAAGCAATGATTCCAGCTATTGCGACTAAATCAAGATTCCATTTTATTAATGCAGCTACACCCAATATTATTACTATTTCGCTTAAGCTTGTTATAAACATTGGGATTAATATTTTTATTCTTCTATATTTAATATAGATCACAGCCCCAACAGCTAATAATGATGTTATACCAACCAAGAATGCACTTTTTATGAAATCGTTCCCAAGTATGGGAGATACATTATCTAACTTTTCAATCTGAATTTTAAATGGTAAGGATCCTGTTATCAAAACTGTTTGTAGCTCATTCATATTTTTTGTTGTGTCTTCTATTGCTTCTTCTCTTGTTTCTCCGTAACCAGGGCCGCTTATAGAGATTTGATTAGTTTCAACACCCTTTAAATCAGAGCTTATTTGCAGACTATTAACTAAGATATCATCTAAATACAAATCTAATGTCTTATCTAATCTGTTGCCTGTTTCATCCTGTATTACTGTTAAATCCTTTGTTGCTTCAGCATGACTTTTTGCCGCTTCCCCACTTAATGATATTGCAAAATTAAATACACATTGGTATCTTTCACCAACAACCCCACATTGCTGTATAAATGCACAAGTTCCATCATCTCTGCACACAAATGGGATATCCCTTCTTCCCCCGCTGAATACAACTTTATCTCCTATCTTTGCCTCGAATTTTCCTTGCTGTGAAACAATCCTTTTTACTTCTTCACTATCTGCTCCTGATATTTCTAATAATACTAATTTATCATCACCAACATTTGCTGGCCTTATTCTTATATCCGATAATCCATAAACATTTAATCTGTTTTCCATAACATGCACTAAGTTTTGTATGTCAGAGTCAGTTATTTCTACTTCTGATATGGGCTTGATTAATGCCCTTGTTCCGCCCTCTAAATCCAATCCTTTTTTAATGCCTGTTTTATTTTCTCCTGAAATCAGTGGAGAAAAAATTAATAATAGAGATAATACTAAAGCAACTATAAGAATCCATAGTCTTAATGTAAACAATTTATTAGCCATGTTTTTTCACATATCCAAGCAAGATATTTGCGTTTAATATATAAGTCATTATAACATCAACAATCAATCCAATTATCAAAATAATAAACATCTCTTTTATCACAAATGAATTTGAGATGAAATAACCAACCAATAATGCAGCTAATGTTGTTGCAGTCATTGCTAATCCTGTATTAATTGATTTTAACATCCTGTTTTCTATAGTCTCTTCTTTTCTTTTCAGCATTTTTGTTGTTAATAATACATCAGTATCTACTGAATATCCAATTAACAATAATATTGCAGCTATGCCTGCTGTTGATACACTAATTCCTAATAAGTTTATCATGGCAATTGTTACAAGCATATCTGAGAATGCTGCAGATATGACTGCTATTGATGGGATAATTGTTCTGTAAATTATTAATATAACTAAACTCATTAATATGAAAGAAATTATGATTGCAGTTACCATTTGTTTATAGAATGCTTCTCCTAATGATGATCCTGTTTCCTCAACAGAATAATTTTCATTTGTTATCTCTACATTGGTTATTTTTTCTAATATTGGCTTTAGTTCCTCATTTGTAATGCTGGAACTTTCTATAACTATTCCCTTTTGGTCATCAGATCCAAACTCTGTTAATACCCTTACTAGAACATCTTTTCCAGTTTCTTTCTTGATCTGTTGCTCTAACTCAGGAAATTCTTGTTGTATTTGTAATGTAGCACTAATTCCGCCCTGTAAGGTTACATCTTTATGAATAAAATCCCCTGTTTTTACATAAGTATAAGAAATAATTAGTATACTAAGAATAATCAGCCCTATAGGCAAAATTAACAACTTTTTTAGATTTTTGAAATAAAACCCTTTTATATCCATTATTTGATACACTAAATCTCCATTTATAACTTTTTTGTTATAATAAAAGTATTTAAATAATTGTTATTATCTTATAAGATTATGAAGAGATATATTATATTTCTGTTCTTATTTAGCATGATTTTAATTAGTGCATGTACAAAAGAAACCATAATTCAAGATTCCAGTTTTTGTAAAACCCCTTACTTTGAATATAAAGCAGGAGAATGCTGTTTAGATCAAAATAGCAATTCTGTATGCGATAATGATGAGATAGAAAACGCAGAAGAAACACAAGAAGAAGTTGTTGAAGAAATAGTTATTGAGGAAGAGCCAGAAATGGCTCCATCAAAATTAGTTAATAGTGCTACTTTTGATTTAGCTGAGGGAGAAACTGCAACATTTAACAATATAGACATAAAACTAATTACCCTTGATATGGGGGTAAATCTAAATGCAGTATTTGAGGTTGGGGGAAAAAGAACGACTATATTTAGTACAAAAACACAAGATATTGTTGGGGATATTTCCATATCAATAGATTCTATTACAGGATATGGCGATGATGAGGGAATATTAGTAAATGTAGAAAAATTTCAATTAGAACAAGATAATTATCTTGTCAGAGCTGGAGATGTTTTAAGTATGGGGGGTAAAAAAATATCTATAACTCAAATAACAAGAGACACTAAGACAAATGTCATCCAAATTAGTATTGATAAACAATTTAAAGAAAGGATTGTAGAAGGCGCAACAAAAACATATGGCAAGGTTAAAATAACAAATAAAAAAGTGTTCTTTAAAGGAAATAATGTTGATAATTATGCCATAATTGAAATAAAAGTTGGTTAGACAATAAAACTTAAATATAAAACAAACCTTTGATTAATGTGAAAAGAGGTAAGGCCAATAGGCGTAGATTGGAAGTAGTTCTATTATTTTTCTTATTAGCATTTAGTTTTTTCCTTTATGCAAATCCAATCAATACAGGATTTGTTACTTTACAGCATACAGATCCAGAATTAGAAATAAGCCTATCTAGGGATTATTACAAGAGCAATGAGACAATAGATGGAAATATAACTATTAATTTTAAAGGTCCGATAAATATGCATACTAATCTTACTGTAGAATTTAGGGATTATAACTACACAAAAAGTATAGCAGATGTTCTATTTAGTTTAGGAAAGACTTATTCTAATACAGAAGATGAAATCAAAGCAGTAAATCCAAGCGATTCAAAAGTCTTAACATATGATCAAGCTGGAAAAAAATTATTGGGATTTAGATTACCATTTTCAGTTTCAGTTAATTCAATAAACATGAATATATCAAGCACCGTTGTTGATAATAGCTATCCTTCATCATTATCGATTGATGTAAATGATGATAATGATATAGAATGGGAATATTTGGGGGAGTTTACTGGATTTAAAAGCGAATATATTACTTCAGAAACATTAGACATTAATGTTGCTCCTGCAAGTACAATTTTTGATAACTTTAAAATTTATCATTGCAGCCTGTTGGATATACAACCATCCAGAGACTTTGAAATATCCGCTAATTATAGATTATTTAATGAAACCAGTTTGGGTGGGGACATAAGAGCAGCGTTATTTTCATATGACTCATTCTCTAATCAATTATTAGATGAGAAGGGCAATTGTGATCTATCAGAACCACAGGCATTTTTTGGATGGAATAGTTGTATTGTAAAACTTTCAGAATCAATAGAAGGAGATTTTTTAGTATGTTTATACAATAGAAATACAGTTGGTTCTTACAGATTAGCAAGTGATTTTAGCGAATCAGATTCTACATTCCAATGTGGATTAGATACAACAGATTGTGAACAGAAAGGATTTTTTGATTATTTCATTAGATTAAGGGCTGCTGATTACAATGTTGTTTTTAATACTCCATTAAAATTATCCGAGATGAATGTATCAATGACAAAATTGATTAATTCAATAGAGGATAAGGCAAATGTTTGCGATGTAGCTGATGGAGACTTTTGTGTTATACCTTTTTCTGTATCCTCAGAATCAAAAGGAAAATTAATCTTTTCAGATTTGGTTATGAATATAGGTGGAATAGAATATAATTTAATATATGATTTGACAAACATTCCTGGAGTGATATATGAGATTAATAGGCAGCCAATCGAAAATATATCATTGAATATTCCTATAAAAACCTTTAATCTTACAATGGGTGATGAATCTGATATTATTGTAGTGTCTTTAGAGCCCGGAGAGGAGATAGACGAAACAGTTAATTTATTTGAATTTGATTCAGGGGATATTCAAACAAGCATATCAACTCTAGAGAGAAATTTAAACAATATAAAAAATAATGAATTACTATCTTATTTTGATTATAGTATAGATCAGTCATTGATTCAACTTAATGGATATAAAAATGAGTTAAATCTATTGTCAAACGTATCTGTTAATATAATAGAGAATGAGACACAGAAACTTGAAGATAAAATAAACTCTTTCAAGAATAAACTGCCAGTTAGTATAGAAGAGACAAAAACAGTCAAGGATGTATCAATATTAAATCCTGATGACTTACAAGGGATTGTTAAAGAAGAAGATAGAAATTCTATTTTTAATCTGCAAGAGAAAATTTCTGTAAATTTAGAGGCTAAAACAATAAAATCTATATTATACTCCGGAGAGGAAGTGAAGAAAACATTAGTGAAAAAATCTGTTAAAATAAATGAGAATTTAGGCGACGTATATGTTTATGAGAGAATTCCAAAGAACATGGCGAATACAGCTGATAACTTAAAGTTTATTGATGATTTTGAAATTGTTGAAAATGATCCGTTAATAAGAAAAAGAATCAATGGCGCATCTAAAGGAAAAACTATTGACATTAGTTATGTTATTGAAGGGGATTTCACACATTTATCTAATAATCTTAAAACGATCATAGTTCCAGTTGATTCGGGATCTTTTAATGTAGAAAGAAGTGTTGAGACACATGTATGCGGAGATAATTTATGCACTGCTCCTTTTGAAGATAATATCTTATGTCCAGAAGATTGTGGCGGCAAAAAATTTAGCTGGATACCATTAGTAATTGGAATAATTATACTATTGATCGGTATATTCTACTTTAATTTTTACAAGGGGAAGTTTGATTTTAGAACATTAACAAGGGGAAAAAATCCATTTAATAGTAATGGGGATCTTGATAATGTGAAAAAATTCATAAAAAATTCCTCATCCAAAAACATTGAGAATAAAAATATCACAAAAACATTATTACATAAAGGCTGGACAAAAAATCAGATAAAATATGCATTTGAAGAGATTGAGTGGGACCAAAAAAGAGCATTGATAAGGATTGAAGTTCCAAATAAAAATGAAGGATTAAAGATTCTTAAAAGTTATATAAAAAGATGCAGAAAATCAAGAATGGATGATAAGAAAATACAAGAGATATTATCAAGAAAAGGGTGGTCTGAAGAAGAGATAAATGAAGGATTTAAAAAATCAAACAGTTGGTTTTGAGATATAGAAAAATATTTAAGTAGTTTTTTAAGCATTTTAATTTATGCACCGGTAGTTTAATGGCTAGAATTTCCGCCTTCCAAGCCGAAGATCCGGGTTCGAATCCCGGCCGGTGCAGATCTAATAAATATGAAAGAGAGCTTAATTTATACAAGAAATCATATCTTCCGTTTTCTATATAAATCTATTTTTAAAAAAATCTTCTTCAAGATTGATCCTGAAAAGATACATAACCATATGATACTTTTTGGCAGATTTCTCGGATATAATCTTATTACAAAAAAAATTATTAAACTTCTCTTTTATTATTCTAATGAAAGATTGAAACAGAGGATATTAGGAATGGAATTTTCGAATCCCATTGGCCTTGCAGCTGGTTTTGATAAAGATGCACAACTAACCAGAATTATTCCTTCTATAGGCTTTGGTTTTGCTGAGATTGGTTCAATAACAGGAGAACCTTGCAAAGGAAATCCCAAACCCAGATTATGGAGGCTAATAAAATCTAAATCAATAGTTGTTAATTACGGACTTAAAAATGACGGCTCAAAAAAGATAGCAGATAGATTGAAAGATGAAACTTTTGAGATTCCGATAGGGGTTAGTATAGCAAAAACAAATGATAAAAATACAATTAGCATTGAATCTGGGATTAATGATTATTTGAAAACATGTAAAAGATTTTTAGATATAGGGGATTACTTTACTATAAATATAAGCTGTCCAAATGCTTTTGGAGGAGAGCCATTTACTGATGCTAAAAAGCTTGATAGACTTCTTAATGAAATTGATAAATTATCTATCAAGAAACCAATATTCGTTAAACTATCTCCAGATTTAACTAAAAAAGAAGTGGATGATATAATCAATGTGTCAAAAAAGCATAAAATATCCGGTTTTATATGCACTAATCTTACAAAAATGAGGAACAAAAAAATAATTGATAGTTATATTCCCGAAAGAGGCGGAATAAGCGGCAAGGTTGTAGAAGATTTATCTAATGAGCTTATCAGTTATGTATATAAAAAAACAAATGGAAAATTTGTTATCATCGGTTGTGGCGGAGTTTTTTCCGCAGAAGATGCATATAAGAAAATCAAATCTGGAGCATCCCTTATTCAGCTAATTACAGGCATGATATTTGAAGGTCCCCAAGTTATAAGTGAAATTAATTTGAGAGTCATAAAATTATTAGAAAGAGATGGATTCAGAAATATCTCTGATGCAATAGGGGCTGATTTTCGTCGATAGATACTCTTAAATAACTAAAATTTATAGTTTTAATATGGCTAAAAATAAGATACTTATATTTTGTGCCCATTCAGATGACGCAGAGATTGGTTGCGGCGGGACAATTCTGAAATTGAGAAAAAAGGGAGATAGTATAATCCATATAGTTTTTTCTTATGGGGAAAAAAGTCACCCACACCTTAAAGAGAGGATTGTAGCTGTACAAAGGGAAAAGGAGACAAAAGAAATAGACAAAATATTGAGCAGAAAGAGCCTATTTTTGGGATTAAAAGAGGGAAAGTTTAAGGATGATGCCGAAAAGACTAAAAAATATTTAGTTGATATTATAAAAAAGACGAAACCAGCTAAAATATATACATTATCTTCATTAGATCCTCACCCAGATCATAGGGCAGTTAACAATTTGGTTATGGAATCAATTGAAACAGCCAATTATAAAGGAGAGGTGTATGCGTTTGAAGTCTGGAACGTTATTACAGAAGACAAGCCAGTTCTATACTCTGATGTGACTGATACATTCAAAGAAAAATTAAGATTATTAAAACATTTTGAAAGCCAAAAACTATTCATATACATCCAATTATTGCCAATTATAATAAGGGCAAGATTATACGGCAATAAATGCGGCTGTAAATATGCAGAAAAATTTTATAAATTGAAGTAAGTAGGAATGTTTTTATATTAATATTGACATATTAGGCTTATATGAAAAAAAAGGGAATTAAACTACTATTTGTTGTTACTGGATTTGGTTATGGTGATTCTATAAGGGTCGAGACAATAATAAATGAATTTCTAAAAAGGGATAAGTTAAATGATGTCTTGATATTGGGATATGATCTCTCATATAAATATTTTAAGAATAAATTCAAAGTTTTGGAAGTTGAAGGATATAAGTTTCCAGATTATGGATTAGAGTTTAAAACGCACAGATTCTTGATAAAAAATTATTATCTGCCTATCTCTTGGATATTGACGTGGAGAAAGCATAGAAAAGCACTAAAATTATTTGATCCAGATCTAATTATTTCTGATTTTGAGCCAATGGCGGTCTTTATATCAAGATCATTGAACAAGAAATGCATTTCAATTTTTGGTTATGATCCTAAAGTTTATGATGAATATCCCAATAAGAATAATATATTAGATATACAATCAAAATTTATAGAAAGAATATATGATCATTCAAATAAAATTATTATTCCATCATTTAAAAAAAAGCATAATGCTTCGAATAGAATCTATATAAATCCAATTGTTAGAGAATATAAAAAGAAGAAAAATCTAGCTAAAAAATTAGGGATTAAAAATAGTCCGATAATAATAATGCTT
Source organism: Candidatus Woesearchaeota archaeon (assembly GCA_016185615.1). Taxonomy (GTDB): domain Archaea; phylum Nanobdellota; class Nanobdellia; order SCGC-AAA011-G17; family JACPNG01; genus JACPNE01. Next base: position 2,201 of record JACPNE010000004.1, on the reverse strand, counting down.
GGTGGTTCTGATTATGGCATTGAATTAGCAAGAAAAATAATAAATTTGAACAAGAGGTACAATGAGAATCTTATCATATTTGGCGGGACAACTAAAATATCGAAATCACATTATATATTCAAAGATGATATCATGGACTATTTGGCAATCTCAAAGGGAGTTATAACATTAGCTGGGAATTTAAGCTTATCAGAGACATTATTTATGAAGAAGCCCATGTTGGTATTTCCAATAAAAAATCATATTGAGCAACAACTGAATGCCTATATGGTGAAAGAGTATGCTATTATTGGGGGGGATGATATCAATGAATCATTGGAGAACTTCTTAAAAAATATAAATAATATCAAGAAGAAATTAAATAAGATTAAACTTAAATTTGATGGAGCAAAAGAAATTGTTGATATAATATATGACATGGAGAAAAAAAATGATTAAAATATTATTTATCTTTTTGTTATTAATTCCTTTGGTTTATGCGCAGTGTGAAGGCTGCCAATATGATGACGAATGCATAGATGTTGGAACACAAAAATTCCTTTCCAAAGATGGGAGCACGATATATTGCAGTGAAGATAAAAGGATTGAGATAACTAAGAGTGAAGGAGAATTATGCCAGTTTAATTATGAATGTGAAAGCTTTTTCTGTGACAATGAATGCAAGACTTTTGAAATTAAAAATGAATTTAATCTGAATTTCTTGCCTTATATATTTATTATGATATTTATATTCTTATTAATAGCATTAATATTTAATACAGTTAAAAAGAGAAAAAAAGTTAAGATAAATAATATCGTTAATAAACCAACCAAAGTTTTAATAAAAAATGTAAAAAGAAAAAGTCCAGATGATGAACTGGAATCAAATATTAAAAATTCGATGAGGGGACTGTCAGACATATTCAGAAGAAAATGAACCTTAACATAAAACATCTATTTGGAATGACAGTTGTTGATTATAATAAAAGGGATATTTTAAGATTTTTTATCATTTTACTAATTCCAAATTTATTAAGACAAATAATCTATTATACTACTTTCATTAAATCAGGTTCTGTTGGTTTTATAGTAAGTTTTGAAACTGTACAGATTTACAATTCATTTCCATTCCTTGGAGTCTTAGAAGAGATTATAATTGGGATTGTATTTACATTCTTTTGGTTTAAATTTATAAGATTAAGATTCTTTTCATATGGATGGGTATCTGATGCATTAATAGATTTTATCTCAGTTTTAAGTTGGATAATTATTGGATATACACCATTGCAACTATTAGGATTTAATAACATAACAGAATTTTTGTTCAGAGAGATAATATTATCTTATTTTGTACTTGGAATCTTATTTTTTAGATACAGATTCGATTTAAACAAATTAGTAGTAGGATTTACTGGCTTTGGGATTTTTGTTTTATTAATCTCTTTAATATTTGCATAAAATTAATTTTATTTTTATATAATCTCAATTAGGAGAAAACATAATGCTGTTGAGCTCTCCAGCTTTCTGCTTCATCTTTAGACCTTTTAGCTTCTCTTTCACTAATTTCTGTAAGATAAATTCTATATCTACCAGCATCATACACTTTAACTTGACCTTCATTAGTAACTCTTAATTGTAATTTTTTTACTCTACCATTTCTGACATAACCTGGAGCAACAGATTTTATAGCCAAAGAAGGGATATCACCAATTCCTGCACTAAATTCCGCGTTTGGAATGCTAATTTCATATATCAACCCCCACTTATCTTTCTTTAATAATCTAAATTCTTCTCTTGTAATCTCATTATCATCTAAAAAATCTTTCAATCTATGCTCTAAATCTGCTTCAGAATCAACTCTTATTATACCACCCATTACATTTGGACTTCCCTGTTTTAAATTAAAATATCTATGTCTCATAATTAAGTAATACTAATAATCATTTATAATAATTGTTGTATAGAGAAATAATCTTATAAATATATGATAATAATTGATATCAAAAACGAACCCGAGGGGATTTGAACCCCCGACCTTCTGCTTAGGAGGCAGACGCTCTAATCCAAGCTGAGCTACGGGCTCATATTACTAATTATAAAAGTTTATTTAAAAATCTTTATCTTGATAAAATTTATTAATACATATTGCATATAAGAGATATATAAAAAGAGGTAAAAAGTGGCTGTAAACGTGTTCTTTGAAATAGGAATTATTTTAGTTA
>JACPNE010000002.1 GCA_016185615.1 Candidatus Woesearchaeota archaeon | reverse complement strand
AGTATAGCCATCTTAGGTTCAAGAACAGCTAGTTGTAATATCTCAGCTCTCTTCTTTTCTCCTCCTGAAAATCCCTCGTTAAGATAACGATTCATAAAAGATTTATCCATCTTTAACAAATCTATTTTCTCAATCAATAATTTTCTAAAGTCAATAACATTAATTGGATCTTTTCTTTTTGAGTTTAAAGCTGTTCTTAAAAAATTGGAAACAGAAACTCCTGGAATTTCATGAGGATATTGGAATGACAAAAATAATCCTCTTTTAGCCCTTTCATCTGGCTCCATATTTGTAATGTCTTCTCCATTATAAATTATTTTACCTTTTGTAATCTCATATTTTGGATGACCCATTAAAACATAGCTCAATGTAGATTTTCCAGAGCCATTAGGACCCATAAAAGCTACAATCTCCCCATCATTAACTTGTAGATTAACTCCTTTTAATATTTCTTTACCTTCTATGCTAACATGTAAATCCTTAACTTCTAACATTTTTGCCCTCCAAATAAGATCTTATTCCATCCCTTAATGAGACTAATGAACATGTAATACATTTTACTCTTGCTGGTCCCACTTCAATTCCTACTAATTCCATCATATCTTCCCTTGTCAGATTATTTATATCGTTAAGTAATTTTCCTTTTATATTTTCTGTTAATAATGATGCAGCTGCAACCGAGATTGCGCATCCTCTTCCAATGAATTTAACATCATCCACTTTATCATCTTTTAGCTTAACTTGGATTTCAACTTCATCACCACAACTTGGATTAAAACATCTTTCCTTAAAATCAGCATTATCCAAAATACCAAAATTTAATGGATTTTTATACAAATCTAAAATGTGCTCCATATACATCTTTTGATTCATAAATTCATTCATTTGAAAACTCCTTTGACTTTGTCTAAAGTGCTTGCTAAATAATCAATCTCTTCTTTTGTATTGTAAAAATAAAAACTTGCTCTTGTTGAGCCAACCAAATTCATTAGTTTCATTGTAGGCATTGCACAATGATGTCCACCACGAACAGCTATCCCATAATCATCCAACAAAGATGTTGTGTCATGTGGATGGATATTAATTAGATTAAATGAGACTAATGGGCCTCTTCTGTCTGCTCTTAATGGGCCGTAAATCTCAAGATTTTTTACTTCATTTAATCTTCTCATTGCATGCTTTGTCAATTCTAATCCATGATTTTTTATATTTTCCATTCCTATTTTATTCAAGTAATCAACAGCAGCTCCAAATCCTATTGCTCCAGCTATATTCGGAGTTCCTGCCTCAAACTTCCATGGAAGATTATTAAATTTAGTATCATCAAATTTTACTTCTAAAATCATATCTCCGCCATAATTGAATGGATGCATCTTCTCCAATAACTCTTTCTTTCCGTATAATGCCCCGATTCCGGTCGGTCCAAGCATTTTATGTGCTGAGAATGCAAGAAAATCACAATCTAAATCTTTTACATCTACAGGCATATGCGGAACAGATTGTGCCCCATCAACAACAAATAAAGCGTTATTCTCATGTGCTATCTTTCCGATTTCTTTAACCGGATTTATTGTTCCAAGAAAATTAGACGTATGAGCTACAGAGACAATTTTTGTTTTATTATTTATTGGATTATTTTCAAGATTCAAGATTCCATCTTTATCTATCTCTATAAATTTTAAGTTTAATTCAAATCTTTTAGCTAATTGCTGCCATGGAACTAAGTTAGAATGATGTTCCATCTGTGTTAATAAAATCTCGTCCCCTTTCTTTAAGTCTGTCAATAAAGAGTATGCCAATAAGTTTAATGATTCTGTTGTTCCTTTTGTGAATATTAATTCTTGAGAATCAGAATTAATGAATTTTGCGACTTTATTATGTGCTTCTTCAAATTTAACTGTAGCTTCCTCGCTTAATTTATGCAATCCACGATGAACATTTGAATTGTATTTTGTATAATAATCTGTAATAGCATCTATAACTTGCTTTGGTTTTTGTGTTGTTGCGGAATTATCTAAGTAGACTAATTTCTTGTCATGAATCCTTCTAGACAAGATCGGAAAATCTTCCCTTAATTTCTCCATCTTTGATTCTGTTATTGTTACCATACTGGCTTTGCTTCTATTAGATTTTTTAAATTATTTCTTAAACTTTCATTCTTTATTCTTAAGATAAAAGGCTCAAAAAATCCATCAACAACTATTCTCATTGCATCGCTATTGTTTAATCCACGAGACTTTAAATAAAACAATTTTTCTTTATCAACCTGTGAGACAGTCGCTCCATGAGTGCATCTTACATTATGATTATTTATCTCCAAATTTGGAATCGGATCAACCTCAGCATCCTTGCTTAATAGTAATGTGTCTTCTTTTTGGTAGCCGTTTGACTCATTTGCATTTTGCTCAATTCTTACTAATCCGCGGCAAATAGCTTTTGATTTATTATTTAATGCTCCCTTAGTAAACATATCACTTGTTGTATTGGGTGCATTATGTATTGTATTGAAGTTAAGATCAAAATTCTGCTTATTAGCTCCGAAAAATAAGCTATAATTTCTTGATGTTGAACCTTTTCCATTCAACATGCTTGTAACATCTGATAAAGTAAATGAACTTCCCAGATAACAATCCACCCAATTAAATTCACAGTCATTATCAATATTTGATTTTCTTGTTACAAGATTTATTGATTCTTCGCTTAAATTTTGGATTGTTGAGAAGTTTACTTTTGAATTGTCTTTCAGATAGATTTCAACTATTTCTGAATAAAATAATTTATCATTGTTGCTTTTAGTCTGTATTATATCCACTTTTGTGTTTTCCTCTGCTATCACTAAAATGGCATCAAATTGTGTATCTGTTTTTATATCAAGATTTAAATGTATTGAATTATTCATTTCTATATTTTTTGGAATGTAAACAAATATTCCCCTTCCAAAAACAGCCTTATTTAATAAAGTAAATTTATTATTTTTTATTGATGACATAAAATATTTTTTTATTAGTTCATTGTATTTATCATTCTTTAATGCATCAGCAAATGATAATGCAATAATATTTTTATTGTCAAATTTAATCCCATCATTAATCTGATTTAATATATTAATTTCATCAAATCTTATTCTTGAAACATCGGTTGTCACGGATATGCTATATCTAAGACTAGGCAAAGGCATATTATTAAATCTCTTTAATGCATCTAATCTTAAATCTAATAGCCATTGGGGTTCATTAAGGTTTCTAGATAATTCAATTACATTATCTTCATTTATATTATAATTCATTTTATTTATTAATTCCATTTTATCTCAACCATCTTTAGAACCTTAACCTAGAGATCCTTCCATCTCTAATTCTATTAGTCTGTTAAATTCAATAGCATATTCCAATGGAAGTTCTTTTGATACTGGTTCCATAAATCCACGGACAATCATCTTTGTTGCTTCTGCTTCTGATAAACCGCGTGACATCAAATAAAATATTTGGTCTTCTCCTATTCTTCCGACAGTGGCTTCATGAGCTATGTCAACATTCTCATTCTCTTTTATCTCCATTGTCGGAAATGTATTTGACTGGGATTTATTATCCATCATTAATGCATCACACTGTACATTTGACTTTATGTTTTTAGCACCCTTTACCACTTTCAATAATCCCCTATAAGATGTGATTCCCCCATCTTTTGAAATTGACTTTGAAACTATAGTTGAGCTTGTATTCGAGGCTAAATGAATAACCTTCATTCCGGTATCTTGGTTTTGTCCCTCACCGGCATATGCAATCCCGATTGATTCGCATTTTGCTCCAGGTTCCATTAGCACAGAACAAGGGTATAACATTGTAACATGACTTCCGGTATTTCCATTGATCCATTCTATTGTTGCATCTTTTTGTACTATCGCTCTTTTTGTGTTTAAATTAAAAGTCTGTTTGCTCCATGATTCCATTGAGGTATATCTTGCTCTTGCTCCTTTCTTTACATAAATCTCAACACAACCAGCATGCAAATTAAATGCATCTCTGTATAACGGATTTGAACAACCCTCAATGTAAGACATCTCAGCTCCCTCGTCAACAATTATTAATGTGTGCTCAAACTGTCCGCCTTTTCTAGCGTTCATCCTGAAATATGCTTGCAGTGGAACTGTAACTTTAACATTCTTTGGAACATAAATGAATGTTCCACCGCTCCATACGGCTGCATGCAACATCGCAAACTTATGATCATTTATTGGAACACATTTTGTCATGAAATATTCTTTTACTAAATCCGGATATTTCTTTAAAGCTTCATCCATATCTTCAAATATTACTCCCTTCTTTGCCCATTCCTCCTTTAAATTATGATATGCTGTAATGCTTTCATATTGAGAACCAGCTCCAGCCAAAGAATTCTTTTCTGCTTCTGGAATTCCCAATTTCTCGAAAGTCTTTCTTATATCCTCTGGAACATCTTCCCATTTTCTTGCGTGGGATTTTTGATCAGGATTAATATAATATGTAATCTCATCCAGTTTAAGATTTCCCAGATTAGGTCCCCATTTTGGCATCTTGGTATCTAAAAATAATTTCAATGCCTGCAATCTTTTTTGCAGCATCCATTCTGGCTCATTTTTAGACCTAGAAATTTTTCTTACTACTTCTTCGTTTATTCCTGGAGGAGTTCTATCTATAAACCTTTCCTCATTCGCATGGTCAAAGATTTCTCTTGTGATCTCAATTGATTCTGCCATCTCACCACCACCCACTATTATTAATTAACTAAATGAATGCCCACACCCACATGAGGACTTTGCATTCGGATTTGAAATCTTAAACCCAGATTCACTCAATGTTTCTAAGTAATCTATCTTTATGCCATTCAACATCTCAAGATGATCTTTATCTATGAATACTTTTAATCCATTATATTCCATAACTTTGTCATTTTCTCTCTGCTCGTCAAATGTCAAATCATATGAGAATCCTGAGCATCCCCCAGGAACAACCCCAAATCTAAGCCCTTCTGCTTTTTCTTCTTGGGTTATTAATTCCTTAATTTTCTTGATTGCATTTTCTGTCAATACTATTTCCCCGTCAATATCTTTTCCTGTATTGTATGGATTTGGTTCATTAATAGCTACTTCATTTACTTTTTCTAACATCTCTTTAAATATCTCTTTTGGCATTCCATGTCCCATTGAACCTTCTTCTAGGGTTTCCATTGTGTTAATATGACATCCAACACAATGTAATCCATATGATAATAAAGTATCAATTACTTGTGGATGTTTAGATACAACCTCTCCGATTGTCATATCCTTTGTTATTAATTGTTGGGTTTCTTGCATTTTATCTACCTCCATATTAGTTAATTTTGATTGCAAGCTTCGCATAGATCGCATTTTTCCGGAAGCTTTACAAATTTTCTGTGAATATCACAGATTAATTGCTCTTTTCTTATTAATAATACAATATTCTGGACTTCCCTTATCAAATCATTCTTTGTCTTAATTCTTAATGATGATTTTTTAATTTCTGAATCTATTTTTGGATTGAAATCAACTTTATTGGCTCTTTTGTTATTAACATATTGAGAGACCGTTGATTCTCTTATGCATAATAATTTAGCAATCCCTTTTTGGTCTAATCCTTGCTCTTTAAGATGAACACTCAATGATTTTCTTATTGAAGGCAGTATATAATGAAATTCAATTTCCTGGGGCTGTAATAATTGGATTGTCATAATACTTCACATATGTGAATATTTATAAACGTTTTGGTATCTTTGTAAAAATGGAAGAATATAACAAAATAATGGGAGAAGGCGGATATAAAATACTTAATAAAGCAGTTTATAAGATTACTAATAATGCTGTAAAATTGATTGATAGCATAACAACAAATGATATGGATAAATCTTCCAATGCATTCATTACAAGACTAGGAAAATTAATAGTGTTAGTTGATCAAAAAATAATAAATGATGATGTTTATGTTGTGTTGGAAGAAGAATATGAGAAAGATTTTCTTGATAATCTTAATATTTTTATAAAAATATCAAAATCAAAATATGAAAAGTTAAATCTAAAAGTTGTTCATGTAATAAACTTAGATATTAATGGAATAAAAATAGAAAAAGAGATTGGTCATTTGTTGTTATTGGAAGATTTGGATTCTTTAAAAGATTTTAATGAGATTTCAGATGAAGTTTATAATGTAATAAGGATTGAGAATGATATTTCCATACAAGGGGTAGATTATGATGACAATATGTTTTTAGAGACTAACATGGACAGGGCTGTTTCCTATACAAAGGGGTGTTATGTAGGCCAAGAGATAATGGCAAGAGTCCATAATCTTGGAAAACCAGCTAAGAAATTAGTAAGGGTACTTTACGATAATGTTCCAGATTACGTTGCCATTAATGGAAATAAAGTTGGAGATATAACATCAAAATGCTTTTCTCCAAGATATAATAAGTATTTAGTGTTTGCAATGATGGAAAAATATTGGGAAGAAGTTGATGATGGAAAAATTTTAAGATAATTATCTATCTCTTTCTTATATCTGCTACTTTAAACTTTTTTTCCTCTTCATTCCATGAGTATAATGTATCAATAATATTGCCTCGTGGATATTCCTTTGAGATAACCAAGCCTTTATTTGTAACATATGATCTACCGCCAGCAACCCCCCTTATGTTTAATAAAGCCGTAAATACGCGCCCATTAAACCCGATCACCATAAAATCGCTATAACTTCCAGTGTCTGTTGGTTCCGTTTGGGTTAATATCTCTGGAATACCATCTCCGGTTAAATCTTTTAATTCTATTTTAGTCTTAAGATCCCTTACATTACTTGCAGGCATAAACATACTATCTACAACCAAATCGGCAGCAGCTCTTGACATATAATTTCTTAACCTAATTATGTTCAATACTGTAGAAATCCTAACCATATTATTATTATCCGGATAACTAATCTTAGTAGTCACAACAACAGCTTCTTTGTCTGTAAAACAGTCCATATTCCCATAAATTATAGGTATGAAAAGCCTTGCTTTAGAATTTCTAATCGTATTTTCTAGCTTATTTTTTGAAACTTCCTCTTTATCACTTGGAGAAAGAAGGTCAGTTAATAATATAGTATTGCCGCCACATACTTTTAAAGAGTATAATCTGTCTATTGGCTCAAATAATTCAAATTTATCCTTCAAATTAATCTTTGGCATTAATGGAAGATACTCTCCATATGCATTCCGGAATAATCTAGTAAAATTTTCTCCTTTAAATCCTCCCCTAAAACTTTTAGCCATTGAAGAAGCATGTTTTTTCCATCCCTTATTATCCAAGGATTTTACATTATTCCATATTTCCATATATTTTAATCCGCTTAACAATCCAACCTTATACAAAGCATAAAAATTCACAGCTTCATTGTATGACCAAGTCTTATTTTCATTAGCTATTTTTTTAGCCATTTCCAATTGTTTTATTGATTTTGAGATTCCCCTTAATGTGGTTATTGTAAAATCATTTTTTAGCCTGTCTGAAATATCTTGTACGGATTGGATTATTGTTCTATCTCTGATAAGTTCATCTCTTATATTGTTTCTAATTTCTTTGTAAATTTCAAATGAGATATCCTTAAACTCATGTCCCTCTAAAACTAATCTTGCTATCCTTCCTTCAATGTCTGACCCAACATTTCTTGTTATAATCGCCAACTCTGTAGCTGAAATAGCATAAAATGATTTTCTAAAGGAGTTAATATGAGAATCAAGAACAGAATTTATCTCTCTTGAATTTGAAACATATCTAGAGATGGTAGCTACTTTTATTAGCTCACCATATAAATTAGCTTCACTTGGATTATCACCAATTATATTCCCATTATCCTCAATTATATACCATCCAATATTATATGGCTTATCTTTTGTTCTTAATAAAGAAGCATTAAATTTTCTTCTGCCGAGTTCTATTGTCCTTGTTGGCTCACTTATCCTTGTCCATTTAGAAGGAATTTCCCCATTAGTTAAATTCGGAAAGAATAACTGCGTGGTTAATAATAAAGAAGAAACAAATATGCTTTTTTTCAATAAGCTTGCTAAGCCCATATATTTTTAGGCATTTTCTAGATTATAAAGTTTTCAGCAACGAAACTCTTATTAATTGTTGGATAAAAATAGATTTATGGATGAGATAATTAAACTAAGATTGAATAATAGAGTAAGGATTCCTATAATTGGATTCGGAATATGGCAGATAGCTCCTGGAAAAGAGACTGAGAATGCAGTTTATCATGCATTAAAAACAGGATACAGACATATAGATGGGGCTGCAATGTATGGAAATGAGGAAGATGTAGCTAAAGCAATAAAAAAATCTGGAATTCCAAGGGATGAAATATTCATCACAACAAAGATAAGAAATGATATGCATGATGATCCGGAAAAAGCATTTAATGAAAGCTTAAAGAAATTAAATACAGATTATGTTGATTTATATATGATACACTGGCCTGTTCCTCAAAGAAACAAGACATGGGAATTCTTAGAGAGATTTTTGGAAGAAGGAAAGGCAAGAGCTATCGGGGTTGGAAATTTTACTGTAAGGCACTTAAATGAATTATTAAAAACAGCAAAAGTGATTCCTGCTGTTGATCAAATTGAGTATAATCCATACAGGCAACAAAAAGATGTTTTTGATTTCTGCAGATCAGAGGGAATAAATCTTGTCGGTTATTGTCCATTAACAAGGGGAAACAAATTAAACGATCCAAAACTGCTAAGATTAGCTGATAAATATTCAAAGACACCTGCACAGGTATTGATAAGGTGGGCTATACAGAATAACATAGTTTCTATTCCAAAATCAAGAAATCCTGCAAGAATAGAAGAGAACTTTAATGTCTTTGACTTTAATCTTTCCCAGGATGATTTACATGAGATGAATTCATGGAATGAGGATTTTATTGTGACAAGAGATCCTGAGCAGATGCCTTAACCATTGAGACATAACCTCTTGGAGACCATGCTGCTTTACATATTATATTACTAAAATTAATCTGTCCTACTTTAACTTTTCTGTCTATCTCTTCCAATGATTGTCTATTAAAATTCATATAAAATATCTTTTTATGATCAAAAGGAAGTGAGATATATTGTGAGATAACTCTTCCTTTTACTTTTCCAAATCTAAGGAATGCCCAGCCAGGCATACTCTCTTCTTTCCTAAGCTTCAGTTCAATTGTGTTTGCTTTATCTAATTGTACAGTAGAAATAGACTCTAAATCTTCTCGGTTTACATAGAATGGGATTTCTCCTAATTTAACACTTGCACCATGCAAGAATGTAGTTTCAGAAGATCTTTTATATCTGTCCAGTATAAGGTGCTTTATTAAATCCTCAAAATTGCTAAATATCATTGGTTCTGAAATTTTGAAAAAATAATAAATAGAATTCCTTTTATTGCTTATTCTACTTCTTCCTTCCATAATCCTATATTCTTCTTCATTTATTTGGTTTAATTGTATCTCGCTTAAGTACATTTTATCCTAGAACCCCTTTTGATTTATTTTATAAGATAATACTTATAAAACTTACTAGTCAAAAGAAATTATGTTATCCAAGAAAGAACTACAAAGATATAGCAGCCATTTAGTATTGGAAGAGATAGGAGAAGAAGGACAAGCTAAATTAAAGAATGCCAGGATATTGATAATCGGAGTTGGTGGGTTAGGAAGTCCTTCTATTTTATATTTAGCAGCTGCTGGAATAGGAACATTAGGATTAGTGGATTTTGATACTGTTGAAGAGAATAATCTGCAAAGGCAGATAATCCATTCTGTTAAAGATTTAAAAAAATCAAAACTTGAATCAGCAAAAGAATCTATCCTTAATCTTAATCCAGAGGTTAAATTAAATCTCCATAATACAAGAATAAATGAAAAAAATGCTGAGATTGTAAAAGATTATGATATTATTATAGACTGCACTGATAATCTGCAAGTAAGATATTCCATTAATGATGCTTGTTTAAAGTTTAACAAGCCATTAATCTATGGGGGGATTTCAAAATTTGAAGGACAAGTTTCTGTTTTCAATTACAAAAACGGACCTTGCTTCAGATGTTTCATTCAAGAGGACAAAAGAAATATCTTGAATTGCAATGAGACAGGAGTTTTATCTTCTATTCCTGGAGTAATTGGAACTATTGAAGCTACTGAAGCATTGAAAATTATTCTGGATAAAGGAGAAATTCTTAGTGGAAGATTATTATTCTATGATGCTTTAAATTCCAAGTTTAGGGAGATTAAGATTAATAAAAGAAAAGATTGTGTTTGTAATAAATAGACTATTCTATTAAATGATAACACAAACTAGATAATGAACCCTTGCATTCACTAATTTTTCCTCTAAAGAATTCCTTATCTTCAGATGGAACATTATGGACTGCTTTTTCTAATTCATTCATACATTTCAAATGTTCTCCTAATTCACATTCAGCACATATTCCATTACTCAGATAATATCTTAACTCTTCTGGACTAAAATCTCTTCCTGAATTTCTCATTCCAGCACTAGTAGATGCTAAATCCAAACCATCCTTACCATATATCTTTCCTTTTTTTATTCCCCTTCTTATCTTTAATGCTATATTTAACTCTGGAGGTACTGCATAAATAGATCCATAAAATGTTCTTTTCTCTTCTGCTCTTTGAAATATCTCACTAGTAAGGGGATATTCCCTAATATGGTTGTGAAAAAATGCGATTAATACCCCACTTACTTTTGTTTGATAACATCCTAAATTATCCAAGTATCTTAAATTAAATCCTTTTTCCTGTAGATGATTCAATCCTTCATCATTTGATATGCAGTCTATATCTTCACTTCTTAATCTCAATCTTTTATATCCAGATACACTTGGCAGAACTAAAGTTCCTCCTATTAATAGAATATTTCTTGGAGATACAATGCATAATTTACTGGCAACCCCCAATAAATGCTCTTCTGTAAACCTATTCTCTGTAATTTTGCCCATGTTTATACTATAAATTTGATTAAGTAAACTTATTAAAAGGTTACGTTTATTTATATATATGGAAAAGGAAATTGACGTTTTTGAATTGAAAGAGAAACTAGAAAATAAAGAAGTTATTTTAGTAGATGTAAGAGAAGAGTTTGAGTTGGCAATTTCTAAATTAAAATATGATGTGTTTCTTCCTATAGGTAAAATAATGCAAGGAAACTTTGATAGCTTAAAGAAAGAAGATAATATTGTTTTCTATTGTAGAAGTGGAAATAGAAGTTTAAGAGCTGTAGATATTTTCTTATCTAAAGGATTTAATAATGTCAAATCATTGAAGGGTGGAATAAACGAGTGGGCTGAGAAGATAGATAATAGTTTAGAGACTTATTAAGTTAGAAATAACTTTTATTCTTTCATAAAGCATATAAAGATTATAGATAGGACTAAATCATGAAAAAGGCACTGTTAGCAGGGTTGACTATTTCTTTAGGATTAAACTTGTCAAGCCCAATTGCTTTATCTAATGAGTCATTATACTCTAAAGTAATGTTATATGTACGACAAGGGGAAATTCCTGCTCGTTTCATAGTTGGAGAAAATGTAGATTTTAGCGGATTAAATGTTGTGCATAAAATAACTTATGTCCTGCCAAATGGTATAGAAGTAAAAACAACCCACGATATTCCTTATGACAGAAGAAAAATGGAAGCTGGATTAATAACATCTGATTTTATGCTGCTGCCAAACCTTTATTCATTCAGAGAGGGATCCAGAAGGGAATTGTGGGAAGATTACAATCAAGACGGCCTTAATGGCAATGAAGAAAGAATTCCTCCTGAGAGAAATATTGAAAGGAATGACTGGCAATTTCATTATATAAATTCTGTTCCTTTAGAGTAATTGATTAAATTTATTAATCTTTAATTATATTTCTTATTATGGTTGATTATCAAAATCTAAAGTTTAAAGCAGGAATAGAAGTTCATCAGCAGTTAGAAACAGATAATTTATTCTGTAACTGTCCTAGTTTAGTTAATGATCCTAATAATGTTGATAATGAGATAAAGAGAAGATTAAGAACTGTTCTTGTATGAAGCTAAGGATTCTTCTTCTTGTTTAGTTGAATTAGATGAAGAACCTCCACATGAGATAAATAAAGAAGCTTTGGATATAGCTTTGGAGATTTCTTTATTGTTAAAAGCTAGTGTAGTAGATGAAATCCATGTCATGAGAAAAATTGTAATTGATGGAAGTAATGTTTCAGGATTTCAAAGAACCATGTTAATTTCTACAAATGGATACATTAACACTTCTAAAGGAATAGTTAAGATTCCCACTATTTATTTAGAAGAGGAAGCTGCCAAGAAAATAGAAGAGAATGATTATGTAGAATATAGCTTAGACAGATTAGGGGTTCCTTTAGTTGAGATAGATACAGATTCAAGTATAAAAGATTCTGAACATGCCAAAGAGGTTGCTTCTATTATAGGAATGATATTAAGAAGCACTGGAAAAGTTAAAAGAGGAATTGGAAGTATAAGGCAGGATGTTAATTTATCTATTTTAGGAAAAGGAAGAATTGAGATAAAAGGATTTCAGGATTTGAGATATATGCCTAAGGTAATTGATAATGAAATTTTAAGATTAGAAAAACTAAAAGAGATTAAATCTGAAGTAAGAAGGGCTAATCCTGATGGTTCTACTAGTTTTTTGAGACCATTGCCAGGAGCTGCTCGTTTATATCCGGAAACTGATATTGATGCTATAAGAATAACAAAAGAAAGATTAGCTATAATTAAGCTTCCTGAGTTGATAGTTGAGAAGGCTCTTGAGATTGAGAAGAATTATGATATTTCCCCTGAACAAAGCGTTAATATTATTAAGGAAGGATATTCTAATTTATTTTTAGATGTTGCTCCTAAG
Source organism: Candidatus Woesearchaeota archaeon (assembly GCA_016185615.1). Taxonomy (GTDB): domain Archaea; phylum Nanobdellota; class Nanobdellia; order SCGC-AAA011-G17; family JACPNG01; genus JACPNE01. The sequence continues at coordinate 69,623 of JACPNE010000002.1, read as the reverse complement.
ATAAAAAAGGAATATTCTGGATTCTTGGCTGAGACTATATTATCTGTTCCTAAAGAATTAAGAAGAAAGTATAATATTGAATATAAGTTTAATCATAAACTGTTTATTGAAGTATTTGAGGCTTTTAATCTTGATAAGATATCTAAAAACTCCATTTTCGAGATATTTTTGAATGATGCTAAAGGTAAGAAGATTAATTTAAGTGATTATAAGTTAGTGGATGATAAAGAGTTAGTTAAAGAAATAGAGAAGATAGTTAAGGAGAAGAAAGATTTAGGATTTAATGCTATTATAGGATTAGTTATGAGTAAATATAAAGGAAAAGTAGATGGAAGAAAAGCAGCTAAGATTATTGGGAAGATGTTAAAGTGATGATTATGAAGAAATTAAAATTATTGATAATATAATAAATATAACTATTAGTGTTAATACTATTTTATCTTCATATAACCTCTCTAAAAGATTTTTAGATTCCCATAATCTCTTATATTCATTTCTATTCTCAATTTTAGCAAAATATCTATTTTGTAACCATAGCTTAAACGGTTTTGCATGGAGTGTACATATTGGTGTTTCTTTATCAAAATAATCAATTTTCCTATGACGATTACAAACAATCCTTCCACAATCTGGGCATACATTCATATCTTCATATTCACTCTTCTCCTTCTCACAAATTTTACATATTAATAAATGATCATTCGTATAAAATTGGTTACTTCCTTTAACATAAAATTTTTGATTATATCTCATTTTCTTAATAATGAGATTATTATCCCAATAAGGCAAGTAGATCGGAACAAATTTTTTTATGTCTATATCCCTTCTTTTAGGGATACATTCTTTTACATAAGAAACATTATTATTTCCAGTATACCCTATACTATGTGTATGTTCTTCTATAATTGAATTTATAGCTCTCTCTTCAATATCATTCTCAGTAAATTCAAACGGTATTTTCTTATCACCATACTCATCTTTTATTTGCTCAATATCAATCTTACTAGAGAAGAAGAAATCTTTAACTTCATTATTTAATTCATTACCAGTTACTCCATCAACTGCAATTTCTCCGGAGCTAGAATAACTATCAATACAACCCACAGAAGTATTAGTATCAAACTTGACTAAATATTTTATATAACAAACTGGAATAAATTCAAAATTTGATTTAATATTAGGTTTATGTTCTTTACTCCAATAAATCTTTGAATAATTCTTATTTATTAAGTCTTTCGATTGATTCTTAGATATATTCTTAAAAGATTCATTAATCAACACTTGAACTTTACCATTTAGTATAACTAGTTTAAGTTCTTTACATATCTCTTTTAATTTAGTACCATCAATAAGTTCTATATTTTGTCCTATTTCTTCATTGTATTCTAATGCTTCTTTTGAGAAATTTCCAGATGTTACAATAATCCCCCTAACATTCCTGTTTTGATTCCTTTGCTCTTCATGATTTATAGCCCCTTGTAACTTCTGTATAATTGGTCTACCAACAAAGTTCTGATGTTTACATTCAACAAGAACAAGATTATCTTCACTATCTTCCATAATTATATCTTTACCAACATCACGAGACTTTTTAGTAATTTTTATATTACTCATTCCCTTCTTCTTCATAATCTTAGCTATAAGTTCTTCGAATTGATAACCATCCAAACCATCTAATGTCAACAATTTTTCTTTCATAACGGATGACTATATTCTATATATAAAAACTTTATTAATGAGAGAGAAATAATTAGTAAAATTTATGAAACAAAAATTATTTTATTAATATATTAAAACACTACTCTTTTCCTTCTCATTGAAGTTCTTTTTCCTTTAAAACGAACTCTCTTTCCACTTTTTGTCTTAAAACTTATGGGTCTTTTTGTTTTTGTTCTATATTTAGCTAAAAAATTTGGCATAATTTATTGTGTTTCATAAATTTAAATAACTTTCTAATCATAAATTCACCTTTCATAAGCAACATAACCATATCTAACTAATTTCATTCTTCCTTCTTCTTTTCTACTTGTATCAACTTCAAATTCAACAATGCCACAATTTGGAACATCTTTCAAAGCAAGAACTTCTTTCTCAAGAAGATGCATATAAGACATTACAAATGCTTTACAGGTAACTTGATGAGTTACAACCAAAACATTCTCTCCAGAGTGATCTCTAACTAGTTTACCCATAAATTCACGAACTCTATCACTGACATCCAGATAATTCTCTCCACCTAACGGCTTATAATAGAATTTTCCTTCTCTTTCCCTTCTTTCATACTCATCAAGATATTTTTCTCTAATCTCTTCTGTTGTAAGGCCATGCATATTTCCAAATCCTTTCTCACGAATCCTGTAATCTGGAAATAATTTTAATTTATAACCAATATTATCTACAATTGTATTGGCTGTATTCCATGTTCTTACATAAGGGGAAGCAATACAGATATCAAATCTTTCTCTTTTTGATAGATATATTCCTGTTTCTCTAGCTTGTCTGAATCCTTCTTTAGTAAGTTCAATGTCAGATTCTCTTATTTTTTTATGCTTTGCTATTTCTTCCAAATCAGGCTGTAATAAATCAAGGATTACATTATGGGTAGATTGACCATGACGCACTATTACAAGACTTTTAGGCCTTTTCAATTCTGTCATATTTTGATAGAATTCAATTAATTTAAAAGCTTTAATATTATTAAACTATTATTTTCTTAAATGGTTATTCTTTTAAGTAAATATTTATTATTATAAAAAATGCCACATATTCATGATAAGATTGATTTTACTGTAGAAGTATTTATTGTATATAACAACAAAGTTCTACTAAGAAAGCATGACAAATATAAAATATGGCTCAGTATTGGAGGACATATAGAACTAGAAGATGACCCAAATGAAGCTGCAATTAGAGAAGTTAAAGAAGAAGTGGGATTAGATATAGAATTATACTCTCCTATAGATATTCCAAATCCCTCTGATAAGAACTATAAAGAGCTAATTCCTCCATTTTATCTAAACAGGCATAGAATTAATGATAACCATGAGCATGTAACTCTTGTTTATTTCGCCAAATCAAATTCAGATAAATTAAAACTTTCAGATAAAGAGATAACAGAAGATTGTAAATGGTTTTCTAAAGAAGAATTGGATAATGAAGAACTAAAAGATAATGTAAGATTTTATGCTAATGAAGCACTAAAAGCATTATCTAAAGATCTGTGATTCCCATATAATCCAGCCAGATGATCATAAAATCTTTCCTTAAAACTTCTTTGTTTGGCTCTTCCATAATTTTTACATTTATTTTCTAATGCAATCCAACCATCCAGAATTTCATCCCATGAAATAACAGTTGGAATAAATCTTGAGACATCTTTTCCTGTTTTTGGATCAAGAAAAGTATCTGATTCAAATAGAACAATATCATTAGTTGAATCCCTTCTAAAAAATAATGTATTTCTATTTGGTAATTTTCTTTCAGCCATTAAATATCTTGGAAGAGCCATTCCTCTTCTTATCCCCTTAAAAGCATAATTTGTTTCAACTTTAACCCTTTTATCACAAACTTTTACAGGAATATTAAATTGTACAGATAATTCCAATTCTTCAAAAACCCCTTTAGAAACCTTTGTCCCATAAACCCAGAGCTCATCAAAACTTCCTCTTCTAAAATGTTCAGCATTTGCTTCCATTCCCAATAATCTTTCTTCAATAGATTCATCATCAAGATATTGTAATAAAGATAGATAAGGAGTAAAAGGTATTGTATCTTTAGTATGGACTATTTTACATATTCCAAGAATTTTTCTTATATTACCTTTTACATCTCCACTTATTTCATGAGAGATATATACTAATTTAGGCATAAAATTTAGTTTTGGATATATTTTTATAACTTTCTAAAATTATATAGAAAGTAGAATAATTCCCATTAATGTAAATATAATACCAAATATCTGATAAGCAGTTAAAGATTCAGATAAGAATATTACTCCCAATATTGAACCTATAGCTATGGTTCCACCTACAACTAATGGAAGCCCTATTGAAAGATTAACTTTTTCCATAAACATAAAATAATAGAAGAGTTCTGCTAAACTAACAAAAATTCCAGCTAGAATTACAAATTTTAATCCATCCGTTGAATAGATGATATTTTGATTTGTTATTTTTAGATATCCGAAAATTATAAACCCAACTATTGCAGCAGTAAGACTAATGATTCCAACTGCTAACGGCACATTTATTTTATTTGATGATAATTTAACAAAGAAATTAAATAAGGCATAAGCAATCATGGCCAAAATACCATAAATTAACCAATTCATACTTAATCTTCTCTTTCTTTTTTATATAAATTTATTTATCTTAAATTCTTTCAAGCACTTTTCTTAATTTAGATACCATATCATCTGAAGAATTATATTCTATTACTGCTTCGCTTATGAATTTTATAGAACTTGATATCTTAAAGCCTTTTTTATAAATAGCTATGATTGGAATGTTATAAGCGTCAGCCCATCCGACTTCTATTCCTACCCCTATCTTTGGATATGATGATTCTACAATAACAATATCGCATCCACTCTTGAACAACTCTTTTGAATCAAATAATTTATCACTTTTCTCATGAGGTAGAACAAAATTATATTGTTTATTTAACTGGCTTTTTCTAATTGTACTATATAGTTCATTCTTGAAATCGAAATCTCTGGAATGGATGATATATATTGTTCTCATCTCAAATTCTTCAACTTTCCAAACTTATAAATCTTATCAGAAACAACATAAACCTCAAAATCATCTAGATCTTCCTGTAAAAAAGGGCTTAATAATCTTTCTTTAAGAACATCTGTTCCTTCTGTAACTAGATTAAAGGATGGAATAACAATCAAAGTTTTATTCTTGAATTTTCCAACTAAAAAGCATTTATACAATTCACTTCTTGTATTGGATTTAATTGAGACAGCAGGATGCTCATGTCCTATAATAATAGTCTTAGAGTAAGTAAAATCAAGATTAGAAGAAATCTCTTCCCCATGACAAATGTAATAATCATTTATTTTATAATATGGCTTAACAATTAAATTTCTTCTCCTGGCTATTGGTTCTAAAATAGTATCATGATTTCCTTTTATCAATATCAACTCTTCAGATTTGCTTATCAAAAAATCCAGGATTTTTAATGTATCTCTCCATTCAGAATCAGAGATAGTTCCAAATTCATGCTTAAAATCTCCGTTTAATATTATTGTTTTCGGATTTACTTTTGAAAATATTTTGGTTAATCTCTCCAAAGTTTCCTTGAACTGGAATTTTGGGATTAATATTCCCTGTTTATTCAAAGATTCTTCATATCCAATATGCATATCTGAGATAATCAAAGCTTTTTCTTTTTTTAAATATAAAGCTAAATCAATTATCTCTAAATTGTCATTAATCTTCATAAAATTTTTAGGATAATAAGATTTATAATATATATGATTTATCTGATTCAGTTTTAAGATGAAATTAAAAATAGTTGTTGTAGATGAAAACGACAATATTATCGATTATAAATATAGAGATAACTTAAAGAAAGGAGATATTTATCGTGTTTCTGCATTATGGATTACTAATTCTCATAATGAGATTCTTCTTGCAAGAAGGCATCGTACAAAATCACATAATCCAAGAAAATGGGGACCGGCAGTTGCTGGAACTGTTGAGAAAGGAGAAACTTACAAAGAAAACATAATCAAAGAAGCAGAAGAAGAACTCGGGCTCAAAAGTATTAAACCTAAACTTAATATAAAAATGAAAGTTGATAATGAATATAACTATTTTGTTCAATGGTATACATTAAATATTGACAAAAATATTAGTGAACTTAAGATACAAGAAGATGAGGTTGAAGAGATTAAATGGTTCTCTAAAGATAAATTGAAAAAACAACTTCAAGAGCATCCTGAAGAATTTATTCCAGAAATGGAAGAGTATTTTGAAATGTTTTTATCATTATAATATTATACAACAACAAGATTTATAATCTATCTGTTTCAATTAAAATTATGGCAGAAAATCAAGTAGCTTATGAAGGCAATCCTGAATGTAAACATGACAGGGTATTCTATATAGATTTTGGAATTACTGGTCAAGCTTGGTGGTGTGATTATCCTGAATGCGGAAGACAAGAAAGGATGGGATATTCTGACACAGGAGAAAAGATAAGATTTCCACCATTAGCATACATAAGAACAGAAAATCCTGAATTTGATGGTAAAGGAATATATTCACATAAATCAGATGAGAATGGATTAGCAAAATTGTTGCCAGAAAAAGAAAGAATTTTTGTTGGTCAATAGCATAATAAAGTTTATAAAATAAAGGATAAAGGCATAATTATGAATTTTTTAACTAGTATATTAAAAGACAAAAAAAGCTTTGTCCTCCTTATACTTCTTATAATTTCTGTTATTTACATTGGGTTTGACCTTTATGATGAAAAACAGCAGCAAAAGACAGCTGAAGAGCAGCAGAAATTATTAGAATCTTACAGACAAGGGGTTCAGGATGCCAATAATCTTATATTGCAGCAGATGATCCAGCAATTAAACTCCCAAGGATTTGTAACATTAACCGTACCAACAGAAGACGGACAGACAGCAACAATAAGGCTTGGAATAATCCGGCCTAATCAGTAGATGGATCCTTTAAAATAGTCTCTAATTCTTTTTTCCCGTCTAATTTTTCTCCATCATCCAATCTGGAAAATAAATCATTTATCTCACAACTTATTTTAATGGTCTCATCTTTAGAAATATCTTTTCTTCCGGCAATAATTTCTACACTGTCTTTCTTTAGCTCTCTCAAAAAATTATCATAACTAGTGCTGCCTGCTATTATAATGGAGTTATAATTTCCGTGTCTTCTGTATACAACAATTCCAAATGTCATAAGGAAATTAAATTAAAAAGATTTAAAAATTGAGCTATTCTAAATTAGAAATATGTTAAATGTATGGCTATATTCAATAATAAGCGTAATAATAGTTTCATTAATCTCATTGATAGGAATATTCTTTGTAGTCCTTAATAATGGGTATATAAAAAACTCATTATTATTCCTTGTAAGCTTTTCAGCAGGGGCTTTATTTGGGGACGCTTTTATTCATTTAATTCCAGAATCATTTGGGCTGGGATTGGGAGTTAAAATCCCAGTATATATATTATCCGGAATAATCTCATTTTTTGTATTAGAAAAATTTGTACACTGGAGACACTGTCATGTACCAACATCAAAAAATCATCCTCATCCTTTAGCATTTACAAATTTAGTTGGAGATGGATTGCATAATTTTGTAGATGGATTAATTATTGGCGGGAGTTATTTGGTTAATATCCCTTTAGGAATTGCAACTACTTTGGCTGTGATATTCCATGAGATTCCACAAGAGATAAGTGATTTTGGGGTTTTGCTTCACGCAGGATTAACTAAAACAAAGGCATTAATGTATAATTTTGCTTCAGCGTCATTAGCTATTTTGGGTGCAGTATTATCTATAGTTTTGGGTTCAAGTATACAAGGATTTGGTGACTTTTTAATTCCATTCACAGCTGGCGGTTTTATTTACATAGCTGGCTCGGATTTACTTCCAGAGTTACATAAAGAAACAAGTCCAGGGAGATCATTTTTGCAATTAATAGCAATAATTTCCGGAATATTAGTTATGCTGGCTTTATTATTATTAGAATAATTAAGTGTTAGAAACAGCTTTCTCTAAAGGTCCATATTTTGTTATTTTCCCTTTATTAACTAATTTTTGCAATCTAGTTGGATCTAAAAAAAGATATTTAAAATGTGATCCTACATTAATTTTATTAGAATTTATTGATTTAGGAGAATCTTTCATCCTTGCAACCACACATTCTATTTTGTTATCACAATAAATCCCGCCAGAAACAGAAACATCCCCTCCTTTATTTGTTAATTCTAATCCGCAATTCTGACAGTACATTTTGTATGGTATGTGTTGCTTAAATCTTCCGAATTTTTCTATCAGATATGAAAACATGATTAATAATTATCTTCTTTTTCTTCTTGTTCTTACAGATTTAGAAGTCTTTTTTGGAACAGCATTTGGATGTGATGTCATTCTTGGATTCATATTTTTCTGGAAGAATGCTATATAAATAATTTCCAATATTCCTGCTGTATTAATTATTAATAATGCAATAAACCAGTACATTTGATTATTTCTTCCGGCCCTCCATAATGCTAACCCTTTCCATATCAAACTCCATACCGCAAGCATTACAAAAAGCAGAAAAAATGGAGAGTTTAAAAAGTAAGGTGAAAATGGATACATCATTCCATATAGATTATACATTAAATTATCATGTAAAACTAGTATATATAGGTTTTCAATGTTTCAAACTAATTTTAGCTAAAATTTGCTGATGCATCTTCTTGAGGAATTCAACTTTATCATCTGCTTTTAGGATATCAGCATAACCCTGCATAACTAGATTAAGGGCAAAAGGGCTTGGAATTCTTGTTTGCACCTCTTTCATTTCTATTTTTTTGTCTTCTATCATTTTAATTAGATTAATAGCATTGTCAATATCCATCAAATCCTCTAAAACTTCTCTTCTTGCTTCCTTTAAAATAATAAACTGCTCGGAGATTCTTTTTACAGCATTCAACAATATCATTGAGCTTACTTGTTGTCTTCCTACTTTCTTTGTCTTTCCTTTATAAGTTCTCAAGATCATTAATGCCCTTGTTGCACAGTGCCTGAATCTTCTTTTCAAAACTTCAGTCTGATCTATTGCTAATTCCAGTATTCTCCTAAGATCCTTTGAATTCAATAATGAGAATGCTTTAATGACATTAATGTTCTTGTCATAAGATAAATAAAATCCATTATCATTTATTCCAATTTCTACATCTCTATGCTGTGTTTTGTAGATAGCATAAGCTAATGCCCTTGACAAGACATCATTTACCCTTCTTCCAAATAATGTATGGAATATTACATATTTTCTGTCGTGCTCATCTGTATAATTTTCAATTATTATTTTGTTTTCATGAGGAATCTCAGAAAATTTAAACTGCTCTTCAAAATAGTTATAGATTGCATTTGCCGCATTATCATCAACATATAAATACTCATTTATGAATTTTATAATATCTTTCTTTGATTGTTTTAAGTTAAATCTCTGCTCCATTAATTTTCTAAATCTTTGTATCTCTAAAGCAAGATCAAAACTTAATGGAAGCATATCAGAAAACCAAGATGGAACTGTTGGTGGCCTGTTAACAGAAGATTGTACTTGTGCAACCATTCCTCTGGAGAATTTAAATTCATAAGTGTTTCCTCCAAGAACAAAGATATCTCCCCTTCTTAATCTTTCCAAAAATGCCTCATCTATTGTTCCAACTATTTGCTCTCCTATTTTTACTTTTACATGAGTTTCATCTGGAATAGTGCCTATATTTGTCATGTACAAAACCCTTGCTAATCTTCCTTTCTTTCCAATAATTCCAGTTTCTTCATCATACCAAATCTTAGCGTAAATATGTCTGTCTTCCAAAGAAATATATTTTCCAGCTAAATAATCTATAACCTCATTAAAATCTTTTCTTGATAATGTTTTGTAACAATATGCCTTTCTTACTAACTCAAACAAGTCATTAATGTGAATTTGCTCTGAAATAGCAATCCCAAATATTTGTTGGGATAACACATCCAATGCATTTGTAGGAATATGAATTCTATCAATCTTTTTCTCAACAGCAGATTTCAATAATAAACTGCATTCAATTAAATCATCCCTATCAAGAACAACTATTCTTCCTTTTGTAACAGAATGTAATTGATGTCCACTCCTACCAATTCTTTGTAAGCAACGAGCGACAGATTTTGGGCTTCCCAATAAGATAACTAAGTCAATATAACCAATATCAATTCCTAATTCCAATGAAGTTGAAGAGACTACAACTTTTAGTAATCCTTTTCTTAATCTTTCTTCTAATTTTAGTCTGTGTTCTTTAGATAATGAGCCGTGATGGGCTCCAATATTCTCTGTATAACTTTTCGGAAACTTATCTTTTAGATAATGAACTACCCTTTCTGTCCCTGATCTTGTATTTGTAAAGATTAATGTTGTTTTATGCTCCTGTATTAGATTATCCAATAATTTATACATTTCATGATGCATATATGAATGTGATGTATCAATTAAATCCTCAACAGGAGATAAAACTTTCAAATCCAATTCTTTTAGAAATTGGACATTTATTATTTTACATTTTCTTTCATTCCCGACTAAAAACTTGGCAATATCCTCTAAAGGAGAGATTGTAGCGCTTAATCCAACCCTTGTCATCCCCGGGCTTAATTTTTGCAATCTTTCTAAGCTAATGGATAAATGAACCCCCCTTTTATTATCAGCTAATGCATGTATCTCATCTGTAATGCACCATTGGACATCATTAAGATATTCCTTAAACTTTGGAGAATTCAACAAAATAGCCAAAGACTCGGGAGTTGTTATAAGGATATGTGGGGCATTTTTTAGCATAGCTGATTTTTCTTTTTGTGTTGTATCTCCGGTTCTTACAGCAACCCTAATGCCTAGATTTTTCTTTGCTACTTTGTCAATATTCATCCTATCATACAATTTTTCCATCTCCTCTAATGGTTGTAATAAATTTACAGCAATATCAGAATTGAGTGCTTTAAGAGGAGAAATGTATACACAATATACTTTATCTTCAATTATTCCCTTTATTGAAGAATCAATAAGCTCATTGATTATAGCCATGAATCCTGTTAATGTTTTAGTAGCACCTGTTGGAGCGGATATAAGAACATTATTTCTTGAATGAACTTCCATCACACCATATAATTGCGGCAATGAAAAATTCTTAAATTTGTTATTGAACCATGTTTTTACTATGGGATGTAATACTTCAAATAGCTCTTTCTCTTCATTAGGCTTCTCTTTATGGGTTATCATATTAGAATTTTAGGTTATATGGCTAATAAGATTTAAATACTTATTGTTTCAGGATAATAATATAGGATAATTCTAAAATGAAAGAGCTGATAGATGAATATAACAAGAAAAAAGAGATAATAAAATCAAGATTAAATGATTTCAAGAACATAAAGAAAGAGGAGATATTTTATGAGATGTGCTTTTGTTTATTAACTCCGCAAACAAGTGCAAGAGCAGCGGATAAATGTATTCAGGAATTAAAAAAACATGATTTCAAGAACTCTTATAATTTTAATCCTGTAAAGCTCCTAAAAAACATAAGATTCAGCAATAATAAATCAAAATATATTATGGAAGCAAAAGAAAAATATGATTTTTTATTTAATGAGATAAATAAAGGAAGAGATTCAAGGGAACTTAGAGAATTTTTAGTTAAGAACGTAAAAGGATATGGATATAAAGAAGCAGCGCATTTTCTTAGGAATATAGGATATAGAAATCTCGCAATTCTAGACAGGCATATACTAAAAAATCTCAAAAAGTATAATATAATAGATGATATACCAAAATCATTGACAAAGAATAAATATTTTGAGATAGAAGAGAAGTTTAAGGAATTCTCAGATAATATAAAGATACATATGGATGAGCTTGACTTATTATTCTGGAGCATGGAAGCAGGAGAAGTGTTTAAATAACCTTTAAATATAAGTAAATTATATTTAGTTTATGGAGAATGACACCAAGATACTGGCTATAGCGGTTGTTGTGTTGTTAGCTTTAGGATTTCTAAGCTTTGCATTTACTGGAAATATAATCAAACAGAAGTCAAGGGGCTATGAAGAAAGACAGATGACAACTGTAATGATATCTAATGATGACATCAATTATTATGATGATGAATTACTTGATGTTAAATATGGAAAACATGTTTACTTTAAAATTAATACTGGATATCCTTTTGGTACAAATTCATTAGTAAAGTTCTTTTGGTATCCTGATGAAACAACAGGAATAAAAAGCAATGAGTTGTATAAGGGTGGAGATTATATAGAGGGTTGCGGAAAGCCATATTGCAGGGGCGGATTTGATAGGGAACTTAAACATTTAACATTAGGATTAGAAAGAGGATTAAACTGTGCCGTATTCTATGACAGAGGATTTGAAGAAGAGATTAAACTTTGTTTCAATGTTATTTAATGTGTAATTCTACAATATCATTATCCTGCATTATATGATCCATGCCAACCCTTTGAGAATTAAATTTTACAGATTTTCCCCATACTCTTGCAAACTTGAATTTTTTTACAAAGTCTTTATGAACATGTTCAGCTAATTCCCTTACAATTGAGCCTTTCTTCAATGCAACAGGAGGATAATCTTTTTCTTTTCCAGGCTGTTTTGTATATACTTTTATCAATCCAAGCTTATTCCAAATTTTATCATTTAGATTAGACTGATTGGTGTAAGTTAATATTGGGATATCTATGTCATACAATTCATCCTCCAATAACTTTTTTTCTTTATCATTATTAAACATCAAGATAACAAGATCAGACATTCTTATTATACTAAGAAATGCCAATCCATTTTTTGTATCCCTAAAATTTTTTACTATTGGGGGAATTTCTATAACTTGCAGTTTTATTCCATTATAATCCAATGTTCCAACCTCTGGTTTCTTGGTTGTAAATGGATAGGGTGCTATCTCCGGCTTGGCATTTGTCAAATCTTTTAATAATGTAGATTTTCCAGAATTAGTTGTTCCGACAATGCATATTGTAGCTGAGCCTTCCTTTTTTATCGAGAATTTGGTTTTTCCCCTTTTTTGGGATGCCTCCTTCTCAACCATCTTTTTGTATTTTGCTATCTTGGCTTTTATATCTGCTAAAAGATTTTCTGCAGACTTATGTTTTGGAGCAGTCTGCAACATCTCATGCAATGCCTTTAGTTTTTCATTTACTGTCTTAGCTTCATGATACTTCTTAAGAGCATTAGCATATTCATAACCTGGATTTGTTGCCATTTTTGTTCACAAGATATAGTTTAGGAATAACAATTATATTTAAATTTACTCTATTATCTGAATTTTATAAAGAATCATCTCTTAAATTTACTAATTCTTGACATCTCTGAAAATGGAAATGGCCTGTCATTAGTTACACCGGTTATATACTTATAAAATTTATAAGATTCTGTATTCCAGTATTCCAAAAATTCTGCAATGGATTTGTTTCTTTTATTTGAGAAGATTACTATAATCCAATGCACAAGAGATAATATTCCAATTAAATATCCCCACACGCCCAATATAATGCCTGATACAATAAGAACAATTATTTTGAATAATGCTTCTTTCCTTTCATTCATATTAAAATTACAGGTTGATTAGTTATAAACTTTCCGATAGATAACTTTCTTTTAGTATATTAATATTGTAAACAACAAATTTTTAAACTTCATAAAAAGAGGTAATTTATGGTTGATTTGAGTATATTTAATATAGATTCTCAGAATATAGTCATCAGATTAATAACAGCAATTATAATCTTGTTGATAGGGTTTGTAATAGCAAGAATATTAAGTAATCTTACAAAGAAGCTGCTTCAAGAGCTGGAAACAAACAGGATTCTCAAGGAGCAAGCCGGAGTAAAGATACAAGTAGAGGAATTTATAGCATCATTAGTAAAATATCTTATATATTTCATAGCTGTAATAATGGCGCTTAACCAGCTTGGATTAACAACAACTTTATTGTCAATCTTGCTGATAATAATACTCGCTATATTGGTCGGATTTATCATATTGGCATTCAAAGATTTTATCCCAAATATTGTGGCCGGATTTATGATCCACCAGAAAGAAAAAATCCAACCAGGGGATAAAATAAGGGTAAAAGATATAGAGGGAGAAGTCATACATGTCAATCTTGTCGAGACAAGAATAAAGACAAAAAAGAAAGATATTGTTTACATTCCTAATTCTATGTTGACTAAAAACGAAGTCATCAAACTAAAAAAATAATAATATTTTTAAACTAGATTGACTTATCGATTTAACTAATAATAATTGTGAGGTGATAAAGGTGGCAAAGAAGAGAAAAGCTTCTGCATCAAAAAAGAGGAAGAGATAAATAATTCTCATATAAAATTTCTTTTTTTATTTTTTTATTCATATCTTAACGAATCAACTGGCTTCTGTCTTGATGCTTGTACAGCAGGCCATAATCCCGAAACTATCCCAATTACCATCGAGAAAACCAATGCAAAGATTATTACATTTAGATTATAGATTATATTAATTTCAATGCCTCCAAGAGATGCTCCTAATTTTATTAAATATGAAACCAATAATCCAAGAAATACACCAATTATTCCTCCGATTAATCCTATTGTTGCTGCTTCCCAGATGAATATACCAAGAATTTCAGAATTCCTTGCTCCGATTGCTTTCATTACCCCTATTTCCCTTGTTCTTTCCAATACAGAAGTGAACATTGAGTTTGCTATTCCTATCCCTCCGACTACAAGTGATATAGCTGCTATTCCCACGACAACAATGCTTACAATTCCGATTATATTACTAAATTGCTCCTGGAGTTGTGCTGGTGTCTGAACATCTATATCCTCTGAATCTCTAAAGTCCTCCAATTCTCTTTTGACTTCCTCAACTAAGCTATCAAGATCAACTCCTTCTTTAACCTGCGCATTAATCGCATTTACTGTATCTTCCAAATCAAATAATTCTTTAATATCCTCTTCGGACATTCCTATAATCCTATCAACCTCCTGAGAACCTTCTCTCTTAAGAATCCCAATAACCCTAAATCTTTTATTGTTTATCTCTATATTTGAATTAATAAAAATCTCCTTATCGAATGTATCTTTTGCAAGTACATCTCCGATAAACACATCCCCTCGTGAATTATCATTAAGATTTCTACCTTCTGCAAATTCAAATCCGAAAACTTCCGCCCTTTCGTCAGCTAAATTCTGTGCTGTTGCAGAAACTAAGGTTACAACTTTTTGATTATTAAATTCAACTTCAGCAGATTTAATATAGCCAGGAAGGACAAATTCAAATTCATTAAATTTTTCCAGAAATTCCAGGTCTTTTTCAGTTAATGCTTTTGTTCCTATCGGTGGCCCGGATAATCCTTTTTGTGTAATTATTATATTATTTGAGCCTAGTCTTGCAAATTCTCCTGTTATTGACTCCTCTAATCCCTGTGATAATGAGATTAATGAGATAATAGACGTGATTCCAATAATTATTCCTATAACTGTCAACCCTGATCTCAGTTTTCTTCTTATTAAATTCCTAAATGACAACCTAATTATTTCATTTATTTCCATTATGACCTCAACGCATCAATTGGTTTTTGCTTTGATGCCCTATAAGCTGGAATTAATCCGGAAATTATGCCTACAGCTGAAGCAAAAAATAACCCAAATATTATTATCCATGGTGTTACAATTATTTTTAGTAATCCAAATCCTGAATTAATTACTATTCTCTCTATTAGCAGAGAGGCTCCTATTCCTAATAATAATCCAATTATTCCTCCGATTAATCCTATCATAGCTGATTCAACTAGAAATAACAAAAGTATACTTGAATTCCTTGCTCCGATTGCTTTCATTACCCCTATTTCCCTTGTTCTTTCCAATACAGAAGTGAACATTGAGTTTGCTATTCCTATCCCTCCGACTACAAGTGATATAGCTGCTATTCCACCAAGAACTACTTGTATGACTGTTAGGATTACTTGTAATGATTCCAAAAAACTTTCAGGGGTTTGTATATTAAAATTCTCATCATCCCTTGCATTTTCCAATTCATTTTGAATTCTATTTGAGATTTCATCTATATCACTACCATCAGTTACTTTCAATTCTATGAATGAAACCTCATCTCCAAAATTCGGAAACAATTCAACAAAATCATCATCAGACATGAATATATTGTTATCATCCGGAGTTCCTATTTTTGGGGCTATTCCTATAACCTTAAACTTTCCATTGTTTATTAATAAATTATTCCCAATGCTCATGTCTTTTTCAAAAACTTCGTAGGCAATATTATGGCCTATATAAGCAGATCCCCTTTCATTGTTCTCAAACAACCTTCCTTCTGCTGGAGTAAAATAAGTAATGCCTTCTACTTTTTCCTTGAGATTATCTGTTTGTATTGATATTAAATAGGGAGTAAAATCTTTTTCTCTTCCGAATTCTATTCCTGAACCTGTTACTCTGTAACCTAGTGTCCACTCTACCCCTGGAACAGAGCTTATTGTATCTAAATCTTGTTCAGTCAATGCTGACTCAAATGAGCCTGCTATTTGTGTTTTTGGGAAAACATATATTCTTCCTGCACCAAGCTGATTGAATTGCTCGACAATTGCATTTTCTAGTCCACTAGAAACCAAAAATAATGTTATTACTGCACCTACCCCAATTACTATTCCTATAACTGTAAGCCAGGCCCTCAGTTTTCTATGCATTATATTAATAAGAGCTATTCTAAGATAATCGTGTATCATTATGATGAATCAAAAAAGTTCTTTATTCTTCTTGGGAGTCTCTTTATATTTCTCCAACTAAACGATTTTATTATTCTGATTAATCCTCTAAAGAATCTTTCAAAAGCATTCTTTATTGATTCTTTTACATTTTTTGTTTTTCTCCATTCGCCCCATGTTAAAAGTAGTATAATAATTATTACTATATAAAAAAGATACATTAATTGATTTCCACTTTCTACAAGACCATACTTTCTTGCTTCATTATATGAGTATGTATTTAATGGAACATCAATTATCTCTTCTTTATCTTGGTTAAAGTTGTCTTTATATTTTAAGGATACTTTTATTTCGGGATTGTCTTCTTTTATATAAAGATTAAATTCTACTGTCTGAAAATCGTCACTTTCCAGATTTCCTATATACTCTCTTGGATTGGATAATATTTCATATTTTTCGGATGGAAGCACCTCAAGTATTAAGAATTTTATATCAGAAGGTCCAACATTTGAAACCCCCAATGTTACTTCTCCTTTTTGATTTTTCCTGACTATGTCTGTTTCTTTTATTCCCAAATCAAAGTCTATAACACCACCAATTAATAATCCTATAACCTCATCTTTTGAGATTGTATCTCCAGTTTCATCTCTATAAGTTAAATTTATTGGAATTTTATATGCGTTTGACAAAGCATCCCCTAATGGAATTATATCATAAATTAAAGATGCCCTCTGCTTTGGCAACAGCCTATCTATTTTTTTCTCAATAGAAGTTCCTATCGGAGCTATTTCATCCGGAAGCTGGAGTTTAATGTTTATATCTCTTATTATAGAATTATCAGCATTTTCTAGTGTAAGATTTAATTTAGCAGGAGATCCCTGAGATAGAATTTCCGGATATGTTTCAACGTATATATTTAATATAGGATCAACAGACCTTATCTCTATATCTAATTTTCTGGAAAGAATATTTTTTGAATAACCACCGCCCGGGCTTAATAAGAATTCAATTTCATTTATTCCATCAGCAATATCATCTGCTACTTTTATATTTTCGAATTTTAATAATGCTTCCTGGGCTGGCTGCAATTCTCCTATAATTCTTGTATTGTCTGTATCTATGGAAAATGTTTTTGTCTCAACCAAAGATACATAAACATTGTCAGCAGGATCACTTCCAATATTTTTTACTTTAATCCACAAACTAAATCTTTCTCCTGGTTCAACAGGATATGGCTCATATTTAAGCTGAGAAATGGCCAAGACCGGATACTCTCCAATGCCTCCTGTCTTATTCAATGAAGTGCTGTCATAATCTATTGTAATTGCATTAACAAATGGAATTAAAAATAAAAATGTAAAAGTTAGAAATATTACTTTTTTCAAGTTATCATCTCCTTTGTTATAGCACCTTTTACAGTTTTTATAACTTTCCCATCCTTTAAAATGTATGTTCTTTCAGAATATTTTGTCAATCCCAAATCATGGGTAACCATTATGATTGTTTTCTTGAATTTTTTATGTAATCCCTTGAATAAGTTCATTATTTCCTCTCCTGTTTTGGAATCAAGATTTCCAGTTGGCTCATCAGCTAATACAACCTCTGGATCATTTGCTAATGCCCTTGCGATAGCAACCCTTTGACGCTCTCCACCGCTTAATTCATTTGGCTTATGGTTAATTCTATGTTCAAGTTGTACATCTTCTAATAACTTTCTAGCTCGGTTGATTCTTTCATCCCTATTAATATCCTGAAACATCATTGGGAGCATTACATTTTCCAATGCTGTCAAGCTAGGAATTAGATTAAATGTCTGAAAAACAAAACCTATTTTTTTTCCTCTTAACTGAGCTAGATCAGACTCATCCAATTTTGAGATGTTTTTTCCATCTAAAAATATTCTTCCTTTTGTAGGGATATCCAAAGCCCCGATCATGTTCAATGAAGTGCTTTTTCCTGAGCCAGATTTGCCGAAAACTGTTAAGAACTCTCCTTGATAGACTTCTAAGTTTAATCCCCTTAAAGCCTCTACCTTAACATCACCCAACTCATAAATTTTCCATACATCTTCTAATTTTATTATAGCTTTCACAATGATAATTCTAATTGATAATTATAAAAATATTACTATAAATAAGAAAAAATTATTCTTTTACTTCTGCTGTCTCTTTATTCCTGTCAACTTTTGCGAAACTTGGGGTAACTACAATCCAGTCCTCTCCAAATCCAGCTATATCTCCCTCGATAGCATCACAAGTCTTCTTTATCTTATTAATAGCTCTCTTAAGCTCTACAATATCTTTATCTTTTAGTATTCTTATGTTGATTAAAGCTATTGTATAACCCTCTCTTAATGCATCTAATGCTGGTTTGATATCATCAAAAGTTTCTATTGTAAAAGGCTTAACAAGTATTTTTGCTTTCTCGCCAGTATGCTTCTCAGTATCAATTGATAAGTAATCTTCATCAAACTCGTCATCAGAATAAGAGGTACTACCCATAAGCTTATCTGTCATACCTTTAATCTTTGCTAAAGTTCTCCTCATGATGTTCCTCCTAAATGATTATTATTATCTCTATATTTAAATATTTCTATAAACTACAATTTATTTTCTACTCTCTAATAGACTCATAACATTCCATATTTGGGTCCTTATATAGCTAGGAACATTAGGGTCTTCTGCTATCTCATCCAGCTCTTGTAATGATTTGTCTATCTTTATTGCAATATCCAGATTATTATCCAGCATGATTACTGTGTTTTTTATCTTTGATTTTATATTTTTAGGAAGGGCTCCTTCCTGTTCTAACTGGGCTAATAAACTAATTATCTCTTCCATATTGTCACTCTCGCTCTTTTTTTTATTTTTCTAGTTCTTTCATTACTTTTTTTTGTAATTCTTCAGCTCTTTCTTTTATTTTTGTTTCTTGTTTCTCTATTGTTTTTAATCTTAATTCAGCTATCTCTTTTCTTGAATTTAAGTCCTTTATTAATTCTTCTTTTTTTTCTTTTATCATTACATTACCAACTATCTTATAAGTATCATCTTTTGCAGAATCAAGTTCTTTTAATGCATTTTCCACTTCCATTAATTGGGCTTGAAAAGTCTGCTTTTGCGCCAAGAAATTCTGTAAGTTTTGTTCTAATAACTGTAATTGGGAGATATTTTGTTCAGTTTCTTTAGATAATTTCATTTTATACTGCTTTTACTTCTGTTGGAACATTTCTAACTTTATATAAAATTTTTCCACCACAATAAGGACATCTTATTTTTTTTCTTATATATTCTAACTTTACCATATTTTCACAATGCACACATTTGTATGATTTCATTTTTATACCTCATAAGCTCTTCCAGTAAATTCAGAATCGCATGATTTGCATTTCCATATTCCTACAGCTAATCTTCTGACTCTTGATTTTAAACAATAAGGACATTTGTGCCATTGTCTTTGTTTTACTTCAATATCAATAACCCTTTGCCTTACCTTTCTACCGTATCTTGCACCAAATCTGCCGGCTGAACCTACTTTCTTAGTTTTCATATTAATCCTATTTTAGGTTGTTTTAAAAATCTTTCTATAAACTTTTTTTTGGTTTTATTTTATTGTCCAAACTTAGTTCTCCAGCCCCACTTATTATCAATGATACTGCCATCATGAACAATCCAAAGTCTCTTACAGTAACATCATTAAATCCAAGCGAAACCATAATCACAAAAAGGATTGAGGCTGTCAAAAATGAAAATAATCTTGTATAAAATCCGAATATCAATGCTAATCCAATGATTGCTTCAACTAATCCTTGTATATATAAAAATAAATTAATGCTTATTGGCAGTAAATTTTCAATATATACTGGAATAAAACTTGCCCAGAATACTGGATTAAAAAATTTCATTATTCCAAAATAAAAAAATACTGCTCCTAAACCAATCCTTAATATTAATTGTGGGTATTTCATATTAAAATTTGGGGCTGCCCGGATTCGAACCGAGGTCCTCGGGTCCCAAACCCGAGATGATAGACCAAGCTACACCACAGCCCCTTTTTAATATTCCCTATAACATAAACTATTTATAAAAGTTATCCATAAGTTATGTATGAAATTAGTTATATTATTGAGAAAAGATATTAAGATGCCAACAGGAAAGGCTTCCGCACAATGTGCTCATGCTGCTGTTGAAGCTGTTTTGAAGTCAGATAAAAGAAAAGTAAATGAATGGTTGAATAAATCAAATGGGAAAAAAGTTGTTTTAGCTGTTGAAGATGATCAAGAATTATTGAAGTTTGAGAGATTAGCTAAAAAAGAAAAGTTAATTACTGCTTTGATCAAGGATGCCGGAAGAACTTTCTTTAATAAAGCTACATTAACGTGTCTTGGAATAGGTCCAGATAAAGAAGATAAGATAGATAAGATAACTAAAGATTTGAAGATGATAAATTAACCATTATTTAGTAGTGAAAAATAGTAAAGCTTATAAATCATTGTTTCTTTGAAATAGTATGATAGATTATCCTGATGAAAAAGGATTTATGGATAAAGTAATATCTATAGCTATGAAAAGAAAGTCCCAAGAAGATATTCGGATTAATATTAGTTATACTCCTCTTTCTGGCGCATCTTCTGAAAATAGATATATGATTAAAGCCAGTTTCCAAAATAATGGAATTCATGAGTTAGATTTAGGTGAAGTGACAATTGATAGAGGAGATAAAGAAGGAATAGATGAATGTATTGAATCACAACTTAAAGTATTAGAAAATAAACTCAAGAAAAGAAAATTATTTGTTTCAAGCGAAGGTCAAAAATTGATAGTATCCAATTCATGGGAACAAGTTAAAAGAATGATTGGAATTCATAGTTAGATTTATAAATAGTTATTTCTACAAAATTATTGATGGACGGTCATAGTGACCTGGAACTACCCGATCCCATTCCGAACTCGGCAGTAAAACGGGTCAACGTTTCAGACTGTACTACTCTTTGAGCGGGAAATCTGGGATGCTGTTCATCACCATATTTATTAATTATTATAATTCTTTAGTCTTATGAAAATAGGAAATTGTAAATCTATAAAAGGAAAAGTAACAAGAGGAAATTTAGAATTAGCAAAAGGTTATGTTATCCCTATTATGATTGCACAAGGAAATAAAGAAGGCAAGATTATTTTCATATGCTCAGGAATGCATGGTAACGAGATAAATGGAATAGAAACCATTAACAGATTAATAAAAAAATTAGATGTTAAAAAGCTTAGGGGAACAATAATCTTTGCTCCCTTATTAAATCCATATGGTTTCAAAGAAAGAATAAGATACATACCTTTTGATAATAAAGATCTGAACAGGAGTTTTAACAGAAAAGGGAAAAAAACTTTTTCTAACATAATTGCTGATAAGTTTATGGAAGAGATTGTAAGTAAATGTGATTTTGGAATGGATATACATGATGGACAATATAATGTTTTATTGCCCCATCCAAGAGTACCAAAAAATAACAGGGAAGAGTTTTGTTTTGATCTTGGAAAGATTTTTGGAACAGAAATAGTTATGGAAAGAGAAGCGAAAATAGGAACTTTAGCTTTAGAATCATTCAGAAAATATAACATTCATGTTATTACCATTGAGGTTGGTGGAGCAATGCGATTATATGAAGATTATATTGAAGAGACAATAATTGGGATAAAAAATATCTTGATATATACTGATATGATGGGTGGGGTAATAAGGATTCCATTAAGGCAGTTTTTCCTTGATGACAGACAAGGTTATATTTCAAAAATAGAGGGAGTATTGGACTTGAAAGTCAGCCTTGGAGAGAATGTAAAAAAAGGACAATTGTTAGCAACAGTTTATGATCCTTTAAATAACATTACAAAAGAGATAAAATCAAAACATCCCGGATTTATTTTCTCTGTAAGAATGAATGATAAAGTTGACAAAGGAGATAAAATACTGTCTATAATGCATTTTGAGGGCAAAAAAGATTTCATTCCATTGAATGCCGAGATAATAGATATAGAAAATATCAAAGGAATAAGTAATATCGTATTGATTCCACCAAGACTATTATTAAATTTCTTCAAATTTATAAATCCTTATAAAAAGATAAAAGAGTTAACTAAATTTTTAAGATGAAACAAGATAAAAAATATAAAAACATAGCAAAAGAAAGAATAATTATTTTATTTGATCAAGCTGATGGGATTTTTAAGAAAGACTCGAAATTGTCAGATAAATACATTAGTTTAGCAAGAAGAATATCAATGAAAGCCAGAATAAGAATTCCAAAAGAGCTGAAAAGAAAATTCTGCAAGCATTGTTATTCTTATTTAAAGCCGGGAATAAATTGCAGAGTAAGAACAAAAGACAAAAAAGTTGTTTATTACTGCATTAACTGCAAAAAATATATGAAATTTCCAATAACGAAACATTAATTAAAGTAATATCAATTTATTTAGCATGCAAAAAAAAGGGCAATTATTATCTGAACCGTTTGTGTTTGTGTTTGCATTAATTGTCGGCGCCATGATATTAATATGGGGCACTAATTATGTCATTAAACTAAATGAGGTTGGAGAATCCGTTGAGTTGACAAGTTTTGTATCAAAATTGAGAAAAGATGTTGAGTCATTTTATTATTTAGATGAAGGAAGCAGCAAAATAATAAATATTAGGCTGCCATCGAAAATAGATTTCATATGTATTAAAGGGGATAATTCATTTAATAATCAGGCCATTATAAATGGTTATCCGGGATTTGATTTTATACTTGAAAATAATGATAATAATCTATTTTTCCTTCCAACAGATGCTTATCAAAGAACAATATATGGCATAAACAATCTAAAACCTGGCTTACAAAATCCATCATGCTTTAAGAATGGAGAAAAAGCAAAAATAACAACAAAGGCAGAGTATGTAGAGATAACCAAAGCAAATTAGAATTCTTTTATTATGTTATGAATCTCTGGCCATTCCTCTTTGATCCATTTTCTTTCCAGTTTCAATAATCCAGAATATCCTCTTTTCCTTAATTCTTTATTGACAATTCCCCCTTTATGGGGATGTTTGTACAATTGTTTATGGGGACTATTAAATCCATGCATATAATGAACTAATTCATGTGCAATCGTAAGATTGATTATGTAAGCAGGAACATTTAAATCCTTAAATAAAGAGTTAATTACTATCTCTGTATCCTTATTCTTCATCCTTTTTATATGACCAAATTTATTCTTCCATTTTCCTTTAAATCTTATTACAACATTATTCTTTCTCTCCACTTCAGGAAATAAAGAATTCCATACATTATTCATTTTTTCTATGAGCCATTGATCATCTCTTTCTTCATTCATAAAAATAAAATTAGTAAAAGGTATAAAAATATTTAGATATAATAATATAATATAGAAATTAATTTAAATAACATTGTATAATTAGCTTTTCTTGAATTTCATTGTTGTGTCAATTAAGTCAACATGTCCCATAAATATTGCCCTGCAACAGTATCTATTTAATCCCAAATCATCGAGAACTTTTTTCTTTTCTTCTGATTTAGATCTCTCTTGGAATTCTTCCCATAAATGGCCAATGGGCTTTCCACAACTGAAACATCTTACTGGAATTATCATTTTATCTGTATGATTTTTGCCTCTTTGCTCTTGGTTTTGAATCGTTTGGCTTTGATGGCTCTGTAGTCCTTATATCAGCTACAATCAAATGCCTGTCATAATCTAAAAATGTTTGCTTTAAATCTTTGCTGCCGGAAAATTCTAATAATCCCCTGGCAATAGCTAATCTTGTGGCTTCACTTTGGGCTTGCCATCCACCCCCATTAACATTAACATTAATATCAACTTTAGAAACAATGTCTCCAGCCAATTGTAATGGCTCCATAATTCTGTTCTTAGCCAATACCGGCTTATAAACATCAAGCAACATTTTGTTTATTCTTATCAATCCTTTTCCTGGTTTTAAAGTTGCTCTTGCTACTGCTCTCTTTCTTGTTCCTGATGCATGCACAACTTTAGTTACCATAATCTTTTGCACCCAAATATCTTGTTAAATCTTTTATAGTCATATATTTCATATGTCTTGAAGACAATTTTGCAATGTCTATTGTTTCAATTTTCTTGTCTTTTAAATCTTGTGGAATTCCTACATAACATTTTATTCTTTTATATGCTGATTTCCCTTTTTCTTGCTTATGTGGAAGCATTCCCCTAATAGTTCTCCTTACTATTCTTTCCGGAGTCCTTGGAAAATAAGGACCATGTAATGTCTCTCCCCTTCTTCTTTTTGTTTCATATCTATGAAGAATATCGTCTTTACTTCCAACTATAATTGCTTTTTCAACATTAACTACATTAATAGTTTCTCCCATTAACGCTTTCTTAGCTACTACTGTAGATAATCTTCCTAATATCAAATTTTCTGCATTTATTATCATTTTAAGGGTAAAAAAGTGCCTCCGCAATTCCCTGGCCAATTAAACCGGCTTGTTTAGATTTTATTTTAAAGTATTTAACTTCATAAAGAGATAATGCTGCTTCATGAATGAATGAATGAATGCCATTATCTTTATAACTTCTATCAAGGTGGTATCTCATTTTTTTTCTAATTCCTTCTAATTTAGAATCTAAAGATCTAAGTTTAATTTCTCTTCTACCCATTTCCATTAAATCTAATTCAGATTGTGATTGTGCCATTTTAATTTCCTATTATCCTAACTTTGGATCCTTTTGGATTTTCTTTTATTAATTCTTTTATTGTGATTGCTTTTCCTTTTTTGTTTATTTTTTCTCTTGCTTCTTTTGAAAAATTCAAAGCTGCTATAGTAATTTTCTTTGTTAATTCTCCTTTTGATAATACTTTTCCGGGAATTAATGCTATCTCATTCTCTCTAATATTCTTATTAATTTTCCATACATTAATAGAAGGATAACTTCTTGTTGATTTTCCCAAGTCTTTTGCCAATCTCTTCCACAATTTAACATTCTCCTTATTAGATAAAACTCTTAATTCTTGAATCAAACTTATTAATTGTGGGTTTGTTTTTTCTCTGTTCATTTTCTTATTGCGGGAGACAGGATTCGAACCTGCGTAGGCACTAAGCCACTAGCTCCTTAGGCTAGCTCATTTGACCGCTCTGACACTCCCGCATATTGCAGAAGTGCAAGAGTTTATTTAAAAACTATTTGATTTTCTTAATTTCGGCAGCAAAATCATCCAATTTCTCATCAATTACATCTATCGCTTTTTCTAATATTTCATCAGATTTAAGCTGACCCCAAGGTTCTAAATGGAATATAAAATCATTATTGCTTCCCTTAACTTCTATTACTCCATCTCCCAATAAATCAACACATGCATTACATAAAACACATTTTTCTAAATCATGAACTTTTAGCTGTTTATTCTCCGCTCTGAAAACTTTTGTTGGACATATTTTGACAGCCTCTGTTGCACCCTGTGCAGTTGGCTTTAATATTTTAATTTGAGGATAGCCTTGATAATATGCTAATCCTGGAGAGAATTTTGCATGTTCTTTTCCTATTCCTAAAACAGCTGTTGCTTCTATTTTTAATTCCTGGCCTTTGTCTAATTTTACTATAACAGTTTTTGGATATACTGGCTTTACTTTTGGATCTTTAGATATTAAATTCTCAGCATAAACTGTACATGGGCCTTTACAATCTAATGTTAATAATAATTCTGTTGTGGGGGATTTTTTTGCTTTTGATTCTGATTTTAAAGAATATGATTTTAAATCTGTTTTTAGTACAACTAATCCTAGTCTATGTGCTAATATCTCATCATATAACGCAGAATTATTTTTTATGAATTTAACAGTATCAATAGCTAATGTTGGAACATTGCTTGATATACTTCTTCTTAATGTGTTAACGAAAACTGTGTCTGTATCTTTTATAACAAAACTTACTTTTTCTTTTTCTTTATTTAAAAGTTTAATATCCATTTATACCCTTCTTCCTCTCCTAGCGTGAGATTTTCTGCATCCGCCATGTGGGAGTTTAGTAACGTCCTCTATTACTCCAATTCTTAATCCAGCCCTTGATAATGATCTTACTGCTGCCTGTGCTCCAGGTCCTGGTTGGGTTGGACCTTCATGTCCTCCAGGAGCCCTTATTCTTATGTGAACCGCATTAATTCCTTTTTCTAAAGCCCCCTCTGCTGCTCTTTTTGCAGCACCCATGGCTGCTGTTGGTGATGATTCTAATCTATGGGCTTTAACCATCATTCCACCAGATCCTTTTGAGATTGTCTCAGATCCAGACAAGTCTGTAATATGAATTATTGTATTATTGTAACTAGCATAAATGTGTGCTAATCCCCATCTAAGCTGCTGTTGTCTGTCCATTTGAAACTTCTCCCAATTCCTTTATTTCCTTAATCTCTTCTTTTTTTTCTATAACCCTTTCAGGATGATTTACATCAGCTAAAGATGAACTTTGTATGAAATTTATTTCATTCTCTTCATCTTTCTTGACTAAATAAGATGGAACTGATATTTTTTTATTGTTTAATGTTATGTGTCCATGAAGTATAAACTGTCTTGCCTGGTTCATTGATCTTGATAAATTTTTTCTATATACTAAAGTTTGTAATCTTCTTTCCAATAAACTCTTTAGATTTAAACCAAGTATATCATCTAGATGGGCATCTTTATTTAATAATCCCAATTTTGTCAGTTTATTAATTAATAATTGCTCTTCTTTCCTTGCTTGGTCTGTTCTTGTTGCTATTAAATGCTTGGCTTGAGATCTGAATTTTCTTAATAATGAGTCTAATCTCCAGATTTCTTTCTTATTTCTTAATCCATACTCATTAAGAATTACTTTCTCTTCTTCTATCCTTTGACCTTGCCAAGGACTTAGTGGAGTACTATACTTTCTTCTTTGTTTTTTTGGATCTCCCATTTTACTTAAATACGTGCTCTCTCCACAATTTTTCTACTTTAGTACTTAATTCTAAATCAACAAAACCAGTACAAAATGGTTTAACATCAGTTACTTTTTGACCATATTGAAAGATATTCTCTTCTCTATTTAATTCCTCATTAGTCATTGTTCTATTAATTTGAGGTAAAACATCATTCATCTCTCTTAAATTTGGTTCTCTCTTCTTAACTAATTCATATCCATCTCTTAGTGTTCCAATATTATTCATATGGTCAATACAAATCCCACCAACTGAAAGACCAAAAACTATATGCTCCATAATCGCTAACTCATATTTTGTTTCTTTTCCACATTTAAAACATTTATAAGTTTCCATCTTTATACTTTACCTTTCTTTCCTTTTGATTTTTTTACTCCGACAGCCCTTCCCTTTCTGAAGTGAGACCTTGTTCTTTGTCCCCTTACTGGCTGTCCAATTCCATGTCTTATTCCCTTATAACTCTTAATTTCTTTCATCCTTCTTATATCAAAGTCTTTTGTAAGCTTTAAGTCAGATGACAATAAATGTTTGTCTTCATTAGTGTCAAAATCTTTCCTTCTGTTCAACATCCATGAAGGAATTTTATATTTTAATGGGTTTCTTATAATATCCTCGATTAATTTTAATTTATCATCTTCAAGATTTCCTATCTTTGATGTTCTTTCAATATTTGCCACACTACACACAACATTAGCAAAACTATAACTGACTCCCTTTATTTTTCTTAAAGCATGATAAATTCGCCTATTTCCGTCTAAATCAGCGTCTACTAACCTTATTAATTGTTTAAATTCAGGCATTTTAGAAATAGCTAATTTAGTATTTATAAAGCTTATCCTGTGAATATTTTATGCTTGTCCTCATTGTCTATTTCCATTAATATTCTCTTTAATACAGAATGTTTTGGGTCTGGTAAAAGCTTTACTCTCTCCTTTATGTCATCAAAACTTTCAAATGGCTTTTCCTTCCTTGCTTCTATTATCTCCCACATATGCTTTTTCCCGATTCCAGGAATTAACTCAAGATAATGTCTTCTTGCATTTATCGGACCAGCTGTAGAGAAAAAATCAACAAATCTTTTTTCATGTGTATCTATCAACTTATCTAAAACTATTTCAAGCTCTGCTCTTGCTGTTTGTGTTAATTTACTAAGGGGTATTCTTCCAAGAATATGATGGATTTCTTCCCTTTTACCCTCTCCTAAATAAACCTCTTGATTAGTTTGTAAAGAAATTCCCTTCTTTGGAACCAATTCCAGCAATACAAAATGCTCTTTCCCTATAGCTTGAGCTATTGCAGTCTTCTTGTGTACTGGTCTTGTATCCAACGGATAGCCGTTTGGCAGATAATCTAAAATGATTGCGTGTTCTTCTTTTGCCATCTTCCTTGTTTATGGTTATCATTCTTTAACTGCTTGTAATATCTTCTCTAAATCTTCTTGTTTTATTGTTACATTATCACCACTAAATATTATCTTTAAGCTTTCTATATCTTTTGGCATTAAATCTAATATTTTTGTGATTTGTCTGTCTCTTAATCTTGAGATATTTAAATCTGTTATTTTTTTTCTTAAGTCCTCTTGTTTCTTATCTTTTGTAAGGAACTGGTCTAAGTATTCTTCAACTTTCTTTGCTCTGAAGTTTAGTTCCTTGTCTCTTTTCTTAATTTCTTCTAACTTCTTCTTCATCTGTGCCATTGTTATTGGAACTTCATTAACAACTTCGATTTCAGCCATTTTATACACTCCTTAAGTGAACTGGATGGACTATTAGTGTTTTAGTCTTTGAGCCATCTTTTATCTCAACTTTGTAACATCTGCCTTGTTTTGCTATTATTTTTCCAACCTTGCTATGAAATCTTGGAAAATACATTCCTTTTTGTATACCTGGTTCAGCTTTAAGGTAGACTTTGTCTCCTTCATTAAATCTTTGAAAGTAGTCTCTAATCCTTATAAAACCCCTTAGGACTTTATTTTTGCTTAACTTATGTCTAGTTTTTCTTCTAAATCCACCTGAACGCTTAACCATGATTAGGAGACTTAAACTTAATTTATAAACCTTATTATTTTGATGGGGATAATAAAATGGGAAAAATATAAAAGAAAAGATATCATCCACAACTAAAACTACATTTTTCCTGTTTATGCAAAACACAAGCCCTACATTTTCCAGGAATATCGTTTGGAATTGGTTCTGATTTTCCCTTAATCAAGAATAACATTCTACTAATTATATTTAAAACATCTATTGCATTATTTTTACTAAATTCTTCTTTCCAAACTTCGTTATCCGAATCTCTATCCCTTAAAACAGCAAATATCTTTTTATTCAAATATTCAGGATAATCTTCTCTAATAAACTCCTTAACTAGAATACAGTAAGCCCAAATTTGTCTCTTGGTCCCTAGATAGGGTTTTGCTCTTGGTTTATCATCAATAACATATAGATGATCCACATCCACCCCCAACTCATCTATTTTTCCGACTAAAATAAAATTATTAAATTCTTTCTCCAATGTAATTTCTTTAGTTATTGTATATAATTTACTTTTTAGAAACTCCTTTGGTGTTGTGGGTTTTGCAACTTTTTTGAATTCATCCTCTTTTATTTTATGAACTTCTTTACCAATAATCATTGCTCTAACTATTGGGATATCTTCTTTTAGGACATTTTCTAGATACCATTTATACTCACAATATTCATGAGAACCAAGCCATGACGCTTTAATAGTAGGTTTTTCAGTCATTTTCATTTAAGTCAGGTTTCGGAAATTTCCCATCAATAGCTTCATTCACAATAAGTTTAACTTCAGAAGAAAAATCTGCAGTCGTAAGCCATCTTAAATAATCCTGTTCATTATTCGATAAGAATTCAAGTGTTTTTCCTTGATGTGTTCCAAAATTTATAGTTGCTTTCCCATTATACCATATAAATTTCCCTTCTTCATCAATATATGATGGATTTCTAGGGGCTACAAAATTTTGTAATGCATTTATATCACGAGGTAATTCATTATATTTTTTTAATTGGGCTTCAAGTACTTCAATTGTGGCTTTAACATCATTCTCTGCTCTATGGTTCTTTTCTAGTTCTTTCCCACAGTATTTTCGATATGCGGAACTTAAATCTCTTGGCTCTAATTTAAAATAAATTTGTTTTACATCCAGTATAACTCTTCCTTCTTTTGAATAATCAACCCCTATCCTTTTAAACTCCAATTCAAGAATTTCTAAATCAAATCTCAATTCATATCCACATAAATCACAATCGGCTATAAAATCAACTATCTTATTAGAAAACTCCTTAAACGTGGGTTTATCCTTAACATCTTCATCTTTTATTCCATGAATTTGTGTAGATTCAAGAAGAATAGGAATGGTTGGATTAATAAGAGATTTTAATGTTTCTTGTTTTCCATTAGGATGAATTTTTATAATAAATATATCTACAATTCTATCTTCTTGTTTGTTCAAACCAGTCGTTTCAAGATCAATAACGACCAAAGGTTTTTTGAGATCTAAACCTTTCATTTTGAAAGAAATAATGCTTATTATTTATAGATTATTATACTAAATCCCTTTATTAATAAAGTCCTTCGCATAGGTCATTGAGCTTTTTTATACAAAGCCTATATTAAGGGAGATTAGTAAGGACATCATTTAGAGCCATGAATATATTACTACCTTTAGACTCTGAATTATGGGTTTTATCCCCCAACATTAGTTCTGCTTTTATTTCATAAGCTTCAGAATTATTTAACGATATAGTTAATCCTTTATAGTCAGCATTATTATTCATTACCTTTTTTGTATAATTTCCAACTATCTTCTTAACTATAATTAAAGAACCAGAATCTACTGAATCAAAACCCTCTAATTTTATACTTCCACCCAACTCTACCATTAGATGACTAATAGATTTTTAGTATAAATAGATTTCTATAGAAGTTTTGACATGTATGGGCCATCTTTATTATAATTAAATCTTGAGAAATATTCTTTTACGCCAATTCCGGAAATAACTAGCATTTTATTAATGTCAAATTCTTCTATAGCTATTTTTTCTGCTTCATTTAACAATTGTTTTCCAATGCCCTTGTGTTGTATTTTGCCTTGTTCTCCCAAAGGAATCGCTTTCCCATAAACATGTAACTCTCTTATTCCTGCTGAATTATTTGTTATTTCTCTTCTGAATGGTTTATAGGGGATTCTTAATCTTATAAATCCAAGTAAAATATCATTTTTAGTATCTTCCATTGAGATAAAAATTTCATTCCCATTAGAGGCTTCATAATTTTCTCTAATCATTTTTATGCTATCAAAATCAATTTCTCTATTCTTCGGCTCTCTGCATCTTATACAATTACATTGCATTCCTCTTCTTTGCATGATCTCATGAACATATTGTCTGAAGTTTGTTATATTTACTCCATCTATTGTTACTTTTGTCGGAATATCTCTCTGTATTCTCATAACTCTGCAGTATTTTGGAATAAATTTTTTTCCTTCAATTATGATTTCAGCAGCTTCTTTAGTATTAATTGGTTTGAACAATCCTTTTTTGTATTGTTCATACAATGGGGTGCCAGGCATGACCATACAAGGATAAACTTTTAGTGCATCTGGCTTGTAATCCTGATTTGAGAATATTTCTTTGAAATTATTTATGTCTTCTTCCTTTGTCGAGTCTGGAAGTCCTTGCATCATATGGTAACATGTTTTTAAGAAAGAATCTTTTAATAATTGGGTAGCTTTAATTGAGTCTTCTACAGTATGCCCCCTATTAGTAATTTTTAATATATGATTATTTAGTGTCTGTATTCCTAATTCAACCCTTGTTGTTCCAAGGTTTAATAACTGGTTGATATGACTTTCTTTGCATACATCAGGCTTAGTCTCTATGTTTAAGACACAACATCTAATTTTTATTCTTTCATTCCTTAATTGTTCTTCTTCTAGGGATGTTGAACCTTTTAATTTTAATAATTTATTATGTATTCTTTCAATTCTTTCTTTAGAATAAATATCAGAAGGCAACTCAAAAAATTCCTTAAAATATTCAAAATTAAATTTATCATCTTTAAAGAATATTATACTAAAATCATTCATGGCCTTTAATGCATCTTTTATAAATTCATCTTGGTATTCTAAAGAATAAGAGGGGAAAGTTCCTCCCATTATTATCAATTCAACTTTCTCAGGAACTTGATTTAACAATGAATATTGTTCTAACCTATTAAACACTTGCAGATAAGCATCAAATTTGTTCCTCAAAGCCCTCATTGATGCAGGCTCATTTCCTGTATAGCTTTTTGGAACACTACCAAAAAATGAGTTTGGACCCCCAGGACAAAATGTGCATGTTCCATGATCACATGCTCTTGGATAAGTCATTATAGCTATTGGAGCAACCCCAGAGATAGTTCTTACTGGCTTTGTTTGGATAAATTTTGTTTTATTATGATCATCAGAATTCAATAATATTTGAATCAAAGATGGGAGGTGTCTTGGCTTATACACTTTAGCTAATGAGTCTCTTAATTTCAGAATTCCATCTACATCTTCTATTCTTCTTTCTTTTATTTCTCTAACTAAATGCTGCAAAAATTCCATAATCTAAACAGAAAAAAAGGATTTATAATATTAACTTATTAAGACTCTCTGTACTGAATTTTCAATTTATGGGGATTATACTAATAATACTAATCTAGTTTCAAAAATAAGATAGAAAATATCAGCAAATAATCAGATTCTGTGTATAATTCAAGTAATTTAGAAAAACATTTTAATATAATAAGATTATTTATGTATTATGTTTTTTGATAGAGAACATTTTCATTTTTTCAGAAACAGAGAAATAGATTCTCTTTATATTATTCTCGCACTCTCTAATCTAGCACAGGGATTAATTAGTATATTTGTTCCAATTTATTTCTGGGAATTGGGATTTGAAATTCATAGAATTTTATATTTTTATTTTATAGATGCATTATACTTTGTATCATTCTTATTATTACTACTCCCATTAATAAAAAGACTTACTGACAAGAAAATGATTATTCTTAGTATTCCTTTTTTAGTTATATATTATCTTGGACTAAATTATATAGACTCATATCCAATTCTATTTTATATTCTTCCTCTTTTTTTAACACTAAATAGAATATTCTTCAACTCAGGGTATCATATTAATTTTTCCAGTGTTTTTGATAAAAAATATGTTGGAAGAGAAGTTGGATTTAGAAATATGGTTGGTCAATTAGTCCAATTTAGTGCTCCATTCATAGGTGGTACATTAATAAGTTTGTTTGGTTTTAAATTTACATTCAATGTTGGTGTTTTAATCTTATTTTTGATGATAATTCCATTGTTATTCTTTCCAGAAAGAAAAATTGTTGGTGAATTGAGCACAAAATCTTTATTCATCATTCTTAAAGATAAAAAAATTTTACCCTACTCATTATCTTCGATTGGATATGCTTCCGTAACAATGGTTGGAAGAATAATATGGCCACTATTCATATTCATTAACATTGAGAATATTAGAAATTTTGGAGGTATTATTTCATTAGGATTATTAGCTGGGTTAATAACTACTTACTTAGTTGGTTATTTGAGTGATTCAGGATTTAGAGAAAGATTATTATCATTGACAGCAATTATCTCTTCTGTTATATGGTTATCTAGAACTTTTATAATGGGTATATTACTCATATCAGGAAATCATATTCTAGGAAATATAGTTAATAATGGACTTATGGTTTCTTGGTCAAGCCAGTTTTATGACATATCAAGAAAAACTAAAAGTAAAAGCTTATTTATAATCAGTCAGGACTTCTTATATAATTTTTCACGTATTTTCTTCCTACCGTTACTTATGTTAATCTCATACTTAATGAAGATAGAACAATTCTTTAGTATCAGTTTTGTGATAGCAGCATTAGTTACTCTTTTGTACTTCAACGCTAATAGAATCAAATATTAAATTTATTCTACAAAGAAACAAGTTTTAACATCTTCAGCAAATTCCCTGTCATAAACCTTAGCACAGTATTCTCCTTCCCATGAAGATGGAATTTTATATTTCTTTACTTCAACTCTGTTTGGCCTGCATATATATCCAGTACATCCAATATATGTTTGGGATCTTCTTCTTTCATTCAATCCGTCTACTTCATAAAAAGAAATCTGATCATTTACTCCTGCACTTCCAACTTCAACTGTAAAATAAACAAAATCACTTGCTCCAATTGTAGGATTAAACTCTTCAATAATATCTGGATTAGATGATATATAAAATCTTGTTAATATTTTTTCATTGCTATCTCTAGTAGCATATCCAGTCAAATCACCAAATACAAACCCTAAGAATCCCAATGCTACAACAACTACAACAGCCAATATAAGCATCTTATTGTCGTTATCCATTGAATTTTAATTATATTATTAAATATATAAAGGTTTTTAATCATAGATTATACTAAAATGAGTATTCCACTGAGTATAAAATACAATCCAATGATAAATCTCAAAAATTTTGGAAATGCTATTACTGCTATTCCAAAGATTATGCTTATTATTCCCAATGTAACGCTTGATGCCATAAACTCACCCCAAAATAGATTTTACTATATTCTTACTTTATATATGATGTAAATATTCTACTCATTATTATCCTGATTTAATATTGATGATATTTTTTCTTTTGTAGTATTAAAATAATTTAAGTAACTAAGTAAATTCTTAACATCAGATAACTTTGTATTAATGTTATTATTAGTTGTTAATATATCTGAATCATCTGAATAAGTCTTGTGGGATGACTGTGAGCCTATATTCAAAGCGGAAACTAATGGTAAAGAGGTTATAACAATAATAAAAAGTAATAATTTAATTTTTGAAATAGTAAATGTATTAAAACTTTTATCATAGTTAGTTGTATCTGATCTTTTATTATACAATTTTAAAATTCTTATTACTAAAAAATAAGAAAGTGGAGATATAATTAAAGCTAATATAAATGCTCCAATAAAATATTGAATAGAAAAGTTTTTTATCATCTCAAATGATAGTAAATCCTGTGGAAATGGTCTCTGAAATAAAAGATAACCAATAGTCATACTTCCTATATAAATGGGAAATTGCACTATTGGATTCCAAAAAGCAAAAGATGCAAAAACAGCCCATAAACTCATTGATTTTCCGAATATTTTAAGTATGGATGATATTAATAATGCAAGTAGAATATTAATTCCTGGTGTGGGAATTGTAGAGATAAATGTTCCAACACTTGCTCCAAGTGCGATATTATGAATATACTTCTCATTATTTAATTCTTTTTTAATAGATAGTTTCATTTCTTGTTTCCATTTTAAAAACCTCTTCTTCATTTTATCCTCCAAAGATAAATAAAAAAAGAAAAGATAAATTAATTGAGTTAAAGTTTAATAGTCACTACTTGAACTGCTTTCACTTCTAGCTTCACTCCTTGCTCTAGCATTAGCAGTTTCATTCTCACTTTCACTTCTGGCACTAGCACTTGCTCTGCTTGAACTAGTTTGGTTAGACTCTCCACTAAATTCTCTCTCTGCTTCTATCCTAAGTTGGACACTTGAAAATTCACTCACTAATGATCTTATCTCTTCTTGTATCTCATCCCATCTCCCCTCTTGTTCAGAGGTTAAATCTCCAGCTATACTGCTTGCAATTGAAATTGCTCCCCCATCTTTATCAACCTCTATTGCAATTTTTGCCTCATTAGTTGACTCTATAAAATCTTCAACTAAATCCCTAAGCATTTCTTCATCTTCTTCTGAAAAGTTGATATTTCCATTAATTCTAATTTCAATGTCTTCTTCTACCTCCCCCCCAGCTTCAGTTCTGTTATCAGTTCTATTTGTTCTTGATTCATTCATTGTTCTGGATTGATTACCAATAGACTGATTACCAGTTGTTTGATTAGTTGTTTGATTACTGGCTGTTTGATTATCAATGCCTAATGAATCATTTTCTATAGTCTCTCCTGATGCTATATCTATATTAATATTGACAGACGAGATAATTCCAGTATTTGCATCAATTAATACTTGATATATTCCATCTAATTCTGTTGTTCCAAAGGTATCACTTCTGGTTCCTTCAACGAGATAAACTAATCGACCATTCATCTCCCTTTCAGTAACGCTAGTTGCATCAAAATCAAACTCATCTTCAGCAATTTCTATAGCCTCTTGAGCAGAAACACTAGTTTCACTTGTTGATTCATTATCTATCTCTTCTGCTAAATCAGCTTCACTATTAGTATTTAATCCAAGTGAAAGATCAGAATCTTCTATTCCTAATGCGAAATTATTTGCTCTTTGTTCTATATCTATTTCTCCATCTTCCCTTGCTTCAACCTTAATTGTATTTAAATCATAGATGACTTCAACATAATCTTTTATTATGTCATTATGTTTTTCTTTAAGTCTATCTAAAACATCCTGTTTCTCCTCTGCGTCAGATTCCTCACTATCAAATTTAATTAATGCTTGTTGTTTTAATTCAACCCATTCTTGTTGACGTACTCTTAATTCTTCTACCCTATCCTGAAGTAACTCCAATTTTGATTCTTCCCTAAATGTAAAAGCTGATTGAAGATTAAACATAAAATCATTTAATGCTTCTCCTAATTGACGGAATCCTAAATTTGTTGAAGTTACTTCCTCATCCATAGTTTGTACACTTTCATTATCAGAATCATTTTCCAATTCCGAATCATTCATCAAATCTTCTTCCAATATTTCATCACTTTCGTCTAAGGTATCGTTGAAAGTATCATTACTATTATTGTTTAAAGTGCTTGTATCATTTAATGTCTGTGTATTGTTGCTCATATTATTCAATTCATTCATTGTGTTGTTTCCCAAGCTATCATTTATTGTATCATTTACTCCTTGTGCTATAACTAAGGGTAAAGCTACAATAATTAATATTGAAATAATTGCACTAAATTTGTTCATTTTCATTTTTGTCACCCCCAGTTGATATAGTGCCCATTATAATTTGAATAAGGACTGTTTCAGATACTTAATTTGTTCTTGAAACAATGTGAAACAGTCATATTCTAGTAATATTATCTAGCAAAACTACACCCCCCCTCAAATTGTGTGATAAGATTCAATTTTTCTATAGATGTATGGGTTGAACTTGTTATTATTTTACTAATTCTTGAAAGTATATATTGTCTACAAAAATCTGTCTCTTCTATCAAGCTACTCGAAACACCCTTCATCTCGATTAAATAATTACTTAGATTATTCATTGTTACACCCCCCCCACATTATTTTATCTTCTTAAAATAAAACCCATCAACATACTTAATAACACTAAAAAGATATTTTCCCCTATAACTGCCTGTTTTTCCCAGTAACCTATATTCTCATTATAAATTATTTTTCCATTGTATACTTTGTTTAAATCATGAGAGACATGCATAAATGTATCCTGTTGCATGTCATAACAAATGCTTTCTGCTTCTCCTAATTGTAAGATATGAATTCCTTCATGGATCAATAAGCTCGTAAATATAACTCCTAGTACTGAAGTTAATCCAAATATTGTAATTAGCATGAACTTTAATTTTGATCCCATTTTTCCTCGATAGATTCTTTTTTATCATCTGAATATATTACTAAATCAATTTTTAAAAATAAAAAAAGAAAGCCCAGAAGGGCTTATTCTGAGCTAGCCTCTGCTAAAGTTTCTGCTTCTGCTTCACCATTGTCTTCAGCTAATGTGTTTGAATCAACGCTTGCTTCATCCTCACCATCTGATTCAGCATGAGCAATACCTTCAGCATCTGCTTCTGCTTTTCCAAGTCCTTCTACATGCGCTTTTGCTTTAGCGGCAGCTTCTGCACTTGCTTCTGCTTCAGCTTCTGCTTTGTCGGCAGCTTCTGCAGCGGCTTTAGCATTTGCCTCAGCTGTTGCTTTAGCACTTGCATCTCCAGCAGAACTGCTAGCTACTGCTTTAGCGTATGCTTCTGCTCTTGCACTAGCAAATGCAGATGCTACTGCATGTGCGTATGCTCTAGCTGAAGCTTCAGCACTAGCTTTTGCATGAGCTTCGGCATCAGATAACTCATCTGATCCAATGCATGCTTCTGCATGAGCTTCAGCTTCGGCATGAGCTTCTGCACTTGCTTCTGCTCTTGCTTCTGCTTCTGCTCTTGCTTCTGCACTAGCTTTAGCGTTAGTTTTTGCCTTAGCTTCTGAAGCTTCCCCACATTTTGCTTCAGCTTCTGCTCTAGCCTCACTCAAAGCCTTAGCGTAAGCTTCAGCTTCTGCGTCAGCAAATACATTAACTTCTGCATAAGCTTTAGCCATAGCCTCTGCTACAGCAATGCCTAATTCATCTCCATCTACTTCAGCAGAAGTGAATACTTTAGTCATAGCTTCTACAAATGAAGTTATAAGTTCATACACTTTTGTTATAGCCTCAGATCTACCTTCAGCTACAGATTTAGCGTAAGCCTTAGCTTCATTACAAGCTTTGTCTAATTCAGCTTCAACCTCAGCTTCAGCTTCTGCGTCGGCATTAGCTAATGCTTCTGCACCACCCTCATCTTCAGACTCAGCTTTTGCTTCTGCTTCAGCATCTGATTCAGCTTCTGCTTCAGCATTTGCCTCGCCTAATGTGTCTTCTGTATTATTACATTCAGTACCACATTTAGGCTTAGGTTTGCATCTACTTCCGCAGTGGTCATTTGTATTAGATGATGATCCAGCACTTGCTTCAGCACTTGCTTCTGCTTCAGCTTCACTTGATGTATCTTCATCATCGCATCCAGTGTCACAATCATCATCTTCATCTACTTCAGAAGTTGCTTGTGCATTTGCTTGGGCTTCTGCAACGGCTTTGACTATTGCATCTATCATCTCATTACATGCAGAAATGACTACATTAACAGTTGCTTCAGCTTTTGCTACAGCACTAGAAAATGCTGAACTACCTTCTCCAGTTGCTTCTGCTTCAGCTTCTGCATCTGCGCTAGCTTCTGCTTTTATTGTTGAATCTTCGTCACATTCACTACCACAGTCATTATTATTATCTACTTCAACCTCTGCTTCAGCTTCTGCGCTAGCTTCTGCTTCTGCACTTGATGTATCTTCATCATCGCATCCAGTGTCACATTCGTCACAATCATTACAGCTTCCACCACCAGATCCTCCTGATGAGGTTGTACTTGCTTGTGCTTCAGACTCAGCTTCAGCTGTTGCTTCTACTTCTATATTAGATGTGTTTTCATCACAATCACTGTCGCATTTAGGTTTACATTTGTTACCACAGTTATCACTTGTTCCGGAAGATGTTTCAACACTTACTTCTGCTTCTGCTTCAGCACTTGCTTCTGCTTCAGCTTCACTTGATGTATCTTCATCATCGCATCCAGTGTCACAATCATCATCTTCATCTACTTCAGAAGTTGCTTGTGCATTTGCTTCAGATTTAGCATCTGCTTTTACATCAACACTAGATTCATCACCATCGGAAATACTGGCATCTACTTCAACCCCCGATTCAGAACTAGCGTCTGCTTCCGCACTAGAATCATCTCCAGTTGCTTCAGCACTTGCTTCTGACTGCGATTCTGTGTTTACATCTACATTTATGCTAGATGTATCTACACCAGAACCATTAGCAAAAGCAAAAGGTGCTGCTAACAATAAAAAGACAACAACCAGCGCACCAGCTATTTGCTTATATTTTTCATTTTTCATTCTTTCACCCCCAAATATACTTATCTATCTAGTGCAACCAATGTGCCTAGGATACATTGTGCGCACTAACATTATGACAAAAATAGAAAGTGTTTCAGATACTTAATTTGTTCTTGAAACAATGTGAAACAGCTTTGAAACAATTTGAAACAATAACAAAAACAAATAGTAAAACAGATTAAATGCTGATTTATTTTAATTTTTCCCAGAAATTGAATGTTTGATTTAATTTTTCATTAAGATCTTTTATATCCTCTTTTTTTTCAGAAAATTCCCCCCTCCACATAATTTTATTTGTTCTACCAAATTCTTCTTTTTTTATCAATCCTTTTTCTTCTAATCTTTTTACAATTCTTGTAGATTTAGCACGTGAAAATTTAAACTCATTTTGAAGCTCTTTTTGTAAGATATTTTTATGTGTTTTAATGAATACAAGGGCTTTCTTTTCATCTTCCCTAAAACCGTATAACATTGCTTTCTCTGTTTTTTGTTGATATTGAAAATATAACAATATTATTAAGATAGTCAAAGATGAAACTATTAAAGTCCATAAAATCCAACTTGGAAAAGTTACTTTTCTGTATTTAACAGAAAAAAGTAATGGTTTACTTGTATCTACGTCGTCCCATTCAACAACAACATTTTGTCCATCACTAGTTATTGCTCCAGATTCCGGCTTAAATGAATTATCATATAAACCATAGCCAGCGGGAATTACTGCCTTTACTGAAATGTCAGAAACAATTGTTTTATTTAAAGATAATTCAGTAAAAAAATGATTTGTATTACCATTCTTAAATATAACATCATTTACATTAAAAGACATTTGTAAATCGTTAATTGGTTCTGAAGAATTTATTTTTATTGTATTTACTTCCTCATTTTGGCTTATTTCAAAATCAGCTTCTTTTCCATTAGCTAATACGTTGACACTATCAATATCACTAGCAATTGTATATTCTAATGAATTATCGATTATTGGCTTTGAAAAATTATAAGATAATGTTTGATGTGCTTTATTACTATTCAAGATAAATTCTATATCTAACGTAGCTCCTTCTACATTGCCCATTGTTATAGGCAAAAATATAATTAATGCTAATATAATATAGTGTGTGAAAACAGTTCCTCCTAAAAAACATTAGAATATTATAGCTGTTTTATTTAAAAGAATTTCGTTTTTATACATATAATATTACTAATATGCATATATGCTTTTATTCAATATGCATATATGCTTTTATTGCATAAAATTAGTTTGAATAAAAATAATAGTTTTTATATATGATAATTTTTTAATAAAATGATGCGCCTCAAAAAAAGTGAATTAAATAAGCTATTAGGAAAGAACAATGTTGCTTCTTTTTGGAAAAGATTAGCAGCATATATAATTGACTCATTTGTTATAATGTTAATAATTTCTCCTTTTAGAAATAAATTAAATATTTTTTATGCAGAAAATGTTTTTAGCATGGCATTTAATGATTTAAGATCTATTTTATTAGTAAGTATGATGGTTTCCGTCATCTCTTTAATATATTGGGCATCATTAGAATATAAGATGAGACAAACTGTCGGAAAGTATATTATGAATCTTGAGGTTGTCTCAACTACAAGAAATTTTGATTTTCTACAAATATTAATAAGGAATATAACAAAAATTTCACTACCTTTATTAATAATAGACACAATATTCATGTTCAACAGCAATGGACAGAGATATACTGAAAGACTATCAAATACAAGGGTAATGGAAAAATGAAAAAATTTTGGTTTTTTATAATGGTAGTAATAGGATTACTTTTAATTAGTTATTCGATCTCAGGATTATTTTGGATTGAAGATTTTGGCGATAAGATAGCAGTAATTCCAATAAAGGGAACAATAACAGGAGAAGGTTCAGAAGATTTGTTTATAAGCGGAAGTACTTCTTCGGCAACCATTACAAAATGGATAAAACAAGCAAATTCTGATGATAGTGTAAAAGGTATAATCTTAGAGATTAATAGTCCCGGTGGAACCGTTGTTGCATCTGAAGAGATATCAAATGAAATTAAAAGAACTGATAAACCAGTAGTGGCTTTAATAAGAGAAGTTGGGGCTTCTGGTGCTTACTGGATAGCTACAAACTCTGACAAAATTGTTGCT
Organism: Candidatus Woesearchaeota archaeon; assembly: GCA_016185615.1. Lineage (GTDB taxonomy): Archaea > Nanobdellota > Nanobdellia > SCGC-AAA011-G17 > JACPNG01 > JACPNE01. The sequence continues at coordinate 27,240 of JACPNE010000002.1, read as the reverse complement.
GATCCATTATCTATTACAGGATCAATCGGAGTAACAAGCTCTTATTTAGAGTTTTCTGGATTAATGGAATATTATGGGGTTAATTATGAAAGATTGGTTGCCGGGAGATATAAAGACGCAGGAAGCCCTTTCAGAGAGTTAACTCCTGAGGAAAGAAGATTATTACAAAACAAATTAGATATAGTTCATGAAGCATTTATAGATGAAGTCTCTAAAAACAGGAATCTTAAAAGAGAAGAGGTTAAAAAAATGGCTGATGGTTTCTTTTATTTCGGAAAGGAAGCCAAAGAATTAGGATTAATAGATGAGTTGGGGGATAAAGAATTAGCTATTAATATAACTAAAGAATTGGCTGGAATAGAAGATGCTGATCTAATAACTTATGAAGAAAAGACAAGATTAATTGATTTATTGTCAAGAATAAGTGCTCATTCTTTCTATTTCATAGGAAGGGGAATAGGAAAAGAATTATTCAGTTTAGAACAAGCCAATAATTTTAAATTTATTACTTAAAGAATAAGTTTATATAATACTTCTAGAATAAAAAACCTAATTCGGAGAGAGATAAAATGACTGAATTTGTTAAGGTTTGTAATTTAGATGATTTACCACAAGGAAAGAATATGATAGTAAGGGTAAATGGCAAAGAAGTGGCTTTATTTAATGTTAAAGGAGAGATTTTCGCCATTAGTAACATATGCCTGCATGCAGGAGGACCATTGGGTGAAGGCAAATTAAGTAGTGATGTTGTAATGTGTCCCTGGCATGGCTGGGAATATAATGTCCGGGATGGTTCAACTGTGTTTAATTCGAATCTTAAGGTTGAAAAATATGATGTCAAGATAGAAAATGATGTGGTTTTAGTAGAAAATAAATAATTATTCTTTTATTAATTCTTTCCAGTTATTTTTATAATATTCAAATTTTTTCTCAAATTCTTCTCTTGGTGTTAATTTAATATTTAAACTATCTAATCTTTCTTTAAGTTTTTTTAAAATGATCCCTTTATTTTCTTCAGATGATTTGCTTTCTAATTCTATTATGTGTCCATAACTATTTGTATAATCAAGCATAACATCAATATCAGCCCATTTAAAGGAATGCCTTTTCCTAAACCATTTTATCTGAATATTATATCCTAAATTCAAAAACAGTCTTTCTAAATATTCAAAGTCTTCCTTATCAAATTTGACTTCTATTTCTTCCCTATATTGATCATGTAGTTTGCCTTTTTTCAGGCATATTTTAGAGAAAAAATCATTTTTTTGTATTCTTAAATCTTGTTCACAATCAAAATAATATGTTGTTTGATTGTCCTCGTTTATAAATTCAGCATTTTTTCTGAAGAATTTAATTAGTTCATTATATTCTTCTTTTGTTATAAAACTCTTAATTTCAACTTCTATGTTTTCCATAGTATTAAAATAAATATTTAGTATAAAAACATATAGTCAGTAGAACCAAATAATTAAAAAACTAAATGTTTATCCTATTGTTATGGGACTATTTGATGATATGTTAAAGGATTCTGAGTCATTATTTCTTAATCCAGAACAACTAGATTTTGATTTCCAGCCAAAATTGGTTCCATATAGGGAGTCAGAACAAGGGTATATTGCCTCTTGTATTAGGCCATTACTACAAAACAGGAATGGAAAGAATTTGCTTATATTCGGAAATCCAGGGGTTGGAAAAACAGTTTGTTTGAAACATGTCTTGAATGAATTAGAGGAGTATGACGAAGTTTACAAAATATACATAAACTGCTGGAAAAAGGACACTACACATAAAATGGCTTTAAGCATTTGTGAGCAGATTGATTACAAATGGGTGCATAACAAGACAACAGATGAGCTTTTCAAAGAAATAAAAAATATCCTAAACAAAAAAACAGCTGTATTTGTTATGGATGAAGCGGATAAATTAACTGAAATAGATGGAATTTATTATATATTAGAAGATATTTATAAGAAAACAGTTTTTTTTATAACAAACGATAAAGATTGGCTGATTAATTTAGATTCAAGACTAAGATCAAGATTAACCTTAGAAGAGTTGGGGTTTAAATCATATAATTTAGAGCAAACAAAAGGAATACTAAGAAAAAGAATTGAGTATGGTTTTGTAAAAGATGTATGGGAACAAAAAGCATTTGAGTTAATAGCCAAGAAAGCTTATGAATTAGGAGATATAAGGGCTGGATTATTTTTATTAAGGGAAGCTGGAAACATTGCTGAAGATGGGTCTTCTAAAAAAATAATTTTGGAACATTCAGAAAATGCAATTAAGAAATTAGATGATTATAAAACTAAAAATACAAATGATTTTGAAGATGATGTTAATGATATACTTAAACTAATAAAATCAAACTCTGGAAAAACAATAACTGAGATTTATGATATTTATAAAAAAGACAATGAAATTTCTTATAAGACATTTAAGAGAAAAATAAGCAAATTAGTTGAAGATAATATTATAACAGCAGAAAATGCAATTTCGGATAAAGGTGGTAAAACGCTTGTATTAAACTATAGCTCAATCAAGAAACTTGATGAATTCTGAATATATTGTTATAATTGGAAAAGTATAAAAAGGGTAATATTGAGTTAAGTTTTTGTGATTAATATGGGAGAAAAAAGATATATAGTTCAGTATGACAGGATAGGATGTATAGGCGCAGCTGCCTGTGTTGCTGCATTGCCAGAAGCATGGGAAATGGACGAAGAAGGAAAAGCAATTCTAAAGACTAGTAATGATAAAGGCGACCAAATGTTTGAGTTAGAGATAACAGAAGATCAACTAGAACAGCATATGGAGGCGGCAAAAGCATGTCCTGTAACTGTTATACACATAATAGATAAAGAAACTGGTGAAAAATTAATCTAGTAGTTTAATCTATATTTTCTAGTATATGTCTAGCGGACAGCGGACAACCACCCGCGTGAGCTATATAAATAAAATTCTCTTAATAGTAATATAAAATCGTTGAGGTGAAATTATGGAATTTATCCTAAATAGTAAGAACTATATTAATTTTGATGAATATAGAATCAGAGATCTTACTATTTATTGATTTATAGTTATAATGAGCTCAACGCTGGAAAGGGGTGAGGAAAATGAATTTTGATACAAGATATATTGAAGACATATTTAGTGAACAGCTAAGAAGACTAAAGATTGATGATAGCATCATAAAAAAAAGGAGAGGTGATAAAAATGGATATCTACGAAACTAAAGAAATAGAAGAACAATTAGAGGGAGATATAATAGATGAAATAGAAGAAGGATTTATGCTTGGCTATATTGAAGCTTAGCTCTTTCTTTTTTATAATTTTTGATAACATTATCTAAGAGATTGGTTTTTTTTATTTCATTATTCAATGACTCTTTATCAATAAGGATAAAATCATTATCTTCTTCTATTTTAAGTTTTGATACATCTATCAATACTTGACTTAATCTATCATTAATGATCTCATTTGGTTTTATTTTGTAAATTATTACACTAATCTCATCTTTCATTTTACTAAATAATTTTTCGCTAAAAATATTTGGATTTTCTACAAATAAAATTTTGCTAACATTAAAGTTTATATCTCTGCTTAGATTCCCAACTTTATTCACTAATATATGGCTCTCTGTTAATCTTAGATAAGAATTGAGCTTTGATATCCGATTATTCAATTTCTTTATTTCCATTAAATACTTTTTTGATTCTTCACTTAATTGAGAAATTCTTTTTTCTTTAAATTTTAATGATTCTTTTATTTTATTATCTATCTCGGATTCTTTTTTTACTAATCTTCCTCTTAAGATATTTATTTCTTTCATTAGATTATAATTTTGTTGTTTCAATAGCTCAATCTCATTTTTCTTAAATTCAATATTAATTCCTGTTTTGTTCCTCTTCCTTTTAACTTTAATTTCATTATCAACTTGGATTAGACTATTGAATGCTTCTGTTAATGTTATTGGGGTCAGCATTAACAGTTCCATCATTTCATTTTTTAAATCAGTTCTATTGTTTTTTTCAAGATACAAATTAACCTTATTTAACAAGCCCTTTTTTCTTTTGAAAGCGAAAATAGCTGAAGATAAGGCATCTCTTTCATGATCATTCATATTTTTATAATCTTTTGTAAGTTCTTTTTTATCATTAATCTTAAGATCATAATCTGGGGAGATTACTTTAGCTCCCAGTCGGGTAGCTGTTTTTTTGACAAAAAAGGGAGTATTCTTAACATCAGTTCCAACTAATAATACCCTACCATGTTTCACTGTATCCATTATTAAAGAACTAGGACTATAATGTTTTTTGCTTTTTACATCAAGAACATTTCCATCAATATCCAGAATGGCATAAGCTGTTGTTGTTCCTGGGTCTATACCTAAAATTAATAATTTCTTCAATTTTTGAGTGTCTCTCTTCACCCCCCATTAAACGTTAATTATTAAAAGAGGATTAGTTTAAAAAACTTATGAAAATTTTAGTTTTCACTGATTCTCATGGAAATAAAAGCTCTATAAAAAGGATTATAGAAAAATCAAAAGAAGTTGATATTGTTGTATGTGCTGGTGATTTGTCAAATTTCAGCATTGATCTAGATGTTGTTCTTAATCAACTAAAAGCAATTAAAAAACCATTATTAATCATACATGGTAATCATGAGATGGGTTCAGAATTAAAAAAATTATGTAAAAAATATGGTTTCATCTATATACATAAAGGAATTTATAGAGTAGATAATTATTCATTTATTGGATTCGGTGGTGGTGGTTTCTCAAAGATTGACTTGGAATTTGAAAATTGGAGTAAAAATATAAAAAAAGAAAAAAATGAAATTATTGTTTTAGTAACTCATGCTCCGGTGTATAATACAAAATTAGATTTTTTAAAAGGAATAGGGCATGCAGGCAATTTGTCAATAAGAAAATTCATAAATAGGATAAATCCAAAATTAGTTATATGTGGACATTTCCATGAAAATTTCGGTGTCGTCGATAAAATAAATCAAACAAAGATCATTAATCCAGGAAATGAAGGAAAAGTATTATTTATATAGATGTTATTAATTCAAATTGATTATATAATTTTGATTTCCCGTCGTTAATTTGAATAATAAATAATTTTTAAATAGAAATTATAAGAAAAAAATATATGAGAAGAGGATTATCTCCTCTTCCTTTTTGTTGTCTTTTTAGCTTTTCTTTTTGTTGAAGCTTTTCTTCTTGCAGCCATATAATATCACCCCTTAGTTTTTTAAAAAAATTTTCTATAACTATTACTGTATTTTAACTATAAAAAGGTTTCTATTTAATGAAAATTTTTTGAAAATTTAAAAAAATTAATTTTTCAATTTCTTCTTTTTCTAATTTTTTTATATCGGAAATCTTTTTTATTGAATGAACTATATTTGAAGGTTCATTGCGTTCATTTTTTTTAGGAGATAAGTATGGAGAATCGGTTTCAGTCAAAATTTGTGATATTGATGTCTTGTCGACGATATTTTGAAATTGTGTAGAATAAACAACGTTTGTTGGAATAGAAAAAGTCCATCCGTTATCTCCGATTCTTTTTATTAATTTCATATTTCCAGAGAAAGAATGCATAATTATTTTTTTTATTTTAGAAGACTCTAACATTTCAACACAATCTGATTCCGCTCCTCTAGAATGTACAACAATTGGAAGATCTAATTTCTCGGCGATATTAATTATTTTTTGAAAAATGTCCTTTTGTTCCTTATTCTTGTTTTTTATATAATGATAATCTAAACCAACTTCACCAATGGCAATGATCTTATTTCTATTTTTATCAATAAAATTTATTGTTTCATTTATCTGATCTTCTTCTAATTTTATTCCTTCTAAAGGATATAATCCTAATGAAGATTTCAATATTGAGAATTTCTTTGATAATTCTATTACTTCCTTATTCGTCTCATGATTTATTCCGGCATTTATTATAGAAACAACATTATTTTTTTCTGCCTTTTCAATAATTTCATTGATATCTCCATTAAAATACTCTTTGTATATGTGTGCATGAACATCAACTAACATTTATTGATAGTTCATGTATTTATTTATAGACTTTATGGTTAGATTAAACTGATAAGATTGGCAAGAAATATTTAATAACTGATGGTAAAAAATTCACTAATAACAAGAAGATACAAAATATATTTAACAATCCCCAGACTTTTTTCAATTTTAGTTCATCTTCAATAAAGAAGGATAATCCTATATAAGCCATCCTTGCACCGTCTGTAATCATTATAGGAAACAAATTGATTAACCCTACAACTAGATTTATAAAGAATAGCCAATATATCAGCAAATCAAACCAGAAGAATACTTTTATTAAAGTCAATCCGAATTTTTCTACAGCTGCTTCTTTATAACCGACGTTTTCTGGAGCGACTGAGACCCCAAGGTAACCCCTGTCATTTTCTTTAGGATGTTGTGCCGCCACTAAATTATAAAAACTATTATTGGTTTTTATTACAACTTCTTCTCCCGGATTGATCTTCTCAACTTCATTTATAAATCCGTCAACATCAGACACAATAACCCCATTAATCTCCTCTATTTTCTCTCCTACACTTACTCCTGCATTAAAACTTGGATACTCATTGTCCAGATTTGTTATAACAATTCCATTTGATTCTACCAATGAAGCAGTAAATGGATTTAATAAAAATTGTAATACAATAAAGATAAATCCAGCCAACAGCAAATTAGAAAATGGTCCGGCCGCTGCAACACTTAATTGTGCTTTCCTTGATTTCTTTGATAATTGTTTTTCATCAGGCTCTACAAAAGCAGCAGGAAATAATGGAAGCAGTATTCCAAGAACAGCAAATCCAGATGACTTTATTTTTACATTATACAATCTTGCAACAACACCGTGGCTAAATTCATGAACAACAGCTAAAACAAATATTGTAATAATCCAATGAAAGAAAGATAATCTTGGCAATCCGGGAATCTGGACTCCGGGAAGTAATAATTTTGCCCCTTCATTAGCTGTTGTCGGATTCAAAAGTATAACATATGAAGAGAGAAGTATCTCGTAAAATACAAATACCATCCCCACAAAACCAACTATTATTGACAATGATCCAAAAAATTCCAGAGACCTTGGATATCTCTTGGCATATTTGTCCATTGCATTCAATCCAACTTTAGTTCTATACATAACTATATAGAACAAAGGGAAAAGAAATTTTTCTATCTTTAATCTATGCCTGTTCAGATACATAACTAGTATTAGAATTAATCCAAAAATTATCAACAAAATATAATCAATATTCAAAGCCATTATTTACCCTTTTTAATTGGTCTAAATGCTTTTGAGTTACATCTCCTGCATGTTATCTTTCTCTGCATAATCTTCTGAATGTTAGACCTTATTTTAGTCTTGCATCTTTTACACACAAAAATATTTTGGTGGAGTCTAGCAGATGCTTCTGGAAATTTTGCCATTTTTATTTCACCTGTTTCATAACTTTATCATCCAATATTGTCCAGTATAATATTTCTGAACCTTCTTTAACATCATTCTTTAAATCATCTGGTATTTTTAAATCAAATGTTTCATAAGTTTCCATATCCATGACATTTGCTGTATCTCCGCTAATGGATAATACTTGTGCAGACTTCTTTTCTATCATTGGAATTTCAATATTATCTGAACTTGGAATTATTTTTACAACTTTCCTATTATCAATCAAACTACTTGCTTCAATCCTGCATTTTGTAGAGCCGTGTTTTCCTGTCTTTGAGATATCAATACTCTTAACAACATAAGCGACTCCGTCAAATATTACATATTTTCCCGGTTTTAATGAACCCGCTGAATCTTGTCTTGTCTCTGCCATTGAAAGATTAAAGAAAAGATTGTTTTATAAAAGTTTCTAGAAATGGTTGATTATAAAATTTAATACAAATAAGTTGTATTAGAAAAGCTTTTAAACTAAATTTTTAAGGATAATGAAATGGGAATGTATCAGTCTATAAGGGAAATCTGGAAACAACCTAAGAAAAATTTAGGAGATTTATGGAAACAAAGATTGATAGAATGGAGAAGACAAGAATCAGTTACAAAAGTAGATTATCCCACAAGATTAGACAGAGCAAGAAATCTTGGATATAAAGCAAAAAAAGGGTATGTTGTAGTAAGAGTCAAATTACTAAGGGGTGGAAGAAAAAGAGTTAGATTTCATGGCGGAAGAAAGCCAAGAAAAATGAGGAGACAAAAGGTTGTAAAGAAAAGTTATCAATGGGTAGCTGAAGAGAGAGCAAATAAAAAGTATCCAAATTGTGAGGTATTAAATTCTTATTTTGTAGCCAAAGATGGAAGATATTATTGGTATGAGATTATATTATTAGACAGAGAAATTGTCAAAACATATCCTGGAATGTCTTGGTTGGAGAATTCTAGAGGAAGAGTATATAAAGGATTGACTAGCGCTGGAAGAAAATCCCGTGGATTAAGGGGGAAAGGATTTGGTTATGAGAAGATAAGACCAAGTTTAAATTCAAATAAAGGTCTTGGTAAATAAAATTAAGCATAATTCTACCTGGTTAGTAGTTAATAACGTTTATATAATATTTTTTTCCTGTTTATCAAATATAATTAAAACCTAAAGGAGGTAAAAGATGGAGAAACTCGGATCATGGGCTTTCGTTGTAGGAATCGTATTAGCAATAATATTTGGATTCTTACCTGCTGCCGCATGGGTTGCTCCTGTCTTGGTTGTATTGGGACTTGTAATAGGTTTCCTAAACATAACTGAGAAGGAAGTTAATTCTTTTTTAATTGCAGCAGTAGCATTAGTAATGGCAGGTACTGCAGACTTGACATTAGTGCCACCAGCAGCTTTGGGAAATTTACTACAGGCTGTCGTAAACAACTTTGTTGTTTTAATGGCACCAGCAGCAATCGTTGTTGCAGTTAAGTCTGTATGGGAATTAGCTGGAAACAGGTAATTTCCTTTTTTTATTTTATTTTTTTATGATAAGATATAATGTATTTATTTCTGGAAAAGTTCAATTAGTTGGATTTAGGTCATATATCAAGAAGAAAGCTGATGAACTAGAGATTAAAGGATGGATTAGAAATTTAGATGATGGAAGAATTGAAGCTGTATTTGAAGGCGAAGAAAATAATGTTAAAATTATTTTAGAGTATTGCAGAAAAGGTCCGATATCTGCTGAGGTTAAAAATTTTGATATGAAAAAAGAAGAATATAAAAACGAATTTAGAAAATTTGAGATTAAGATTTAATTATAAATATTCTGTCATCTCTTTTAGTACTCTATGTCCTGCTATTATTCTCTCTTGAGGGGTTTCATAGCTAGTTATAATCCTACCAGCAACTAAGATTGTTGAACCATCCTTAATGGCATTTCCAGGGGTAAAAACTCTTTTTTGATCAGGATTTTTTTTCTCATTATAAAATTCAAGCCCAGGAGTAACATACATAAAATTCTTCTTTAAAGCACCCTTAATGTATCTCAAGTCTAGAGCAGAACAAACCACTCCATCTAAACCTGCTTCTTCTGAATATATGGCTAAGTTTAATACTTGGTCTTCAACACTTCCTCTTATTTTTAATTCATCATTCATTGTCTCTTTATCAATGCTGGTTAGTATAGTAACTCCAATTATCTTCGGCATATCTACTTTATAATTCTCGGCAGCTTTTCTAGCTCCTTTAACTGCTGCTTTCATCATTTCAACCCCACCAAGGGCATGAACACTAAACATATACACTCCCAATTTCGCGGTAGCATATGCTACATCTTCAACAGTATTTGGGGTGTCATAATCTTTTAAATCTAGAAATACATTGGTATATCTCTTAGCTATTTCAACTGCTTCTGGGCCAAATCTTGTAAATGATCCCTTTCCAATCTTAAACAAACCAACAACTGGACTTAATTCTTTTATTCTATTTTCAAACTCTTCTATTGTTGATAGATTATCTAAAGCTAAACATAATCTCTCTTTCGCTAATAATTCTTTTTCTGTTAATTCAATAATCGTCATTTTATGAGCTTCCAAACACAGTTGGTTTGTAAATTCTTTCATCTTTGATAAGATCATCTTGTCCAATTAGTTCAGAATATGAAACAAGAGAAACGAAAGGATTATCTAACTGTTTTTTCAACTCCGATAAAATTTTATCATTTGGTTTGAATCTTCTAAATGCTTCTGGCAATAATTCACGAGCATCACTCAAAGCATAAAATAGAATTCCAAGTTTTTCAAAAGCTTGTTGAACACTCATATTTCCATCATAACTATTAAATTTTCCAGTTATTTTCTCAAAAGCATCTACAAATCTTGTATAAACTCCTTTTTTTAGATAACCATCTGCAATAGACGGGGTACTTTCCATCCTATTTGTAAGACCATATACTGCTATTATTTCAGCTTCTCCGGCTTCTCTTATTTTAACAATTTCTTCCAATAATGATAGTGCAGTAGTTGTTACATCTTCTAAGACTATTATTTTACCCTTAGGGTATCCAACAAAGTCTTTATCTTTTGGGTCACCATGATCTTTAGATTTTCCTCTGCCCATAGAAAAAGAATGACTTTCAGGACCATAATTTTTAGATTGTTTTGCCCATTTATATTGTGTAAGTGCACCTAATAAAGAAGCTCCTTCTCTAACACCATGGAAAGTATCCGGATTCAGTTCTAAGCTATCAGTAAATGCAATAATATAATCAGTTAATATATCTGATTTGTATACATCTTTCAAAATATTTCTCCAATTTACATACCAACTTGATATTCTTCCGGAGTTAAGTTCAAACGGAGGAGCTTTAAAACCAACTACTCTATTCTCTAAAGCAAAATCAATAAATTCTTTTTTATTAAAATTCTTCATGCTTTTTAAGTGAATAGTTATCCTTATTAATTGTTATTATATTATAAGATATATTATGAAAATAATAGTTAAAACAATAAAAGGACTGGAAGAAGCAGCTATAAAAGAGATAAAAGAAAAATATAAAATTAATTCTAAAAAAATTACAAAAGGGATTGTTTATTTTGAATCTGATGATATAAAAGAATTAAGAAGCATTAATGCAATTTATGAGTTAATTTCTAAATTTAAATTTAAGGATAAAAAAGATTTAATAAATAATATTAAAAAGATAAAATTCAGTATAGAAAATGACTTTCTTGTAAGGTGCAATAGGGATGGAATTCATAACTTTAGTTCTTTAGAACTAGAAAAGGAGATTGGAGAGATAATCTATGAAAAAGGTAATAAAGTAAATTTAAAGAGCGATAATATAATTTACATCGATATTATTGATGAATATTGCTTTGTTGGAAAATTAATAAAGAAAGATTTATGCAAAAGATTTTACAGGTTAAGAACCAGTCAAGGTAGTATGAATGGATGCTTGGCTTATTCTATTTTAATATTATCTAATTATAATAAAAATGATTTATTAGTTGATCCATTTTGCGGAGATGGAACATTGTTGATAGAGGCTGGATTTATTGGTGGGGATAAAATATTTGGATTTGATAATAATTTATATAATCTAAAGAATGCAGAAGTCAATTCCAAGCTGGCTAAGATTAAAATAAATTTAGTAAAAGAAGAAATAGAGAAATTAGATAAAACTTTCAAGAAGAAAGAAGTTGATAAGATTATAACAAAAATTTTTGTTCATCAAAGAAATAAAAATGAATCAATAAAAAGAATAAAAGAACTTTTTTATCAATGTGATATCATGTTAAAAGATAGTCTAACAATCTTAAGTAATACAAATTTGAGCAAATATAAAGGAAAATTCAAGCTGTTGAAAAAGTATAAGATAAAGATTGGTGACAATGATATGGAATTATATATTTTTGGGATTTAGCCTCTGTACAGTAAAAAATTTGGGGTTTTAGCAAAATCTTTATAAACCCACTTTATCCAAATTCTAAATAAAAAATAGCAAAGGAGGAATTAAAATGGCTGAAATGTTAGTGGTAAGAAGTAAAATAAAAAATTTCTCGCAAGGATGCAACGTGGGATCTGATTTCGCAGAAGCTCTTAGCAAAAAGGTTGAAGATTTGATAAAAGATGCTGCAAGAAGAGCCAAAGCAAATAACAGGAATACATTAAAAGAAAGAGACTTATAATCTCTTTCATCCTATTAATCTTTATAAATTCTAATATTCTAAAAATTTTATGAGCAAGAAAAAGGGGACTCGTGCGGAGAGAGAACTTCTACATTTGTTTTGGGACAATGGATTTGCTGTCACAAGAACAGCCGGCAGTGGCTCAATAACAATTCCATCATGTGATTTATTGGCTGGAAAGAATGGAAAAACATTGGCGGTTGAATGTAAGTTCATAAAAAATAGTATTTACATAAAAGAAGAAAGAATAAATGAATTAAGAGAATTCTCAGAAAAATTTGGAGCGGAACCTTGGTTTGGAATAAAAGTGATGAATAAGGGCTGGTTTTTTCTTCCCCTTGATAAAGTGGAAAAAAGCAAAGGCAGCAATTATATAATCAGTCATGACATAGCTAAAAGAAAAGGTGTAAATTTTGATAACCTTATTTTAGATTTAGAAAAGTAGTTATTAACGTATACTTATGTATCCATCTTCTAAACCATCTCTAGAAAAAACAATTTGCCATAGTCTTATATTATTTGCCCTAAAAGCTCCAGCTGAACTAAGTAGATAATAATTCCACATCCTATAAAACTTATTGTCATAATCATGCTTTATGAGTTGCCAATTCTTGACAAAATTTTTATGCCAAGCCATCAAAGTCTTATCATAATCATTGCCAAAACTATGCCAATCTTCGATCATAAGTAGGTTTTCGCATGCTGAAGTGATTTTCTTCGCTGATGGCAACATAGAATTTGGAAAAATATATTTTGATATCCATGGATCAGTCAAAGCCGTTGAAGTATTTTTTCCTATTGTCTGTAATAAAAATAATCCATTTGGCTTTAGGCATTTTCTTACAATATTCATATATTCATTATAATTTTTATAACCCACATGCTCAAACATTCCTACTGAGACTATATGATCGAATTTTTCGTTTAATGATCTGTAATCTTGCAATCTTATCTCAATTGGAAAATTTTTGCAAAATTCTTTTGCTAACTTTACTTGTTCTTTAGAAACTGTGATTCCAACAACTCTTACTTTATATTTTTCTGCTGCATATCTTGCGAAACTTCCCCACCCACAACCAATATCCAGAATTTTCTGTCCTTTTTTTAAGCCTATTTTTCTACAGATTAAATCCAGTTTTGCCGCTTGTGCTTGATCAAGATTTTTTGCATTTTTCCAGTATGCACAGCTATAAACTAATCTTTTATCAAGCATGATTTTGTATAATTCATTTCCAATATCATAATGCTTTTTCCCAATTTCATATTTTTTTCTTTTAGATTCATTTGTTAGTTTACTTTTCAAAAATTGGATAATTAATTGCTTCCAATTTATAACTCTATGATTTAGCTTTGATTTTAGTATCCTATAGAAGAATTGGTCTAATCTGTCACAATCCCACCAGCCATCCATATAAGACTCTCCTAAAGCCAAAGAGCCTCCGGATAAAACTCTTTGATATAATTTTTCATTGTAAACTTTGATATCATAAGGATTATTTCCATTAATTTTGATTCCAGCTATATTTAGAATATCTTGAATTTTTTCTTTCATATTTGAAGTATAGTTACAAAACTTATAAAATTATTTAAATATTTGTCTTTTTATTATTTGATATGCTAAAGCTAATGTTTATAATTTTACTAATGTTCACTCAATTGGCCTTAGCGGATGTTGTGATAAATGAAGTGATGTATAATCCAATGTGTTCTTTCGATAAACATTGTGAATGGATTGAACTGTACAATAATAATGAGACTTCCATAAATATGACTGGATGGACTATAAAGGACAATAATAAGAATGATAGTTTGGAAGGTTATAATAATATTATACTTCAAGGCCATGGCTATGCCATAATTGTGGATGATGATACAAGGGTGTATAATGATTTTGAGATAGATGATAATGTTTTATGGTTGTATACCGGAGATGATTCCATTGGTGATGGTTTAAGCAATAATGAAAGCATTACATTGTATGATAACAATATGAATTTAATTGATGTATTATATTATGACAATAATGTAACTTTAGAAGGAAATTCATTTGCATTAATTAATGGAGAATTTGTTGAATCAGAACCAACCCCAGGAAGATCAAATGAGAATAATCAAACGAATTCTAATGATTATTCAAAAATCAAAATTAATGAGTTTATGGCAAATCCTCTTGGAGATGATGATTCAAGTATGCCTGATGGCGAGTGGGTTGAGCTTTATAATACTGGAAATGAAGATTTAGATTTACTTGGCTTTAAATTAAAAGATGACAGTGAAAAAGAGTTATTAATCGATAATGTCCATATTGAAGAAAGTACAAGAATAAAATCAAAGAATTATTTGGTTGTTTATGCAAATGGGATTTCTGGATTTCTGAATAATAATGGTTTTGAAAAGATAATGTTATATGATCTTAATGATAATTTAATAGATGAGATCAGCTATAGCGACAGCAAAGAGGGATTAAGTTGGAGTAAAATAAACAGTATGTGGCAAATGACAGAGTCAACTCCAAATGAAGAAAACAAAGATAATTCAACTATAGAACAAGTTACTGATTCAAAAATAGAAATAGACAGGATATATGATCTAGGAAGCAATAAAAAAGCAGAGTGGGGATCAAGTATAAGAGTAAAGATTTCTGTTTATAAGGGAGATACAGAAAAAGAAGTAATAGAATCTTATATTTCGGGTGATGAAAGAATAACAAAGATCTCAAAGGCAAATGTCTATGAAAAGTTCAGCAATAATGAGATAACATTCCCAATACAATTAGGACTTAATTGTGATGAAAAGTATAAAGACGGAACTTATAATATAATTGTAGAGGGTTTAAATACTGAAGATAAGGAAGATATAGAAATATCAGGAATTAGCAAAGAATGTTATACTAAAGGCATTATAAAAGATGATATTTCCAAAAAGGAAAGTATTAAAAAAGAAGATACTAAAGAGAATAATATAACTCAAGAAACAACCAAAAAAGTAGCGAATATAAACAATAGAATAGTATATGAAAACAGCTCAAAAGAGGCTTCAAGATTGGGTGTGTTTTTATTTATAGCACTATTGATCATATTAATTTCGGTGTTGATAAATGAACGGAAAGATATTAGCTAAAGTAGTAGTAGAGATAGTGGGAAGTCCAAAAGAACACGTTGAAGTCACCATTAGGAAATATATCAATAATATAAAAGATACTTTTGATGTAAAGAGTCATGTTCTTTATGATGCTGAAAAACTTAGCAATGAGAAGTATAAGGGAATGTTCAGCAGTTTTGTTGATTTAGAAATTGAATTTAAAGATTTCAAAGAAATAACAAAAATGTGCTTTGATTACATGCCAAGCTCAATAGATATCATAAAGCCCGATAAGTCTACTGTAGAGGCTCAAGATATAATGGATATGTTCAATGATTTGATGGCTAAGTTGCACGATATGGATATGAAAATGAAAAATATAAATGCAAATAATATAGTTCTAAGAAGGGAATTAAATAAGTTTACCACTAATAAGGCATAAAATTTATAAGCTAATAATCCTTTCTAATATTGGTTAAAATGAACAATTTAGAGAATAATGTATTAAATTGGTCTAAAGTTAGGAAAGGATTAGCTGGCGTTTTAGCATCTACTTTACTTTTTATAACACCAGTTCAAGGTGATTTAAAAAAAGAAGAAATTTATAGAAATGAAGATGTGACAAAATGGCCAGGAAAATCTTCAGCTAATTGTTTAAATATAGAAGATTTTGGTGCAAAATACAAAGAAAAATTTGAATGGAATAATTCAAAAGGGGATTATGAGGAGATTAGGAATACAAAAATATATCTTGAGACATATGTTAAGATTGATTATCATAATACAATTGATAAAGATGGAAAAGTTGAAAGTTCTCCTCGCGGTAGGTTTATAGTTGCATTATACCTCAACGGAAAGGTTATTGAAGTTAAAGACATCTCAAATATAAGGCATGACAGAATAGATGTAGTAGAAGATTTATTCCACGATATTAGGTTACTTCGTCTTAACGAACAACATCTTCGGGATGGTTGGCCTACTGAAATCCAAAAACAATCAAAAATTGGATTAATATTATATGTAAAATTGTGTAAGGGTGCTGAGTACAAATTAAAAAATTACATTGAAAATTTCTTAAAAGAAAGATTATATTAAAGAGATATTATTTTGCTATCTGTTTAATGAGTCAATAACTAATCTTTTAAAAGACTCAGTATCACTTAATACTCCGACTTTCTTATTATCTATAAATATTTCCATGCCCTCTATTCTTAATGTCTTTCCAAATCCAAATTCCTCAAGTGCTTTTTTAAAAACAGATAAATCAGTTTCACTTATTCTCATTTCATTTATAAGTCCAAGCAAACTGCTTCTTAATCTTCCATCGCCAAATCTAGCAAATAGATTTTCCAGATCAAATTTCATTTCTATCTTCAGTGCATTATTTCTTATAGCATCGCTAATTATTTTATCTTGAATGCTAGATGGCACAGTCATTATATTTCTTCCCCTTTGTAACTCAAGATCTAAATCAGAGGGAATAAACCCGTTTTCAGTAAAAGTTATGTCTGTGTTTAGGGTCATTACCCCACCATTTGTAAGCTGTGTTCCCCTCATTTGAATTGTTTTAAGTTTTGTAATATCATCCAAAATAAACTTATGATGAACATACTTTGGTTCATTTCCCAAGAAATGGTTGACTTGTTTGATAAAAAGGCCATCACTATCTAATCTTAATTGATTTTTAGTATCTACTATAATTCCTGGGAGCTTTACATCATTCAGCTTAAAACTATCAGCTATTTCACCAAGTTTACCTATTGAAGTTCCCGGTCTGACATAAAAGTCTTTTCCATCACTAATATACTTGTATTTTATAGTTTGTTTTTTATCATTTATTGTTATATCGTGCTCCGAAAATAGATATGGTGTATTATCTTTTTCTGATGGACCAAATGGTTTTATTGTTATACTATCTTGACTTTCCCACCCATATTTTTGATCATTTCCTATAAATGTGTTATATAGTCCATCTCTATTCCTTATTGAGATGCTTGCTTCTCCCTGCAATGTGAAAGCATCCCCTTCAAAAGCGATATAATTTCCGGAATATCTGCTATTTTTAAAATAAATATTAAAATCCCGGCCACTCAATACTTTATTATCATTGATATAGTCAATATAGCCATTTCTTACTTGTATCTCATTATTTATTTTTATAATAGATTCATCAAGATCCCTTACTATTATTTTTCCACCCTGATTAGGCAATATTTCCGAGTCTTTCGGAACATTAACAGAAAAATCATTATTAAGTTTAAATTGTGAAGATAAAGGAACTTTGTAAACATTCTCTCCTATTTTAATTGCCTGCTTTGGCGATATCTCGAAACCTCCTTCTGACAATGATTTTATTCTTGCACCAGAAAACTGATTGTCATTAAGATTTAATTCAATGTTTCCATTTTTTAGCTTCCAATCCCCCAAATATTCAGAATTACTTGAACTAATGTCAAAATTACCATTAATTTTAGAGCTGAGAAATCTATTTGCTATATTAATACTATCCCCTTTTATAGTTTTTTTATGTGTCAAAAATTTGTCTGCAATGTTCTGATTTGATGAAGATGTATCATCTATTTCATTTAAATATCTAAAGAAAATATTTTCATTCTCACTGTTAATATCAATTTTATTTAAATATTCAAACCACAGTTCTTTATAATCTTTAAGTGGAGCATATTGCAAAAGCCTATTGGTATATTCCGGATGATTGAAGTTGGCAGGTTTTTCAAGCCATGTAATCTTTTCTGCTAAAGGTAAAGCTGCAAACTCGGCTTGAGCATGGATGATTATAGGCAAAGACACTAAGTATAATACTATGATTAATAATTTATATCTCATTTCAGCCCCTTATAATTTTAGGCAATAATTTTTCTGCCTTATCCAGTAAAGGATCTTGATAGTTTGGATCAAATTTATTAGCAAATTGGAATTCAAAATATTGTCCATTCAAAATGGATTTATTATCAATCAGAGAGAAAATAATAACGTCTTCCTTATAAGGGTAAACTGCTATATTTACATCAAATTTTGTCATTAAATCATATGGTAACCAACCAGC
Organism: Candidatus Woesearchaeota archaeon; assembly: GCA_016185615.1. Classification (GTDB taxonomy): domain Archaea; phylum Nanobdellota; class Nanobdellia; order SCGC-AAA011-G17; family JACPNG01; genus JACPNE01. The sequence continues at coordinate 8,928 of JACPNE010000002.1, read as the reverse complement.
ATCCCTTATTTCTTCATCTATTATTATATTAGACAGATTATGCATGTACTCAAGCCTGACAGGAATTTCAACATAAAATTCATTTGATGTAATTGTAGTTTCTTTGTCTATAACCTTAAATGTTTTGTTAACATTAAATAAAACATTTTCTCTTATTTCAACTCTTGTGTCCGTTTTCTGTGAGCTTATTTTTATTTTATCTTCAAATTTAAAAAAATCATTTAGGCATATGTCTAATGCTTCATTCATATAGTTTGATAATTCATCTTCCATCATTTTAATTGGTGGGAGGGTATTCTCTCCTATAAAATATCCATAATTTACAAAAGATAATCCAATTCTTTCACCCTTGTCTCTTTCTTTTAATGTACCTCCATGTAAACCTAATGAAGTTATAGATTGTATTGCGGTCTGTTCCACACATTCCTGAATATAATTTTTTATGTCTAATGAGGTGTATGACAACTCACTTCCAGATTCTATATCCATTTGTAGATTAAGTAATTTAGCTACGTTCTTACCATAATTAACAACTCCAAAAGCCAATAATATCATAATTCCCATTATAATAAACAAAGTTATTTGGCCTCTTTTCATAATTATATATGATTTATTATCTTTTTATAGATGATGTATAATCCTTAAACGTCTTTGGTGGTCTCTTTACTTTTGACAGATAAAATATGACTAATAATAAAACTAATATTACAATAATTAGTAGTATGGAAAATAAATATGAACTCTTATTTTTTTCTGGTTGTGTTTGAGGAGAAGATAAGTTGATAATGCCTATTCCCAATTCTGAGGAAAAATCTTCATTTTGTATATTTCCCAATGAATCTTCTTCTACTTCTTCTATATCTGTTGTTTCTATGTTATTAACTTTTTCAATAAAATCAAGCTCTATTGTAAACTCTTCTTTATACCCTTCCGCTTCTAAAACTAACTCTCCCAGATAAACTCCTTTTGCATTTTTATCCTCGTTAATGAATAGATATTGTGAGTTTACTTCATTTGGTTTTAATTTCATCTGCGTAATATTAATCTTAATAATTTTATCCAAATCTCCAGTCAAATAAAATTTTACATTTATATCCCTATTAAGGTTATTTTTGAATTCTATTGGTCCTGAAATTGATTGGTCTGTATTTAATGCCCTTGTTAATGATGACTGTGAAACTATAAATGAAACTTTTTTTTCTGATTCTTCTAAATCTGTATTTGAATCATTTTCCATTTTATAATCTAAGATTATTATTGGGATTTCATAGGTATTCTCATAATTCAATATTAATTTAGAATCCTGAATTGATCCTTCTTTTGGGATAATAAAAAGATTTTTTTCTTCATTATTTTCTAAAAAAATATTTGTTCTTACTGGATAAAGAAAATCTGAGTCTAAATCTACAGAAACATCTAATGGCTGATTATTATTCTTTAAAATAATTATATAATGTCCCTGCAAGCTATTTTTGTTTATGAATAATATTCCGGGTTTTATTGATAAGGAAGAATTTGATTCAATTATATTAAATTCCTTCTCAGATACAATGTCTGTTAACGCATTATTTATTAGAAATCTTGAGCTTATTGAAATGTTGTGTGTACCATTTTGTAAATTTGGAAGATTAAAGTATATAAAATACTTATTTTCTTCTAAAGAAAAGATTAATGGCGCAACCTTAATGTTATCTATTTTTATGTCATTTGCTGACAGATTTTTCAAAGGATTTTCTAATGTAATCTCTGCTTGTATTGTTTCAAAATTCGAATAATTTTCCCTCAATATATTTATATCTATCTGTGCAAATGCTATAGATACATTAAATAAAAAAACCAAAAGTAATATTTTTATTTTCATTTATCATTATTTCTTTTTAATTAGTTTCCTAGCTTCCTCTAATGATTTCTCAAGCTCCTCATCAAGTTTTGATTGGGATTTCAGCGATGGTTTGCTGCCCGGGAATTTTGGAATCTCGGGCTTAAAAAAAGGCTCCCCTTTTCTTGAATTTTCTTTTGTTTCTTTTCCTTTCCCAAATTTTCCGAATAAATTAAACTCGGGCTTCTTACCTTTTTTCTTTGTAAAATAATATATTGAAAATACAATTATTAATCCGATTACAATAATTATTATGATAGAAACAAATGGAAATGAACTTTCTTCTTCTGTCTCTTCTATTTCAGAACCACCCGAAATAGTACAATCATTTGGACAGTTGTCTTCATTTTCTCCCAGTTCACATAGTCCATTGTCATTACATACTGCTCTTTTACAATCCTGTGGGCAGTAAGTGTTTGATAATTCATCATTTTCTGTTGAGTCACACACTTTGTCCCCGCAACTACAGTCATTCTGGCATTGCAATGCTGTCTCTCCGAAAGTGTCAAATTCGCATATTCCATCATTATTACAACTTGGACATTTTGCTGAGCATGACCCACCACAGTCTATTCCCTCCTCATTATTATCTTGTTTACCATTTTTACATAAATTAGATGCACCAGCACCAATGCAATCGCTTGGACAATTATCAGAATCTTCCCCTAACTCTTCATCACACACATCATTTAAATTACATATTCCACATTCTTTGCTACATGGTCCTCCACAATCTACCCCTTCTTCTCCTTGGTTTCTTATATTATCAGAGCAAGTTGGAACCAAAGTTGTTGGGGATAAAGCCAATAAAGCAAAAGAGGTTTCAAAAATATCTCCAAATGAGCCATCTGGATCCTGTTTTGATTCAAGCCAATCAATAGCTTCTTGATTATTATTAAGAGTCATTAAAGCTAATGAAGTTTTTATTACACTATTATCAAAGCTTCCGTCATTTCTTTGTCTACTCTCTAGATCATCAATAAAACCTTGGTCTTGTGTTATTAAGCTTATAATGGACAGATGTTCCGGATTATTTGAATCATAATTTGATTTAAGGAAGAATATTGATGAGGGCTTATCAACCTTTGACAAAGCATAGCTAGTGTATAATGTAGAGTCTAGATTACATATTCCTTTGAAGCTTGTTCCATAACAATTGTTATCGACAGTTACACTGCCAGACGAACTTTCAATATTTTCTACAAATGTATAGGTGTTTCCTACATTAAACAATAAAACAATAATTGCATTAGAATCCAGATTATTACAGTCTATATCAAATGTTATTAAAGGATATTTGCTTAATAAATTCGGTTCTAAACATGAATTCAAATCAAGCCAATTGTTATTATTGCAGCTTTGAAATTTTCCATCTTCAATAACAACTTGTTTTGTTATCTCTGTTTGTCCTTTATTATATTTTATGCTGCATTGCCCATTTTCAGCATTAGCTATTTGTAATAACCATTTTCCCTTTGTTGTGCTTGAGGATTGAGCATTTTCCAGCCATTCAATTACATCATCAACTGGCTCTCCAGCTGCACTCAATGCAAGCAAAGCAAAGGCAGTATCTTTAACCCTGCAATTTAATTTTGGCCAACAATTAGCAGAATTTTTTTGTGATAATAAATATTCAACTGATTCTTCTATCTGTGAAGAGTATCCTGCATTTTTTAATGCCAATATGGCAGAAGAGGTAGCTATTATATCATTATTATAACTTCCCTGAATTTGTTGGGATAAAAGCCAGTTAAGCGCCTTGTCTCCATCTATATCAGCTGATGAGAAGGGTATTAGTATTAATGTTATAAGAATGATAAAACCTAGTCTCATACAGCCTCCTTTTTAAATTCTTAATGATAGAATATATAAAAACCTTTCTATATCTATAAAAAGATGATTAAAATTAAAGATAAAGAGTACTTTGCCAAAGGTAAAAGATATCTAGTTTATACGGGATATTATAAAAATAATAAAGTTATAATAAAAGAGCCAGCAACTAAAATAAATACTATAGAAAATGAAGCTAGATTTCTTAAATTGTTGAATAAATATAATATTGGCCCTAAACTTTTTTATTATGATAAGAAAGAATTAGTGTGTGGATTTATTGATGGAATTAAGATAATAGACTGGCTGAAAATGAATAATAAGTCTAAAATAAAATTAACATTAAAGAAGATTTTAGACCAATGCAGAAAGTTGGATGAATTGAAAATTGATAAGAAAGAGTTGACTAACCCGTATAAACATATAATCATTAATAAAAAGCCAATAATGATAGACTTTGAGAGATGTAAATTTGTCAAAAATCCGAAAAATGTTACACAATTTTGTCAGTTTTTAACAAGCATTAATGTTTATTTAATATTAAAAGAAAAAGGAATTGGATTTGACAAAGATAAACTAATTGAAAATTTAAGATTATATAAAAAATATTATGATAAAAATTCCTATAATTCTATTTTGAGGATTATTCTTTAAGGCAATATCCTTAATTTAGAATTTGATAATAACCATTCTATAAATAATAATGAAAAAGCAGTTATCATGAAAAATAATGTCAAGTCTGTTGAGATTCTTCTTATGCTGGATGAAGCTATTTGTTGATAAGAATTAATCAATGAATCTTCGTCAACTGCTCTAAAATATTTTCCCCCCGTAGCTGTTGAGATCTCTATCAAACTGCTTTCATCCAATGTAAGCACTGCCTCGACATCTTCTAATCCAGGAAATTGGCCTCCTTCCTCTGTTGCTACACCTATTGAATAGACTAAAGCCCTATTTTTATTTGCGTAGTCTATTGCTTGCTGCAATGGAACTCCTATGTTACTTCTTCCGTCTGTCAACAATATTATGACTCTTGCATTTTCCGAAGGCAATAACAAGTTGACAGATGTAGTAATTGCTTCTCCTACATTAGTTCCCCCAACAGCTCTTGGATTCAGATTTTCTATTAATGATTTTATTCTTGCCTTTTGATCTGTTAAGTCACTCTCGACAAAACTTGTTCCTGAAAATGTGACTAGTCCAATTCTGGCCTGTGAATTTAAGGAATCGATAAATTGGGTTGCTGCTGTTTTAGCTGCTTCTAATCTATTAGGCTCAAAGTCTGTTGTTTCCATACTGGATGAAGTATCTATTGCCAAAACATAATCAAAATCCGAGCTTTGCCCGGAATAAACTAAATTTGTTCCTGAAATAGCCAGAACAATAAATATTATTATCATTATTCTTATAAATAATTGTGTAACATTCCTGAAATAAAGATTCTGTCCTGTAACTCTTGAAATAGCATCAAAATTGGCAAATGTCAATGCTTTCTTCTTTGTTGCAGTCAATGTAGCAAAATGCAATAAGATAAGCAATGGGATACTCAATAGAAACCATAAATTCAACGGATTGTTGAAAATTATCGCCATTTTCTGTGTCTCCTCATAAAGAAATTAATCAATGGCTGGATGAATGATTTATCTGTAGAAAGGTCTAATATATCTATATGCATTTTCATAAATGAATCTTCCAAAAGTCTTTTCTGCTCAGTTGCATACTGTTCATATTCCAATTTTGCATATAATGGGTCAATAACAACTGTTTTGTTTGAATAAGGATCAGCTAACATTATATTATAAGATTCTGCTGGCAATTTAATGTCTCTTGGATCTGTTATCTTTATTGCTATAATATCAAATTTTCCTGAAGCAGTTCTAAGATAGTGTGTCCAATCTCCTTTTAATCCAATAAAATCAGATATAATAATTAATAATGCTCCTGATGGCAGAAAATTCAGAAGGTGTTTTATTGCATTATCCAAATCATAATTTCCACCATAATTAATTGGATTTGACAATGCCTTTGCCAAACTAAAAAATTGATGTTTTCCTGATGTTGGATGTGAAATTATATTCATTTTATCACTAAACAATCCAAATCCTACTTCATCTCCTGCCTCCAGTATTGTAAACGCTAATGATGCTGCTAATTCTGCAGCATATTCATTCTTCAGTTTATCTGTAGAGCCAAATATCATTGAGCTGCTTACATCAATGAGAAAAAATACATCTATCTTACGCTCTTCCTCATATTGTTTTATTAATAATTTTCCTGTCCTCACAGAAGCCTTCCAATCTATAGCAGAAGCATCATCATTTTGGGTATAATCCCTATAGTTTGTAAATTCTAATCCTCTTCCTTTGAATGCGCTCTTATAACTTCCAACTAATCCTGATCCAACTAATTTCCTTGTAGTAATCTCTAATTTTTTTATGTTCTTTGTTAGGTCTATCTTAAGCTTTCTCTTTGGCATATTAGAATAGTTATTTTATATAATATAAATATTATGCAATAATGAATAGAAATATTTATATAGTTAGTATATAACCAATATATAGGTGATTATATATGAATAAACAATCTACATTGCTTTTGGATAAAGAAGTAATTGGTATGCTTAAAAGAGCTAAAGATCATCCCAGGCAAACATATAATGATATCTTAAAAAAAATGATAGGTATTTATGATAAAGTAAAAAAGAGGAATCAGTATGATGAATTTTTACATAAGATACAACAACAAAAAATGAAAGAACTATGGGATAATAAAGAAGATGAGGCGTGGGACAATGTATAAATTTGGAACTGTTATATTGGCAAATATACAGTTTACTGATACATATGACATCAAAACAAGACCAGCATTAATTCTTTTTGAGGAATATGGAAATGTAGTAGTGGCTGGAATAACAAGTAATCTAGAGATGGATGGAATAAAACTAACCAAAAAAGACGGTGCTGTAAAAGACAGTGTCATTAAACTTAATTATATATTTACAATTTCAGAAAAAATGGTAAAAAAAGTTTTGTTTAGTATATCTGAAGATAAAAAGAAGTTATTCATATCTGAATTTACAAAAAAATTAAAAGTATAATTATGGAATCGGGACTTTTGATAATATTTCTGTTATGAAATCATCTGTATTAATGTTTTCTGCTTGTCCCTCATAATTTAATATTACCCTATGCCTCAAAACATCATGAGCAACTGCCTTTATGTTTTCTGGAGTTACATAGCTTTTTCCTTTTATTAATGCATCAGCTTTTGATGCTATAAATAATCCAATCGATGCTCTTGGGGAAGCCCCATACTCAATATATTTTCCAGTCTTGAATTTGTCTCTTTCCCTTGTGGCATTTATTATTCTTATAATATAGTCTTCTAGATCCTGGCTCATAAATACTTTATTAACAGACGCTTGTATTCTAATAATTTCTTTTGGATTTGTTATTTTTTTAATTTTATAATCTTCAAACTTTCTTAATGTCACGTTGCTATGAAGTATTTTTTGTTCTTCTTTTGGCTTTGGATAATATACTTTTAGCTTGAATAAAAATCTGTCAACTTGTGCTTCTGGAAGATTAAATACTCCTGCTGATTCTATTGGATTTTGGGTAGCCATAACCAAAAATGGTGGGGTCAAATCATAAGTCTCTTTTCCTATTGTTACTTGTCTTTCCTGCATTGCCTCTAATAAAGCTGATTGTGTCCTTGGAGAAGCTCTATTGATCTCATCAGCTATCAAAAAATTCGCAAATACCGGGCCTTTAATTACAGTAAAACCTTTTTTTCTGTCATATGTTGTCAATCCAACTATGTCTGTAGGCAATAAGTCTACTGTAAACTGTATTCTTGAGAATTGACATCCAGTAATTTCAGCCAATGATTTTACGATTAATGTCTTTGCTATTCCAGGAACTCCCTCTACTAATGTATGGCCGTTGCATATTAAAGCCCTTAGTAATCCGTTTACTACATCTTCCTGACCAACTACGACTCTAGCTAGTTCACTTTTTATATTGCTAAATACTTTCTGATACTTCTTTATTTCATTGATTTCCTTTGGCATGTTTTTATATTGTTTATTTTTGATTATATATATTTTATTATTTCCTTCTCAGTTGTTTTAATATTTTTCTCTTTCTATAATATCTGTATATTAATGTGAAGAATAATAAAGCTACTATGGTTTCAATTATGGCTATGTATAAATCATTTTTCCTTGGCTCTACAACAAGCTCTTTTCCAAGAGAAGAAACTAAATCCTTGCAAGCCTGGATTGCTGCTTCAACTAAGGATAATGCTTTGTTATAATTCTCTTTTTCCAATTCTATTTCTGCTTGATCAACTAATGTTTTTAATTCTGTACAATCGGGATTTCCATTAAATAACTGATTAATAACCTCAATCTTTTCTCTTACTATTTTTCTGTCTCCAAATCCGAATTCTAATAGATTTATGAAGAATTTAGCTGAATCCTTAAATACTGGATCCTGAACTTTTGCTTCAATTGTTATTTCGTGTTGGGCTATTAGTGTTTCTGGGGTGGATCTTATTATCATATCAACTGAAACAGACTGTCCGGCAAATAACATTCCTATATTTTCCTGAGATAATCTTACATCTAGATTACTTACATTTGTCAAAGCAGCCAGATTAATATTGCTTAATGTTGTGCTTCCAGTATTTGTTATGAATATAGGGGTTATTACAGAATCATTTGTGAATAATGAGATTGGGGATGGCTGGATAATGTTCAATGATACTTGCTCTATCTGTCTAGGCCCCCTTACTGATCCTGCTCCCCCACTTTGAATTACTGTATTTTCCACTTGGACTATTTGCTGTCCAACACCAACAATATAAGTAAATACTCCGGATTGATTATAATTTCCTGCTTTATCGTATGCTGTTACTCTCCAATACCATGTTCCTCCATCCAGGATTTGAGAGGAATTCCATTGGCTAAAAGAATTATTTGATACTGAATCTACATTCCCAAAGGAATAGTTTATTACTGAGAAGTCAGATTCATTGGAGAATTCTATTGTGTAATTGAGGAAGTTTAATTCTTGGGTTTCCTGCCATGACAATGCTGGAGAGGAATCTGTTGAGTTTGTTTCATTAGCTGGATTAGTTAGATTAAATTCTGTTGGGGCTGTTAAATCTATAGTAAATTGATATAATTCTGAGTAGTTTGTTGAGTTTTCATACTG
>JACPNE010000003.1 GCA_016185615.1 Candidatus Woesearchaeota archaeon | reverse complement strand
CCCCTTAGATTTGCTTCACCAAGTTATGAAGAATTATCACCTATAATTAGCTCTACAGGTTTAAATGTCAGCCCTTCTGGTTTGGATTTAACTGTTGGAAGTCATATAGCTGAGGCTGATTTTTTTATGTCTTCTTTAAAAGAGAAAGATTTTTTTTCTATGGATCCAAAAAGTATAGACGGAAAAAAGCATGTTTTGTTGCCAGATAAAAATGGAAGTAAAATTTATTATATTTTAAGTGATGAAAGATTAAATCTTCCATTAAGTTTAGAATATTTTGTAGATGCGCGTAGTACAACTGGAAGGGTTGCTACAATGTGTCATCAAGTTGGAAGATTTTCCTCTGGAGAGGTTATTACCGCTGTTCAGCCTTTTAAATTTCCAATTGAGATTGAGTCAGGAAAAACTAGTTTATCCCAAGCAGTTATTAGATATAAAGAATCAGAATTTTTAGATTATGAAGAATTAAGAAAAGGATATAATAAGGATAAAGGAAATTCTTCCGGTATTCATTTTTCTCGAGGAGAAACTGATGTTTTTATGCAATCATTAAGGCCAGAAGGGTTGTTAATGACTTTCTCTACAGGCTTAATTTATGTTGCCAAAGATTGCAATGAGCCAATAAATATGGATGCAGTTAATGAATATGATCCTTCTCTTTATTTTGATATTATAGAAGGAAATGGAAGGTTTAGAATTGATAATCAAACTTTTTGTCTGGCTGGAACAAGGGAAACAATTGGATTAGAAAATATTTGTGGAAGAATAAGTCGTGAACATTATGTTAGTGGCTCTGGATTATGGAGCCATTTCGCAGGAATTGTTCAAGCAGGATTTAATGGACCAATAACTTTGGAATGTTATTCTCTTGGATCAAGGGTTATTAAAGAGGGTGAAGCTGCCGGTCTTGTTATTTTTGACAAGATAGACGGTCCAGTGATGGAGAGTTACAAAGGATCTTACCAAAATCAAACTGCACCAAGGCTTCCAAAGATGTTCAAGCAATTTGTTAAAGTATAGATTTTATATCGACAAAAACTAATATCAATGCTTAAAAGTTTTAAGCACCTTTTCCATCTAATTTGTAAAATGATGTTTCTTCTTTCGCTTTTCTCTCAAGGATAGATAGATTTATTCTAGATCGTTCTTCTAATTTTTCTTCTTCTCTTTTATAAATTTCTCTAGAAGATTTTAATTCTTCTTCAAAGTCATAAACTATATCTTTTCTACGGAAAGTATTTGGATGGTCTGCTCTATACATTCCATTTGCTTTAATAAAAATTAATGTTCCTTCTCTATCTTTTCTCCTTACATTTTCGCTATCATACAAATTGGAACTAACATTTAATAAAAATTCGTCAACAGAAACAATTATTCCATAAATTGGAACTGGATTCTCTTTAATTTTTATTATATCCCCTAACTTAAAATCTTCTTTTTTGAGTAATTGATCTTCTAGCTTAACAGGCATTCATCCTTAATTTTAGAGGTTATTTTTAAAAACTATTGTTAATCAAAATAGAGAATAAATTAGCCTATCCAGAGCGTATTGTACCATCCACTCTTCATTCTTTCCTCAACTTTTTCAACAGCAATTCCAAAATCTCCATTAATTTCTTGAGGATAAACTGTTTTTAGATTATCATGTAATGGTTTTAATAGATGTATTAGTGATGGATCATTAAGAATTAATTGAACCATGGCACTTTCTTTTTCAGAGGCAGTATAATCACTAGTTCTAATAAATTCTAGTTTGCCACCAATCAAAGGAATTTTAGCTAATTCGTATTCAAGTGGTGCTTTGTAGTAACGTACATCTTGTACCATTTTATCTAAACATGTAGGATAAACTAATATTTATAGGTTTCCTCGGTAGAATATTATAAAAATTTGATAAAAAGGTTTATTAAATAATAATTATTCTTTTTTATTAGATGGTGTTTAATTTCTTCAGAAAAAGAGGAGACATTCATAGCAGAATAGATAAACTGCATGTTCATATAGGTGATTCTTTCAGTAAAATTAAAGATGACATGAAAAAAGTTAGTGGTTGGATTGGCCATTTCGATTCAAAGACAAAAGATCATGATCAAAAATTGAATTTTATTATGAAAAAATTGGAAATGATTGAACAATTATTGCAAAATTCTGAGGAAAATGAAGAAGAAGTTGTAGAGAATAAACAAGCGATTGAACGCATTCAATCGTTCAATCGTTCAAATCAATCGTTCATGAACGTTCAATCGTTAAAAAACCTCACTCCAGCACAAAGACAGATACTTGCTTTGATGGGTTATGCTGGTGGACCGTTAGGATATGATGATATGTCCAAGAAGTTGGGGTTGAGTGTTATAACGGTTAGAAGGCATCTGAATGATATAAAAAGGAGTGGGATAAATATAGAGGAGAAAGTGAGTGCAAGAGGTAGAAAAAAGGTCTTTTTGTTAGATAAAAACACAAAAAAGCTTGTTCTAAAGCAGAAAGTGAGAGATAAATAAAACTATTTTAGCGATTATAACGAATAAATTATTTAAAAAATGAGATAATTATAATGAAATGGGCTAAAAATTAATGAATTTCAACAAAAAGTGAGGGTTCATACATCGGAAAGCCTTTTTTGATCAGGATCTCGTTGATAATAGAGGTTAACTAACTTGGTTTTTAAGCCTAAATCCCTGAATTTCTCGTCGATAGACAAAATAGTGAGCCTATTATTGATTTTTTTCTTTGTTATTGGGGCACCCTTCTTGATTAATGCACTTATGTAAGATCTTACACCAGATTCCTTAAGTGAGAGTTTCTCAGCTAGGTCCAAATAAGTAACTTTGCCCTTTTCTTCCTCTAATTGGTAGAGGGAAAGGAGTGAGTATAACTCTCTTGCAGAAAATGCCTCTAGAGCCTCTAAAAAGGCAAATTTGTGAGTGAGTGGGATGTGAGTGAGTGAGTGAGTGAGTGGGATGACCCCTTGATTTCCTGTGGAACTCTCAGTTTTAGTGGGATTTTCATAAGATATATTCGGTTTAAATTCATATTTAGATATTAATTCTTTTATTAGAGAAACGAGTTCTATTATTCGCTCTTTATTCTTGTCTATTTCCTGTTTTAAGCAATCCATATCATCTTTAACATTAGAAAAAGCATTCTTTACATTCTTCTCAAAATTAGGATCATTCATTTTTGTCGAGGATAAAATTGTTTTATCCTATATAGTCGCCTTTCTCTACTTTCTTTGGCCCTGTATCAAGCATAGGCAATCTAATATGTGGTGGCAAATTAACTAGCTCAGATAACATCAATGCCTTGACATTGCATTTTATCAATATAAAATTGGTAATAGAAGTCATGATATCTTTATCTACTCTCTTTGTTTTTCTCCATATGTCTAAGATGTCTTTTATCTTCTTTTCATCGTCGCTATATAATAAATTTCCATTAATTTTTAGATTACCAACATCCTTTTTGTATTCTGTTGTAAACTCAAAATCAAACTTAAGGATATTTCCCCTTCTAGGGACTATACCAACATCATTAATTCTCATATTATTTTCTACTTTAGTATCTTTTGTAACTTGAGAAATCTTCTCTGCTAACATCCTATCAATATTAAAAGCTATTACTGGCATTTTTTAGATTAGAAAAGGGTATTATTTAAAGCTTATTGTTATTTAGCCTACATTTCTTCAGGAGCTTCTATTCCAAGTAAATGAAGGCCATTAAAGATAACTTGCTTAACAGCTAATATGAGAAATAATCTTGTATCTCTTACTTCTGGCTCTGCATTTAGGATATTAATAGTATCATAAAACTTATTAAATTCCCTTGTAAGCTCAACTAGATAGTTAGCAATCATATATGGCTTATAGCTCTTTGAGGATTCTTCCACAACATCCGGGAATCTCGAGAGTATAGAGGATAATTCTAATTCTTGAGGTAGATATAACAAAGATAAATCTATTTTTTTAGGTAGCTTTGTCCTTCTCATAATGCTGCATATCCTTGCATAGGCATATTGTACATAAGGGGCTGTCTCTCCTATAAATGAGATTGACTCTTTTGGATTATAAGTCATATCTTTTACTGGATCCATTTTTAACAAATAGAATTTTAATGCTCCTATGCCTATCTTTGATGTTTTTTCCTCTGTAATCTCCCTATTTCTAGATTTTAGTTCTTCTCCAGCTAGTTTTATAACATCGTCCAAGAGATTATCTGCATCAACTACCTTTCCTTCTCTTGATTTCATTTTTCCTTCTGGCAATAATACTAGACCATAGCTTAGATGATAGCATTTCTTTGCCGCTTTTGATTTCAATTGATCTAGGATAGCAAATAATTGTTTAAAATGAAGGCTTTGTTCAGAGGCTACAACATAGATAGATAAATCTGGATTATAATCTTTAAATTTAATCTCAGCTAATGCCAAATCTTGGGTTATGTAGATAGAAGTTTTATCCCCCCTCAATAGAATCTTGTTTGGAAGGTTATAAGGGGATAAATCTGCTATTATATTCTTATCTTTGTCCTCTTTAAATACCCCTTTCTTTAATCCCTTGGTTACTATCTCTTTTCCTTTATTATAATGCTCACTCTCATAATAGGTTTTGTTGAATTTTATTCCTAATCTCTTATATGTTTCCTCAAACCCGCCTAAAGCCCATTTATTCATCTTCTTCCATAACAAGATTGTTTCTTTATCTTTAGACTCCCATTTCAACAATAAATCCTGGGCTTCTTTGTTTAATTCATCATCAGCTTTTCTCGAAAACATCACATAAAAATCCCCAACAAAATGATCTGATTTTTTATTAGGCTCTTTATTTTCTCCCCATTTTTTATATGCTAGCATTGATTGCATTATATGTACTCCACGATCATTTACTAAGTTGATTCTTGTTACTTTGTTTCCTAGAAAAGAGAATATCCTTGAAATAGACTCTCCTAAGGAGATATTCCTTAGATGTCCTAGATGTAATGGTTTGTTTGTGTTTGGGGCACAATATTCTATGATAATTTTTTTACCTTGTTTTTGGGATCCAAACTTATCTTTTTTCTTGTTTATTTCATTAAGTATTAATTTTGTAATCTTCTGTTTATCTAGAAAAATATTGAGATAAGGGCCTATTATTTGGGTCTTTTCTATTAATGGTGATTTTATCTCACTAGAAATGAATTTAGCGATAGCATTTGGGTCTTTCTTTATCTTTTTAGCCAAAGAATAGCAAGGAAATGAATAATCTCCAAATTTCTTATCTGGTGGGATTTCTAGAATATTGTTTATTTCCTCTTCCTTTAGTTTTGTTATTTTTTTTAATGATTTTATTATCTCTCTTTTAATCATTTTAACTCTTAATCAAAAGAGGTATATAAAGTTTAATAATAGCAATAAACCTTTAACCGAATAACCTTATATATTAGTTTATTTTAATAATATTATGTCAAGACTCTCCAATAAAGTAATTGATAAAATAAAGAATGATATTTTATATGTTTTATATGAATCAAAGTTAAAGGGGGTATTTACAAAGCACATAGGTGATGAGATAGCAAGGGATGATGAGTTAGTACTTAGATTATTAAGAGATATGGAACAAGCCAAATTAGTAAAGAAGATAAGTGACTTTAAGAGAAGAACTAAATGGGTTATGGAAGATGAGGCATATAAAAAATATAAGGAGATGTTAAACTCAAATTAAGATGGCATCAGCTGATATATTTATAGGATTTGAAGAAAAACCAAACGGTTTAGAGGAATTTTTAAGTGGAAAAAGATATGTTAAAGCAGAGATAAAACAAAATGGGGGTGTTGTTTATGAAAAAGGAGATGCTGATTGGCCAACTTTATTTTATTATGATAGTTTAAGGGAAGAGAAAAAATATAATATCCCTAATTGGAAAAGTAAAGGTTTTAATGTTACATCAGAACTATTTATAGATTATACCCTTTCTAGTAAATGTATTGATAGGGCTGAAGGGTTATCTAGAGAGATAGTAAGAAGATTTAATGGTATAGTATACGACCCAAATCTTGATGAGTATCTTAGAAGAAGTGATGTTTGATTATTTCTAATTATTTAATTTTTCTAAGTATATTTTCTTTTCCAGTCCAGTCTAATGCTTCCTTAAGAACTTCTTGAATTGTTGTTACAGGGATTATAGTTACTAATTTTGCATTCTCTTTTGAGAGCATTATGTCTTTCTCATTAGCTTTTGGAACAATAACTTTCTTTATTCCAGCCCCTATTGCTGCTTCTACTTTGGCTGTAACTCCACCAACAGCCAATACTTCCCCACGAACAGATAATGATCCTGTCATAGCAACATCCTGCTTTATTGGAACTTTTTTCAATGCTGAGATAATTGCTGTAGCTACTGCTATTGAAGCAGAATCTCCTTCTACCCCTTCATAAGATTGTAAGAACTGGATAAAGATATCATACTTTTCTTTTATATCATCTCCAAAATTCTTTAGAATAATAGCAGAAACATTTTGTACAGCTTCTTTTGCAATCTCTCCAAGCTTTCCTGTAGCTACAAACTCTGTCTTTTTACCTCCAGGAGTTACTTCTGATTCTATTGGAAGTACAATTCCGGAAAAGGAGCTTCCAGATCCTATGACAGCTAATCCATTTACTCTTCCTACTTTTTTACCTTGGGTTATTATTACTTCATATTTCTTTTTATTTTCAATATATTTGTCTGCTATTTGTTGTTCTAATGTCCTTGATAATTTCTTTGCAGCTATAAGGTGTTTTCTTTCAACTATCTTTGCCTCTTGTTCCATAGCTAAGTCTCCAGCTGCCCTTATTATTCCGCCAAGCTCCCTTAATCTTAATGTTAATTTATCTGATGTTCCTGATCTTCTCCTTGCTTCTTCTATTATTTCCCCTATAGCATCGCTTGAGAAATGTGGTATCTTTTTATCTTTAGATACTTCTTGTCCAATAAACTGGGCTATTTTCTCTCTATTTTCTTCTGTATCATCCATTGTTGTGTTCATATAAACTTCATAACCATAACCCCTTATTCTAGATCTTAAAGCAGGATGCATTTTATTTATTGTTTCTAGGTTTCCGGCTGCTACAAGTACAAAATCACAAGGAACTGGTTCAGATCTTGTTTGTGCTCCTGAACTTCTCTCACTTTGTCCTGTTATAGGGTATTTTTTCTCTTGTAATGCTGTCAATAATTCCTGTTGGGACCTAATTGATAATGTTCCAACCTCATCTATAAATAAAACCCCGCCATTGGCCTTATGAACCATTCCTGGGAGCAATCTTTCATAAGCTGGGGTTCCTAATCCCCCACTTTGCAATGGATCATGTAATACATCTCCTAATAAAGCTCCTGCGTGACTTCCAGTAGCATCAAAGAATGGCGCTTGTTTTCTTTCAGAGTTATCAATTAATAGTTTAGGAACTTTTTGGGTGTCTCCTAATTTCATTCTTCTTCCTAAATTGATGAATAACATAAATCCAATAATAAAAACCATCGAAGATATCATAGAAGCTGCATAGATTACATCAGATATTGCCCCAGTTTTCCAGAAGTAATAAGGGATTAAGCTAATAACAATAACAACAACCATCATTATTATTGATTGATTCTTAAAAGAAGACATTGCTTGAATCTTCTGTTTTGTTACTAGTGCTTTGCCTTGGCCTTTTGATACTGTTCTTATTAGGGGGGTGTTATCATCATTTGGATTTGGAAAAGCCAATATATCTGGGATGCTTTCTAGGGGCAAAAGTTCAGCCAATGCCTGTCCAATCATGCTTTTACCAGTTCCAGGGTCTCCTATCAATAGAACATTTCTTCTTTGTTTTGCTGCTTTTTTGATTATTGAAATAGCATGATCTTGACCTATCACTTGGTCTACTACCTTTTTAGAAATTGGTATTTCTTTTGTTGTTTTATATTTCATTTTAGAGAGGAATAATAAAGTAGTAAAATATATTTAAAAAACTATCTTTTAGAATTTTAAGCGAAGTCTTCCTCTGATACTACAACAAAGTCCCCTATTGCTATTACAGCAGAATAAGGAATGGTTAATTCATTTTTGTCGTTTTTTTCTAAATCTACCTCTGTAGCATAACTTGTCGGATTTTTTAGGATTATATGTATTAATTCCCCTGTTCTTGTCTCAAATGAGATGTTTCCAACCTCTCCAAATCTTTTTCCAGATTTAGTTACTACTGTTTTACCTATAATTTGTCTAGAATACTTCTTGTCTTCCTCTGCCATTTTCAAATAGTTAATTTGCTTTATTTATAAATTTTTCTAGTATCTAAAAATTTCGTTGTATTAATTGAATCAAAGTCTACTACTTGATTTTCCTCAAGATTCTTTTTAATGTCTGAGAAGATTGCTGCGCTTGTTACTACTATCTTATTTTCACTTTTTATTAATCCAGATTCAACTAAATAACCGCTTGAAACTAATAATATTGAAGCTAATAACAAAAATAGAACAACTAATTTTGATATTTTTGAGAAAAAGTGGTGTTTTAATAATTCAATAACAACAAACACAAGCACTAAGATTATAATTATAAAAGTCAATGTCGCCATTAAATATGATATATATTGGATTTTATAAAATTTACTCGTTATAAATTAACCTTGTCAGGAATGGAAAGTATTAAGTGAACATTTCTTTACCCTCTCCCACCATCATTTCATATGGAGACTGTAATTCAACATTTTCCTTTAAATAATAAAGAGATAATGGCTAATTAATAAAAATAATCGGAAATTTTATTTTTTATCTAATATTATTACAAAATGTGAATTTATCAGAAATAGTCTTTTTCCGTCGATAATTTAATAATTTTTTTATTTATTTATATTTTTATATTTTAAATATTTATATTATATTTAATATATATTATTTATAATAACCACTATTAAATTTATACATAAGTGTTGTCATTATTTAGTTCCATAAGAATTTGTGGTGTACTCTTTGAAAAATTATAAGATTTTATAAAATTTGTAATAAATTATATTCCATAAGAAACCAAGGTGATGCTGTGTTTCAATAATCTTTAAATAAATGTTCAATAATTCTCTATCAATGGGACAAAAAGAGCTGGATGGCTTCTTCGAAAAATTTCTTCAACAAGATCCCTTGTTTGTTAATAAAAAAGCATTGCAGGGCAATTATACCCCTAAAAATCTTCCACATAGAGAGGATCAAATAAATTTGATTGCTGGTGTGTTAGCTCCTGCTTTAAGGATGGAAAAGCCTTCTAATATCTTTATTTATGGAAAAACAGGCACTGGAAAGAGTTTATGTATAAATTATATAAGCAGCTATTTATTGACTATAGCTGAAAAGAACAATATTCCTTTAAAAATAATCTACTTGAATTGTAAATTGAAAAGGGTTGCTGATACAGAATACAGATTAATAGCCCAACTTACAAGAGAGTTTGGAGTTGAGGTTCCGGCAACAGGATTGCCAACAGAGGAGATATACAAACTATTTGTTAAACAAGTAGACAAAGAAAAATTATTACTTATCTTAATCTTAGACGAAATAGATCAACTTGTTCATAAGACAGGAGATGAAATATTATATAATCTAACAAGATTAAATACAGAATTGACAAATAGTGAGGTTACTTTGATAGGAATAAGCAACGACTTATTGTTTGTTGATAATATAGATCCGAGGGTAAAAAGCAGTTTAAGTGAAGAAGAATTAGTTTTCCCACCATATAATGCAATGCAATTACAAGGAATATTAAGACAAAGAGCAAAATTAGCATTTAGAAAAGATGTAATAGATGAAGGAGTAATAGAGAAATGTGCCGCATATGCCGCTCGTGATCATGGTGATGCTAGAAGAGCGCTAGAATTGTTGAGGGTTGCGGGAGAGATTAGTGAGAGAAAAAATGAGAATAAAATAAAAGTTGAGCACATAGATGAGGCAGAAGATAAAATAGAGAGAGACAGGGTTTTAGAACAGGTTAACTCACAACCAAAACAATTCAAACTTACTTTATACTCAATTTTCAGTGTTTGTTCAAATACTAATAATAATGGACATCCAATCTTTACGGGAGATATTTATGAAGTTTACAAAGATGCATGCCAAAGCTGTGGATTAAAACCATTAACACAGAGAAGGGTTTCAGATATAATAGCAGAATTAGATATGCTTGGAATAATAAATGCTAAGGTGATAAGCAAGGGAAGATACGGAAGAACAAGGGAGATTAGACTAGCAATCCCGTCTTCTACAATTCCAAAAATAAACGATACATTAAAAGAAGGATTAGGTCTATGAAGGAAGTAATAAAATATTTCATGGACAAAAAAATTCTTTTGAGCCCCGAGATTATCAGTGAGATTGAAGAAAATTATTCTGATTTAATCGATGAAAAAAATTATGATAAAATAATTGTATTGACAAAAGAGTTATTAGACAAAAATAAAGAAGTTAATGAAGATATTAAGATAGATTCTGCTGAAAGAAGAATTAAGATTATAAAAAGTCATAATGCTGATTCACAAAAAAGAGAAGTGAAAGATTTTGTATCACATTTTAAAGCAAGATATAATAAAATAAAAGATATTCTATCAAATAGACAGGATTTACAGGATGTAATTTCTATTAGCAAAGGAATAGAAAAGAATAATCAAAATGTTTCTTTTATAGGATTAGTTTTTGATAAAACCCCAACAAAGAATGGAAACATCTCAATAAAATTAGAAGATCCAACTGGGAGCATTCCAGTAGTTGTTAATCCAGAAAAAGAATGTTTTGAAATAGCAAAGAATATTGTCCTTGATGAGGTTATAGCTGTTAAAGGATTTATGAGAAATAAAACTTTATTTGTTAACGAAATTTATTTCCCAGATATGCCACACACCAATGAATTAAAGAAAGCTGAAGAAGAGGTTTATACAATTTTTATAAGTGATATTCATATCGGGAATAAAGTTTTCTTGAAAGATGAATTTGAGAAATTCCTGAAATGGATAAATCTGGAGTTAGGAGATGACAGACAAAAGAATATTGCAGCGAAAACGAAATATCTCTTCATTGTCGGAGATTTAGTTGATGGTGTTGGGATCTATCCAGACCAAGATTTAGAACTTAATATTCTGGATGTTAGAAAACAATATGATCAATTGGCTTGTTACTTAAGCAAAATAAGAAGTGATATTAATTTAATTATCTGTCCAGGAAATCATGATGCTCTAAGATTAAGTGAACCACAACCATTTCTTGATAAGGACATGGCAAAAAACATATGGGCACTTCCGAATACATTTTTAGTAAGCAATCCTGCCATAGTTAATATTCACTCATCAGATAATTTTGAAGGTTTTAATGTTTTGATGTACCATGGGAATAGTATGCATTATTTTATTGATAATGTGGAAAGCCTTAGATTAGGAAATGCTCGAGATAATGCAAGTATTGCTTCTAAATTTTTGCTTCAAAAAAGACATCTAGCCCCTACGCATGGATCAAATGTTTATGTTCCATACAAAGATGATGATCCACTAGTTATTGATAACATACCTGATTTTTTTGTACTGGGTGAGATGCACAGGCCAGATTCTTTAACATATAATGGAACTACAATAATCAATTGTTCATGCTGGCAGGGAAAAACCCCTTATCAGGAGAAGATGGGGAACAATCCTTTGCCTTCAAGGGTGCAAATTGTAAATCTAAAAACAAGAGAAGTAAGTATGATCAATTTTGGTGAAAATGATAAATGAATATTTTGATGAAATTGAAAGAAACGTAAAATCATGTTATGAATTAGCTAATAAAGCAAGAATCTTAGGTTATGATCCAGAAGTAAAAGCAGAGATAATCTTAGCAAGAAATATGGTAGAGAGGGTAGAGGGAATAATAAGTACTGTTGCCCCCCAAATTAAGAATAGCGGCATGACTGATAGAATTCTTGAATTGGAAAATGAATATAATAAATTAGACTGGAGAGTAGCATTAAAAATTGCTTTAGAAGTTGCACAAGAGAAATTCTGTAAATTTAAAGATAAAAAAGAGGCAATGGAAGTAGGAATAAGAGTAGCTTTAGCTTACTTAACTTCTGGGGTTGTTTCAAGCCCATTAGAAGGTTTTGTTGAATTGAAAATAAAACAAAGAAATGATGGAAAAGAATATTTTTGTTTGATGTTTTCTGGACCAATAAGAAGTGCAGGAACTACAATTATATGTGGAACATTATTATCAGCAGATTATGTTAGGAAAAATATGGGCTATGAACCATATGACCCCACAGAAGAAGAAGTAAAAAGAATGATAACCGAATTATATGATTATCATGAGCGTGCAACAAATCTACAGTATCTTCCAAGCGAACAAGAAATAGAATTTTTAGTAAGAAATCTATCATTACAAATTTCTGGAGACCCATCAGAAAAGATAGAAGTCAGCAATTATAAAAATCTTCCAAGAATTGAAACAAATTTCATCAGAAATGGTCCATGTTTGGTTTTAGGAGAGGGATTAGCACAAAAGGCTCCGAAGATGTGGAAGAATATGTTCAAATGGAAAGATGAATTTGGATTAAAACACTGGGATTATATTAATGATTTTATAACATTACAAAAGAAGATAAGATCCAAGGGAAAAGAAGTAAAAAAAGATGATACAAGAAAGGTTTCTCCAGATTATAATTATATAAAAGATTTAGTTGCTGGCAGACCAATATTAACACACCCTTTAAGGGTGGGTGGGTTTAGATTGAGATATGGAAGAAGCAGAATTTCTGGATTGAGTAGTATGGCAATACATCCAGCCACCATGATTTTGTTGGATGATTATATTGCTACTGGAACACAGCTGAGATATGAAAGACCAGGAAAAAGTAGTGCTATGGAACCATGTGATACGATTGAAGGACCAATTGTTAAATTAAAAAATGGAAACGTTATATTTGTTAATACAGAAGAAGAAGCTAGATTATACAAAAATCAAGTTGAGGAGATCTTATTTTTAGGGGACTTCTTGGTTAATTATGGTGAGTTCTTTAATAGAGGACACAGATTAGTTCCTTGTGGTTATAACGAAGAGTGGTATTTACAAGAACTAAAACAATTAAATCCAGAAGATGAATTAATAGAAAAATTAAAACAAGATAGATTTTACAAGATAACTGCAAAGCAATCATTTGAATTATCAAAAAAGTATAATGTCTCATTACATCCAAGATATACATATCATTGGAATGACATAGATATTGAGCAATTCAAGAGTTTTATTAATTGGTATAAAGAAGGAAGTCTTAATGAAGAAAAAATATTATTACCCTTTGTTTATGATCTTACTTCAGAGATAAAAGATAGAGACCCAAAGAGAGTCTTAGAATTACTTGGAATTCCACATAGAGTCATTGAAAGGGAATATGTTGCTATAGAAGATGATGATGCATATACTTTATATCACCTTATCAATCTAAATAATTTAGATAATATATCAAATAATACTTTAGAAAATATAAATAAGATTTCTGGAATTAATATTAGAGATAAATCAGGAACTTTCATTGGTGCAAGAATGGGAAGACCTGAAAAAGCAAAACTTAGAAAATTAACTGGAAATCCACACATGTTATTTCCTGTCGGAGAACAAGGCGGGAGGATGAGAAATTTACAGACAGCATTAACCAAAGGAAAGGTAACAGCAGAATTTTCTAACTACTTTTGTAAAAAATGTAACAAACAAACAATTTATCCTAAGTGTGAAATTTGTGGAGAAAAATTAGAGTTTAAAGGATTTGGAAAAATTAATGTTGATGTTGACTATTATTTCAAATACGCACTAAAAAAAGTTGGATTAACTGAATATCCGGGAATAATAAAGGGAGTAAGAGGAACTTCAAATAAAGAGCATATTCCCGAAAATATGGTAAAAGGAATTCTTAGATCAAAATACAACTTAAATGTAAATAAGGATGGCACAATAAGATATGACATGACTGAGATGCCAATAACTCATTTTAAACCAAAAGAAATTTTTACAACTATTGAAAAATTAAAAGAGTTAGGGTATGAAAAGGATATTTATGGAAATGAGATTTCGAATGAAGAACAATTGTTAGAGATAAAACCGCAAGATATTATATTACCTGCATGCGAAGTCTCAAATGAAGAAGGAGCAGATAAAGTTCTTACTAGGGTAGCAAACTATATTGATGATTTATTAGTACAACTTTATGGACTAGACAAGTTTTATAAGATTACTACAAGAGAAGACCTAATTGGACATTTAGTTATTGGATTAGCACCACACATAAGTGCATCCATTATAGGAAGAATAATCGGATTTAGTAAAACCCAGGGATGTTTTGCTCACCCATTATGGCATTCTGCCCAGAGAAGAGATTGCGAGGGCGATGAGAATTGTGTCATGTTATTAATGGACTCATTATTGAACTTTTCCAGACATTATTTACCAAATAGCAGAGGAGCAACACAAGATACCCCCTTAGTTTTAACATCTATATTAACTCCTAGCGAAGTAGATGATATGATATTTGATATGGACTTAGTTTGGGAGTATCCATTAAAATTATATGAGGCAGCCCAACAATATAAAGACCCATGGGAAATTGAGATAGAACAATTAAGGAAGAGATTAGGAAAAGAAGGACAGTTTGAAAATTGGGGATTTACACACAATATATCTAATCTTAATATTGGTGTTCTTTGCAGTGCTTACAAAAATATTCCATCTATGATGGATAAAGTTCTTGGACAGATGGAGATAGCAAATAAGATAAGGGCTGTTGATGAGGCGGATGTTGCAAGATTGACTATAGAGAGGCATTTTATAAGGGATATTAAAGGTAATCTTAGAAAATTCTCATCACAACAATTCAGATGCGTTGATTGCAATGAAAAATTTAGAAGACCACCCTTAGTTGGGAAATGCCCTAATTGTAATGGTAAAATTCTATTTACTATTTCTGAAGGAAGTATTATTAAATACTTGGAGCCAAGTATGCAGTTAGCTGAGCGCTATAATGTTTCAACTTATCTAAAACAATCCTTAGAATTGACAAAACGAAGAATAGAGGGTGTATTTGGCAAGGATGATGATAAACAAGAAGGATTGAATAAATGGTTCTAATTAATATCTTCGTTATATTTAAATAATCATTATCCTAAATAAATATATGCAAAAAAGAGGACAGACTACAATCTTCATAATATTGGGCATTGTATTATTAGCAGTTATAGCTATTTTTTATTTTATTGGCGGAAAAATCTCATTAATTAATATTCAACCTGAAGAATTTCCGGATGTCGAATCTTACATTCAAGGATGTTTAGATGATGTTGTTAAGGTAGGACAAGGGATTGCAGTTAAATCTGATAATTTTAAATCTAGCTTAGAAGATTATGTTAAAACTAATTTACCTTTAAAATGCAATGATTTTTCTAGATTTGTAAATTATAATATAGAAGTAGGAGAATTAACTAATGTAGAATCTACTCTAAGGCCAAATAAAGATTTGGTTGTTGAAGTTACTTGGCCAATAAAAATATTGAAAGAGGGTAAGATAACCTCGTTAAATAATTTCATCTCAAAAGATGTTCTATTTATTAATTTTTGTTTCCCAATAATCGTAGATAATTATGACAATTGTATCTCACAGGAGTCAAAGACAGTCAATACTGGTGGAATTTCGAAGAATTTTAAAATTGGTGATAAAGTAAGCTTTAACTTAAAAGGCGCAGGTGATGTTTGTGTTGCCTGTTAAAATATTATCGTTACTAATAATTTTATTATCATTCGAAATAGTATATGGGGAGCAAGATACAATAAATTATGAGAAGATATTAGACTGTAAAAATTCCAATTTTAGTGATTGCAGTTTAGTATTAAGTCCAATATATAAATATGAGGATTTATCCTCTAATTTTGGTGAATTTACATATCAATTTCCACCAGATGGACCATATAATGAAGAGTGGAATACATGTAATAGTAAAACAGATATAACTTTAGCTAAATATAATTATGATAAAAAAGAATGGATCAATCTCCAGAGCCAAATAATCATAAATGGGACTGAAAAGTTTATCACAACACAAATAGATGAATTGGGAACATTTGCAATAATAAAAACAAATGAATGTGCATTAGAATCTTCATGCAATGGGGTCTTTTTAATTCCTCAAAATGGCAATGTTAAAGTTGGTGAAGATATAAAATTCAATTTATGCGGAATAATTCCTGGATGTAATCCTACAGAGGACGGAATATGCAGCAATAAATGTACCCAAGGAGTAGATCCTGATTGCGGTGAATGCACATCTAATTCCGGAGATTGTTGTTTATTATCAGACGATAATTTATGTGATTCGGATTGTGGAGAATTTGATTCAGATTGTACCCAAAAAAATTCTTCAAATGATATTAGAATAAGTAGTGCAGTAGACTCAGATAGGTTCTGGATGCATTCTGTAAGAAGACCAACTTATACAGTAGATCTTGGATATAGACCAAAATTAGTAATATTAACATTAAATCTTTATTCATGCATGAATGCTGAACTTGCTGGGCAGTTTCCAGATAAACCATGGACTGAATTATATTATGGATATATATACAAAGGTGATATGACCTCACAACAATGTAATTACCCCCAAACACAAGCAAAAAGTGCCGAAGTTGATTATTGCGTTACTGGAACAAGAGTAAATCTTTATAATAGCACGATATGTGATAGAAGCACTTTAGACTGGTTAACTGCTTATAATTATAATCTCTTAAAAAGTGAAGGATTTAAGATAAATGGGGTGTGTATAGAATCAAAAGACACTTGTGTTGTTGGATACACAGATGATGGAGAGGGTGGTAATAATCCAGTAAGTGTCACTTCTTCTATATATGGTTGGGCAACATTAACAGATAATGGTTTCAAAGTCGAGATTCCAGATGAAGGGCTTGGAGGATTTCCAGTAATAATTGAATACAGTGCATTTGGAGATTTAGGAAGAATTCCAAATAATGAATCAATGCCTTCCAATTATACCTCTGAAGGAGAATATTGTAACAATAATTCAGAGAGCTATCAAGATGTACAGGAAGTTTGTAATTTTAAAGATGACAATTGTAATGGACAAGTGGATGAAGGAGATATATGCCTGAAATCAATTATTATATGTAAGGGTGATGGAGAAAATGAGGATATAATTAATGGGGCATGTAATCAAGGAGAATATTGTAGCACTTCTACAAATACTGATGAAGCGAATTGTACATATAAAACGGAAGAAAATGACATAGGATTAAACAGATTCTTTACATTTTTCTGTGATAAATATTTGGCTGATGGAGATTTTGGATGCAGTAAATTTGTGAATGGAGAATTTAGTGTTTGTAATAATAATGAACAGAATTTATGTGAAGACGGAAAAGACAATGATTGTGATGGAAAATTAGATGAAGAGGATACAGATTGTGGAGCAGAAGATACAGAAGGATATTGTGGGGACGGAATTTGTAATTCAAATGAGAATGAAATTTCATGTTCACAAGATTGCCTTGATAAAACTAGTTGTAACCCCGGAGATGTGGGGGCTTGTGGAAGTGTTATTGGGGAATGCAATCAAGGCATTACAACATGTCAGGATGATGGAAGTTGGGGCAGTTGCCAGGGTTCTACTGGACCAACAACAGAGATGTGTGGAGATAATTTAGATAATGATTGTGATAATACAATAGATGAGGATTGTGAATGCACTAATGAAGGGGTTACAAGGGGTTGTGGGGGTCCAAACCAAGGAATATGTAAAGAAGGAATCCAAACATGTGAACTCTCTGGAGACTTATTGGAATGGGGCATATGCAAAAATGCAGTTGCACCACTAAATGAGATATGTGACTCATCAGATAATGACTGCGATGGCTCAGTAGATGAAGGATGTAATTGTAATTTAGGAGAATCTAAAAATTGTGGAACAGGAATAGGGGCATGTAGTTTAGGAACCCAAGAATGCATTAATAATATATGGAGTGTATGTCTAGGAACGGTTCTTCCAATACAAGAAGTTTGCGAAGATAATATTGATAATGACTGCGATGGCTCAGTAGATGAAGACTGTAGTTGTGAAGAAGATGAAACAAGGATTTGTGATTTAACACAAGGGATTTGTGGGGGGTTAACCCAAACTTGTATAGATGGAGAATGGGATTCTTGCGATTATGACTCACTAGAAGAATATGAGAGACAAGAAACTTCATGTTTAGACAAATTAGATAATGACTGCGATGGACAGATAGACAACAAAGATTCTGATTGTTCTGGTTCAGGAGAATCCTGCTCTGATGGAACCTCTGATAATAGTTGTAGTAATAATAAACCAAAATACTGTAATGATGGAAAATTAGAGCAGAAATGTGCAATATGCGGATGTCCTGTTAATAATATATGCAGGCCCGATGGAACATGTATAGAACCTGTTGCTCAAATACAAAAAACAGAATTACAAACACAACAGATTTCATCAAAAGACTCTGATAATGATGGTTTAAGCGATGATGAAGAATTAAGATTAGGATATAATCCCTCTAATCCAGATACAGATACAGATGGATTAAATGACAGGGAAGATATAACTCCTTTATGTAATGAAAATGGCATTTGTGATAATTCTGGAGAATATCCAGAAACAATAAACAATTGTCAAGTAGACTGTAGCACAAAAGAAAGCTCAAATTTATTTTTATTATTTATTATAATTTTAATATCTTTATTAGTTATTTCTGCTATTGGATACTATTATCTGAAAAATAAGAAAATTAAAAGTAAAAAAGATGATAAGAAAGTAACTAATATTCCATCATTTGATTTTGAATCAAAAATGAAACAATCCCAACAAAAAAGCATAATAGAACCAATGCCTGAATTCAAGAAAAATACTTTTGATGAGCATTCTAATATAAAAGATTTAGAAAATTATTTCAAAGAAGGGATAAAAAGAGGATATAATTTGGATTATCTAAAGACAAAATCATTAAATGTTGGATGGTATGAAAAAGAAATCGAGAAAGTTTCTTCATCACATAAAAAATCAGAAGATACAAAACCAAATAGGAAATCAAATAGCTTATTTGGCGGGAAAATATTCAATCGTAAAAATTATAACAACAAATAAAGTATAACCGGAATTATTAATGAGCCCATTAAATGACTTCTTCCTGTATTTTTGAGCATAGGAATTAATCCGACAAAAGTTGATACCGTTAATACAAATAATCCTAATAAACCGGTAATAAACGTAACCAAACTTATTATTAAAATTATAATCAAGATACTCACTTTTTTATAATCTATCTTACTAACCACTCTAGAAAATAATTTTGATAACTCTAATGTTAAAAATGTTGATAATCCTGCTACAATAAAACTGACTCCTAAAAATAGTATTAGGTGATTCATATCTACTACTCCACCAATCTTAGAAACCACAACTATTACTCCATTTCTTGCCCGGTCTATAACATATAATGCTATAAA
Source organism: Candidatus Woesearchaeota archaeon (assembly GCA_016185615.1). GTDB lineage: Archaea > Nanobdellota > Nanobdellia > SCGC-AAA011-G17 > JACPNG01 > JACPNE01. The sequence continues at coordinate 60,191 of JACPNE010000003.1, read as the reverse complement.
AGAGATGATCATTACAATTGTGTTTATCGATCCTATTAATACTATAAATCCTCTTGAACTTAATTTTCCAGTTATATTAGATGCAATTATTGCTGCTTGTGCTGATCCAAGGCCCGGAAGAAATCCAGCTAATGAAGAAGCTATAAAACCACCACCAAGAGCTTTAAAGGTTTCTTTATTGTCTATGGATAAATCTTTTATATTTTGTGTTGGCAAATTTGTATTATTTTTTAGACTCATTAATAATGTGCTAATCCCAAACATACCAGAAAACAACGGAAATAATGGCTGACTTAAATCTAAACTTAATACTCCTAATCCTAGTACGCCCGATAATAAAAATTCGATTAATGACCATTTTCTGTCTCTATCTCTTAAAATTAAAAATGAAGAAGAAAGAATTAATATAAGTGGAATATATTGTTTAATTACTGGATAAAAGTTTCTTACACTAATTATTAATACTGGAGTCATAAATATGGTAATTACTAACCCAAATAAACTACCCAAGGTTGCTAATTGGACTGCTTCATGACCATCTCCCTCAAATAATAGTCTATGTGACGGAAATACAGATAATGATGTATCTGAATCTGGTACGCCCAAATAAACTGAAGGGATAAAATCCAAAAACGTATGGGCTACTGCCATAGATATTAATGCGATTATTACAGACAAAACTGAAAAATACTCAGATAATATTGGGAAAGAAGTTAAGGCAAGAACAGCAACTAAATTTATATGCACCCCAGGGGTTAAGCCTGTAATTATTCCGAGAGTTATTCCGATTAATATTGCTATAAATACTTCTAAAATCATGATAAACTTATTGTTTCAGCCTCTATTTCAAGATAATTTCTATATTTTATTACTTTTCCAGTAACTTCTATCTCATCATACTTGTTAAATCCCAAATCATCTTCCTTAAATATAACAACTTTCATCTTCCCAGTTTCATCTATTATATCCAGTATAAATAATCCTGGAGTTTCAACGATTGATGAGATAGTTCCAACAATCTTAACCTTTTTATCAACCTCTTTATCTGTTATTGATGAAATCCCATATTGTTTTACTTCCAAAGTTTCTGCAATAATCAAGATGATAAATACACCAATCAAGGAAAAGCATAAAGAGATTTTTAATAGGGTAGATTCTTTCATAGGACAAACCTTAATATGACTGGTTTACCATTCTTAGGAATTGATATTTTGAAACTTCTTTTATTGTCTAATATTGCTTTTTCCAATTTACTCAAATCACCAGATTTTAAATTTTTTATTACTTCTATCACATATTTTCTCTCTTCTCTGGCAATGGAATCAATTCTATCTTCTAATTCATAAAAACTTTTATCAGGAAGATGTATTACACCATTAAAATAGAAGATTCGCTTTAAATTGAATTTTTCTCCGATTACGTCTTCAAAATAATCATAACATTTACACATCCCTATAATCCTATTTTTTGCACGTTTATACAAAAAATTTGCTTTTTCTCTTCCTTCTTTTAATCTAATTCTTTCTTTTTCTTTTTGAGGGGGTTTTCTTTGTTTGATTAGATATAATGATCTATGGGAATTTTTATCGGGAAAATATAGGCTACTTACCTCTAATTCTAATTGTAAATCTTTAACTTTCTTATCTTTAAAAATTTTAAGTCTATTCAAAAAATCCCATCTAGAATCATCCATAACAGCAATTTTCTTTCCATATAACAAAATCGGACCATTATACTTTGTATCTTCTCTATATGGCATATGTCCATAGATAGATTTATATTTAAATTAATTTTTATACTTCTATATGGATATTGGAATAAAATTAGAGCTCATAAAAAGAAATACGGAAGAGATAATAACCGAGAAAGAATTAATTGATTTATTAACCAAAAAGAAAAAACCCTCAGTTTATCTTGGAACAGCAGTTACAGGACAACCACATATAGCTTATTTTATTTGGGTATTAAAATTGTCTGATTTTTTAAGAGCTGGATTTAAAGTCAAATTGTTATTAGCAGATTTACACGGAGCATTGGACAATACACCATGGGACAAGTTAGATAAACGATTTAAATATTACAAAGAAGTAATTCCTCTAATGTTTAAATCTATTAATACTGACATTAAAAATTTTGAGATAGTCAAAGGATCAGACTTTCAATTAAGTAGTAAATATTTTTTTGATGTTTTAAGAATGAGCACATTTACAACTATTAATGATACTACAAGAGCAGCATCCGAAGTTGTTAAAATGGGAGATAATCCAAAATTAAGTGGATTAATCTATCCAATAATGCAGTCTTTAGATGAAGAGTATTTAGGAATTGATGTTCAATACGGTGGAGTAGATCAAAGAAAAATTTTAGTATTTGCTAGAGAAAACTTACCTAAACTAAGTTATAAACCAAGAATTGAGATTATGACTCCAATGATTCCGGGATTAATGGGCAAGAAAATGAGTGCTTCTGATCCTAGTAGTAAAATAGATTTATTAGATAATGAATCAACAGTTGTATCTAAACTGAAAAAAGCCCATTGTGAGGCTGGAATAGTTGAGAATAATGGACTATTAGCTTTTTTGAAGCATGTAATAATACCAATAAAAATAGATAATAAAGAAAAATTTGTTATAGAAAGAGACCAGAAATATGGGGGGAATATAGTCTATAACAACTATGAAGAAATAGAAAATGATTTTATCAATAAAAAATTACATCCACAGGATTTGAAATCTTCTTTGGCAAAAGAAATAAACAATCTATTAAAAACATTTAATAAAAATAGGACCTCTTTAGAAAAATTAAGAAAAGAAGCATACTCTTAATTAAATAATATATTAATTGTTTAATCGTAAGATAAATCTTTATAAACAATAAGGATTTAATTTTAAATTATGGAAGTAAACTCCAGATCATATGACGATGTCATTACTAATTCTAACTTGTCTATTGAAAGTGAAAATAAAGTATTAAAAGCAACAATTATTCATTTGAAAAATGAATTAAATAAATTTAGAAAAAAACCATTAATACTCTGTCATGTAAAAAATATTATAGATGACAAGATAATAATAAAACTACCTAATGGAAATAATTTCTTGGTTGAGGTTTCTAATCACCTCGTAGGTAAACTAAAAGTTAATGATGAAGTTTTTGTCGAGCAGAGATCATTAATGATAGTTGATAAGTTAGAAAGCCACAAATCTTACGATGTAGAAAATTTTGTTATCATAGAAAAACCAAATATCTCATGGGAGGACATAGGTGGACTAAAAGAACAGATAATGGAAATAAAAGAAGTTATAGAGCTCCCATTAACAAAACCGCATATATTTGAAAAAGTAGGCATTGAACCCCCAAAAGGAATTTTATTGTATGGTCCACCAGGATCTGGAAAAACATTACTAGCCAAAGCAGTTGCAGCTTCAACAAAAGCCACATTTATCGAGGTAGTTGCATCAGAATTAAATCAAAAGTATATAGGGGAAGGTGCAAAATTAGTCAAGGATATATTCAAACTTGCTAAAGAGAGAGCACCAAGCATAATATTTGTAGATGAAATAGATGCTTTAGCTTCTGAAAGAATGGATGTAGGTACTTCTGGGGAAAGAGAGGTGCAGAGGACCTTTATGCAGTTCTTATCTGAGCTGGATGGATTTGAGCCACTTAGCAATGTTAAGCTTATAGGGGCTACAAATAGAATTGATGTATTAGATCCAGCTCTTTTAAGACCGGGAAGATTAGATAGATTGATCGAAATAGATCTGCCAAATGAGAGAGAAAGAGAAGAAATACTAAAGATACATATAAAAAATATGAATCTTAATAATGTTGATCTAAATCAATTAGTAAAAAATACTGAAAGTTTTTCTGGAGCAGAAATAAAAGCGATATGCACGGAGGCAGGTTATATCGCAATAAGAAAAAATAGATATAATGTAAATAATAATGATTTTGTTGAGTCGATAAAAAAAGTTAGATCAGAAGAACAAAGTGACCACATATCAATGTTTGGATAAACTTTATTTGTTCTAATATCCCTTAATTAATATGAGACTGTTTATAGCAATAAAAATTCCTAAAGAAATATCAGAAAAACTCAGATTAATACAATTACAATTTAAAGGATTAGCAAAAATAAAGTTTGTAAACTCATTTCATTGTACATTAAAATTTCTTGGAGAGGTTGATGAAGAATTATTGGACAAAATAAAAAATAGATTAAATAAAACAAAATTTCATTCTTTTAAGACAAAAATAAAAGATATTGGCTCTTTTCCAAATAACAAAAAAATTGAAGTTGTTTGGGTTGGAATAAATGGAAAAGTCATGGAATTACAAAAAGAGATAGATGGAAATTTATTAAGTTTATTTCCAAATGATGAAAAGTTTCATGGACACATAACATTAGGCAGGGTGAAATTTATTAAAAAGAAAGATGAATTTAGGGATAAACTTAAAATTAAATTTGAAGAGGAATTATTAATCAATGAATTTGAACTAATTAGGAGTGATTTATCAAAAGATGGTTCGAAATATACTGTTTTAGAGACTTATAAATTAACATAATCATAATTGGCTTTAAGCAATTCCTTAATTTCTTCAGCTTTTTTCTTACCTATTTTGTCTACAGTCATCAATTCTTCTTTTTTTGCATTGATTATATTCTCTATTGAACCAAATTTTATTAACAATGATTTAGAAATTGTAGGACCAATCCCTGGAAGGCTTCCTATCATAAATTCTTGTTGCTCTTTTCTAGTTAATGGTTTTCTTTTTGTTAATAAGTCTATATTCTTTATTGGTCTTTCAAGCCTTTTGTTTATAACTCTGATCAAAGATGCTGTATCTCGCATATTTTTTGTAAATATTATGGGGATTCTGTAATCTATGGCTATCGAGGCAAGCATTCCCCTAATTGAATTTGGATGGAAATTTCTTATTTCATATATATTATCAGAGCCTTCAATGATTAATATTGGGATATCAAAATTTTCTTTTAATGTAATTAATTGCTGGATTATTCTTTTGTCTATTATTGAATTAAGAAAGTCTGATTGAGTCTTTTTTTCTATTCCTATAACAACTTCTTTATTATTGCTATCTTTGCTCTTTATTATATAATCACCAACAATAAGCTGTTTTACTTCTACCTCCACATCTTTTTTTGCTAATTCTTTGATTATTCCAGAAGGTCTTTCTCTATGATCTATAATTATCTTATTCATTTTAAATTTCTTTGTATAAACTTTTTCTCTTTCATATTATTTAGTATATTCCTCATTTTTCCTTCTTCTTTTTTTGATTTCCAATAATAAGCAATATCTCTTGTATCTTTGTTCATTAAGAATATTATTCTTCCCGCTTTTATTCTTCCTACTCTTCCTGATCTTTGTATTCTTCTAATGCTTGTTGATACATTATCATAAAATATTGCTAAATCAGATCCTCCAGAAATATTCAATCCTTCTTCCGAGATACTTGTCCCAACTAATACATTAAACACACCATCTTCGAACTTTTTAATTGAAGATATTTGGGTTTTTTGAGATACACCGTCTTTTTGTCCAACCAATTTAATTGCTCTTATATCTTGAATTTTATTTAATCTCTCAGTTATTTCATCTACAGTATTTCTGAAATTTACAAAAATCATTATCTTTGAATCTTTATTTATCTCTAGTTGTGCTTTTATTATATCTATCATCTTATTTATTTTTGGATTTTCAATCCCTTCATCCATCATCTTATTTATTTTTTTCAGACAATCTTCAAACCAATGCTCTTTTATCAATGATTTAGCAGACTTTGATGGATCGTCTTTAATTTTTTCTAAAAATTTTAATGCACTTTTTAATGTCTGAGTTTCTAATAATTCTAATGCGTAATCAATCTTAATTAATTGCGAAGTTAACACAATCCCACGATATGCTAATGGATTATTTTCTCTTATCCAATCTCTAAATCTTATTTGTAATCCAAGAAGATCCTTCTTTGTTATTAGATTTGTAGGCTTATAAATTCCGAATTTTTTCAATTCCAATACCTTATTGTCATAAACTTTCTTAATTTCATTATGTAATCCTTTAATAGCCCCACTAAACTCTATTGTAATCCATTCATTCTCTTTTTTTTGTATATATTCAGATACGTCTTCACTATCCTCTGTTCTGATCTCTACTGACTCAATAAACAAATTATTTATTATGTCATTTATCTTTTCCCTATTTCCCCCCGGAGAAGCGGTTAATGCAATTATTCTTTTATTTTTGGAATTTTCAATGAAATTTTTTGCTACAATTGTATTAGCAAATTTTTGTCTTGATCTATGGGCTTCATCTATACATAACAAAGAAACATTTTCTAATGAAATTCTATTATTTTCAATATCTTTTTGTATAGTCTGTGGTGTTGCTATAACTATACTAGAATTATCGAATAAAACAATCCTTTCCTCTGGTTTATTTTTTCCAGTTAACATTGATATTTTCTCTTTATCAACGTCCGTATAATCTATAAATTCAGAGTAGATTTGTGATGCTAACGGCTTTGTAGGAGTTAAAAATAATATTTTAGAATCTTGAAAACTTTTTAATCTCTCTATAGAAGTCAATAACGCTATTTTTGTTTTTCCTAAACCGGTTGGTAAAATGACAAGAGTATTATTATTCAAACAGGTATTCTTTATACTTTCTTGATAATCTCTTGGTATGAAATTTTTTATGTTCATATTTTATCAATTGATGGATAGATTTATATAATTAATCTTGAAACATGCCAAAATGTTAATTTATATTTTTGGAATTATGGATCTAATATCAGCAGTCTTACTGATTTTATTCCGTTTTGATATTTATACAAGCAATATAACTAATCTGGCTTGGATATTCGGCCTTTATCTAATTATCAAGGGGGTGATATTCATTAAATCTTTAACAAGTTTAATTGATATTGCTTCGGGAGCACTTCTTATTTTGGCGATTTTCGGCACAGTTAACATACTTACATGGCTTGCCGCTCTTTGGCTTTTGCAAAAAGGAGTTTTTACTTTTTTATGAACTATCCCCATAAACCACAATAAAAAAGGTTGTAGTAAATATTATTGCAATAAGTAATGATAATATTACAGTTATTGTTAAGGAATAGAAGTATAATAACAATAATGAAATTAGTATTAAAGACAATGAAAAGACATATATTAAAGGAGAGCTGAAAAGTGCTTTACTTCCATCTAATTCGGAGAATGGGATCATATGAAAGATGCTATAATACAAATTTATGAAAATTAAATTATTAAGATATGGCAAATTAACCAATTTTATCAGTAATGCAAAAAATAAATTGGCTAATGGTCCGGCTGCAGAAATCAAAGCTACTTCATATTCGGTTAAATTTGCATATCTAAAACCTACTCTTCTACGTTTGTTCTCCTTAAAATTAAATGATTCTATTGCAATAAAGAACATTTGTCCAAATGAACCTAAACTTATAAATATCGATAATATTATTCCAATCGGTACAGATTTTTTTAATCTTGTTGAGAAAAAATTTGTAAAGTAAAAATGACTCATTTGCCATATGCTGTGCTCCACTTCAACCTTATATCTTCGTGCCATTAATCTGTGGCCAATATAATGGACTAGAACAGCGATTGTAACAAAAATTAATATAACTAAAAAATTTGTTAACCAATTACTTAATACAAATTCTTGCATCTTATCATCAAATGCTAATGCTAATGTAACGAAGAAAATAGTTATAACAAAATATTTTATCTCAGTTTTGTTTATTTTCATTTTTTATAATATCAAGCACATCATCAGTATGTCCCGCACCAATGACCGCAACTATCCTTTTATCAGTAGACATTAGTTTATTTAAGTTTTTTGCAATTATCTGGTTTCTCTCTTCTATAAGAACTTTATAGAGTGTCGGATAATCTTTTTTTAATTTTATTACTAACTCTTTTATCAGCTTCTTATCTGGAACCTTCCTTAAATCAATTTTAACTTTATTTTTTGAAAAAATTCCCACAAATATATCTTTAACAAAATTAAATTTCTCTTTCCATGTAAGCTCTTTTGATATCTTCTTTAAGGTTATTCTTATGTCTTGGTCTATCAATGCTACCTTTGCATCCACTTTTTTTGCAGATTCTATAGCTTTTATCATCTCAGAACCTGGTTTAACATTGACAATCTTCCCAAGTTGTTTTTCAATCCATGCCCCAAACATACCAAAAAGATATCCCTTTACACCTATGTATTTAATGTCTTTTATACCAACCCTTCTGCCTTCTGATGTTAATGCCCTATATCTTAATCTATCAAGTTCTATAGCAACAATTTCTGGTTTTTTGTTGATAATTATAGATTCAACTTCCTTTACACTTTCTATTGAAATATGAGATGTTCCTATAATAATTAAGTTTTTGTAAGTTTCCATTTTGGAGATAAATTTTTAAATACTTAAAATACTTTCTAAAACCATAGGGAGGTAAAAATGCTAAAGATAAAACACATAAGTGACGCATATGATATGAAGGTTTATACTGATTCTGGAGATTATTTCGGAGAGATAGAAGAAGGCATTTTAACTATGAATAAGATTTCTGGATGGAGAATTAGAGCAACAAAAAATTCATTCTTAACAAGGGTTTTAGGTGGAGCAAAAGGGGTTATTGTGCCTCATCAGTTTGTTAAGGCAATAGGTGACATAGTAATAATTAGCAAATCAGCCATACCTTCATACGAAGAAAAAGAAGAAGAGAAGGAATAAATTTTTATACTATTTATTCTTTAGTAGATTATGGCTACGCCTTTAGAGAACGCACTAGATTTTTTAGAAAATTTTGGATTTTTTAATGTTATACTTCCTTTCTTACTTGTTTTTACAATAGTTTATGCTATTCTGGAGAAATCGGCAATATTTGGTAGGGAGAAAGAGGGAGATGCTCAAGTAACAAGAAAAAGCGTCAATTCAATGGTTGCTTTTGTTATAGCATTATTTGTTGTTGTGACAAAAGAGATTGTATTTTCAATAAGGGAATCAATGCCCCAAATAGCCTTAATTTTAGTCATAATAGTTAGTTTTATGATGTTAGCAGGAGCATTAGTTAGTGGGGATGAACCATTTAGTTTTGATAAACATAAAAATTGGAAACTATTTTTGATATTTGTTTTATTTGTTGCAGTGTTAGCAGTCTTCATGAATTCAATTGGGTGGTTATTCCCGATTTTGGATTATGTTGCTGAGAACTGGGACCAAACCTTTATAGTCTCATTAATATTCTTAGCAATAATTGTTGGGGTGATATTATACATCGTAAGAACCCCAAAAGAGGACAAAGCATAATGGCAATTGATTTTAGAGATTTATTAAATTTAGGTGAAGAGATTGGAGCTTTTGATGTATTGTTGCCTTTCTTATTAGTCTTTACATTAGCATTCGGTGTTTTAGACAAATCAAAAATATTGGGAAAGATGAAACAATTGAATATAGTTGTTTCACTTGTTATAGCATTATTATTCATAAGAAATCAAGCTTTGGTTGGACTAGTAAATAGATTTTTACCTAATGTTTCTATATTTATGATAATAATACTGATGTTCTTATTATTAGTTGGAATATTTGTTGGAAAAGAACATGCAGGATGGACTGGAAATTTATTGGGTGTAGCATTTTTTGTTTCATTAATATTCATAATCTGGGCATTATCTTCTAATACAATAGGAGAAACATTAGACCTTCCAGATTATTTGACTAATCTTGATGATCAAACGAAAGGAACCGTAATTTTTGTTGGTGTATTTGTTATAATCATTTGGCTTGTAACAAGGGAAGAGAAAAAACAAGGAGAAGAGGGAATTTTAGAAAAATTAGCAACTGAGCTTAGAGGGGGTAAAAATTAAAAGTAATTAAAAATGGCAACAGTGTTAGATACAAGTTTAGTAGTTTATTTCAAACCAATATTCACATTCTTATTTGTATTTGGAGTATTATATGCTATTCTTGCAAGGGTGCCTTTATTCGGAAAAAGTTCCAACATAAATACAGTTGTTGCTTTTTCTATGGCTATGCTATTTATGTTGACTCCGGGAGTAAAAGATGTTTTGAATGTAGCAACACCATGGTTTGTATTTATGTTTATTTTTATCATAATGTTAGTCTTAGTGTTCATGATGGTTGGAGTGGATGAAAAATTAGTTGTAAGTGTTTTTTCAGAAAATTGGGTTGTATGGACAATAGCAATAATAGCTATTGTAGGAATATTTGGATTTGCAATGTCCCAAGTTTATGGTCCAGTAATCCAAGGATTGTATGGCTCTGAAGAGACTGCAAGAGAGGGGATAACTTTTGATATAGGTAGAATACTCTTCCATCCAAGAATGTTGGGGACATTATTTATTCTAGTAATTGCTTCACAAGCAGTAAGATTAATTTCTGCTAAAAATTAGTTTTATTCCCTTTCAAATCTTTTGTTATTCTTCCTAGCTCTTTAATATTATTTGTTAAAGGATCTATTATATTCTGGAATACTTTTTCTAGTGCTTTAATTTCAGTATTTACATCCATTATATTTTGGTTGTATTCCCCTACTTTTTGTACTATTGAACTTTGTAAGTTATCAAATCTTTTACCTAATCTAATAACCTCTTGTTTTATTGATGTAATATCATCATCGGTTCTTATCTTCCAAGACTCCATATCTCCGAGTCTATCCATAAACTCCTGCCATTTTTCTTCTATTACAGCTTCTATCAATTCTTCTGTATCTGCACTATAATCTCGTTGTGTAACTTGAGGTATTTGCGGAGTAGAAATATTTTGCCTTTGCTGAGGAATCTCCCTTTCTTCCATTTGTGTTGGAGAAGGGGCCTCTTCTTCTAGGTTTAATACGGAAGATTCCATTCCCGGGTGAGAAACATCTTCATAAGGATATTTTCCACTTATCCCACTTTTGATATCAATTTGGTTAAAAGCATCATTTATTTGTTGGGGTCTGTAACCTTTTTCTTCTAATTTTTTAACTATCTCTCCTTTTTTTAGTCCCCTTTTATTCAAATCCATGGCTTCTTCAGTAGGAATATCATCCAAATCTTTCACCCCGTATTAATCTTTTAACATCTTCTTTTGTTGTTAACTCTTTTATTAATTTTTGAATATCTTCCTTTGTTGCAAACTTATCCATTTTTTTGCTTACTATTCTTTCAACGTCTTCTTCCCTTATAAATTGAATTGGATTCCACATATTTATATATTTCTCAAGGACTTTTATGTTTTCTTTTTTAGCAAAACTTCCAAATTCGTCAAGAACCCTTTTTGTAGTTTCTTTAACATTAAATAAATCATTCTTAAATTCTTTTAATTCTGAGTCTATTGCCCTAATCTCATTTAACAATTTTTTATATTCTTCTATCATGTTCTTATTTATTACGAGAAGTCTTTCCCCAAGTATGTTGTACCTACTCTCAAGCACCCTTAACCTTGAGTTTAGGTCGCTTAGAACATATGAAAGATCTGATTCTTGAGCCATCTTAAAACGAAAACTATTTATCTTATTAAAATTAAATAAAACTTAAGACTATAAAAAAGTTCCGTTAGCCTTTATATCAAAATATGACAGAAGATTATCAAGTTCTAAAAGAGGGAAGAGAGGATATTCTTAGAATAAATGCTAATCAATGGAGTTTTGTTCCTAGTATAGAAGGTAATGCTGTTGTGATGGCTAAAACTATAGACTATTTAGTCCAAGTTCCAAGTACAGGAAGAATAGTTTTTACTCAAAGAAGAAATTATAGCTATGGATATGAACAAACACAGATGCTTGTTGAGATTGCCAATTTGTATAAAATGCTTATTAAACAGAAAAAAATTTTAACTTTAGCAGACATAGCTTCAAAACCAGGAGCCATGAATTTTTTAGCTGAATGGCAGACTAAATTACAAGATCTAATCATAAATTTACTTAGAGCAGATCCACTTGGAGCGTATATTGAATTAAGACGATTAATAAGAGAAGAAAAAATAAAATTAAATAAAGTTCCTCTTGATTTAGTTGAGGTTCAACAGTCTTATATCAATATATTAGAATATGTCTACGGGATATTAGATAAAACAAAATTAATCAATGTAGCAAGAAAAAATTTAGCAGCTTATAAAATTGGAGACAGAAGTTTGTATTCATCTATCTTTAGACCGATTATTACCCCAGATTTTATGTTTACAAGATTAATGGCACAGCACCCATTAGACGGAGAGCAATTAAGTGTTTATTCTTTCGGAGAAAGCGATGTTGTAATATACAATACTGAGAAAGATATAAAATCATTATATCATTTAACTCCCCCTGAATTTAAATTAACAGAAGATAAATATGAATTATTGGATTTAGCTAGAGGGGTATTAGCAGAACACAAGCCCAGAGAGGAAGAATTCCTAGAGCCAGAAAAAATGAGAAATACTTTCTTTAATATTGGAAGGGATTTATTACAAGAATTAGCTGAATCAAGAAATGTAGAGGTTACATTTGAAGAATTAAATGAACTAGCACAAATATTAGTTAGATATACTATTGGCTTTGGTGTACTAGAAATTTTATTAGAAGACAAAAAAGTACAAGATATAACGTTAAATGCTCCAGTAGGACAAACACCAATATTCCTAGTTCATGAGGATTATGGTGAATGTTCAACAAATTTAGTTCCTAGCAATGAGGATGCAGAGTCATGGGCATCAAAGTTTAGGATATTAAGTGGAAGACCATTAGATGAAGCAAATCCAATACTTGATACAGAATTAATTTTACCAAGCTCAAGGGCAAGAGTTGCAATAATACAAAGACCATTAAATCCATATGGATTAGCTTATGCCCTAAGAAGACATAGAGATAAGCCTTGGACTTTGCCATTATTCATTAAAAATGGGATGATAAGTCCATTAGGATCAGGATTATTGAGTTTCTTAATAGATGGCTCAAGAACAATGTTAGTTGCAGGAACTAGAAGTTCTGGAAAAACTAGCTTATTGGGATCAATTTTGGTTGAGATAATGAGAAAGTATAGAATAATAACATTAGAAGATACTTTAGAATTGCCAGTTGATGCCCTAAGAGAATTAGGATATAATGTCCAACAGATGAAAGTTAGAAGTGCTTTGACAAAAGGAGGAACTGAAGTAGCTGCTGATGAGGGGATAAGAACAGCACTAAGATTAGGAGACTCTAGCTTAATAATTGGGGAGATAAGAAGTTTGGAAGCATTTGCACTTTATGAAGCTATGAGAATAGGTGCATTAGCAAATGTCGTTGCTGGTACAATACATGGAGATTCTCCTTATGGGGTATTTGATAGGGTTGTAAATGATTTGAAAGTTCCAAAAACTAGCTTTAAAGCAACAGACATCATTGTTGTTGCAAATCCAATGAAAAGTCCGGATGGGTTGCATAAATGGAGGAGGATTACCCAAATAACTGAAGTAAGAAAACATTGGGAAGAAGATCCATTGAGAGAAAGAGGATTTGTTGATCTGATGAAATATGATACAAAGAAAGACATGCTAATTCCTACTGATGACTTGATAAACGGAGACAGTGAAATAATCAAGGAGATAGGCGGAAATGTTAAGGAGTGGGCTGGTAACTGGGATGCTATCTGGGAAAATATATTATTAAGAGCAAAAATAAAAGAAACACTAGTTAATTATGCAGATAAACTAAAAAATGATTCATTATTAGAAGCTAAGTTTGTTATAGACTCGAATGACCAATTCCATAGGATAAGCGAGATAGTGAAAGAAGAAGTTGGATACCTTGACAATAAGAGAATATTTTTTAGTTGGGAAGAATGGTTAAAAAGAAGAATAAGAATGAGACAGCTTTAAGATGCAGATTGATGAAAAAACAAAGAGGATTCTTGGAGAGTATAGCAAAAAATTAGAAAGCACATCAAATCTTTCTTTTGAAAATCTTCCAACAAATGAGGTGTTTTCCAGAGAATATGATATATTCAGAAAAGAATTATTGGATAAAAAAACAACAATTTATGAAAATTTATGCAATTTTTCCGAAGGGATTATCAAGATAAAACCTCAACAAAAAGATGAAGAAGAATTACAAAAATCAATAAACATATTACATTTAGACATAACTCCAATTGGGGCTTATAGTTTTTCAGTTATTTTAGCCGGAATAATAATACTAATTGCAGCCATAGTTGCTTTAGTTTCATTTTTTCTTGGAGAAATATTAATCTTTACCCCGTTATTCCTGTTGTTGTTAGGAGCATTAATAATAAAGCCATTAAGCAAAATACCAAATTATTTGGCTAACAGATATAGACTAAAGGCAAGTAATCAAATGGTTTTATGCATTCTTTATGTTGTTATGTATATGAGACATACAAGCAATTTAGAAAGAGCAATTAAATTTGCTGGGGAGCACATAGGAAATCCAATGGCTTTGGATTTAAGAAAAGTTTTCTGGGATGTTGAAACCGATAAATATTCAACAATGAAAGAAAGTCTTGATGTTTATTTAGAGGGATGGAAAAATTATAATTTAGAGTTTGTAGAATCTTTACATTTAATTGAAGCAAGTTTACAAGAGCCTAATGAATCAAAAAGAGTCGCTTTGCTTGATAAGAGCTTAGAAGTCATGCTTGATGGAACATATGACAAGATGTTACATTTTGCACATGAGTTAAATTCTCCAATTACAATGTTACATATGCTTGGAATTATATTGCCAATATTGGGAATTGTAATATTTCCTTTAGTTTCAAGTTTCTTGAGGGGTGCAGTTAAATGGTGGCATTTATCAATTATCTACAATTTTTTACTTCCCCCTTTAGTCTTAATATTAGGAATTAATATTTTATCAAAAAGAGTTAGTGGTTTTGGAGAGAGTGATTTATTTGAGAATAATCCAGAAGTTAAAAAATATAAAAATGATTCAGCATTATTAATCTCTTTATTAATCGGATTTGTTTTTTTACTAATTGGATTTATGCCCGTTTTGCTACATTTAATTACTAATGATTTTGATCAGGTTGGATTCTTGGAGGAGGGGATTGGCGGCAAACTTCTTGATTACAAATGTTTAGAAGAAATAAATGGGGTATGTAATAAATACATCGGGCCATATGGGATTTGGTCTTTGATACTTAGTTTATTTGTCCCATTAGGATTGGCTTTAGCAATTGGAATGTATTACAAAGCAAACACAAAAAATTTAATTGACATCAAAAGAGAGACAGATAAACTAGAAAGAGAGTTTACAGGAAGTTTGTTTCAATTAGGAAATAGGGTTGGCAGTGGAATTCCTGTTGAATCGGCATTCGGAAAAATTTCAGAAGACTTGGAAGGAACGCCAACAGGAAACTTCTTTAGAATTGTAAATATAAATATTAGAAAACTGGGAATGAGCGTTAATGAAGCAATATTCAATCAAGAAAGGGGAGCATTGCTTTACTTTCCTTCTAAACTAATTGAAAGTAGCATGAAAGTTTTGATTGAGAGTGCTAAGAAAGGCCCTGAAGTTGTATCAAAGAGTCTTATCAGCATCTCAGTTTATGCAGATAGAATTCATAAGGTGGCTGAAAGGATGAAAGATTTATTAGCAGAAATAATAAGCAGCATGAAATCTCAAGCGAGTTTCTTAGCACCAATGATAGCAGCAATTGTTGTCGGAGTCGCTTCAATGGTTGTTACAATAATAAATAAGCTTGGGGAGCAGTTCAAATCAGTATCTCTGACAAATGAGGAAGGGGTTGGAAATTTACAAGGATTAATAGAAATATTAAGGATAGAGGATGTAATCCCAAGCTTTCATTTTCAATTGGTTATAGGAATTTATATCTTAGAAATAATAATTGTATTAACAATTTTAAGGAATGCAATTGAAAATAATGATGATAAGATTATGAGAAAATATGAACTTGGGAAAAGTTTAATATTTGGGGTTGGATTATACTTTATTATATCATTAATTGGAATATTTGTATTTAATGTATTAGCGAATGGAATTAATGTTATAACTTCTGTGGCTTGAGAGAAAGGTTTATATAATTTGTATTGTTTAGGATAATAATGAAGAAAAAGAGGACTCAGAAAAAAGAAGAGTATAGAATAACTCTTCATAATATCTCTAGCAAGATAGCAATAACTGGGAGTATCTTCCTTGGAATATTTGTATTATTTTTAATCTCTGGAAATTTTACTTCTGGAGCAGTTTATAGGGGATATGGTTTAGGTTATGATCAATTTGATATTCTAGAATTGTATTATCAGTATACAAGTTTTTTTGATTTGGGAATATTTTTAGCTATATTCTTAGGTTTAGGACAATCAATCTTAGGAAAACATTTAGAGGGAGGAGGAAAAGCTGTTTATGTTGGACTAGGAATATTTTTATCAATAGCTTTGTTAATTTGGGAAAGACAAACCGGATTTTCATTATTAGAAAATTTTGGACCTTGGGCATTTTTCATAATCATAATCCTACTTTCAGTTTTTGTTTATAGTATCTTAGATCAGACTACTGGTTCAGGATTAATTGGAATGGGTGGAGCATACATTGTATTTTATATGGCTTATTTTGGTTTATTGGACCAGTACACTGGTTTTAATTTTTTTATTTTTAGTCCTGCAATTCCTATAGACTTAATGCCATGGTTTAATATAGCATTTTTGGGATCAATAGCTTTAATAGTTTGGGGAATAATAAAAAAATCAACAACTTAAAATGAAACTGATGATAACATTTGTTGGAATCCTAACAATGTTGGGAGGAATATGGCCATTAATATCTAGTTATGAATTTATTCCAGAAGCTGTAAAAATAATTCCAAGTTCAGGAGCAACATATCAAATCATTATTGTAGGAATAGGTGCCATAGCAGTATTATATGGAATAAGCATTAATAAATTTCATTAATACATAATAATAATGATAAATTTGAGCAGCTAATAATTTTGATTTAGATACAATTTTTTCTAATAAACCCATAAAAATCTAACATTTATCATAATATTTAAATATTTATAAACCAAAATTTAACTATGGAAGATGAGCATGGATTAGAAACCGTAGCAATATTGATATTAATAATATTTTTTATAGTCTTGATTTTTGGGATAATTTATGGATTGGTGAAAAGTTTTGGCTGAAAAAAAAGGAGAATTTTCAATAATTACTGGATTAATTGGGTTAACAATATCTTTAATTGTCTTATTCTTAATCTTAATATATTTTTGGAAACCATTTGTTTTAGACAATATTAATGATACAATATGTTTTTCTAGTGTTGTTATAAAAACATATAGCAAAACATATGGTGTTGGTGCTGTGTTAGAAAAAGCTCCAGTTGCAGGTAGTATTGTACCACAAGTTAACTCTCCTTTTAATCTTAATTGTAAGACTAACTCAGAAAATGTAAAAACCAAAGAAGAAGCTAAAAAGGTTATAGCAAAAGAGATGGCAAACTGTTGGGGAAGGTTTGGAGAGGGAAAATTTAATTTTTATGGTGACATAGATTATACTGGGTGGTTTAAGGATAATGATCTTTGTTATGTCTGTTCTAAAATAAGCTCTGAAAATGAGATTAAGATAAGCAATGAGGAAATGGCGATTTATTTAAGAGATAATAAGCCGAAACCACTCCTTGATAAGAGAACATACTTAGATTATATAACTGGGACAGGTACAAGAGAAAATCAATTAGTTGCTGGATTACAAGATCTTGAAATAACAAAAGATAAATCATTATTTGTTTTGTTTATAGTGAATAAAAAAGAAGGAATATTAAATAGAATTGGAAGGGGGGCTGTTACAACAGTAGCTACAGCAGTTATAATTGCAAATATTCCTGGCATCAAATATATATCTAAACCATATGCGCTTATAGGTGGCGGATTACTGGCTGTTGGCACTGGGGGAGCTAATGCTCTTCTACAAAGTAAAGGATTTAATTCGTTGATTATTGCGACAGATTCGGAAGGAGTTAAAGAATTATGCACTGGTTATGCGAGATAACAAATTTTATTAAATAACCAAACAATTATGATATAATGGAAAAAGGAGAATTTCATTGGGAAACTGTTGCTAAACTAATAATCATGGTTATAGTAATAGTAATAGTTGTTTATTTAGCTATAATATTTAAGGATCAGATGTCAAATATCTTATTAAAACTAAAGGAGAATTTTTAGATGGATAAAAAAGGATTTGAATTTTGGCAAATTGCAAGCGCAATAATTGTGTTAATAGTTTTAGTATTGGTTATAATTTTTCTAACAAATATAAATAACTTAAAAGATGCTTTGTTAAAGTTAACTAGTTTTGGTTGAAATGAAAAAAAAGAGAAATATAAAAAATAAATTGAACAAAAAAGGAGAAGGAGAATGGTGGAAATTTATTAATGGAATAATAGCAATAGCAGTTTTAATTATAATAATTATGTTTATCTTTAAATATTGGCCTGCTTTATCAAAAGGGGTTGGTAAACTAGGGGATACAGCTATTGGATTAACAGAGGGTGTAAAACCAATTATTGATAATACTTTTGGATTATTAAGCAAAGATGGTAGAAGGGACAAAGTTATATCATTATTAGCAGATCGTGGAGAATGTAATTCTGATAATGTTGTTCAATTAACTAAAGAGTATAATGATGCATTGAATGAAATTAAAAAACATGAAGTGACTGACAAAGAAAAGTTATCTAGGGATTTAAGAATTAAGTTAATTAACTGTTATAAAATGAACTCTAATTTACAAGGTATAGCTTCATTAGGAGCAGGAGTAACCAGTCAAGAAGATAAACTATTTATAGTAAATAGTTTAATAGATGCTGCCATCTCTAATCCTACAAAAGATAGAATTGATTTAGCTAAATCTGAAGCATTAAAGCATTTCCCTAATGGGCTTCCAGATTCTATCAAAAAAAGATTGGAAGAACTAGAAAAAGTTCAAAAATCATTTGAAGGAAATGAAAAAAAATTTGAAGAATTAAAATCCGCTTATATAAAAGCAGATACTTTAGAAGCATTAAGAACTTTATCTAATGATGAAAATTTTAGAGAATTATTAAGTAAAGATACACAAGTAATGAAATCTTTTAAGAATAGTATAAATTATAAAACTGCTCTTCTAAATGCTAAACAAAATCCTAGTTGTCAAGAATTCCAGATTAAACTAAGACAATATGTTGATAGGAAATCTTATGAAAATTTATATTTAATTAACAATAATGGGGTTGAAGATAAGAATAAACCTATTTTTGCTGAAGCATTAAGAGAAATAGCGGATAGATGTATAACAGAAGATCAAACTATTTATTATTTATACTATTCTAAACTATTGGAAGAATTTCCAAATAGTTTAGGAATCAAATCAACTACTTTTAAAAATAGTCTTAAAAATGATTGTTTAGAGAACACAAAAAATATTGATTATTCAGTTTGTGAAAGAAAAAATAAAGGATTTGGTAATGGGTTGTTTAGATGTTATTGGAAGGATACTGTAAATGATTATGCTCCTTGGGGATGGACTGGAGGCAATACTGGTAGCTGTTTCTCCTGTGCAACCATAACTCTAAAAAGTTGCGATGCATACAGTAGCAAATCAATTAACCCAAGCGGGCACGATACAAGACTACGCACACATGAATGGCAACCTTTATGTGAACAAGATCCATGTGGATTTTCAGCAACAGGATGTATAATCAAAAGCGATTCTTGTATAGCAAAATCGAATTAGTATAAAACATTAATCTTATTATCTGTTACAAAACATAATCATTTACATATAAGTTTAGAAAATAAATTTACCATAACTTTTATATATACATGATTACTAATATCTTTATGCAAAAAAAGATGGACAAAAGAGGTCAAAGTTTAACTCTAAACACAATCATAATTGCAATATTAGCTATTCTAGTTTTAGTTGTTGTTGTTACATTCTTTTTTGGTGGTTTTAAAGGGCTAACAGATAGAATAAAATCTACATTTTACTCGACTACAGCAGGGACTGATGAGGTTTTAGCTGTTCAAAGCTGTCAACAATTTTGTGATCAAGCTAAGTTACTACCAGATACAGGAAATTTAAGAAAAAATTCAGCTTATTGTAATACTGCTTTTGTGATAGATGGCAGATCAAACATAGGTAGTGACGGGAAATATGATACTGTTTATACATGTAGTGATAAGGCTAGAACTAATGAGGGTTTAATAAAAGAAAGATATGGATCAAATAGTATCTTAGATTTGGGCGTTGGTTGCCCAGAAATTACATGTTAATAAAAACATTTAATTACTTCTTTTAAATCATTAATTTATGACTTTAATAACGGGCAAGGCCGTAGTTGGATTAATAGTTGGGGTTATTGTCCTTCTTGTTCTTTATAATGTATCAAGTTCTTTTATTGGTCTATTGCCACAGTATAGCACAATAGACAAACAGAGCTACAATTCATTTGAATATATTTCCAGAGATATAGATAAATTAAGCCTAAATAATCCGTTTATTGAGACATATTACAACTTAAAAGACGGATATTTAATAGAATACTTAAATCCAGACTCAATAAACGATAAAATTAAACAGCAGTCTCCAGTATGCACTTTAAGAAGTTGTTTATGCCTGTGCTTAGATTTATCATGCGAGAAATTTGAATGTAAAGAAGTCAACAAAAAATTCAAAAATTCTGGAGAAATTTCAAGTGGGGGAGGAGTACTAAAGATAAGATATGACTCTTCAGGGGTTTCTATAGACCAAAACAATAATAAATAAAGTAATAAGTTTAGATACATGGATAAAAGGGGTGAAGAAGAAAGAACCATCTTGTGGGCTTTTTATCTTCTTCTAGTTGGATTTGTTGTTATAACTACTATCTTTATGATAGATAGAACTGCTGAAGCATCTGGATTTTCTGATAGGTATGTGTCCTTGGATACATCATTATTATTAAATACTGCCCAGCTTTCTCCTGGCAAACTAAATTTAAATTATCAATATGGTGACAGAAATCTTGATATAAGTGGAAATAAAATTTCATCAAATAAGATATTTTCAACTTATTCTCCAAATATAAATTTGCTTATAAGAGAACAGAAAAAGAATCTTGCCATAAGAACAACTGATTTTGTCTTCCCAGTAAATCAAAAAATAGTTACCTCCTGCTTCGGTAATAGGCAAATAAGCGAAGGAACTTCTTATCATGAAGGAGTAGATTTGAGAGCCAATTATGAAGATGTTTTTGTTATAGAAGATGGAATAATAAAAACATATGTTAATGGGGCCGGAACTGAGAATTCGTTAACTATTGAACATAGGAATGGAGTTATTACTAGATATTTGCATCTAGATAAATTATCAAAAGAAATAAAATTAAGTGGATTTAATTGTGTAGAAAATTGTGAAGTTAGAAAAGGGGAGCTAATAGCTAAATCTGGGCAACATGGACCAAAAAGCCACACACAATATGAACCACATTTACATTTTGAACTTGTTATCAATGGAAAAGTAGAGGATCCGATTAATTATTTTGATCCTAATAGCCTTTCTTTCAAATCAAATTCAAATTGTTTTGATAATATGTATGCTTATAGCTATAAAGATTCTATAGAGAGGAATAAAATAACATGAAAAAGGGCGCTTATATGATCTCTGGAGAGACATTATTATGGATAAATAGAATATTGTTAACTATCATCATTCTCGGTGCAGTATTTTTTGTAGTAAATTCAGCTATAGCTAGAGAGATAAATATTAATGAGTCAATAGCAGACTTAACAATAAGAAAATTGTATTACTCTTCTGAATGTTTTGCATTGCAAAATGTTGTTATTGAGCCAGGAGAGATAGATATTAGTAAATTTACTGAAGAAAGATTGAGAAATTGTATTGGATTAAACTATCCAATAAAATTAGAGTTAGAAAATAATGAAAAAACAATATCTAACATAGAAAATTATAGAGATGCTTTTAATCTTTGCCAAGTTGGAAATAAACAAAAACAATGTTTATTCAAAAGCCAGCAATATGTTCTAGTTTCAAATAATGGTAAAGTTAGTTATGATATATTAAAAGCAGAGGTAATAGTCCAATGAAAAAAGGAGTTTTGGGAGAGGGATTAATGGATGGCTTTTCAATAATAACTCTTGCAATAATATTGACTGTCTTCTTTGTTTTGTTTGCAAATGAAATTTCATATGCTGATATGAAAAATATAAGTGAGATAATAACCTCAAAGAAGGTTAGCAATGATGGTGGTTTGACATTGAAAAATCTGATGAATACACCGATTGAAGATGTTAATCTGTATGAATTTATTATCTTAAATCAAAACGATAAAGACAAAATAAAAGAAAAAGTAAGAGAACCAATGAACAAAATATGCAAAGTTGACAGCAAAATGCTAGTAGATAACCCACAAGAAGTCTGCTTATGGTATTTAGAAATTAAATTTACTGACAAAACTATCTTCCTGAATGGGGGTTATGATCCCATAATACACTCTTTTAATACAGATGCAATAGTAACTACTGGAACTGAACCAAAAATACTTCCATTAGTTGGATTCGACAAAAAATTCAGAAATAGTCTGGAATATTCATTATCTTTGCCTGATTATAAAAAGAATTTAGTTAATATAAAACTGAAATTGTTTAAAGGATTATCATGAACAAAAAAGGAATCTATTTGCCGACTTTGGTTGCATTAACTGCGTTCTTATTAGCTTATGCCACATTAACTGTTTTAACTACAAATACATCAATTGCCGGAGAAGCAGGAAAGAATCAAATAGACATAATTCAACTATATCAAAAGGGAGAGTTTATTAGGCAATATATAAAACAGAGTGCAAGGAATTCTATCAATGATGCATTAAATGAGTTTGGAAAAAATGGTGGGTTAAGAAAAGAAGGATGTAAATCAGAAAATGAATTTGTTTGGAATAATGAATGTAAACCAAATAAAGAAGACTATCTATTATACTTTGATAACAATTTTAAGAATTATTTAAATTTAAATAACAAAATTCCAAAATTGGATTTTGATTACACAATTCAAGATAATAATCTCATTGTTAAATCTAAAAATTCTCTTTTATTTGAAATAAACAATGATAATATAACATTAAAAGAAAAGAAAGTAATAGATTTTTCTGTAAAGGATGTTGGATATGATCATTGGATAAAAGAAGCTAGCCAAACCTTTAATGTTGATGAAAATTTGATAAGGGCTGTAATAAATGTTGAATCTAATTATAATCCAACATCAATCTCTAATAAAGATGCATATGGTTTGATGCAAATAAGAGAGATAGCATTTAAAGATGTTAAAAATAAGTTTAATGTTGAATGGGATTTTGAAGATGCTAAGTTTAATCCTAGATTGAATATCTTAACTGGAACTGCTTATCTAAAATTACAACTAGACAAATTCAAAAATATTGATTTAGCACTAGCTGCTTATAATGCGGGTCCATCAAGAGTGGCTAGTTTAGGAAAAATTCCAGAATTAAAAGAAACTCAAAATTATGTTAAAAAAGTTAATAACGAATTAAATAGAATAACAGGATCAGTTGTATCTTCAGACATAAAAAGAGAAACAATAGTTACGGGAACATATGAAAGAGATCCTTCTTTCATTGAAAAAATTAATTTTAATTTCAACATTCTGGATGAGTTACATAGTGAAGTTATGAAATCTAAAGAATGCCTAAAAACGAAAGACATAACTTTTGATTTATCCAATTGCATTGAAGATAAAAAAGGACTTCAATGGAATCTTAATAGAGAAGATAGATTTATTAAATTCGAAATTATAACTAACTTTAAATTGTTAACAAACAAAAATAACAATTTAATCCAAGAAAATATGATTTTAATGTTTAAATTTGATCCTGAGAGGGAGTAAAAGAGGTAATATGGCTTTTTGGGGAAAGGAAAGTGAGGATGAAGAATTAAAAAGATTAAATTTAGAGAGACGAAGATGGGAAAAAATGCAGTGGAGATGGAGAGTAGCAAAACAACCACTTGATGCTATTACATCACCTTTTAGGAGAAGAGAATCTCAACCTTCTCAACCAATACAATCAGTTTATCAACAACCTCAACAAACCTCCATTACTGTTAGAAATGGTAAAAAGCCGAGTTTATTAAAAGCGATTTTTGTTGTATTAATTGTCGGAATTTTCTTTTACTTTTCATGTTCAACTTTTCTTCAATCTGTTCCGTATTTAGGAGGAACATGTAACATTTTTGTCTCAAAAGCTGAAGCTAGTTTAGGAAGGTCCTTTGAAGCTACAAAAGACGCAATAGTTAATAATTTTGTAAAATTCTTGAAATATCCAGAAGAGATAGGCGAATTTAAAAATCCAGATGTAGTCTCAGAAAAACCTACTGAGAAGATGGGGGTAATTATTCAGCAATTTGAATCATTAAGAAGATTTTATAATGAAGATGAAGAAATAAGATTAGATGGACTAATTAATATAAAAAATGTTCAAAATGATATTAGATTAGATATCTCTTGTAGTTCAAAAGATTATAATGGTCCAATACAAATAGAATTAGTTGGTGAAGGGACAAAGGGAATAAATGAAGTCTCAACAATTGTTATGGGTGGGGCTTCTGGAATAACAAGACAAGTGCAAGTAAGATGCGTTCTTCCAAAAAATAGTTTTAGTATTGTAAAAGATCAAGTAAGAACTGGAAAACTAATAACATTAAATGTTAAGTATGATGTAATCTCTAGAACAATACAAGACCTATATGTCACAAGTCAAGATAGTTTAGCAAGAAGTGGGGTAGGTAGACTTTTATTTGAAAGAAATGATTTATATCAAGGATTAGTTAACTCTGGATTATGGAAAGGGGATGGGGAAATAAGATCACAACAAATTGGTGCTAGAACTCCAATTCCTTTATCTATTCAACTATTTGGAAGACAACCATTTACAATACAAAATGAAAGAATAAAAATTGGATTAATAAACACAGTTTCAGATAAGTTTGTTTGGGGTGGAAATTTAGAAAAGTTAAATTATTTGAGAATAAGTTCATTGAATGAACCTGGGGTTTCGATTAACCAAGATAGTTGTGAATCATTTACTGATGGAGACTTATCATCTATAATTATAAAAGATATAAACGATAGAATAAGATTATATTGCTACTCTGACAATAAAGATGCACAATTATGTCCAAGTTTTAGGGATAATTTAATATTTGACTGTGGAATAATGATACAAGGTGCTCCACAAGAACAAGATTTATTAGAAGTATATAAAATTCAAGCTGATGCTGGATATACTTATAGAGTAACACAAGATGCTTCTATAGAAATAAGAAAGGTTGAAAATTTATTATTTGGACAACTAGATAATAGTGTATCTGGAGCTGTAGTATTTTTTACAGAAAACCTTTTAAACAACCCATAGTTTTTTAATTAGATGAGGCATATAGTTCTTTTATTAGTATTAATCCTTGTTGTAGTTGTTTCTGGATGTGCAACATTACCTTTTAATTCCCAGCCAAGAAATGTTGCAACTGAAGTTAATCCTAATCAGCCAGGGCAATTATCTAATAGGGGAGTTACATTAAAATTCGTAGAAGGAAAACCGCCACAAGACAGAATAAGAATTGGGATTCCTTTTAGGGTTGAAGCATTATTACAGAATTGGGGAACAAAGGATATTTCTGGAATAGTTTATTTATCTGATACCCCTACAGGAAATTTAGAAGCTATTCCTGGAAGAATATCAAGAAGTTTTTTAATAAAAGGAAGAGAAGCTGAATTTGGACAAACCGTTGTTGAAGAAGAGATTGATTTTGATACTTTTGCATATTCTTATAGCAGTTTAACCAACGCGGCAATAAGAGCAGAGTTAGAATATGACTATGAAGCGGATTTTATAACCCAGCTATGTGTGAAGGGGGAAGAAGCGAATGTAAGGGAACAAGAATGTACTTCGAGAACTTCCTTTAGTATTAATGATCTTGGACCTGATGCACGCAATTCACCTGTTGCAATAACTAGCATAAAACAACAGACTGATGCAGTTAATGACCAAGCATTTGTAACTTTAATAATTACTTTCCAAGATTTTGGTGGAAGTGATGGACGGATTAATAATGAGGATAGAAGTTTGAATATAGCCGGAGCCATTAATCTGGAGGGGAGTGGGGTTTTTAATTGCAATCAAAATATAATCAAATTTACTGATACGATAAAAACAAGAGAGGCTTACTGCACTTTAACAGTTAGTTTACCAGCAGAAACTAATTATTTCCAAAATCCTTTAATAATAAAATTAGCTTATCCATATAAAACTGTTGTAGCAACAAAACAAATTCCTGTTGTTGCAGTAGAACAAGAGTTTAATCAATTTTGAAAAAATGTACAAAGCGACTTATGAAGACATTGTAAAGAGAATAAAAGAAGAAAAGAATCTTAGCAATGAAGAGATAGAATCAAGAGTAAATTCTAAAATAAAACAGCTTAATGATTTGATAAGTAAGGATGGGGCTGCTTATATAGTAGCTAATGAACTAGGAATAAAAATATTTGATTTAAGCAAAAAAAGATACAAAGTTAATGAATTAATGACTGGAATTTCAAATATAGAAATTCTTGTTAAGATAGTTCAAAAGAATGAAGTTATAGAATATAAGAAACAAGACAGACAAGGAAAAGTGCAGAGTTTATTAGTTGGGGATGAAACCGGAGCAATAAGGATAGTAATATGGGATGAATCACAGATAAAATCAATGGAAGAAGTAAATGAAGGAGATATATTATTAGTAAGAAATGGATATATAAGGGAAAATAACGGATTTAAAGAAGTACATCTAAACAAATCAAGTTCTATTCAACTTAATCCTGAAAATGAGTTTGTAGGAAATGTTTTTATTAACTTACAAAAAAGACTGCAGAAGAAAAAAATTAAAGACCTTAAGTTAGGAGATAATGTTTCTATTGTTGGAACAATAGTCCAATTATTTGAGCCTAAATTTTATCCGGCTTGCCCAGAATGCAGTAAAAAACTTACTCTTAATGGAGACAAGTATAAATGTGATGTACATGGAAATGTCAAGGAGAATTTTAATCCAATCCTAAACTTATTCTTTGATGATGGAACAGATAATATAAGGGTAGTTGCTTTTAGGGATAATGTTTCTAAAATATTAAAGTTGGATGATAAAGAAGTTTTAAACTTAAAAGAGGATATAAACAAATTTTCTGATGCAAGAGAAAGATTATTGGGAAGTCAGATAATAATCAATGGTAAGGTTGTAAGGAATGATATGTTTGATAGATTAGAGTTTATAACAAACTCTGTAGAGGAGATTAACCTAAAAGAATCAATGAATGAATTGTTAAGCAAGCTAAAATGATGTTCATAACCCATATAGCTTTCGGATTTTTAGTTGCATTACTAACTATGACTCTAATTGAGGTTCCAAATCAATCTATCTTTATCTTAGCTGTCATATTTGGGGCTGCTTTAGCTGATTTAGATAAAATGTCTTCCAGAATAGGATCTAAAATAAAACCTTTGTCTTTTTTGTTAGAATTATTATTTGGGCACAGGGGATTAATGCATACAATATATATTCCAATAGCAATTTTCATAGTTATAAGCTTGTTTGGCTACCCAGTAGTTGGATTTGCTTTTCTGATTGGATTTATTTCCCATTTATTGATAGACTCATTAACAACTACAGGAATAAGCTTCCTGAGACCATTTAATAATTTACATCTTAAAGGTTTTATCAAGACTGGAGGGATATTAGAATATGCTTTACTAGCAACAATATTAGTGTTTATAGCAATTACAATAAATAATGTTTTTTAATATATATTTTCTAGTATATACGTAGCGGACAGCGGACAACCACGCGCCAGATTTATAAATAAACTTGATATTATACTATTAGTCTCATGAAATAAGTTCCGAAAAGGGAGACTAATTGGAGCTATTTCTAGGACTGTTGAAACAAAATGCGAAAGCAAAGGAGGAAAAATGACAAGACCAATACAAAAATGGAGGATAGGCAATATGGACTTATCTATCTGGGATAATAAAAAGGAGTTTGAAGGAGGAGAGCTTTCTTACAAAACTTTTAGTATAACAAAGAGCTATAAGAAAAAGAAGGAAGATATCTGGAGGTCTGAAGTTATTAATAACTTGAGAAGACAAGATATTGTAAGACTCCAACTTTTATTAAACAAAGCCCAAGATTATTTGTTTTTTGAAGTTAATAAAGAGCAAGAAAAGGAAAACACAGAAGAAAATGAGGGGGATGAATAAAGATGGCAACAAAAGAAACTAAAGAACTTACTATTCAAGATCTACCGGGAGTTGGATCAGCAACAGCAGAAAAGTTAATGGAGTCCGGATATACAGATTTAATGTCAATTGCTGTTGCATCTCCTGCTGAATTAGTTGATGCATGTGGCATGGGTGATAATGTAGCTAAAAGAATAATTAGTGTAGCTAGGACAAAATTAGATATGGGTTTTGAGAGTGGAGAAGATTTACTTAAGAAGAGGGAACAGATAATAAAAATAACAACAAATAGTAAAGCTTTTGATTCATTAATTGGTGGGGGGGTAGAAACTGGGGCAATAACAGAGGCTTATGGACAATATGGCTCTGGAAAAACAACCTTAGCGCATCAATTAGCTGTTAATGTTCAACTTCCTAGGGATAAAGGTGGGGCTGAAGGGATGGCTGTCTGGATTGACTCTGAATCAACATTAAGACCAGAATTTATAAAAAAATTAGCAGAAGCAAAGGGATTAAATGGAGAAGAGGCATTAAGAAATTTTAGAGGAGTTAGGTCTTTTAATTCAGATCATCAAATGTTATTAGCTGAAAAGGTTGAAGATTTGATAAAAGAAGGATTACCAATTAAATTAATTATTGTTGATTCTTTGATGAGTCATTTTAGGAGTGATTTTTCCGGAAGGGGACAATTAGCTGATAGACAACAAAAACTGAATAAACATATGCATGCATTGATGAAATTAGCAAATAAGTATAATATTGCAGTATATATAACAAACCAAGTTATGGCAAGGCCAGATGTCTTCTTTGGAGATCCCACTGAGGCTATCGGTGGACATGTATTAGCACATGCATCTACTTATAGAATTTATTTAAGAAGAGGAAAAAAAGGAACAAGGGTAGCTAAACTTGTAGATGCTCCGGCAATGCCTGATGGAGAAGCCATATTTGAGATAAGCGAAGGTGGAATTAGGGATGTTTAATAATTATGGGACAAATTTAATTTAACTGGTTTACTTCCCTCTTCTTTAACTTTTTTCCATCCATAATCTAAGTAAGATTCAGGAATATATTCTTTTAGGAAGAAATAAACTCTATTCTTTACTTTTTCATTAACAGTTAAATCTCTTGGTTTATGATGTGAAAATATTGGATTAGTGCTCTGGACAATTCGATAATAAACCTTATCTGAAGTATATCTAATTGCTTCTTCAAATTCATGTTTAGCTATTTTTATAGAAACTTCTTTCAATATTTTATCTACTAAATTATCAAAACTCCTTCTAATCTGCATACATCAAATAAAAAATTAAAATATATTAATACTTGGATAATTTATTATGTATCTTCTTTTACAATTAAATGAATGATATTGCCCCTACTGGGATTTGAACCCAGATTTGAAGCTTTTTGCTTAGAACCGCAAGCTTCTGTGCTTAGTCCAGATTACACCATAAGGGCATTTGTTCTTAACTAATCTTAAATATAAAAAGTTTTATAAATGGATTTTATAGAGAATGTTTATGGCTGAATTAAAAATGATTAAAAGTGCAAGTGGGGAAGAAATTACTAATGAGAAGGGTTCTACTAAATTCAAGTGCCCTAACTGTGGAAAATATATTATAATAAGAAGCTTACATGAAAGGAAAATAGCCACAAGATATACTTGCCCTGAATGTAAATTCTCAGGTCCTAATTAAAATGGCAAATGTTGTAATAACTTTTAAGATTATGCTGGAAAGCCCTGAAACTGATATAGACTCTGTTAAAGATGAAGCAATCTCTAAAATAGAAGACTATGGGGTTCATGTAGGAAAAACTGAAATAGAACCAATTGCTTTTGGTTTAAAAGCCATAAAACTAATATGTATTATGGATGAATCAAAAGGTGGAACAGATGATTTGGAAGACCAAATTAGAGAAATAGATGGAGTTAATTCTGTTGAGGTTGTTGATGTTAGAAGGGCAGTTGGTTAATTATCTTACTGCTTCATATCTTTCTTTATTGTTGAATATTAAACTTTTGCTCCAATACCATAAGCTATACAGTCCCCATTTATCATGCCTTCTCATTGATGTAACAACAAATAAAGGAACAACATGAAAATTACCAATTCTTTTAAATCTTATAATCAAATCCCTATTTTCTAAAGGATATCTTTTTACATTGAATCCCCCAATTTTATGGAACTTTTCTTTATCACAGATTATTATTCCGTTTGCAGTCCCGAAAAAATTGGATAAATTTTTGATGATAAAAAACGGAATATATCTTAATTTGAAATCATTTGGCAAGAAAAAACATGTTGAAATATCCCATTTATCTTTTGATATTTTGTACAATGCATTAGAATCATTAAATTTAGTATCAGCATCCAAAAAAATTAATTTTTTATACTTTGATACAGAAGCGCCCTTATTCTTTGCAGCCATAACATTTGCTTCTTTTATAACTAGAACCTTATCTGCATATTTTTTTGCTATATCTTTTGTATTGTCAGTGCAGCCGTTACATACAACTATTATCTCATAATGCTTAAAATTTTGTTTCTTGATTGATTTTAATGTTTTCTCAATATATTTCTCTTCATTATAAGCTGGAATTATAATTGAAATCATTAATGAAAAGTTTTTTAATGCTTTAAATAATTAACTTATCATGGCATTATCTGAAGAGAGAATAAAAGAGATACAAGAAAGAATAAAAGACTTAAGTCCTGAAGAGCAGCAGAAAAAATTACAAGAAATTCTGAATGAATTGCCACCGGAAGAATTACATGAACTAACAAAACAGCAATGCCCATTTTGTGGTATAGCTGAGAAAAAAATAGATTCTAAAATTGTTTATGAAGACGGAATTGTAATGGGCATTCTTGATATTAATCCGGCAAACAAAGGGCACACGATAATCTTCCCGAAAAAACATCATCAATTCTTATTTCAACTTTCTGATACGGAAGTGCAACATTTATTCAAAATTATTAATAAAGTATCATTGGCTATGATCAATGGTTTAAATGCGGATGGAAATAATATATTTGTTGCCAATGGTCAAATAGCTGGTCAGAATTCTCCACACATAATAATACATCTAATTCCAAGATACAAAGATGATGGAATAGATTTTAAATGGAATTTCAAAAAAATAGGTGATGATGAAATGTCTAATCTAGCTAAGAAAATAAAAGAGAATATCTCAACCCATAAAGAGGTTAAATTGACTAAAAAGACACTTACTGAGTATTGGGAAGAAGAAAGAAAGGCCTAAACTAATAAAGAAACTAAACTCCCATAAACTAAAGTTATTAGTGTTGCTATAAATATAGAAGGAATAAATGGAATGCCTTCTTTTATCAATACTCTCTTTATTTTTGACTTTTTTATAAGACTAAGTTGGTCTTTCGTTACACCCAAACTAGATTTTTTGTATATAATCCTATGATTTAGTTTGATATTGTGTGCTATCCAATCGCCTTCAGTTAGCTTAGATACAGAAATCATCTTGTACATTGAAGAATCTTCAATTGCTTTTATAACAATTAATAGATAATAATATAATCCAACCAACAAAACAATTGTAAATATAAATATTTTAACTATTGTATTTTGTACAAAGAGAAGATTTATTGTTAGAATTATTGATATTATTAATAATATTAAACCCAATCTTTTATTATCTCTCATTTTTTTATGCATTTCTTTCAAAAATTTATCTTTGTTTTTGATTGCAAGTATAATACTCCATACTAATCCATATATGGCTCCAACAATGAGTAAATTAATTATCAAATTAAGCAAAAATAAATTTTGTTCATTTATGGTAGCAAATAATGCACCAATACCCATCATGATTTTTGTGTCTCCCCCACCCCATTGTTTTGTGTAGTACATTAGATTTCCAAGCAATAACATACTAAAAAATCCCAAAAGTCCAATAAAAAAGAAAGACCAAATAAAAGTTTTTGCTGAAAAGATCAATCTTAGAAATATTCCAGAGAATATCATACTGTAGCTTATCCAGTCAGGAACTTCTTTTGTCTTTATATCAGAAACAGAAGCAGCCACTAATCCAACAATGCCTACAGTCAATAGTATATTCTCTATTGTCAATCTATCTCCTCTTTTTTCTTTTAGCTTTCTTTTTGGAAACTTTTGCTTTAGAAGCAACTCTTTTGATGGATTTTTTTACCTCTTTCCTCATTACATTTTTTAGCCTTTTTTCTTCTTTTACTGACTCATTAATCACGTTTTTTGTCATGTCTTTCAAATCTTTCCTATCTAAATCTCTATTGTCCAATATTGTTTTTGCTCCAAACCCAAAAGTTCTTCTAATAAATTCTCTTATCATCTTTTGAACCTCCCCTCTTTGCGTATTGATGATATTAGCATAATAGAAACAATCATTGCAACTATTAAAAATATTATCCCCATTAATGACAAATTAAATATATATGGTGGCAAGTCTGCTGCAAATACCAATGCTGCCCCAACAAGCAAAGCAGCTATAATCAAACCAAATGTTATTCTGTTACTTGATCTGTCCAATTCTATAACAAATTTTTGGATGTCTGTATCATCTATATCAATCTTTACTTTTGGAGATTGTATTGCTTTTACAGTTTTTTTTATCTCTCTTGGGGCGTTTGAAATGCTATTCTTAAAATCTAATAAAATTTCTTTTAATGAGCCCAGAACATACCTTGTTGATGACTTTTTCTTTATTAAATTATTTGTATATGGCCTTAATTCTTCTATAAAATTAAATTCTGGATAGATTATTTTTGCCAATCCCTCTGTTGTGATTAAACTTTTGATTAAAAGAACAAAATTATCCGGAAGCTGTAAATTATGTTTTCTTGCTATTGCTAATAAATCATACATTGCTTCTGATAAATTTAGATTCTCAGATTTTATTGAATAATATCTTGACAGATGAACTGATAAGTCATTTTTTAACTCATTTTGAGATACATGGCTTTCTGCAAAATTTAAATCTATCAAACTTTCAGTTAATAATTTTGAATCAGGCTTCATTAATGCTATGAAAACATTTTCTATTTTTTCAGCTAACTCATCATTCAATCTCCCCACAATACCAAAATCCAGTAATGCAACTTTATTTTTTCCTAATAATAATAAATTTCCAGGATGGGGATCTGCATGAAATATTTTATATTCTAAAATCTGTTTTATTATTGATGAAGCAATGTTCTTCATAATAATTTTTGGGTCTGAATTTATTTCCTTAAAATTTTTTATTTCATGAATTTTCTTACCTTCTATGAATTCCATTGTCAGAACTTTCTTTTTTGTATATTCCCATACAACTTTTGGAGCGATAATTTCTTTATCTTTATTTAAATTATAAAAATCATCTATATTTTTAGCTTCTAAAGTGTAATCCAATTCTTTTTTTGTATAATCTTCAAACTCTTTTACAATTTGAATTGGTCTATAAATTTTTGTCTCTGGAATATTATTTTCTAGAATTTTAGCCAATTTATACATTAAATCAATATCGGCCTCAAATAAGTTTTCTATATCTGGTCTTTGGACTTTTACTGCTACAAATTCTCCTGTCTTGAGCTGTGCTTTATGGACTTGCCCTATTGAAGCAGAAGCTATGGGTTCTTTCCCAAAATCTAAAAATAACTTATTTAATGATATTTTAAATTCATTTTCTATTACTACTTTTACTTGTCTATAACTTAAAGGATTGACATTGTCTTGAAGTTTTGAGAATTCTTCACAATATTCTTTTGGAATTAAGTCTGGTCTTAAGCTTAGTAATTGACCCAACTTAACAAAACCACCATTCAACTCGTCAATAGCCAACCTTAATCTTTTTGGAATAGAATCCGGCTTTGAGAATTTAGTTGTTTGTAGTTTTTTATTGAATGGAAGATAATTTTTTAGGTCTAATTTTTCTAAGAAATATCCAAGTTCATACTTGAACATAACACCAACAACATTTTTTATTCTTCTAATATCTCTTAACGCATCAAAAAAGGCCATTATGTACTTAAAAGT
The DNA here is from genome assembly GCA_016185615.1 of Candidatus Woesearchaeota archaeon. GTDB lineage: Archaea > Nanobdellota > Nanobdellia > SCGC-AAA011-G17 > JACPNG01 > JACPNE01. The sequence continues at coordinate 25,860 of JACPNE010000003.1, read as the reverse complement.
CTATTTTTGTTTAAATAATTTTCTGATGATTAGTTTTATAAGTCTTTTTTTCATAATAAGCATATGATCTCAATTATAGGGGCAGGCCCAGCCGGAAGTTATTTAGCATACTTATTAGCAAAGAAGGGAGAAAAGGTTAATCTGTATGAAGAGCATTCAGTCGTTGGTAGTCCAATACAATGTACTGGAATAACTACAAGCTCATTAAAGGGAATCCTTGATATGGATCATGATTTTGTTCTAAATAAAGCAAAATATGCTAGAATTTTCTCACCAAACAACAATTTTATTGAAATTAAGCTTAACAAAAGTAATTATGTATTTGACAGAGACAGATTTGATAGATATATTGCTAATCTCGCTGTGAATGAAGGAGCAAAACTTCATCTAAAAAGCAGATATAACGGTTGTTCAAATAATGGTAAAATGAAAATCAAAATTAATAATGGCTTTAGAGAAACAGATATCCTTGTTGGCGCTGATGGCCCATTTTCTAGTGTTGCCAAAACCAATGGAATGTTTAACAATAGAAATTTTGTATATGGCATCCAGGCTAGATGTAATACAAAATGTGATGAGGAAAAAATTGACTTTTATCTAGGATATGGGTGTTTTGGTTGGGTTGTTCCAGAAAATAATAAGATTGCAAGGATAGGGGTGGCGGAATATAACAACTCAACTAAAGATTTTGAAAGATTATTAAAACTTAGAAATGCTACGATAATAAATTATCAATCCGGGATGATTCCAGTATATGATCCAAATGTTATTACAACTAAAAATAATGTTTATCTGATAGGAGACTCTGCTACTCAAGTTAAGGCTACAACATATGGTGGAATCATACAGGGATTATTAGCTGCAAAAGAGATGACAAAATCTTTTTCTGATTATGATAAAAACTGGAGAAAAGCAATAGGGAGAGACTTATTGGTTGGACTTTATGCTCGAAAAGTTATGGATAAGTTTAATGAAAAAGATTACAATGAGTTTGTTGATTTATTCTCTCAAGATAAATTGAAAAAAATACTTGAAGAAAATGATAGAGATTATATAGCTAAATTTGCATTTAAATTGTTTATAAAAGAACCAAGATTACTTAAATTTCTAAAATACCTGTTTTTTAACTAATCGTGGAAATATTTAAATAGAAAAAATCTCATTATTAATCGATGAAAAGTAAAAGGGGAGAGGCGGGAACAAATATTGCTGCTCTTATTCTTATAACTGCATTATTGATTGTCTTGTATATCGTTTCTATTCCTGTGGACTTGAGAGAAGAGTTATTGCCTGGAACTTCTTCGGGTGGAATAAATAATGGTGGTGATAGAATCGATTTTATTGATTCAGAAAAGGTATTATTGAGTGCATTTCCCGGCGAAGTAACACCATTTGGGGAAGAATCTGTAGTTAAGGAATTTGTTCCAGTGTTATTATATTCTAGATTAGAAAAAAGTACAATAGACCTATCAAAAACAACGACATTAGAAAAAAGTTTTTTTATTGAGAATGATAGATCTTTTGAATTTGATTTAAATGATGTTGAGAATATAGAAAAATTTGAATTATTTCTTTTTGTTGTCAAAGGAAAAGGAAAGGTAAAGATTGAATTGAATGGAAATTTGGTTTTTGAAGATGAGATTGAATCAAGCAGAATTCCAATAAGTCTTCCAATTAATGGTTTGAGAAATAAGAATGAACTGAAATTGATTTCTTCAAGAGGATTTGGAGATGATTATCAATTGAATGATATAAAATTAATTGTAACAACAAGATCAAATAATAAAGTAGCCTCAAGAGATTTTTCCCTGACTGATAATGAAAAAAATGGATTGGAAGGATTAACATTATCTTATTTTGTAAATTGCTTATCACTTAAAGAACAAGGAAGATTATCCATGACTTTGAATAATAGGCTATTGTTCAATGATTTTGTGTTTTGTGATTCAGGATTAAATAAAATAGATATCTCCCCAGATAGGGTAAAATCTGGACTTAATAGATTTGAGTTTAATATTGACAGAGGAGATTATCAGCTGGATGATATTCAGGTTGAATTAAGCATTGGAGAGATATCCTTCCCAAAATATAACTTTCAAGTAGATGACGAAGATTTTGATAGAACTACTGGATTATGTGGAACTGGATTTGATAGATGCATAAGAGAATGCGATTTTGATTGTGGAACAGATAGTTGTTTTGATAGATGTACAGAAGATTGTGAATTTGACTTTGATTGTAAAGGGGATTCAAATATAATCTTAAGATTAGATTTTAAAGATGAAAGAGGCTCTAAGATAAAAAGAGCAAATATTGCTATAAATGAAGATACAGTATCTTTTGATGTTGTTGATAGCTTTTATGAAAGAGATATTTCCTCTTTCGTAAGAAGAGGAGACAATGCAATTAAAATAATACCAAAAACTTCCTTTGAAATAGAGAGATTAACAATATTTTTGGAGTGATAGAAAACTTTAATAAATAAATATGAGACTTAATATAATGAAAAAAGAGCACTTTTTAGTCTTAGTTCTATTTGGAGTTTTATTAATTGCAGGTTGCGATAAAGCATCTGATTCTAATAACTTATCCAGTAAAAGATTTGTAGGGGGGGATAATGGGCTAAAATTGAGTTTTAGTGATGATACCCCAACCAGGGTTGGAGATAATAGTGCGGATGAATTTGATGTTGTTGTTGTTGTTGAGAATGAAGGAGAGCACGATATTGATGATGGAAAGGTTATTGCTTCATTACAAGGGATAGACAGAGAAGCATTTTCTTTACGTTCATTATCTGAGAGAAGCGATACAGAACTTGGCGGAAAAAAGAAATTTAGGGATAGAGAAGAATTAGGGGAAGAAATAGAGCTAAAATTCAGAGATGCAAGATATAAGTTTGATCTTAGCGCTGACTTTACTGTTAATATAAGAGCAGATGTTTGTTATGAGTATAAAACAATAGCACAAACTGATTTATGTTTGAAAAAAACAGCTAATGAAAGATTAACCAATGATGTATGCAAACTAGATAATGATAATTTAAATATTGAAAATTCGGGTGCTCCAATTCAAGTAACTAAAATAAACCAAAGACCAAGCGGGGCTAATGAGGTTACATTCACATTTGATATAGAAAAGAAAGGTAAAGGTGAAGTTTATGAGCCAGGAACTTTCTTTGATGTTTGTGATGAAAACAGGGATAAAAAGAATAAAATATTAGTAAAAGTAAGTTCTGTTTCTGGAAGACTAAATGCTAAATGTAGCAGACTAAATGATGGTAGCGAAGGAGTGATTGATTTAATAGATGGAAAAAGGACAATAAGCTGTGAGATATCAACATCAGGATTACAAGAATTTGCACACACAAGACCATTATCAATTGAATTAACTTACTTCTTTAAAGATTCTACAGAGAAGAAGATTGTTGTAGAGGATACAGAAGCTTAAATACAAATTATTTATCGTGGTTAATTATGATAATAGCTGATCTACAAATACATAGCAGATATGCTGCTGCTTGTAGTAAAAATACTACTTTAGACCTTCTTGAAAAATATGCGAGAATAAAAGGTTTAGATTTATTAGGAACAGGCGATTTTCAGCATCCATTGTGGAATAAAGAAATAAAAGAAAAATTGAAGGAAGATGAAAATGGAATCTTGTGGAGTAGCACAAAATTTCCTTTTATCTGGCAAACAGAAATAAGCTTAATGTACAGACAAGATGGGAAGGGCAGGAGAATTCATCATTTAATCTTCGCTCCCAATGGGGAAGTTGCTGATCAGATAATTGCATTTTTGGGGAGCAAAGGAAGATTGGATTATGATGGCAGACCAATATTTGGCTTTTCTTCTATAGAACTAGTTGATTTTATGAGGAATATTAGTAATGATATTGAGATTGTTCCAGCACATTGTATGACACCATATTTTGGATTATATGGGTCTAAGACAGGATTTGATTCACTGAAAGATTGTTTTAAGGATAATACTAAACACATTCATGCTATAGAATCAGGAATGAGTGCAGATCCCCCAATGTTATGGCGCTTAAAAGAGGATGTAAATATAGTTTCATTTTCAGATGCGCATAGTTATTGGCCATGGAGGCTAGGAAGAGAAGCTACCGCTTTTGATTGTGATTTAAGCTATAAAAATATCTTAGAAGCAATAAGGACAAGGAAAGGATTTTCTTTTACTATTGAAACTGTTCCGGATTATGGGAGATACCATTATGATGGTCATAAAGGTTGTAACATTAGATTAAATCCTGAAGAAACAAGAAAATTAAAAGGAATATGTCCCAAATGCGGACAACCATTAACAATTGGGGTACAATATAGGATTGAGGAATTAGCCAAAGAAAAAGAAGGATATGAACCAAAAAATCCAATACAATACAAGAGATTAATACCTTTACATGAACTAATAATTAAAGTCTATAATACAAATCAGATAACCTCTAAGAAAGTATGGGGGGTATATAACACAATAATAAACAAATTTGGGAGTGAATTTAATGTCTTATTGAATGTAGATTATAATGAACTTATTAAAGTTGTCCCGGAAAAAATGGCAAAGGTTATTATTTTAAACAGAGAAGATAAACTAAAAATCAATCCAGGATATGATGGAGAATATGGGGAAATTGTACTTGAGGAATCAGGAATAATTAACAAAAAAGAGCAAAAAACTTTAAGAGAATTTTAACCTATATAATCTGTTCTAGTATTATCTTTTCTTTGTTGAAGTTTTGAGAATTCTTTAGTCTTTGTTTTTATTTCCTTTTCAATCTCAAATATCTCATCATCTAGTTTTCCCAGTTCTAAGCCCAATTTATGTTTATCATCTATAATTTTTAAGACTTCTCTTGCACCTTTTATTCCTAAATATGTTGGGTGATGAAATGTCTCTGCTAATAATGCCATTGCAGGAATATTTCTTTGCTGAGCTAATCCAACCAATAATCCAGACACACCGATTATTGGACCCACAACACCGAAAATATTATTTGTCAGATTTTTTGATTTATACTTTTTAACAATGTCTTTATCATTTGAGGTGCAATATACTTTTGGATTTTGAGGAATATGCTGTAATCCAATCCCGCCTATTGTGATTATTTCTTTAACTTTGTATTTTGATACATTGTCTAATACACTTTCGCAAAAATCATAACATGATGATTCATCAATTGGTTGTATATCTCCAGCCAATAATAGTACATCTTTATTCTTTACTTTTTTGTAATATATTTCTATTCTTGGGAGTTCAACTAAATTTTCTTCATTTATAAAAACAGCATGAGGAAAGCTATGCGAGTATATTTGATAGATTTTTTTTGCTTTGAGATTATCAATCATAAAATCTACTGCTATCTTCCCAACATTGCCTATTCCTGGAAGTCCTTCTATCAAAATTGCATCATTTAGCTTATTCAGTTTTGCTATTTGTTTAAATTTATAGTTCATTTTTCTTTGCTAATCTCCTATAATGCCCATACTTATCTTCTGGAGAATATTTTGCAGGCTTAACTGTTAACGTTTCTTCCTTGCATTTAGGGCAAGTTTTGTCCATTGTATATCCCCCACAGATCTTACATCTTAATATCATTCTATTAGTTGTCCCTTGCCTTTATTTTTTTCTATATATTTTATTGCTACTTGAGAAACCTCTTTTAATATATTCTCAGCAGTTTTATAATCATGAGATTTGACATCTATTTTATATTTAGGCGAACTTATATAAGACACCCTTATATTATAACTTTTTTGTTTTGCTAAATTTAATAATTCTTTTATACATGCTTTTATTACTTCAACCCCCTCAGGAGATGTAGTTCTTAGGAATAATGTTGCAGTTTTATTTATTTCGGGAGGCTTAATATTATTTTCTATTTCTTCTATAAGTGGTTTTAGATATTTATCTTTTACCTTTAACTTCTTAGCAACATTTTTATCTTTTAATATTTGGGTGAATGATTCATATAATGATCCAAATTCTTCTATTAATGAATAGCCCGCATTTTGATACATTTTTTCTAAATCTATCTTTAACTTCTTAGCAACTATTTCCAATATCTTTTCTGCTCTTTGCTCCTGCTTATACTCATTACTTTTTCTTTTCCTCATTGACGAGGAAACTCTTCTTAATGACAAATCAACATGCTTCTTTTCTCTATTGATTCTAAGTACTTTACATACTATTGTTTTACCTTCTTTTACAAAATCCCTTATATTTCTGATTCTACCAGGAGATACTTCAGATATGTGTATCATCCCATCTAATTCTTTATATTCATCCAATGAAACAAAAACAGAATGATCAAGGACTTTTTTTACAGTACATAAAACTAATTCTGAGTCTCCTGGAAGTCCTTCTTTCTTATAAAACATTATTCCAATATCTCCAATATTTGGGATTTTATCTTAGCCTTTCCGCCAGTAGGAACAGCAAGCAATTTGCCGCATACCAAACATTTTACTTTGGTAGCTGTTTTGCCAAACATAACTTGTTCGTTCTTACATTTAGGACATCTTAGTTTTATAAACTTACTTTTTGTTTCTTTTATGTATTCTTGCATATTACAAAAAATTTAAGATAATTTAAAAAACTTTTTATTCTAGGGAGAATTTCTTGACTCTTGATCTTGTTGCTTTTACTGTTGTTTTATTACACACATTACACTTTAATCTTAAATCTACTCTCTTTGATCCCTTTGCCCCAGTTCTTTTCCATTTTGAGATTGCTGGCTTTGAGCCGTATTTCCCAAGATTACCATGCCCTTTACCAAGTCCTCTTTTCATGGCCCTTTGAATTGAACCCTTCTTTAAAGAACCTCTTTCTTTTACCCTTGCTTGGCTAACACTGTGGGCCGTATGCTTTTTACAATATTTACAATAAGTGTTAATTATCTTTGGAATTTTCATATTTCCCTTGCTTTTCCCTTGCTTACTAATATTTCAACAATCATTTTTGGCAATGAGGCTATATCCTCTTGTTTAAATGGACCATATATACTAAGGTCATCACCCATAAACTTAGGCACGTTTTCAGTAAACATTATTGTTTTGTTTTCTTTATCCTTATTTTGGCTTTTTAATTCTTTTGGTTTCTCTACTTCTACTATTCTTGGTGCTTTGCCTTCTAATACATTAAATAAGATATTCATCCTATACTGGTTTAGGATAAGTATTATTGAATTATAAAATCCTTGTTCGTCAGGCAATAATACTGACAAATCTGGCTTTTCTTTAGTTTTAGATGCAAACAAGGCAATTTGAATAATCTTATTTTCCCTTCTTTCATATAAATCTTTTAATATTTTACTAATATTTTCTAATTGTTTTCTTGTTTTCTGTAGCTCTGTTGAGGCAAATATACTTGTTTTCTGTTCTTGCGATTCTAATATAGACATCTTTTCATTAATGTACTTTGTTACCTTTTCAAAGAAATCTTTGTCTAGACGCTGTAATTCTTGATTATACTTCTCTTTTCTTAGTATGTCATACAGCACTTCATAGGTTATTATCTCTCCATCCATACTAATCTGTGTTGAATAGTTTTTTAAAATCTTTCTTATTCTTAAATGATTATTTTTAAGGTTAAATAATGTACAAAATAAAGCAAAAAATGGATGATTTCTTCGTTGAAGAAGAGATTGAATTAGACTTATCTAGTAATATTAGGGATTATACATATTTTATACTTGAAAAGAGAGATTGGAATACTAATGATGCTATAAAAGCAATAGCCTCTAAGCTTAGAATAAAACCAAATAGAATTAATGTGGCTGGCATTAAAGATAAGAAGGCTATTACTAGACAATATGTTTCTGTGTACAAAATTAGTAGAAAAGAGATTGAAAATGTTAACATAAAGGGTTTGACATTACAATTTATTGGATATTCTAATGAAAGGCTAAAGTTAGGACAAATTAAGTCTAATAGATTTATAATTGTTGTCAGAAATTTAGATAGGGAAGCTGAAAAAATTGATTTTATTGAAAATTATTTTGATGACCAGAGATTTGGAAATATAAATCCAATTGTAGGAAACGCATTAATAAAAAAAGAATTTAGGAAAGCTTGTTATACACTTAAATTGAAATGGGATAAAGGAGATTATGTAAATCCGTTAAGGAATTTAGGAAAAAAATTATTAAGATTTTATATTAATTCATATCAGAGTTTATTGTTTAATGAAGTATTAAACATATATTTTTCTAAAAAATACAAAGAATTTAAGGAAATAGAATATGAATATGGAGAATTTATTTTTTCCAATGAAAATATAAACAATATAAAAGTTCCAATATTGGGATTTTTAACAGAGTTTGAGAATAATGAGATAGAATTATTATATAATGAATTAATGAACAAATATAAAATAAAAAAAGAGGATTTTATAATAAAACAAATTCCAGAAATAAGCAGTGAGGGTAATGAGAGAGATTTGATAGTAAAAATCAAAAACTTAAAATGTACTTATGAAAAAGATGAATCAAGTAAAGGAAAATTGAAAGCAATTTTGGAATTTTCTTTACCGCCTGGAAGCTATGCAACTTTAGTTGTTAAAAAGATGTTCGGTTAATTTTATAAATTTAGCTCTTACTATTAGTTTATGTTTAAATTTTTGAAAGATAAATTAAAAGATACAATCTCAAAATTTAGTTCTAAAGTAGAAGAATCTAAAGAAACTGAAGAAAAATTAGAAAAACAACCAGAAATAAAAGAAGAAGTACAGGGAGTTATAGAAGGAATAGAAGAAATAGAAGAAACCAAAGAAGAAATTCAAAAAAAATCAACCCAAAAAGAGATAATAAAGAAAAAAGATGATTTAATTGAAGACGTAGAAGAGAAGAAATCATTCTTTGGAAAAATAAAAGAAAAAATTATAACAACAAAAATTTCAGAAAATAAATTTGAAGATTTATTTTGGGATTTAGAATTGATAATGCTTGAAAATAATGTTGCATCTGAAGTAATTGACAAAATTAAGGATGATTTAAAATCTGATTTGGTTGACAAGCCATTGAAAAGAGGCAAGATTGAAGAGATAATAAAAGAAAGTCTTAGAGAGAGTATCGACTCTCTTTTTATAAATCAAAAAAATTTCTTAAAAATTATTAAAGAAGGAAAAAAGCCATTTGTTATTGTTTTTGTCGGAGTTAATGGTGGAGGTAAAACTACTACAATAGCTAAGATAGCCAATATATTAAAGAAAAACAAGATAAGTTCTGTAATGGTGGCTGCTGATACTTTTAGGGCTGCTGCAATCCAGCAATTAGAGGAACATGGCAAAAGACTTGGAATCAAGGTAATAAAACACGATTATGGATCAGATCCAGCGGCAGTTGCATTTGATGGAATAAAACACGCAGAAGCCAAAAACATTGATGTTGTTCTTGTTGATACAGCAGGAAGACTACAAAGCAACAAAAATCTTATGAATGAGATGAAAAAAATAATAAAAGTTGCAAATCCTAATTTAAAGATATTTATTGGAGAGTCTATTACTGGGAATGATTGCATTGAACAGGCAAAACAATTTAATGAAGCAATTAAGATAGATGGAATTATTTTAACTAAGGCTGATGTTGATGAGAAAGGGGGGGCAGCAATATCTGTTAGTTTTATTACACAAGAACCAATTCTATATTTTGGAGTTGGGCAAGAATATGATGATTTAAAAGAATTTGATTCCAAAGAAGTTGTTAAATCATTAGGACTTTAATATAAATATTTAAATATTTAAAAATATTCTATATTTAATGGTTTATACCAATATGGCTTTCCTTGAGTCAAATATTCCTAGGATAAAACAAGATTTAAGTTCTCAATGTTCACTTCTTTTAGCTAATGAAAATAGGGCGGATGGCTTTCTTTTAGAACATAGAGAAAAGAAGATCGGGATAGATTGTTATCAAATACCTAATTCCAATGAACTAATATCAATTGGGGATTTTGGTGATTGCCGTCTTTTAGCTATCACATCATACAGTAAAAAAATAAGTAGAGAAATGCTTGAATGTATAATCATGAGAACAGAATATATTCCTTTAGAATCTAATATCCCTACAGAAGAAAAGATTAAAATAGAGGTTATGGCTGAAGATAGTTATGATAACTTATATGCTAGATAGATAATTAGTTTTTTAAACACTGATTCTAAGAAATATTAATGGTATTAGATACATTAAGCAGTTCATTGAAAAATACATTGAAAAAGATAGCTAATAGCATGTTTGTTGATGACACTTTAATAAATGAACTGGTTAAAGAGATACAAAAGGCATTGCTAAAAGCTGATGTGAATGTACAATTAGTTTTTGACTTAACAAAGAGGATTAAGGAAAGAGCTCTTAATGAAGTTACTAAGAAACTTGATCAAAGAGCACATATTGTAAACATTGTTTATGAAGAATTAGTAAATTTTTTGGGTGGAGAAAAAGAAGAGATTATTCTAGAAAAGAAAAAACCATTCAAAATAATGTTAGTTGGATTATTTGGATCTGGAAAAACCACTACAGTAGGAAAATTATCAAAGTTTTACACTAAAAGGGGATATAAAGTCGCAACCTTGGGGTTAGATGTTTATAGACCAGCAGCTTTTGACCAATTAGAACAAATAAGCAAACAAGTTAATGTTCCTTATTTCATAGACAAAAAAGAGAAAAATCCCTTAAAGATTTATGAGAAATTTAAAAATGAATTTAATAAATATGATTTGTTAATAATTGATACAGCTGGAAGAGATGCATTAAGCAATGACTTAATTGAAGAAATCAAGAGATTAAATGAATCAATAAAGCCAGAAGAAAGATTATTGGTTATAAGTTCAGATATAGGACAAGCCGCACAGACACAAGCTAAGGCTTTCCATGATAGTTGTAAAATAACTGGGGTTATAATAACTAAATTGGATGGAACTGCTAAGGGTGGAGGAGCACTAAGTGCATGCGCTGCTACAGAAGCAAAAGTCAAGTTTATAGGAATAGGAGAAAAAGTTGATGATTTAGAACAATTTAATCCAAAAGGATTTGTTTCTAGATTGTTAGGAATGGGAGATTTAGAATCATTATTGGAGAAAGTAAAAACTGAAGTTTCTCAAGAAAAAGCTGAAGAATTAGGAAAAAGATTATTGAAGGGAGATTATAATTTGGTTGATTTGTATGATCAGATGGAGAGTATGAAAAAATTAGGCCCATTAAGCAAAATAATGGAATTAATACCCGGAATGTCGAATGCTAACATTCCAAAAGAATTATTGGATGTACAGGAAGATAAATTAAAGCGATGGAAATATATTATGGATAGTTGCACAAAAGAAGAATTAGAAGATCCTGAATCTATAGATAGAAATAGGGTAGAGAGAATAGCTAAAGGGGCTGGAGTAAATCCAAGTGAAATAAGAGATCTATTGAAGCAATATAAACAAAGTAAAAAGTTGGTTAAAATAATGAAAGGAGCTTCAACTGAAAAAGGAATGGATAAAGTCATGAGGAAATTTAAAGGAAAAATTCCTGGATTGAAATTCTAAAATGATATTAATAAAACAAGGAGCAGAAGCGAATATATATTTAGATGAAAATAAAATAATAAAAAAAAGAATTAAGAAAAATTATAGAATAAATTTAATTGATGATAAAATTAGAAAATTTAGAACAAGAAGGGAAGCAAAAGTCATTGAAAAAGTAGATAATGCCCCAAAATTAATCAAGTTTTCAGATAAAGATATGACTATAGAGACAGAGTATATTGATGGAGAAATTCTTACTAAACTATTTGACAGATCTGATTTAACAGAAAAGAAGAAATTATGCTCCTCTATAGGGGAAAAGATAGCTGAAATGCATAATAATGATATAATCCATGGGGATTTAACAACCTCTAATATGATAAAGAAAGATAAAGTTTATTTCATTGATTTTGGACTGAGTTTTTTTTCTAAAAAACCAGAGGACAAAGCCGTTGATTTGCATTTATTAAAAGAGGTGTTAAAAGCAAAACACCATAAGGACCATGAATTATGTTTTGATTGTATTATTGAGGGATATAAAAAATCAAAGAATTTTAAAGAGGTTTTGGATAGATTAGAAAAAGTTGAATCCAGAGGAAGATATAAGAAAAAGCATTTAAATAAACAATAAAGAGGTAATTAGTTTATAGCCCTATGGTGTAGTGGTCAAGCACACTAGCCTTTGGAGCTAGTGACCCTGGTTCGAATCCAGGTAGGGCTATACAAATTTTTATATATTAGTCTACACTTCTAATAAATGGTCAAAAATGGCAGAAAAAAAGATTGGAACAGTATTCAGCTATTATGCCAACATAGGTGTAGCAGCAATCCAATTAACAGATGGAAGTCTCAAATCTGGAGAGATGATTCATATAAAAGGAACCACAACTGATTTTACCCAAACAGTAGATTCTATGCAGGTAGAGCATAAAGAAGTAAAGGAAGCAAAAAAAGGAAGTTCTGTAGGAATAAAAGTAGTAGACAGAGTAAGACCCAATGATGAGGTCTTTAAGGAATAGATTTATAAATAGTTATTTTGATTAAATTTTAGGATGAGTCAGTTTAGGCTTACTTATACCTAGATTAGTTCTAGGTGGATTTAATATGGCAAGGATGTATTCAGGAAAGAAAGGAAAATCAGGAAGCAAAAAACCAGTTAAGAAAACTAAACCTAGTTGGATAGATCATGCTCCAAAAGAGATAGAGCAATTAGTATTGAAGTTAGCTAAAGCTGGAAATCCTCCTAGCAAGATAGGGGTTATCTTAAGAGACTCGTATGGGGTCCCAAGCGTTAAAAGCATAACAAATAAAAGAATATCAACAATACTTGAAGAAAATAAACTTAATCCAGAAATTCCAGAAGATTTACATTCATTAATAAAAAGAGAATCACAAATAATGAAACATATGGAAATTAATAAAAAAGATATGCCTAGCAAAAGAGGATTAAGATTAACAACAAGTAAAATTCTTAGACTAATCAAATACTACAAAAGAGAAGGAATACTACAAAATGACTGGACATATGAAAAAGGAAAGATATACTAAATCTGATTTTCTTAGCCTTATTAGTGATTCAGCCAATAAGTTCAAACTTCTAAACAAAAACAGTTTCATAAAAATAATAGGACATATAGACTGTGATGGAATATCATCAACTTCTATTATAGTAAAAGCATTGGAAAGAGAGGATTTCAGATTTTCGGTTATGAATGTTAAACAGCTAGACAAAAATATTTTAGATGAAATTTTAAAAGATGATTTTGATGTTTTATTTTTCTTGGATTTGGGAAGTGAAAATATAAAAGATATAGAAAAGAAGACCAATAAAACAGTTTTCATTTTAGATCATCATAGATTTGAAAGTTCTGAAACAAAAATAACAGTTGTAAACCCAACAATCTTTGATTTAGAATATAGGGAGATATCAAGCTCTGGAGTATGTTATTTATTTGCTAAATGTTTAAATGAAGGGAATAAAGATTTAGCCCATCTAGCCCTTGCTGGAGCAATGGGTGACATGCAGGAGAAAAATGGATTTATTGGATTGAACTCTTTGATACTAAAAGATGCTGAAGAGATATTAGATGTTAATATAGGACCAAGATTTTTTGGGATGCAAACTAGACCAATAAATAAAGTTCTTGAATATTGTACTGATCCTTTTATCCCAAATGTTACTGGAAGCAGTGAAGGAGCAATAAAGTTCTTAGATGATCTTGGAATAAATGCAAGGGAGAGTAATGGAAATTTTAAGAAATTGATAGAATTGGATGAAGAGGATATTAAAAAAATAACTTCTGGGATAATAATTAATAGATTGAATGAAGAAAATCCAGAAGATATATTTGGCAATCATTACATCTTAAAAGAAGAAGAGAATGGAACACCATTAAAGGATTTAAAAGAATTTGCGACTTTGTTGAATGCTGTCGGAAGATTTGGAAAAACATCTTTAGGAATAAGCTTATGTTTGAAAAATGAAGAAGCTAAAAAAGAATCAATGGAAGTTTTGAGTTCATACAAATCAGAAATTGTAGAAATGTTAACTTGGTTTAATGAAAACAAAGACAGCTTTATGAGTAATGGTAAAATAATAATAAATGCTAAAGATAATATAAAAGATACAATGATTGGGACATTAGCATCAATTATCACTAAGTCTAAGCTTTATGAAGATGGAACGGTAATATTTGCGATGGCACATAAAGAAAATGATGAAATAAAAATATCAGCCAGAGTGTCAGGAAATAGTGATTTTGATCTAAGAAGTGCCTTAAAAGATGTTGTTTTAAAAATCGGAGATTATCCTTGTGGTGGTCATAAGAGTGCATGCGGGGCTTCAATCCCAAAAGACAAGGAGGAAGAATTTATAAAGGCAATTTCAGAGATTAATACAATCTTACAATAGAAATTTTTATAAGCTTTTCATATAGTGAGGAAATATGGCTGTAGGAAAAACAAAGAAAAAATGGTATAGCGTGGTTTCACCTACTTTTAAGAATGCTATAATAGGTGAAACTTTAGGTTCTGATGAGAAAGATCTTGTTAATAGAAAGCTTGATGTTAACTATATGAGCTTGACAAATGATCCTAAAAGCCAAAATGTTAGGATGGTTTTTAAAATAAAAGATATAAAAGACAATAATGTCATTGCTGATGTTGTTGGATATGAATTGACTTTATCTTATGTAAAAAGACTAATTAGAAAAGGCTCAAATAAAGTAGTTGACTCTTTTATATATGACACAAAAGATAATACAAAAGTAATCATCAAACCATTGATCATAACAAGATATAAAACTAATAAAGGTGTGTTAAAAAATATAAGAAAAAGTGTTAGGGAATTTTTAACAGAAGAAGTGAAGAAGTATGATTATAATGATTTGATTAATCTGATAGCCCATAATACTTTACAAAGGGCATTAAGAGAGAAGATAAAATCAATATATGTTTTAAATTATCTAAGAGGAGAATTCTTTTATGCCTCAGTAGCTCAGTGGTAGAGCAATTGCCTTGTACTGAGTATATTATTCATAAGAGAGCAGTAGGTCGGGGGTTCAAATCCTCCCTGGGGCTTTTTAATATGAAAACCTAAATAGTCAAAAAATAAGCGATGGGCTTGTGGTCTAGTGGTATGACATTTCTTTGACGTGGAAAAGGTCGCAGGTTCGAATCCTGCCAGGCCCATACTTAGTAAAATATTTAAGTTTTAATATATTAGAATAATCCTATGATTTATATACATAAATTAAGTCAATTATCTCCAAAAATTGCAGATATAGAGGTTATTCCAATTATTAGAAATATTAAGGACAAAATTAATTTTCCATTAACAAATGAAAGTATAGAATCTTCTTTTATAGAATATTATGTTAAAGATGAAAATTTAACTCTTATGGAAAATTCGTTAAGGGCTGTTGATATTTTATTAGAAGATCTTATTAAGATATACAATGAAAAAAATCCGACTTATGAACAGATAAATATTGCTAGGGCAATAAAATTAGTCGAGGAAATTCCAAATCCTTTGAAGAATAATATAGAATATTCTAAAAATCTTTTAAACAGAAAACAAGATATTTTTGATGAATTATTCAATATAATAAATTTATTACCAAATACAATTAATATCGAAGACAAAAGAAAATTAAATGATAGGATTAATGAGCTTTTTAACCACATATTAAGGAATAGAGACTTCTCTTTTAACTATAATGATTTAATAAATGAAGTTCATACATCCCATATTAAAGATTTATATAATATGATTGATAATGGATTTTTATTTCATGTTAGATTAGAAGAAGAATTAGCTAAAACGAAATTTAATGTTATAAAACTGAGAATACCACAAGAATTATTATTGACTTCTGAAAAGATAAAAGAAGGAGTTTTGGAAATAAAACAAGGAGTAGACAAAGCCTATCAAATTAATATGAATTCCATCAATTTTGCTTTATTACTATATTCTTATATTAGGGTTCTTCATAAATAAGATTAATACTTACTAAGTAAGTTACTAAGTAATTAACTAAGAAATCTTTAAATATCTTAATTTATATATAATCATAATGAAAAAATACCTTCTTCTAATAGAGGATGAGAGTTTATGGCAGAAATTTAAATCTAAGATTAAAAATGATATTAATACAGAGATAATGGAGCTTATTAAAAAAAGGGTTAAAGAGGATAAATGAAATCCAAAAAAAGAGAGGATAAAAAAGCACAAGTAACCATTTTTGTTATAGTTGGGTTAATAACTGTCTCGCTATTATTGCTATCTTATTATTATAGGGATGTTATATTTGGTGAATTAAGTGAAATAGGGTTATTTGAGTCTACTGCTTTGCCAAATGAGGTAAAGGGGGTTAGTAACATAATAACCTCATGCATAGAAGAGGTTTCAAGAGCAGGATTAGAAATAATGGGTCAGCAAGGTGGATATATAATCCTGCCTAATGATCCAATTATAACTCCAGCAAACCCTTTATCCAATAAATTGGAGATATTTCCGGGGTCTAATATCAATGTAGCTTACTGGTTTTATCAGAAGGCAAATGGAGTAGTTGATTCTTTAATGCCACCAAGACAAAGAATGGAGCAAGAATTGAAAAATTATATAGATGCTAATCTAGAAAATTGTGTTGATTTTTCAAATCTAAATTTTAATATTGTTTCAGGAAGCGTAGAAAGCCAGGTTAATATATTAGATGAGAGAGTAAGAGTAAATGTTGAATATCCTTTAGAAATTGACTTTGAAGGAAAAAACTTTAGATTAAGGGATTTTAATGTAAATTTAGATGTTCCGATTGGTGAGTTATATGAAGCAGCAATGGAAATAATAAACAAGGAAAATGAAAATTTATTCTTGGAAGAAAAAACTTTAGATTTCATAAATGTGTACGATGAAATTCCCTATAACGATGTTGATTTTGAATGTAGTCCTAGAAGATGGAGTAAAGAAGAAGTTATTACCGATCTGAAGAGCATTCTTGATGTTAATATAAATTCATTCAGGGTTGAAGGCACTAAAGATTCTGAAGATGTAGATAATGAGTATCAAGTATTAAACATTTTAGATAAAGCAAGAGAGATTAACATAAATTTTGAGTATTCGGAAAATTGGCCATTGTTAATAGACATTACACCAGAAGGTGAGGTTTTACAGGGGGAATCATTTAACAGAGGATCGATTGGAAGGTTTTTAACACCATTTTTTTGTTTAAACCAATATAATTTTGTTTATGATATAAAATATCCCGTTTTAGTAACTTTAGAAAAAGAGGATTATACATTCCAGTTTGCTACTCAAGTTATAATTGATAATAATCAACCAAGAGAGAATGCTGTTGAAATTGATCAAAATTATGATACTAATCCAATTATATGTGAAAATCCATTGACAAGAATAAAAGTATTTGCTTTAGGAATAAATCCAGATGGAAATCTAAATGAATTAAATGGAGCTAAAGTATCTTATAAATGTTCAACTACTTTATGTAATATTGGAGAGACAACTAATATTGGGGGAGATATATTCTTAGATGATAAATTCCCACAATGTGCAAATGGACAACTTATTGTAGAGAAAGAAGGATATCATAATGGTGAAACTTTATTGTCAACTACAGAAGAATCAATAATTTCTGTTTTAATGGAGCCAATCTATGAGCTTAATTACGAGATAAAAATTAATGAAAATGGAGTAATAAGAAGTTTATCAAAAAATGAGCAGGTAACATTGACATTTAGAAATGAGCAATCTAATTATGTTACAACCATCTCATCTACAGATATTAACACAATAAAACTTATAGATGGAAATTATAATGTTAATGGTTTTGTATTATTAGATTCAGAAGTATTCATTCCTGGACAAGAGATTGAAACATGTTTGGACAAGCCAAGAGAGGGAATACTCGGAATTATGGGACTGACAGAAAAGAAATGCATTAAAACACAAGTTGATGGAGTTACTTTGCCTCAAGTTATTAGTGGTGGAGTTAACTTTGGGTGGGGTGTTAATAGGGAAGATCTGTCCAATTCAAAGAAAATTATATTTTTCATTAACAGCTTTGGAATTCCAGCAAATGTTAATGAACTAAATAATATTTATAATAAGATTGACACTAATCAAGTAATACAACCAGAGTTTTCAAGATGAAAAAGGGGTTATCAATATTTTTTATAACGATTTTAATATTTAGCAATATCTCAACAATACAAGTTTATGCTCAATCTAATATACAAACAAACACAAATATATACACAGATCCAAGATTTAGTAGCTCCTTATCATTAGGAGATCCAAGGTTAAGAACGGGATTTGAACTTGGTGGAGATTCTATCGTCTTGGGACCAACCCAAGAGAGAAATCTTGGAGAGGATATTGTAATTAATATTGAACAGAACGTTCCAGATAGGATAAGAGCTTCTTTGTTAGAAAAACAAGACGTTTATGTAAGGTCTTTATTATTGGGATACCCATCTAACCCATCTATAACAGTTCCAAGGATAAGGGATGTAAGGATAAGAATAGCTAATGTAACTACAGTTCCTGAAGGAAAAAAAGTGAGTGTTAGTTCAAGATATATAAATCCAAGGTTATTAGCTGGGTTTTCAACCATGCAAGTAAGATCAGATCCAACTTATGATAATTTGGGATTTATCCAAACTACAATAAGAAGAATTCCTAAGGAAGAGGATGTCCCAGAAACAATAAAAATCAGTTTGGATGCAGTCATCAGCTTTGATGTTTCTGAAGGATTAGGATTTGGCCCCAGAGAGGATGTTCTGATTGAGCAGACTGAGCATGAGTGGTTGGGAGAGAAAGACCAGCATAGCTTTTTTGGAGGTTTTATAAGGGCATCTGAAGTCAAGGGAGATAGTGCAAGTTTTGTTCTTTATGATAATAATATGAACTTATTGAACAGTAGGGCAATAACTATCCAAAGAGGCAGGACATCTGGAGTTATATTAAACGGAGGATATTCAAGATTTGGCAATTTATTTAATAGGTTTAGAATAAGGGTCAATGATATAAGAAGTGTTGGAGAGAAGGCAAAATTCCTTATATATCAAAATTCAAAAAATGAATTTTCGGTTAGTGTTGTATCTAAAGGAAGTAGCTTATATTCAGGATCTAACTGGATAGTAGAGGATATAAGGATAAAAGATAATCAAACAAAGGAAGTATTAATTAGAAATAAACAAACAAGAGATTCTAAATTATTGTCATTACAACAAATTATCTGTGAAGATTTAACTGTTAACAATTGTGTAAACTTTGATGTATGCACTTTATCTGGAAGTAGGTGCGTTCAAAGAACTGACTGTACAAGGTTAACACAAGATAGATGCGAAATAAACCCACAATGTAGCTTTAATCTGGAATCAAGATCTTGTGAAACAAGGAAAACACAGCAACAAACACAAACATGTAATGGAGTCGGAGGAACATGCATAAATGATTTTATCTGCCCTTCGGACTCTAAACTATTTAAAAGCTCTAATACTGGGTGTGACATATTCACCTCTGAGATGATAGGAGAAGATTTTAATGAGGTTAGTCAAATCTGCTGTATTCCATTAACCTCGCAGCAAGGACAATTCTTGCAACAGAAGCAAAATATTGATGAGATTACAATAAGATACTCTTCATTTTCAAAAGAATCAGAAGAATATCTAATGTCAACTAATCAAATAATTGGTGATTTACAATCTGTTATCTTCAATCAACAATCAGAAATTAATACACGAGCTCAAGCAACAAGCTTTTTGAAAAGTATATTAAGTGACCTTAACACACTAAGAAAAAAATATCAATCAGAAGGTAATCAAAAATTACAATCAACAGATGATACAATAAACAAATTAATAAATTTATTAAACGAAGAACAATCATTACAATCACAAAGTATAAGCACAACCCCACAAGAAGCAAAAGATTATTATAAATTAGCTGTACAAGAATATGAAGACATTGTAAGAAATTATCCTAATCTTAAAGATGAGAATGGAGAATTTTATTCTGTCAAAGCATTGAAAAAAATAGCAAAGTTGTATTATAGCAGATTGGATGATGAATCAGGTGCAATACAGGCTTATGAATCATTATTGAGAAACCCAAATACTCCTGAAAATGAAAAGCAGATAATACAGTCTGAAATAGATTTGTTGAAAGGATTATTGGGTAATTTTGGAACTTCCCCTATAACAATAAAAGACAATGAAGAAGAAATAAAAATAAAATTAATAGACATTCCAACAATACAAAAAAGCTTTGAGCCAAAAGCAACAATTGAGATTAATAATGTAAGGAAAGTAGTTGGTGTTGGAGATTTATTAATTGATAATTCCCAAGACCCATTTATATGGAGAGTTAAATCAATTGGAGAGGAATCAAGGATATTAAGTTCTAGAGATATTGTTGTAATAGAAAGGATAGAAACAAATAATGTTGGAAATAAAAGGACAATAACAAATACTATAACTTCGAGCATAAGCTCATTGCCTATAGGAAACAATCAACAGACAGCAAAAATTAGATTAATTAATACAGATCTTAAAAGAGAAGTCCATGTAACAATAGTTCCTGATTCTGAGAACGCAATAAGCGAGTCTTCCTTTACATTAGATATTCCAATTGAAAAAAGAGCAATAGGCCTTCCTTTATTCAGTGATTCTTTAGATGAAGAGATAAATAAGACAAGAAAATTAGTCGAGAAGGTTGATAAATTAATAGTGAATATGGAGAAGATCCACAAATTCTGGATAAACTTTTGTTACATAACATTTGGAACTTTATGGTCTAAAAATTTAATACAAAATGCGTTCTTGTCAAATCAAGGAATAGCAAGAGACAAAATAAGGGATAAATGGGTAGAAGATTATAACCAAGCCAGAAGCAATACTAATAATCCTTATAGGGGAAGTTTTGACCAATTTGTTTTAAGCAAAAGAGAGCAGTATGAACAAGAATTAGAGCAAGCTGGAAATATAGTTGATAGGATTCAAGCAGGAGAATATAATTCAGTTATTCCTCAAGATCTTTCAAAAGCTTCAGAAGATCAAAAGAAAGATTGGTTCTTTTCCCAGGAGATGGCTAAAGTAGACAGAGATAGATATACTGATGCAAAAGTACAATCTGAAATACAAACTAGATTAGATCATATTGGCAAGGAATTGGATGAAGTCAATAAACAGAATTTTGACCAAGCTAGAAATTATTTAGAAAGTACATGTGGTTTCAAAGGAATAACCCAAACAGACTATCAGAATAATAAAGCAGGTTATTTAGATACTTGCAGAAAAATAAGTATAACAAATTCAATGAGCAAGTATTTTACTGGAACAGAATCAAGAGCCCTTCCACAATCATTAAGCATAGATTATATCAATAAGGCTTGTGGCAGTGGATGTCCACAACAAACTATAGATGCAATAAAAAGAAGATATGATTCTTTATTTGGATTACAGAGAAGAGAATATGGGGTATTTGATACTGTTGTAGAAGGAGATAATAAAAAATTAGTTGCTGGCGTTGGGGATATAAAACAATTGTATACTGATAATAGTTGTAGAACTTCTTTAAGTGCAACAACTTCAATTAACACAAATCAAGCTTATTATGTGCAAAATCAGGATAATCAACAATGTGCTCCCGTAAGATTTGGAGTAAAGCCTACGTTCAAACATAACCAAAAATTCTCTGTAATAACTCCAACTGGATTAAATGCAGATAGGGCCAAAGGATTAGTTGAATTCATTAGTATAGACTCTTTATTATATGCTCAAGTAGCTTATACATCTGGAAGAGCAGTAAAATCCGTAACAGTATTTGAGAGAACCATACCAAACGCACCATTAGGAACCGGACAGTTAATTGGAAGCTTAGATGATTTAAAGAAAAATTGTGGATTGAAAGATACAACCCAAAGAAAATACTCTGATTCTTGCAGTAATATAAACAAAATAGAAAGGGATATATCATCTTGTAATACACAGTTAAGTAAAAAATTATTAGATGTTGGTGGAAAATGTTCTAATTATGCAAGAGAAAATCCACAACCAACTGAAGTTGGACAAAGTTGTATTGATTTTATGACCCCATCTGATTGTGCATTGTTGTTTAATGCATGCGATCCAGTATTATGTCCAAGCTCAAGGTGTAATTTAGGAGGAAACTGGAATGTAAAAGATGTTACACAAACAGGAATTGTAGGAAGCTTGGCATTATGTGCTCCTAATTTTGGAGACCCAACACAAGGCGGGGTTGCTGTTCCTATTTGTATAACAGGATTGCTTGGAGGGTTACAAAATATAAAATCTATATTGCAAGGATATGGGGAATGCCTAAATGTCCAAAAGGTTAAAGGAGAGTCTGTTGGAGTATGTGACAGAGTAAGGAATGTTTACATATGTGATGTTTTATGGAGAGAAGGAATAGCTATAATGAATGTTAAGGGAGGAATATTAGGAATTTTAAGCGATAAACTATTTGATACTGGAACCGGAGGAGGAGAATATGCTAATTTCAAAAATTCAGTTGATAATTCAATAAACGGATTAAAATTCTTCACCCAAGATTATGCAAAGAATGTATTTGCTACATATAGCGGCGGGAGTTTGGATGAGATAGGAACAGAAATATGTAAGACAGCAGTATTTGGAAAAATGCCTGGACCGGGATTCTTTGATCAGATAACAAGGCCAGTAAGTCCGCCACAATATACAGCATTCTTTGATTCAATTCCATACAGTGATGTTGGAAGACAAGAATCTCAATACAGTGTATTTCATCATATTTATGCAGGAGCTAATGAAGATATAAGATTTAGCATATACTTAAGAGCTGTAAATGAAAGAGGAGAAAGTTATTTGCCAATACAATATATAATAACTCCAGGAAATAGGAGATTACAAAATATCCTTTTACCAAAAGGAGGATTTTCAGAACAAAATAATGAATTTATTGGATTAAGTGGATATAATCAATTATGTATAGAGATAGATAGCAGAACAAAACCAAAGAGTGTAGAATGTGGATTTGGAAAGGTAACAACAGACTTTGGAATTAATTATTTGAATGAGGCTTTTGTTTCAAATCAGGCCCTTAAGAAGATAACAACAGCAGAGCAATGTGTCCCTGAGGCAGGAAGATTAACCCCATTGAATTATCAGAATGGAATTAGCATAAGCGATGTTGTTTCTTCTTCTCCAGGAGCTGTTGTTGGAAGTGCTTCAACTGGAATATTACAAACTGGAATTGTAAGAAAATGCTCAGGATTTAATCCAGGAGTAGGAACCAATGAGCAAGCTTGGGTTGCTGTCGGAGTTTGTGGAAATGATGAAAGAGGAAGGGATTTAGGGACTTGCTGGTTATATCAGCCGGGAGTAAGTAAACTATTGAGAAGCACTGAATCTAGGTCATTAGTAGAACAAGGATTAAAGGAAGTGCAACAAAAAGTTGCTGAAGATGGAGCAAGAGGATTAAATGTGTTGAGTAATGAACAAATCAATGAGAGATTTAACAATATACAAATTTTAAAGAATGATCCAAATGAGCTAAATCTTAGAAATGCTATAAATCTATATAAGGAAATTATTACAAATACCTTAGATGAAAAGATTAGAGCAAAAGCACAGTTTGAATTAGCAGATACATATGAAAAATTAGCAGATACAAAGAAAAATATTATTGAACTTCAACAGTCAAAAACAAAAGCAATAGCTGAAACTACCAAATGCCCATCATTATATGTTATATTTGATGTGATGAAAATAATCCAATATTAAAGCCAGAACAAACTGGGCTAAACGAAGAGATAGCATTACAAAAAATAATTAATCCCAATGAAATAATTGCAACCTCTATATCTGATAATGAAGATGAACTAAGATATTACAAATTTGTTGAAGGTAAATGGGTTTCAGTAACTAGTGAAGAAGCAATTGCTAAAATAGGGCAACAGACTAAAACTAGTCAGATTCCTTCTACGATTATTCCTACAAGTAAAAGTGATGATTATGAAATAGGAATTGAATGTTCTGATTTTGAATGCAAAAGACAATCTTCAAAAAATAATTGTGAAAATAATCAATGTGGAGTAAAATGTACTTGGAATGTTAATAAATGTGAAGAATCAACTTCAGAGAAAGTTGCATCAACTCAAACTAAATCTGAAACTGCTACACAAACTCAACTACAATGCGGTCAGTGTGGTGACTCTTATTTCGATACCAATATATGTAATCTCTATAAATGTGCAGACTTAAATGAAGAGAATTCAAGATGTTACTATGGTATTTATAGAAAACCGGGAAAATGGTTTATTAACTATCTTTCTACTTGTTCTTCTTGTAATGATAATATAAAATCATGTGAAGACTATAATAATATTTTAGATAGAACAACTAGAAGATTAGCTTGTATTGGCGAGGAGATAGAAAATAATTTAGATAGTTGTGGTTTAGGTAGATGTGGTTGGGATGATACAAAAAACTCTTGTGTTACTATAGATTTTGATAGGATGCCTCTAAGCGAACTAATAAAACATATTCCAGCATGTAATGTAGGTATTGCGAATTGCAATCCAGATACTGGGGGAATTAAGATAGAACTTGTTGGTTTAATAAAAAATGATAAATTGGAAAGTTTAGAAAGTAAATGGTTATCTATTTTCTATAAACAGAAACCAATAATAGTTGAAAGTGAAAATTTAAATCTAAAATATAAAACTGAGTATAATTATAATTTGTATAAAAGATGTTATCTTCCTATTGGTAATATTCCTTCTGTTATAAGTCAGACTTCTTGCTTAACTTTAAATAATGGAGATATAATAAAACAAAAGTAATCATCAATAAAATGTTCAAAAAATCTTTAGAATTATTCAAAAAGAAATTCTTATATTTTATTCTAATAGATGGATTATTCTTTATTTCATTATTCTTCTTTTTAAATTATTCAAGAAATAAAATTCAAGGTTATTTACAGTCAATACAACAATACATTCCACAATTAAACGCTTTAGAGAGTTTATTGCAGGAATCAACTGCTGTTGGAAATCTAGAGCAATCAAATCTTCTTCTCAATAATATAAGCTCTGTAATGAACAAGGCATTAATATTTGGTTATTTTATTATACCTTTGGTTATATTTGTATTATGGATACTATTTCAAGGGTTAAACTATAAAATTATATTTGAAAATAAAACAAATAAAATTTTAGATTATAAATTCTTCCTGAAATTTTTGGTTATTACATTACCATTTTTTGTAATATTGACTTTAGCTATCTTTCAGTTCTTATTTTTATTTAGTGATTTTGTTCCATATTATGGGGGAAATTTAAATCCTAATGCATTATTATATCTAGTAATATTTGGACCAATAATATTATTTTATTTCTTATATACATTCTACTCTCTCTTAAATGATAATAGTTTGATAAAAACAATAAAAAAAGGATTTTTGTTGTCTATAAAGAAAGTATACTATTTATTTCCATTATACTTTGGATATCTTATCATTTTTATCTTATTTTTAGTAGCATTTCTAAATAATTTTGTATTTTATATAGGAAATTTCAATGCTTTTTCTTTTGTTAATATTATAATTACCATTTTATTATTAATATTATTAAGTTATTATAGAATTCTATTTACGCTTTTTGTAAGATCTTCTTGATACTTTCACTTTTGTAGGTTGCATCATATTTCCATTAGGATATATCAATACCAAAACAAAGACGAATGCCAACAAATTCAATATTAAAATAGGATTTGTTGCTTGAGATATTCCCAATACAGAATATCCAGTTATTGAAGGATTATC
>JACPNE010000001.1 GCA_016185615.1 Candidatus Woesearchaeota archaeon | reverse complement strand
TAGATTATTTTTTATAGCGGTCTCAGCTTTCCCCAATTCACTTCCAATATACAATGCATGTGACGTGTCAATATCCCCTCTCTCAGATATTTTTAAATAAACTTCTTTTGCAGTTGTGCCTTCTATTACTTCCATATCTCTATTTGTAATTGGATGAATATGTGTAACAACTATTTTTCCATCTTTTACTTTTATAATATAATTTCCTCTTGGGTCATCAAACATTAATTCTTTTTTTCTATATTTTTCCAGCATATCTTCTACTTGTTTGTAATAATTCTTATAGATTTGAGCAGAGCAAGAAATCATAATTAAGATTCCTGGATCAACATTAATAGCGTCTGCTATTTTTTTTTGTATAGCAGCCATGCCATAAGCATTTTCTGGCCATCCTTGCACCATATCATGGCTTCTCCAATAAGTTGTCAAATTTAATTTTTCATCCTGTACTAATGCTTGAATTAAAACTAAACATGGGCTGCTCTTATGTTTTCTCATTAATTCATCCTGGACATGCCATGTTATAGCAACACTTGATTTAATATACAAATTTCTAGTTAATACATCTATAATATCATCAACTTGGTCAATCTCACAAATTTTATCTGAGTATTTTATATTTTTATCAAGATGTTGTCCTTGCCCGAATTCAAAATTCTTATACTCTTTAGTATTGACTAAATCTTTTATATAGTCAGGAGAATGTGATATATATGCTCTTAGTTTATTTCCGTATGTATATGCTTTATCTTTTGGAAGTTCTGGAGATAAAACTTCTTGCTGATAAGCATCTATTTTATCCTGGGTTAAAGGAACCAAAAAAGGATTCAAACTTAAATCCATATCTTGTGGATTATGAATAACAGCAACTAAATCATTTATCTCCTTTACCCACCTGTCTGTATTAGCATCCATTAAATTCTTCTTTCCATATCTGTAGATATTATGCATAATATCTATCCATGTTTCTGGAATGGTTTTACCCTTTACAATTAATGGACCACCCTCATATGGAAATTCCCCTTTAGGCTTTTCATACTCAAAAGTTAATGGCTCCTCTAAGAACGGCCCTTTTCTTGGCAGACTTTTAAGAAGTTGATTAATCCTTTCTATTTTCTCTTTGTATGAAGAATTAGGCATATCTTTATTTATATCTATTAACTGAACATTTTCTCTTATCTTATTAATGGATTCAGTTGGGATATTCTCATCAAAATAAATAGACTGCTCAAATCCAGAAACTTTTCTGTCATTTGTAATTCCATTTTCAAAGAAAGTCCTAAGTGCATTTGCGCTAGTCAAATCCTTGCCATCTTTGCTTGTTGAGTATTCTTCTCCGACTAATATAATGTATCTTATGAATGGATTTGATAAAATGTTTCTTATCATTCCCTCTAATCCGGAGGGGGTATAGAAATTTGTGGCAATTGCCAGATTTTCTTTCTCTAAATTAGGAACAATTACATCCCTCATTGTCCATAAGAAAGTCACAGCAACATTCGCTTCTTTAATCTCATCCATTCTAGGATAAGCAATTCTATCTCTTACAGTTACTGGCCACCCCTTATTTCCATCAGATGTCGGCAGTTGTTTTATAATTTCAATCATATTATTGAAATTAATAGAATCATCCCCCATGCTGATTTGTTTTTATCAATCCTTTAAATAAATTTCGTTACTAAATCAGACATCAACTGCAGATCCGCTCTTAAATTTTCCTGCTATTACTTCTAGGACTTTTTCAGCTACATCTTCTGGCTGGTCTATTGCCTTTGGATTAATATCAGGATAATTATTCCTTATCATATCTGTGTTTGTCTCTTTAGGGCATATTGCAACAACATCAACATCATGTAATTCCCCCGCTAATGATTGGGTTAACCCAATAATGCCTGATTTTGAGGCGCAGTAAGCTGATAAATTCTCCTCTGCTCTTTTCCCCAATATTGAAGAAATATTGATTATTGTTCCTCCCCTGTTTATATAAGGGATTAATCTCTTCGTTAATAAGAATACTGCCTTAAGATTAACATCTATTACTTCATTAATCTGTTCATCAGGGGTTTTCTCTAAAGGAGAATCATAAACTACTCCTGCATTATTAACTAAAATATCAAGATGTTTGTATTTTCCAATTATATATTTTGTTAATGATTCTATCTCTTCTATATTCCTTAAGTCTGCTTTAAACAAATCAACATTTAATTCTTTGGATGTGGCTTTTAAATTAGAGAAATTTTTTGATGAAATTATAACTTTACAGCCATGTTTAGCCAAAGATTTAGTAATTGCTTTTCCTATTCCTCTTGAGCCACCTGTAACTAAAACTATCTTTCCTTCTAGTTTTGATGCTAACATATTTTCAAATAGATGAAGTATTATTTAAGCATATCTTTAGTTAAAAATTATCTCCAAAATCTATATATATCTTAGGATAATATTTCTTTATAATGCCAGTTGAACTTATCCCAATAGGATTAGCTTTAGTCTTAACAATTTTACATCTTTTTAGCAGACCAATTTCTAAATATATAGACAAATCACACATTGAAATAACAAGTTTTAGCGCTGGAATTTTTATTACAATAATATTTTTGTCGTTTCTTCCTGAACTAGTCAAAGGATTAGATACTACAAACATATTCTTATTCATGCTATTTGGCTTTATAGCTTTCCATATATCAGAAAAATATGTTTATCAGCATATTAAAAATAAAAAAGAATTGATGAAGGATTTAGCTGAAATACACTTATTTGGATTTTACACAAACCATTTTGTTATTGGCTTTCTTTTAGTATTGACTTTTATAGCCAAGGGTAGCTTAGGGATGATTGTTTTTATTCCATTTATACTCCATACAATCTCATCTTCATTATCATTAGAACATTGTGATAACAAAGCTAAATTAAAATTTAGCAAATTCTTATTGGCAAGCTCAACAATAACTGGGGCCATAATTGCTAGCTTATTAAGCCCTAATGAAATGCTATTCTATTTATTGTTTGCATTTTCTACAGGCGCTGTTTTCTATATTGTAGTAAGAGATATGCTCCCAAAAGGAAAAGCTGGAAGTTTAAACTATTTTATTTTGGGAGTATTAATAAGTTTAATAGCATTATTTGGGATAAATATTCTATAAAAATAATTAAAAACATTTCTTATTTGTTTTATTCATGGAATTTTATAACAAACTATCAAAGAGATATGACGAATTATATGGAAAGGAACAAGAGAATAAATTTGATGTAATTATAAATAATATAAAATTAAGTGGGTTAACTTTAGATATTGGTTCCGGAACAGGAATATCAAAAAAATTCTTTAGTACAGTTGGAATTGATCCAAGCTTTAATCTTTTGAAAAAAGGAGATATCTGTGCAAAAGCAGAATCTCTTCCGTTTAAAGATAAAACTTTTGATAATATTATTTGTATAACTTCAATACATCATTTTAATCTTGATGAATCAATAAAAGAGATGAAAAGAGTTTGTAAAGATAAAATTTTAATTAGTATCCTAAAAAAATCCAAGAATTTTGATAAAATAAGAAAAAGATTGCATGAAGAATTTAATCTCGAAGAAATTGATGAAGAAAAAGATTTGATTTTGATTGGAAAGGTTAATAAATTTTGACTTTTACTTGATTCAATGGAAGTATCAATAACAAAAATATTAGGATATTCTCTGGAAGAGTTCTATGGGTTAGATGAGGAGATTAGACAACAATATACTTTGATAGCAGACAAATTTCTTAGAGAACAATACAGAAGAGAATTATCTGGAGAGAATTGGATAATTTATGTGAGCGGTCATGGAATTGTAGAAAAATCAAGCAACAATCCTAAATTTGAGACAAGCTCTGATTTATTACAATATTTAGAGAATAGATATAAAGGGGTTGCATTTATGGTTCATCGTGAATCATTTAGAGATGAATTTCTTTCTGAAAAACCAAAAAGTAAAGAACCAACACTTAATGAGAGACTTGAACTTAGATTAACTGGGCTTTAGACTTATTTAAACATCCCAAACATATCTGATTCCCCTTTTCTATTGCCTTCTTGAACTTTCTTTATATCCTCTAAAATCCTTTTCTTGAAATCCTTTACATCGTCTTCAGATGCTGTACCAAACTTGAACTTTAATGATTTTTTCTCAGCCCTTGTTGATTTTACATTAACATCTCTTTTATGGAATCCCACTTTTTCCCTGTTCTTCCTTACTTTTGGAGCTCTTTTTCTTTTTGTAATAAACAAATATCCAAATAATCCGAATAATACTACTATCAGAACAACATAGATTAGATTAAATGATTTCTTTGGCTTTCCTATTATCTCAACATTATTGAATACTTTTTGCTCATCTCCGTATGTAACAGTTACATCATAATTTCCAGAAGAAAACTCTTCATCCAAATAAATAAATTCAGTCTGATTAGGCTGTATATTTGCCCTTCTTACTACCCTGTCTGATCCGATATCAACCTTGATTGGCTTGTCATACTTAATATTGCCTAGATTATAAACCATTAATGTCTGATTGTCAATTGAAACATCAGCACGTAATACTTCACTAATCTCAAAGTTAGCCTCTTTCTTAAAGTCTCTTAATAGAGCCAGCCTGGTCATATAATAAAGTATTAATTAAAATTGTTTCTTCGGGATTAAATTTACTTCCTTCTAATTCTATATTTAATTGGTTTAGCTCTGGTTGGATTGTAATAGTTATCTCAATAATTCCCCTGTTTCCTTTATTATCCTCTCCAGTCAATCTTATCAAATGTTTTCCTGACCTTATACTATCACTTATCTCTATTTTTCTTTCAAAACTTCCATCTTTTATCTCTGTCTTATATGTAGAATCATCAAATAGCATCTTTACACTGCCTTGCTGTACGTTTTCTCCTGCTATGTTCTTTACATTTCCCGATATCTTTAACTCATCACCTGGTCTTAATGTAGACCTTTCAGCTTTCGCATCTATAGTAAGATCATTCACTAAATTAAAACTCGCAACATCCTCAAATAATTGTATATTCCCAAATGTACCCCTTACTAATACATCTATAACATAAGTATTGGTTGCTAAAGGAAGGGCATTGTATTTATATTCTAAATCTCCATTATTTATATTTACAACATCAACCAAGAATTTTGTATCATTGCTTTCGAAATAGATTTCAGCAGACCCATCAACAGAACTTCCATCTAATTTTGAGATATCTCCCGTTAATGTAAATATATCCCCTGATTGTATTTTCTCTTTGTCTATCTTGAATGTTCCTTTCAAAGATTTGGTTATTGTAAAAACAGTAGATTTCGCTGTATCAAGGGTTACGGAGTTTTCTATTAATGATGCTTCCAAATAACAATCTCCTTCAACATTATTTGAGATTATTTTTGGAATTGAAAAATCAGTTGGGAATAATTTTCTTTCTCCGGCCGTTAATGATAATGAGGTTGAAGGAATAGTTGATGTTTGTCCATCACATATTAACTTTAATCCAAACAATCCGTCAAATGATGATTCCCTTTGTACATATCCAGAAATAACTATATCATCTCCAAGATTAAATGACTGCTTTTGAGGGCCGTTTATACCAATCTCAGCATATGCTATCTGCATTGATAGTAATAATATTAATACTACAAAACCCCTTTTCATGATATAAACATCTCTTTTAAATATATAAACTTAGCTATTAATTAGATATTAAATGACTGAAACATTTATAAAAAAGACTTATATGGACTTCTTATGAATCTTGAAGAGATAAGGCATTCAGCTTCTCACGTCTTAGCATATGCTATAAAACAATTATATCCGGATGTAAAGCTTGGAATAGGTCCGGCAATAGAAGATGGTTTCTATTATGATTTTGATAAGCTTAACATAAAAGAAGAAGACCTTCCAAAAATAGAAGAAGCAATGAAAGCAATAATAAAAGAAGATCATAAATTCCAATTTAAGAAAATAACAAAGAAAGAAGCACAAAAATTATTCAAGGATGAGCCATATAAATTAGAATTACTAAAGGACTTAAAGGACGGGGAGATTAGCATTTATGAATCTGGAGATTTTATTGACCTTTGTAAAGGACCACATGTTAATTCTATGAAGGATATTAAAGCTGTTAAACTATTAAGCATAGCTGGGGCATACTGGAAAGGTGATTCTAAGAACAAAATGCTTACAAGGATTTATGGAACAGCTTTTGATTCTGAAAAAGAATTAAGAAAATATTTGAATATGCTAGAAGAGGCTGAGAAAAGAAATCACAATAAGATAGGCAGAGAGTTAGAATTATTTACAATACATAACTTAGTAGGAAAAGGACTTCCAATCTGGCTTCCTAGAGGAGAATTCATCAAAAGGGAAATTGAGAAATTAGCTGTTGAGATGGAAGATAAGGCAGGGTATGTAAGAGTCACAACACCTCATTTGGCTAAAAAGGAATTATTCTTAACTTCTGGGCATTTGCCCCACTATGAAGATACAATGTATCCAAAAATGAAGATGGATGATGGTGAATATTATCTAAAAGCAATGAACTGTCCTTTGCACCACATAATCTTTGGAAATTCAATAAAAAGTTATAGGGACATGCCCGTAAGAATAGCTGAATATGGAACAGTCTATAGGAATGAATTGTCTGGAACATTATCTGGATTACTAAGGGTTAGGATGTTATCAATGAATGATGCCCATATCTATTGTACTAAAGAGCAAATCTCAAAAGAAATAGAAGATGTAATCTCAATGATTAAGAATTATTATAAAATATTTGGATTAAAAGATTATTACTTTAGATTATCGTTGTGGAATCCAGAAAATAAAACAAAATATATTGATGAGCCCGATAATTGGGAATATACAGAGAATGAATTGAGAAATGTCCTTAAGAAACTAAAAGTGAAGTTTATTGAAGCCAAGGATGAAGCGGCATTTTATGGACCTAAAATAGACATTCAACTCAAAAATGTTTATGGAAGGGAAGAAACATTGTCAACAATACAATTGGATTTTGCAGCCAGGACAAGATTTAATTTAAGGTATTTTGACAGCAATGGAAATCAAAACAATGATGTCTTTGTTATTCATAGAGCACCATTATCTACTCATGAGAGATTTCTGGCATTTTTAATTGAGAATTACGCTGGAAAATTCCCACTATGGCTCAACCCATTGCAGATTAAAATACTTACAATAACAAATGGCAATGTTAAATATGCAAAAGAAATTGAAAAGAAGCTTAAAGAGAACAATTTTAGGATAGAATTAGATGATAGGGACGAAACAATATCAAAAAAGATAGTTGATTCTCATAAATTACTTCCAAATTATATGATAATAATTGGTGATAAAGAGCAGAAAAATAAAACCTTGGCCGTAAGAGATAGAAATAACAAAACAAATTATGGGATTAAAATTGATAAGTTCATAAAAGATTTATCAAAAGAAATAGAAGAGAAGAGATAATGTTAAAGAGACTAAAGGAAGAAAAATCAAAGATAGAGAAGACAGAAAAATTTCTGGATTTTAAGAAAGAGCACCAAAAAGCATATTTCTATGCAGCATTTACCTTATATGATGATATCAAAAATGCAAAATGGCAGTTTAATTACTATGATCCAAAATCAAACAAGACAACTTACTTTGAATCTGATAATGAGATAAAGATTTCTTCTGAAGAGAAAATATTTCAGAAAAATAATGAAGAGCCCAAAGAACTTGATTTGAATAATATCAAAATTGATTTGGATAAGGCTTTCTCAATTTTAAATGAGCTAAAAAATGAAAAATATAAGGACCAGCATGAAAATAAGTTTATCATTGTAGTACAATATTCAGATGATAAGCTTGTATGGAATATAACTTATCTTACGGAAGAATTGAATTTTTTGAATGTTAAGATTGATTGCATTAACGGAGAAATATTAGATGAAAAATTCGACTCTGTATTAAGGTTCAAGACTAATTAATTTTTCTTTACTTCTTAATCCTTTGATTATTTTTACTTTCCTCTTGAAATGTCTTGTCAATAATTTTATCACTTCAATATTCGCCTTATTGTCTTCAGCCGGAGATTTAACATTAACTCGATAAAAAGCATCTTCCTTTATTATCTCATTTTTCTTTGAATTAGCTTTGACTTTTATCTTTATAATCATCTGAAAGATTCTAATACCTCTTCTTCAAAAAAATGAAGCTCTCCTGGAATTATGACACATTGAGGGAATTTATTGAATCTTCCTTTAATTAAATCTTTTATCTTTCCAAATTTTATCTCAGACTTATCTGAACCTAGAGCAGAGCACACAACTGCTTTTTTATCTAAACTTATAACATTTTCTTTCCTTTTCTTTTCCATATTTATTAGGTAATCCAATGCTTCATCTGCTTTCATATATTTATCATCTTTTATATCTAACAAGAATAATGTATGGGCTTTTTTATTATCCTTTAATATATCATAAGGGGCTTCTACATTTCTATTGTCAAAAGGAATGGAAGCAGTTTTTCCGAATTTATATAAAAATAATCCAGTTTCCGCAACTGCTGTAAAAATAGAAGAGCCATGAATCAATACAGCCTTAATTTTATTTTTTTTTGCTTCATCAGCTAATGCCAAATGTGTTGTTGCAGAGATACAATCGCCCGGAATTAATATTCCTATATTCTTCTTTTTTGCATTCTTGATTAAATTTTCGGATTTGTCTTCTATATCAACCCTGTTTAATTTTATTATTTTTTTCCCTACAAATTTTGAGAGTTCCTCTATTGAGGCATTATAATAATTTGTATAAACCTCAATGTATAGCTCATCACATTTCTTGCAAGCATCTAAAGCTTTTATGCTCATATCCTCTTTGTCGTATAATCCTAGACTGATTAAGAAAAGGGCCATTTTAATTCATAGATTAATCCACCAATCATTACTCCAGTTAATACATCAAAAATCCCAATATCTATTGGAATTAATAATGATATAAATGGAATGGAAAAGAATATTAAGCTTTTGATTAAATAAACATGAACTTCTTTTTTACTTAGATATGACATTAATGAGCCGTGTGGCAATCCCAATAAAAATATTAATGATGAGACTAAAAGATCTTGAGAAATAAAGAAACTAAGACTCATTGGTATTCCAAGGTAAAAATAAATATATCTGAATACATATCCCAATAATAACCCAACAGCTAATCCTATTGAAATAAGAAGCAAATCATTACTTGTATAATACAAAAACAGCATTATTATCATTAAAATAATAGCCTCTTTTAACAATAAGATTAGATTATGTCCTTGCCTTACCTCTTGTTTTGTCATATTTGCTATAAATAATCCAACTAAAACACCGAAGTAAGCTATCAATGATAATAAAATACCATTAATTATTTCCATTTTTTATAGTTGAATAACATTATTAAAAAAGATTATTATAAACTATTAAGAATTTATTTTTTAATTAATAATTTCATATCATCAAATATTGGAGTAGAAATATAACCTTTTTTCATATCTCCCAAAACAAAACATTTTTCTGGATCAGTCCAATGATAATAAGCAAGGTATGCACAAAATGTTGCATCAAGCGTGTCTTCATAATTTTTTAATGCCTTTCCTCTTAAACTTTTGATTTTATTATTAATCATAGAGGGTGGTAGCTTTAAATTTTTTAATTCTTTTAGGCATTCTTGATATTTTTTAAATTCTCTCCATCTGAATTCATAGTCTCTCTTTGGTTTAGCCTTATATCTCAATATACTTTTTAACTTAAATAAGACAATCATTGATGGATGGGGATAAACCTCAAAGAACTTCTTTGTTTCTTCAAATTTTTTTATTACTGGATTATGCACAAATCCTTTCTCTTCCAAAATTTTTGTTATCTCCTCTCCCCGAATTTTCCCAGTCCACTGACTTAATCTTGTTCTGTTTGCGGGATGCGCTCCGGCATCATATTTTCTAAATAATGATCCGACAATTTTTTCAGCTATTCTTCTTCCTTCCTTATTTGGGACTATTAATGGGGCGTCTATTGTTATAATTGCATAATTATCTTTTACATACTCTTCAATATAATTTATAATCTCATTATCGGAGAAAAGAATTTTAGCATCAACAAAAGAAACATTGTTCCTATCACCACTTAGAATAGAAACCCCAGAACCATTTTTTGTAGACCAGGCTAAATCAATCCCAATGAAGAACATAAGAAAATATAATATAATTTATTTATATCGTTTTATATACAAGATTTCAAGTTTCTTTTCCCATAGAATACATTACAATAACTAATATTATAGTTACGATTATAGCATATAAAAACTGACCAATTAGCCCATCACCTTGTTTAGAGAACATCTTAAACAAGTCTTGTATTGCTGAGTTCCATGCTAAAGCCGCAACTAAACTAAACCCAGAGATTACTAATACAGTTGTTTTATCAATTAATATATCTTTAACTTTTTTCTTTTTCATGTTATACTAATTGAAAAATAATATATAAATAAGTGTATCTATAATAAAATGATAACAATAAAACATAACGTTTATAAATGTCATCAACTATCAACTATTTAGTAATATTCATATTAAAGGAGGTGGATATATTGCCTACAATTGTAGATGCAGGAGAATCTTTAGTTAATCCATTGGTCAATTTATGGTTCAGGTTCGTTGATATTGTTCCTGGAATAATATTTGCCATAATAATTCTAGTCATAGGATATATCTTAGCTTATATTTTAGGACATGCTACAAAAGTAATCCTACAAAAAGCAGGAGTTGATAGACAGATAGCAAAAGCCAAACTAACTAAATCTGTCGGTCAAATTAATATCTCTTCTGTTTTAGGAGAAACAGTTAAATGGCTAATTTTCGTGTTATTCTTAGGAGAGGCTGCTAATCAACTAAGATTAGGCGCTTTAAGTGATGTTATCATTAGATTTGCTAACTGGTTACCATCAGTAATATTTGCAATATTAATAATACTATTTGGACTATTATTAGCACACTATGTATCATCAAAGGTAGAAGAGCATGGAAAGGTTAAAGGGGCTAAATTAGGTAGCGTAATAGTAAAAGCAGTAATAACATTCTTTGTAATAGTAATCGCATTAGAACAGATTGGAATAAATGTCTCAATCTTAACATCTAGTTTCTTAATAATCTTGGCAGGATTGTCATTGGCATTAGGACTTAGCTTTGGTCTTGGTGGAAAAAAGGAAGCTGGAGACTTGTTAAGAGAGGTTAAGAGATATTTCTAATCTCTTTTTATTTTAATTTTTTTATAATTTTAGATTAATAATCATTATAAACTATTATTTCTCATATTTTATATAGATGGTATACTCGAATATGTTTAAGAATATCGTTTATCCCTTAGTATTAAGTATGGGTCTAAGTGGTTGTTCTATGTTATCTACTTCTATTATATCAATACAAGAAACAACTTATGAGAATTCATGTAAAGAATATATAAGAATTATAAAGTCAGAGATTGCAAGAATAAACAAGATATTGTCTACTGGGAATAGAGATATAGTGATGGAATTATGGGTACCTGCAGCAAAAACAGAAATTAAAGATGTAGAAAATCAAGGTAAATGTAGAGGTTTAGAAAGAGTAGATAATAAAGGAAGTTTAGATGCTAAGTTAATTTCTAATGAATAAAGAATATTAATAAATTTTTTATAGTTTCTCTTTATTGTTAAATACATGAAAAAAGCATTATGTCTTATATGTATGAAGAATATTGTAGTAGCTAACTGCAGCTTATGCGGGACACCAGTATGCAAAGTACATTATCAAGACGGATTATGCACTGATTGTAAAAGGGGCAAGATTATAGATGAACTACCAAAGTAAGAGTATATTAGAGACATTATCTGAACTAAAGACTACAGAAAAAGGATTAACAAGTGTTGAGGCAGATAGAAGAATAGCACAATGTGGATATAATGAGATAGAAGAAAAGAAAAAAATAAGCCCATTAAAAATATTTCTAAACCAATTTAAGAGTTTTGTTGTTGGAATATTAATTATAGCTGTTATTGTCTCAGTTTTAGTCAATGAAGTTCTTGATGCAGTTGTAATAGCAGCAATACTTATAATAAATGCTATATTGGGATTTATCCAAGAATATAGGGCAGAAAAATCAATAGAGGCATTAAAGAAATTAGCTCCCCAAAAAGCCAAGGTAATTAGGGATGGAAAATTAACTGAGATACTATCAAAATTTCTTGTTCCGGGAGACATAATCTTATTGGAAGCTGGAGATAAAATTCCAGCTGATTCAAGATTAATAGATGTTATAGAATTTGCTACACAAGAGGCATCTTTAACGGGAGAATCTAATCCAATAACTAAATCTACTAATATCTTAAAAGAAAATGTGCAAATAGCAGATATGAAGAATATGATATTCTCCTCAACAGACGTTGTCAGGGGAAAAGGAAAAGCTGTTGTTGTTTCTACAGGAAATAATACTGAGATAGGAAAGATAGCAAAATTAATAGAAGGGGTTGTTATAGAAGAAACACCTTTGCAAAAACAGCTCTCAAAACTTGGAAAATTTTTAGGAATATTAACAATAATAATAACAATAATTGTGTTTATTACAGGGGTTTTATTGAATGAAGGAACATTTAGTGAGATATTAATTACTTCTATAGCATTGGCTGTTGCTGCTATTCCAGAAGGGCTTCCTGCTGTTGTAACAATAAGTTTAGCTTTAGGCGTAAAAAGAATGATAAAGAGAAATTCTTTGATAAGAAAACTTCCTTCTGTTGAAACTTTGGGGGAAACCTCAGTTATATGTTCAGATAAGACTGGAACATTAACAATGAATGAGATGACTGTAACTAGGATTTATGCTAATGACAAATTAGTTAGTGTTACAGGTTCTGGTTATATTGTAGAAGGGGAATTTTCAGAAGACCCAAGAAAATTTGAGCTTTTGTTAAAAATAGGAGCATTATGCAATAATGCATTCATAAACAAAGAGATAATAGGGGATCCAACTGAAGCTAGCTTATTAGTTAGTGCAGCTAAAGCTGGATTATTAAAAGAAAACTTAGAGAGAGAATATCCAAGAATAAACGAGATTCCATTCAGTTCTGAAAGGAAGATGATGTCTACAATCCATAACTTTGGAAATAAGAAAATAATCTACACAAAGGGGTCTCCTGAAAAAATATTATCTTTATGCAATAAAATAATGATAAATGGAAGGGCAACACACCTAGGTGGAAAGAAAAAAGAAGAAATCCTTAATGTTAATGACAAATTAGCAAGCTCTGCTTTAAGGGTATTAGCTTTTGCATATAAAGAGGATGAGACTGATGAAAAGAATCTAATCTTTGTCGGATTACAGGGAATGATGGATCCCCCAAGAAATGAAGTAAAAGATTCTATTGAAATTTGCAAGAAAGCAGGAATAAAGGTTGTAATGATAACAGGAGACCATAAACTAACAGCAGTTGCAATAGCTAATCAATTAGGAATAACTGGAGAGGTAATGACCGGAGAAGAACTTGATAAGGATAATTTAGATGAAGTTGTGGATAATATTTCAATATATGCAAGAGTAGATCCACTCCATAAAAACAAGATTGTTGAGGCATTAAAGAAAAAGGGAAATGTTGTAGCTATGACAGGAGACGGAGTAAATGACGCCCCCGCATTAAAAATGGCGGATATTGGGATAGCAATGGGTATTAAAGGAACAGATGTTGCTAAGGAAGCATCAGATATGATATTAGTTGATGATAATTTCTCTAGCATAGTAAATGCTATAGAAGAAGGCAGAGGAATATATAATAATATAAGAAAATTTGTCAATTATTTATTATCCTCTAATTTTGGGGAAATTTTAGTTATTTTTATTGCCAGCATTTTAGGATGGCCCTTGCCTTTGATAGCAATCCAGCTTTTATGGATAAACTTAATCACAGATGGATTGCCAGCATTGGCATTAGGGGTAGATCCCGCTGGGAAGAATATAATGAATGAAA
Organism: Candidatus Woesearchaeota archaeon; assembly: GCA_016185615.1. GTDB lineage: Archaea > Nanobdellota > Nanobdellia > SCGC-AAA011-G17 > JACPNG01 > JACPNE01. Next base: position 19,007 of record JACPNE010000001.1, on the reverse strand, counting down.
AACCAAGAAAAAAGGACACACCAATAATAGATAATGAGATGAAGATAAACATCTTTGTAATCGGTGCATTAATAGCATTGGGAGCATTATTTTTGTTTAATAAGACATTAGAAAATGGGATAGACTATGCTAGGACAGTTGTCTTTACTTCATTGGTTGTATTTGAGATATTCAGACTACAAATGGTTAGATCAAGATTTAATACAGGGATATTTTCAAACAAATATATAATAATGGCAGTATTAACTTCCATAATACTCCAATTAGCTGTTATTTATACTCCTTTATCATCCATATTTCATACAGAACAATTGTTATTATTTGATTGGGTTTATATAATCGGAATTGGGGTAATAATATATTTAGCAGGAATTGGAATAAATTCATTAAAAGAAAAAATATCTATAAATTAGCAATATTTACAGATATTCTTTTTCTTTGTTTTTTTCGATTTTGTTTTTTTCTTTGGACCCGGCATTATCTCACCTCTTTATACTATGATTATTAATCAATTTAAAAAATTATCCTAACTAATATTTGGTAATCCTTGTATATAAACTTCAACAATCACAAATAATAGATAAACCATCAATAAGACAATGCCTTCTCTCCATGTCAGCCCATTATTGCTTCTTATGAAAGTCATAAACAAAAATAATGAGAATATCATGAATGATGCACTTATAAAAAATAAGGTAAACTGGGAGGTTATTGGGGTGATTAAAGCAGCTGTTCCCAAAACAGCAGTTGAATTTACTATGACGCTGCCAATTGTATTTCCCAAAGCCTGTTCTTTATGTTTCATCAAAACTGCTCTTGTATCAAATACTAATTCTGGAAGAGTCGTTCCAATTGAAACAATAAACAGTCCAACTAATAACACTGGAACATTTAAATCAACTGAGATAGATTGTGCAGACTTTACTAAAAATTGTGCGCTTCCCAATAATAATAAAATTGATAATAAAAAAATTCCAACATTTTTGAATATTTCTGTATATTTAATATCCTTTTCATCCTCTTCCATTGGAATTTTATTCTTCATTAGTACATACACATAAATAAAGAACATTATCAAAAGGAGTAATCCATCAAATCTCGATAATGTATGATCAATCATCAAAAGTATGGGTATAACAGCAATTATTAACATATAGAAGGAATCCCTAAATATTATCTTGTCTTTTATCTTTATATTTCTTCCAAGTAAAGAGACTATTCCGATAACTAAAGTGACATTCGCTATATTTGCTCCAATAACATTTCCAAGACTTAATTCTGGAGTTTTGTTTATAGCAGATAATATTCCTATGAATAATTCTGGAATAGAAGTTGCAAAGGCCATTATAACAAATGAAACTGTATATTCTGATACCCTTAGAAATCTTGCCAATTTTGATATTGAGCTTACTAATGATGTTCCGGATTTAGCTAAAACTAATGCTGATGCAACTAAAATTATTATATCAGTTACTAAAGGCATTAATGAATATTAAAATATATATTAAAAAATATATTGGTTTTTTTATTTAATATTAGCCCTCAAACATCATTGACATATAAACATCATGAGTTACATAATCTTTTGGAAATTTTACAAATCTTTTAATTTGTCCTTCGGTTGGTTGTTCCCATCCCATGCTTTGATAAAATCTTTTAATATATCTCACCTTATCTTCTTCATTTCGTGTCAAAGACCCCTTATATCCAAATATAGCATCCTTTAATTCTCTAAGAAAAATGCTTCTTTGTAGTTTTCTGAATTCTTTCAATTTTTCAGTGTTATTAGGATTCAAAAGAATTTCCTTAAATTCCTGTACTGCACCAAAATAGAGATCTCTAAATTCATCAACATCTACTAAAAATAGATTAACTCCATCAAATATTTTATCATCAAAGTCCGTAAATCCCATTTTTCTGTATCCTAATGAACATAAGGTTGCCAACATATTTGCATCTTTACTTATTAATTCCTTTCTATGTGTATTAAGATAATTAACGGGAGAATCTCCTTTAACTTCTTGTAAAAATAGAAATTCTTCTACACTAGATTGATAATATCCAACAACTCTTGGAACTTTTATTCCTGAATCTTCTAATTTTCGGGTTATATCCATTTCTCTTCTTGATGTTGTTTTATCAATAGAAGATATTGAAGTTAATCTATGTCTTGGTTTTGAGCCCTCATAATAATTACTTAAAGAGATAAGTGCTCCTTTTGCATAAATCATTATTTGTTTTCCATTAATTTTAACTGGAAACTTAAAAATAGGTCTTTTATATACCCCATTTTCTTTTTCAACTTTTTCTGATATTGGTTCAAAATTTTCAGGAAGAAATTCTTCATGTGGAATATTTGAAAATTCTTGGTTAATTATTAATTGTGCTCTTGTTCCTATTCTATAATGCATCCATTCAAATCTAGATCCAGTTATTTCCTCTAAATCTTTTCCTCCATCTTTTCTTATCCATAACCCCCTTAATCTACCATATTTTCCCCTGTAAAGAAATGTATCATTTCCTAATTGATTAAAATCTGGCTCATTAACAGGTGGTTGTTCTAAACCTATTCCAGCTACTAAATCATCTCTTGTCAGCATTAAATTAAGAATATTTAACTCTGCTACCCACCCTTCAAGATCTTTTGGAATATCTTTTAAAATATTAGGATTTTCATTTTCTTCTACAAAGTGTAATAAATCCTTTCTTGAGTTTACCCAGTGACTATTAAACTTCATTCTAATTTCCTTATCAAACCTATTTTCAGAACTCTTTTTTACTAATATCATTCTTATAATTTTAATTTATAAAACTTACTCTTCATTATTTTAGAGTAACGCCGACGGTACGAGAATTACTTGGTTTCTGACGCGTAACCTCTTTTAATTTATTCTATTGGTAAGGTTTAAATAATTTTCTATATTTACTATTTCATAGTAGGAGTTAAAATGGGAGGACCCAGTAGTTTTGCACCAACACCGCCACCTGATAAAGTACTAGATTGTATTAAAAGATTTTTTAGTTCTAAAGATAAAAAGACCCAGCAAATATATTTGAACGATGCTTACAATGAACATCTCCGTCGAAAACCAGAAAATCATTTTGTTTATAGAATATTATCTGCTGGTGGATTAGAGTTAAAAAATGGTTTGGGTGGCATTGAGATTGAATCAAAGTTAACTGTTTCTTCTCTAAGTAATCTTCCTCACCCAATTAATAAAGCTGAGTCTTTAGGAGAATTAGAAAGAGAACTTCTTTCTTGGAAATTAACTCCAAAAAATCAAGATAAATTCCTGAAAGACGAATATGCAGAGGTTGATACAGGAGTAAATACTTATTTTGGTACTGATGAAAGAGAGAGTTTCGTAGTTATTAAAAATGAGCATGGTTGGTATTTAAAAATTAAGGATACTATGTCAAATTATGTTGGAGAACAGAGTAATGGACAACGAATTTTAAGAAGAAAAGAAAATTTAGTTAAGGTTAATATTGGATCAGATGATAATAATATATTAAGTCTTGTAGACTTGATTATGGGTGCTTGTCAACCAATGATAGTTAGTAAGTTAGGCGACTTTAGAAAAGAAAAAGCTACACAATTTGTTCTTGAAAAAAATAGTGGTAGAACTTATAGTTTAGTCTTATCAAAATGTTCTACCAGAGGAAGAAGTGATTTATTACAATTAGAAATTGAATATGTTGGACATATTCCAGGATTTGTTAAGGTTGGTGGGGTGGAAAGCGAGAAAAATATAAATGAAGATATCTCTTATATGAGTGGCTTCTTCCAAGATAGATATGGGTTAGTGCCAACAACTTTAACTAAGTTTCAATGGCTGACTGGCAAAGAAGAATTTGTTCATCAAAAAGAAGACCAAACTGCTAATGTGAAAGGGCAGTCATTTTTTGGGAAGAGTGTTTAGGTAAGTTTGTTATCCAATCATTACATAATTCCACTCTTTTATCTAGATCCATAACTTCTAATCTCAAGACGGGCTTATCTGAGTATAATTTTCTAAAACCATTAATTGTTGCTTCTAAATAACCAAAATCTTCTTCTCTATATTTTTTTCTGGAATGTTTCCATCTATTTTTAATATTTGCAATTGCTTCTTCTAAGGTTGGATTGACAAATACTATATTTTTAGGATAATTTCCATTAAAAAGCGATTTTTCTATAGAACTAAACTCATCAAATTCTTTTTTATTTATCCATCCTATCTCTAGAAATCCTAGTAGATAAGCCTTACTATCTATTATACATCTGTCACCTAAAACATATTTACTTGGATTATTCTCACTCATTTCTTGTTGGTAAAATGGTTGTAGATAATATCTTACAAGTCTAACTTTTATCCTTTCATGTAAATCTTCACTTTTTGGTACAGGTATCTTTACAAATTTAATGAACTTATCAGGATTTCTCTTTACAAGTTCATTTATTAAAGTAGTTTTTCCACTTCCATGACATCCTGAGAAATAAATTATTTTGTTCATTATAAACTCAAAACTTTACTATAACTTTGTTTTGTCAAATCAATTATTAATCCTTGTAAATCACTTGGTTCATTTACAGAGTATACTTCCCTACCCCATTCTTTCAAATCCTTTCCAGTTATGGTCTCATCCTTAATTTGTATGTATGAAATAAGATGTTTATTGACTTTACTTCTAAAATCGTCTCTTATTCCACTCCAATTGGAAATCCCACCATCACTCATAAAAATAATGACACTAGGACTAACATTTAACTCAGGAGACAACACTTTCATGTCTATACTAGTTCCTCCAAATTCAGGATTCCAACAGACATCTAATGCATTTTCTAATTCATGATATCCATGCCATCCACTAGCTCTTGTAGTATCTGAGAATAGACAAACATTGTATTTTAAATAAGGTGCTATTCTTTGTGATTTTAACCATTTTATAGAGCCAAATACCCCAAGCAATGCATAATGATATTTGCTATCTTCTTTCCATGTATTACTTAAATTAAATAATCCTCTTTTACTTCCATCGTTCATGCTTCCAGAACAATCTACCAACCATAATAGATTAGGTAATCTTTCATTTTTATTAGAATAAGGAGCAACAATCTTATAACTATCAGATGGCACAGAGAAATTAATACTTTCTCCAGATGGAGATTCAAGATCAATTACTGGTTTTGAGAAATCAACCTCTTGTATATCATGCTCCTCAACATTAAAAGGTTCATGTCTAAACGGCGTTAAAGGCATTTCAAACCCCCTTTCTTGTGTTTTAGCTTTTATAGGAATGTTATCAGCTAAATTATTATATGTAATCTTTAATACTTTCTTCTTATTCATGAAACTTGGCGGTCCAGCTTCTTTTGAGTAGTAGTAAGCCATAATTTCTTCTTCATCTCTCCTAGACAAATCGTAATCTGGAGATATCTGGAATGTTTTATTTTCTTCATCCTCTTCTTGATTATCTTTTTCTACCTGATTGGTGTTAGATGAAGAAGAATCCCAATAATCTCCTTTATCACTTGATGTTAAATCTGTACTCATAGAGTTGTCTTGTGTTTTATTGATTAAATCAGACATATGATATGCGAACTTATATGCAAGTTTCTCCCATGTGTTAATATCTCTAAATTTAGAAGTGATTACTTCTAATCCTAATCCTTTAATATCCATATCTTTTAATATTCCCTCAACAACTTCATCAATACCTTTCTTTTTTTCTTTATCTTTTGTGTAAAAATTACTAATAAGCTTTCTTTCTTCTGCTCTTCCATATATATTCATTTGTAGTTTTAAGAAAGCTTCTGCTAACGAATGATATTCACCTACTAGTTTTCCCATATCATAATAAACAATAGCTAATCCATCATGGATATTTTCATGTGCTAAGTTTGTATTTACAAGAATATCATCAAACATAAATGATAATTCTTTAACATATTGTTCTCTCTTTCCTTCTTCAACATCATTAAAAAATCTCTTACTTTGTAATGCTCTAAAAGTACTATCCATAATTTTTGCATTATGAATAATATCTGTAGGGCAACCAATTTTTCCAGTCAATTCTTCTTTTTTCCAATGCCATATCTCATGAAGTATTACTGTTTTGCAAACTTCTTCTACACCATCATCTATCTTTTTTGCTTCACAATATCTTACAATGTTTTCATCACCTTTCCATATTTCATCAAGATTAGGATTTAAGTTAAATTCTATGTGCATGTGACGATGAGAAATTTTTCCTTCTATATTTTTACCCTTTTTATTAAGAGCCCTTACTTCTAAAGAACCCCCTATAAATCCTTCGTCCCTTCTTATTATGTTAAGTCTTCTTTCTAATTTTCTAATATCTATCATTTATTCGTATTTACCTTCCATTTTCCACCAATCATCAAGATCAAGAATATCAATAGGCTTAACATCAATTTTAGGAACATGTTTTTTTGGAGGTTGTCTTTGTATTATTGGAAGTTCAAAATTATCGGATTTTTCTTTAAATATCACACAAGTATAATAACGTCCTCTACATGAGGCTTCCATCAGTTCTCCGTCAATAGAACATTTCTCTCCGGTTAGTCCCCCTTTATCTTGGCTGAAATAAGGACATAAAAGGTATAATCCATAATCCTCTAAAGCTTTTTTTATTTCAATATCTTTATGTTGGAATGTCCAACCAATGGATATGCCAATCTCGTTACCAATCTCATAAGCTCTTCTTGTAATAAATCCCCATTTATTTTCTATATCTTTGATTGTACCTGTTTGATTAAATATTAAAGAAAAATCCGGATGATTAACAAAAGCAAATATAGCACGTTCTAAATCGTTGCCTCCATAATTAGATAACAAATTAATATAGATTTGAAAATTATGTTGTCTCTTCTCATCATCTTTTAATCCTTGAAGATAAGAATTTCTTTTATTGTCTTCTTCCTCTTTTTTTCTTCTAGCTAACTCTTCTTCTGCTCGTGCTATTTCAGCTAACTCTTCATTTTGTCTTTCTTTATTTAATCTTCTCTCTTCATCTATCGATCTACTTATATCTTCTAAATTTTTACCAAAAAATTCTTGATTATTCATCTTAGCCACTTGACTACTGGATATTCTTTAACAACTTCTTCTAATTTTGTATCATTTAATTTTCTTAAGTTACCATATTTTCTGGAAGCATCATTAACTGAAACAAGAAAATCACTGTACCATCCCCATCTACCACTAAATTTCTGTCTAGTTGCATTTGATAGTTTACCTTCTACTGATTCATTTAAAGATTTTTGTAATACACTAGAAAAGCTTCTTAATTCCCCACTTATTTTGTTAACAACAGTATTAATTGCGAAATGTTGGTTTCTTAAAAATTGTTCATTTACCCATCTTTCATCAAGAATATCTGAATATGGTCCAACTAATGTAAAAGCGGAAAGCACATCTTGATAATTCACTCTTATTTTACTTACTTTTTCTCCTGATTTGGCGTCTGCAACAACCTTCAATGATTTAGCTAGCAATAATACAGCCTTTTCAGTTCTTACAGATATCGGACGGATATATCCACATCCTTCTCCCAGTTCTCTACAACCTTCACAAATGTCAGGTATAGATGCTAATATCGGCAATTTACTTTTTGTTGGATTTTCTGGATTTATGCAATTGTCTAATCCTTTTTTTAAATATAATAAAGCAGTTAATCCATCCAAAGTTAATTTTACATCTTTAACTTGTTTATATATATCTACTATTTTAGCTGTATGGTCACTATTTTGATGGTCAACAATCTTTGTTGTTTTTGTATCATCTATTATTAATATGTTATCTAGTGTATTTGTAGCATAGTTATCTATATTGAGGATTAAGTGCGATCTATCAAGTAATGCTGGGTCTATTGGACTGATTCCAGTATACCTGTTTCCTCCAACATTTGCTGAAGCAACAGCGGAATGGAAAAATAAATCATCTTCAACTTTTATTCCTAAGTTTATCTTCTCTGTTCCATTCTTTCCCTCAAATATTATATATCCATCATAAATATCAAACACTTGATTTTGAACTTTTTCATGAGCCCTGTTTATTTCATCTATTATTGTCAAAGCATTTCTTGTAGCACCAGTCAACTCTTTTGCATCTGTTACTTTTCCTTCTTTCCTTCCGAATAATTTTCCAAGATCATAGACTTCATATAAATCTTTAGTTCTTATATTGTCCCTCATTCTAATATATGTGGCATTACCACCGAAGAATACATTTCTCAATTCATTAAGTAGTTGAGTTTTACCTTCTCCTCTCTCCCCTATAACCAAAGCATTTAGATTACCTATTAATGATGCTGTTAAAACATCCCATACAATCAAATTTTCACCAGAGACATTAATTACGGGCGTGGAATTATGATAAAAACTAGTTTTTGGCAATTTTCTTACATTATCTAATATGCCATTATACTCTTTTAATTCTTCAGTAGCCTTCATTTATACTCCTATTATCAACTCTCTTTAGAAAACTCTTTTTTTATCTATACTACTTAAAACCTTAATTTATAAAACTTTTGTCTATTCTTTAAATAAATAATCTTCAAATTCTGAGTTTAAGTTTCATTTGTTCAATTAAAGATTTAGCTCTATCTCCATACCAAACCGAATTACTTCTAATAAACTCATCCATTGTCTTGACTCCCAGAAATACTCTTCTAAATCTCTCATGAATCTTTTTTATATTTATAGGCCTAAATCCATCATCCCATGAGTTGGGTCCTAGTGCATAGATACAATCTCCATTTCTATGAATTCTTAGTTGTTCTGCAATACAATCTAAAATAATATTTTCTTCACTACTATACTCTCTACCTGAAGTTCCAGGTCTGCTTTGTAAGATGTATCTATTCAATAAACTTCTAAGTATTATCCATTCAACTTCTTTTGGTTCTTTAGAAAAAGAATAGCTTACATGTACAAATAAATTATACATACACACAGTTGATGGGTGAGATCCGATTCCAAAGATATATTTTGATTTTCTAGCTATCTCATAATCTTCCGAATATATATTTTCAACAACCATTCCATCTAAGTGTACCCCTGGATAAAGTTTCTCTATTCTAATTTCTCTATTCTTAACACCAGGTATTATAATTTTACCATCAAGATATTTAGATAGATATAATTTTAAAATTGGATCTATATCAAATCTTTCTAATTCAGATGATTTTCTTATCTTTGGTTCTACCATTTTAGTTTAAATCAACCTTCTTTTAGAACCCTTTTTGTTTATTATTTATCCAGATTTTCTTTTATAAACCTTACTCTTCATTATTTTAGAGTAACGCCGACGGTAGGATTCGAACCTACATATCCAAAAGGATCTGGTTTTCGAGATTCACTTAATTAATATCCAGTGCCCTACCAGATTAGGCGACGTCGGCATTAATATAATAGAATAAGTTTATTTTTTAGCTTTTCTTTTCTTTGTCGAGACTTTAACAACCCTAGTTATTGGTTCTTCACTTAATTCCTTTAATCTGTAAGCTATTCCTGCACTATTGCTTTTAATTCTTGATTGGTCTTGGATAACCTCTCTTGCTTTTCTTGTTTCTACTTCTCCCCATTTTATCATTCTTTGTAATGATGCTTGTACAGAACCTAAGGAAATTCTTGCCTTTTGTGCAATTTCTCTGCTAAGCAACCAATCTTTAGCTTTTTCTAGAACGTTTTTTACTTCTTCTTGCCCCATTTTTATTTTAGAATATGAAGTTATTTATATTCTTTTCCTTTTCTCCCTTTATCCTTTAATAAGTTTTCGTCGAAAGCGAACTGTTTTCCGCAATAAACGCACCAATATAATCCATTAAAAAAATTATCAAACTCATTACCACACCTGTTACAATGTGTCATAGAAAATTAAGTATTAAGTCGCTTTTAAACCTTGTGTTCTTATTATACAGTAAAATTAATTAGCTTATTAATAAGATTTAAATAAATTATGTTATCTTCTTATTTATGTTTGAAGATGATTTAGAAGACAGAATATTGGGAGAAATAACTTTTAATGAAATTCAAGTTGAATTTATGCAATCTAAAAATTATTTTTTATGGGTATTAACTGGAAATGAAACTTATTTAGATCAATATTATAAAGAATCTCTTAATAACCCATTAATTATAGATTATTAATTTCAAGAACGCCGAGGCTGGGATTTGAACCCAGATGCCTCGAAAGGCCCGAATTACTACCATAACCTTAGCAGTCATACACAACTTAAAAGTTTCGGTGCAATACCAGGTTATGCGACCTCGGCATGGGAAATATTTATATAAATTTCTTTAAAAGCTTTATGAAAATAGAATTACTTCAATCTTTTATAGGCTACAAAGATTAATACAGCTAATATTACTCCGGAAATTATAAATCTGAAGTATTCATCCATATCACTCCAATATCTGACTATTCCTATCAATATATTTATTATTCCTCCAAACAATAATCCATTCACAACGGCATAATTAGCTAACATTAAACTTGCTACTATAGATAAAACTCCTGCTAAACTTAGAATTATGAAAACATTTCTATTGTATAAAGACATATCATTATTAAATTCTTTATTGCATGTTTCACAATAATATGTTTCAATACATCCCTCTTCATCATATCTTGGAGCTATATCTCCAACATCCTTACATTCATTTTTTAATTCTTCACTTGGCTCGATATATTTACAATCTTTGACCTCTCTTATTGGAATAGCATAAGGCTTCTCAAAAAATCCCCCAACACAAAAATCTTCATATTTTGGAGGTTTATAAAATGTATTTACCCCAACATTTACGAATATAACTAAAACAATAGCAATTGCCAATAAGAATCCATACCTCTTCATGGTTTCTAGCTTTATCATATTGTTATTATCATCTAAACATATATAAAGTTTCCTTATCATTTCATCTTATGATTGAGATAGACGGAAGTTATTTAGAAGCAGGGGGACAGATATTAAGGACTGCTCTTGGATTAAGTGCCATAACAAAAGAACCATTCCATATAATAAACATTAGAAAAGGAAGAAGAGACCAAGGATTAAAAGAGCAGCATTTACAATCAGTAAAATCAATGAAGAAATTAACCAATGCAGAAGTCAGGGGAGACTCTTTGAACTCTACAGAGATAACTTTTATTCCTAATGAAATAAGCACTAAAAAAATAAGAATAAATATTTCTACAGCGGGCTCTACTGGATTAGTTTTGCAAGCATTATTGATTCCAGCTGTTAATTTAAATTTGAAGATGGAAATAAGGGGGGGAGCCACTTATGGAAAATATGCAATGCCTATTGATCATTTGGATACAGTTTTATTAACATTGTTAAAAAAATTCGGATATACTTGTAAAATAAATATAATAAGAGAAGGTTTTTTCCCTAAAGGGGGAGCAATGGTAAATATAGAGAGCAAATCTTGTAAATTAAAGCCAATAATTCTTGACAGCTTGGGAAGATTAGATGAGATTCAGTTATTTTCCGTTGCTTCTCATGAACTGCAAAAAAGGGATGTTGTTAACAGGCAAGCAAAAGCAGCCAAAAAAATATTATTTAAAAAATTTAGTCTGCCAATAAAAGAAGAGAGAAAGTATGACAGGACATTCTCATCTGGCTCTGGAATTCAAATTAACTTAATGGCAAAAAACAGCATTGTAGGAAGTAACTCTCTTGGAGAGAGGAGTAAACTGGCAGAGAAAGTAGGGGAAGAAGCAGCATTAAATTTAATATATGAATATCAAAATAATGCTGTAGTTGATAGATATACAGCAGATCAATTATTGCCTTATATGGCTATTGCCGGATATGGCAGAATAAAGACTAGTGAGATAACAAATCATATCAAAACAAATGCTTGGATAATTGAAAAATTCTTGGATGTAAAGTTTAAAATAAAAGAGAAGACTATTGAATGTACATCTTGAAATAATTAATTATCTATCCAATTTTTCTTTTAATTATAAAATACCAAAAGCTTAAAAATGGTTTTATGTTTCATTACTTTAGCGGGGTGGGGCAGCCAGGAGTGCCCGTCGAAGCTTTAAGCTACGGAAGGCTCATAACCCGGAGGTCGGAGGTTCAAATCCTTCCCCCGCTATTCTCTAATTTTATCGTATTCTTCAAAAGCACCATTTAAATTATTAATCAATTTATAATTTTTATATTCTTTAGGATTTATCCATATGAAATCTTCATGATCTTCGCTTAAAACTATATTATCTGATTTGGAAAAACATTCAAAAAATGTTCCGATTATTTGCCATTGTTCTCCATTAACAATTGGTCTCCACTCACCAACAAAAAAAGGCTTTCCAATTTTTACATCCAACCCAGTTTCTTCTTTAATCTCTCTTAACAAACTCTCATCAAATCTCTCTCCAGGATTGACCCTTCCACCAACAACATCATATTTTCCTATATTGCTTCCGTCTTTATATTTAGAAGATTCTTTTAATATAAGGACTTTATCTTTATAAATTATAAATGCTTTAGTCGCAGCGAATACTTTGATGTTCATATCTATTAGCTATAATAAAAATATATAAAACTTTTGGGAACTTAATCACAATAATACTTAAATAATACAATTTATCCGAGATTTTATTTAACCATTAACAAAAGGAGGTTATACAATGGCTGAATGCGAAAACTGCGGAGCCGAAGTTTCAGAGAAAGAACTTCGAAAAATAAATGGTAAAAATGTTTGTGCGGAATGTGCAGACTCAATGAATTCTGAAGAGAGTTCAGATTCAGAAAAAGAATCAAGTGAAGAAGTAATTAGTGATGACGATGAAGATGATTCTGAAAACGATGATGAAGAGGAATAATTCCTCTTTAATATTTATCTTATTTAATTCTATCTAAAACACAACAAACTTTAAAATAATGGAAATTAAGCTTAATAATAATGATTAAGATAGAGGTTCTCTCAGATAAAACTATCAGTGAGGGAAACATTCATGATTTAGAATCAGATAATGTTGCTTGGGCAGACATAGTCAATCCAACCAAAGATGAATTGAAAATTATAGGTAAACTTGTAGGATTGGAATCTTCTGCCATAGAATCTTTACTGGAAGAAAATTCCAGACCAATGATAAACAATCTTGAAAAGTATTCTGTAATTGTCTTTAGCACACCATTAAAAGAAGAGTCAGTCAAGCCTTTAGTAATTTTTATTTCAAAATCTACTAATGATTTTATAACAGTAAGATACGGCGAATCAAGATCTATAAACAGAATAAACTCTTGGGATGTAAAAAGAAAAATTGTCATGTTTGAGAAGGGCCCAACATACATCCTCTTTAGATTAATGGATGAGATTCTTGCTACTTATAATTTAGTTATAGGGGATATAGACGAGAAGCTTGGGGTTATAGAAGATATAATATATAGCGAAGAGAATCACAAAGAAAAAAAATTAATGGTTGAGATGTACAATTTAAAGAAAGTTTTAATCTATTTCCAGAAAGGCTTGTCAGCAAATAGGGAAGTTATAGCCTCAATAGAAAAAGAATATGGAGAATTCCTTAACAAAAAAGATTTGTCTAAATTTAGATTATTATACTCTGAGATGACAAGATTAATAGAGATAACAAGCACATATAGAGAGATATTGACAACATTATTAGAAGTACATTTATCAACTATCTCAAATAGTATTAATGTGACAATGAAAAAACTGACTGCATGGGCTGCATTAATCTTGGTTCCAAGTTTAATAGCATCAATTTATGGCATGAATTTTAATTATGTTCCAAAAGCATCATTAAGGTATGGATTTTATTTAGCCCTTGGATTAATGTTAGTTTCTATGCTAATTCTATATGCTTATTTTAGAAGGCAGGATTGGATTTAATTTATAATAACATAAGAATAAAAGCTATTATTACTACTGTAAAATAAACTGTTTTATTCCATGGAAATACCTTTGCTCCATCAAAATTCCATACAGGAATCATGTTAAATAATGCTAACAGAGCATTGATTCTTAGTCCATAAATGGAGATTATATTAAGATATCCAGAACTAAACTGTAATAACAAATAAAAAAATATTGCCAAAATAATGTTTGTTATGGGCCCCGCTACAGATATCTTTCCGTTTTTACTTGTTGTAACATTTCCCCTTATGAAAACAGCCCCTGGAGCGGCAAATACAAATCCAAAAAAACTCATTAATATTGCCAATAAAAGCATTTGATCAAATGATCTGAATTCAGCCCAACATTTATATCTTTGGGCTACAATTTTATGCGCTAATTCATGTAATAAAAATCCAATTCCAACCGTCAATCCAGATAGTATGAAACTTTCTATAAATCCAAATTCTCCCCTTAACACAATACCAAAAGCTATTGATATTGCTATCCATGCCTTTACTAAATCTATTATCTCTGTTCTTGAGAACTTCATACTTTAATATTATTAGAAGTTTTTATAAATTTGTTGATAAATTATAAAATATGAAAGAAAAAATAGAGAAAGCAGTTTTTGGAGCAGGATGTTTCTGGGGTGTTGAAGAATCATTTAGAAAACTAAAAGGAGTCAAATCTACAATAGTAGGATATATGGGCGGAAAAATGAAAAACCCAACTTATGAGGATGTTTGTAAAGATAAAACAGGGCATGCTGAGGTTGTTCTTGTAGAATATAATCCAGAAGAAATCTCCTATGACAAACTATTGGACATTTTTTGGAAAATTCATGATCCTACTCAGTTAAACAGACAAGGATTAGATATAGGAACCCAATATAGATCAATAATATTTTATTATAATGAGGAGCAGAAGAAGAAAGCAATGGAATCAAAGAAAAAACAGGAAAAATCAAAGAAATATAAATCAAAGATTGTAACTGAGATAATTAAAGCATCTGAATTCTATAAAGCTGAAGATTATCATCAAAAATATTTAATGAAAAGGGGCTTAAATGTCTGTTAACAAGTTTTATAAATAAAATAATAAATAAGACTTAATGGTTTTAATCTTGGGTGTTGATGAAGCCGGGCGCGGTCCAGTAATTGGAAGTTTATTCATAGCAGGGGTATATTTAGAGGATTCTGAAGAATCTAAACTAAAAGAAATTAAAGTAAGAGATTCTAAATTAATCCTAAAGAAAAAAAGATTTGAGATATACGAAGACATTAAAAGAGTAGCTAAACATGTTCTTATAAAAGTAGAGCCCAATGAAATAGATTCATTCTTAGAAAGAGATGATCTTAATCTAAATTGGTTGGAAGCCCATAAGACTGCTGAGATAATAAACAAAGTTAATCCTTCTAAAGTGTATATTGATTCTCCAAGCCCCAACAAGAAAGCTTATTCTGATTACATTAGAAAACTATTGAAAAATAAAGAAGTTGAATTAATTGTTGACCATAAGGCAGAATCAAAATATCCTGTTGTGGCTGCTGCATCTATTGTAGCTAAGGTTAATAGGGATAGAGAGGTTGAAAGTCTTGAGAAGAGATATGGGAATATTGGTCCGGGATATACAAGTAATCCCATAACTCAGAAGTTTGTCAAAGAAAATTGGGATAAACATCCAGAGCTATTTAGGAAATCGTGGATAACTTGGAAAAATCATAAGGATGCTAAAGAGCAAAAAAAGCTGGATGAATTTTAATTAGCCATATAACAACATTTTTAAATCTGGATAGGCTTTTATAAGAAAAATGACAGTAATAAAAAATATAGTCGCTAAAGGCTTTAAATCATTTGCTAAGAGAACAGAATTAATTTTTGGCGATGGTTACAATTCTGTTATAGGTCCAAATGGCTCAGGGAAATCAAATATCGTTGATGCTATAACTTTTGTTCTAGGCAAATCTTCTGCTAAAAGTCTTAGGGCAGAAAAATCTTCTAATCTAATCTATCATGGCGGTAAAAAAGGAAAGCCAGCTCCAGAAGCTGAAGTGTCTATGACTTTCGATAATTCAAAAAATACTTTTCCATTAAAGGATAAGGAAATCAAGATTACAAGAATAGTAAAACAAAATGGGAATTCAATTTACAAGATAAATGATAAAACCGTTACAAGACAGCAAGTAATTGATTTATTGAATGCCGGGAAAATAGATCCGGATGGCCACAACATAGTCTTACAGGGGGACATTGTAAGATTTATGGAGATGAAACCAGAACATAGAAGAGAGATAATCGAGGAAGTAGCAGGATTAAGTGTCTTTGAAGATAAGAAAGCAAAAGCATTAAATGAGCTCTCAAAAGTTGATGAAAAGTTAAATGAGGTTAATATAATTCTTACAGAGAGAAATGCCTACTTAAAAGAGTTGAAGAAAGACAGAGATCAAGCATTAAAATACAAAGAATTACAAGATACTATAAGGGATAATAAGGCAACATTTCTAAACTTACAGATAAAAGAAAAAGAGAGTAAAAAAGAAGAATTTGAAAAAAGGATAAAAGAGCAAAATATAGAATTAGAAAAAGTAAACAAATCAATAAATGCCATAAAAGAAGAAATAGAAAGCAAAAAACAGCTTATTAATTCTATAAATAAAGAATTAGAGGAAAAAGGCGAGGTTGAACAGAAAAAGCTTCATGAGGAAATTGATTTATTAAAGACGGGCTTAGCGAGAGATATAGCAAGGAAAGAAACTTGTGAACAGGAAATATCTAGGATAGAAAACAGAAAAAGACAGCTTGAAAGGAATATAAAAGATATCGAGGATAAAATAAAAAATCTCAATAATGAAAAACAATCATTATTAAAAAATAAAAAAGAATTGATGAAAGAGGATGCGGAATTTTTAGATTCTATAAACAAATATAAGAAAAAACATAATATAAATCCTGAGGAATTGAATAAGGTTGAACAGGGAATTGATAATCTCCAAAATAACATTAATTCTTTAATAGAAAAAAAACAGGAAAAATTAAGAGAGATAGACAAGATAAATTTTGAAATATCAAAGCTAAAAATAAATGAGAATGATGACGAAGTTTCTAAAATTAAAGATTTAACACAAGAACATAAGAAAATTTCACAGGAATTTGATAAGTCAGTTAATGAATCTCAATTATTACAGTCACAACTAAACAAGTTAAGAACATCTCTTGTTGAAAAATCTGAAAATTTATTCAGATTAAATGCTAGACAAGAAGGTGTCCAGGAAAGATTGACTGATAACATCTCTATGAAGAGGATTTTATCATTAAAAGATCCTAAAATATACGGTCCTGTAAATGACCTGGGAAAAGTAAACTCAAAATATTCATTAGCATTGGAAGTAGCAGCGGGATCTAGACTAAGAAGCATTGTAGTTGAGGATGATTTGACTGCTTCTAAATGCATTAAGATGTTAAGGCAGAATAAGCTTGGAGTACTTACTTTTCTTCCATTAAACAAGATAAAAGATAAGGATATTGACTCCAGAGCATCCTCATTAAAAAGCAAAAAAGGGGTTATAGATTTAGCAATTAATCTAGTAGAATTTGATAATAAATTCAAAAATATTTTTGGTTATGTTTTTGGAAACACATTGATTGTAGACAATCTGGAAATAGCAAGGTCTATAGGAATAGGAAATGCCAGAATGGTTACATTAGAAGGGGATTTAGTTGAAGTCAGCGGGGCAATGGTCGGAGGTTATAGAAGAAAAAGCGTCGGATTCAAGGAAAAAGAGTTTACCCAGGACATTAACAAATTAGGATCTGAGATAGAAGATTTAAAGAAAAAAGTTGATTTATTTGACAAAAGGAAGTCAGAACTTGAAGTAAAAACAATCAATCTGAGGGAAAAGAAGGCAGAGATAGAAGGAGAATTGCTAAAATATGAAAGGGCATTTGGAGCAGTTGATGCTAAAGAATTAAAGGCAAAGAGACAGAATCTGGAAAATGATTCGAAATTAAAAAATAAAGAATTCAAAGACATTGAGAATGAGCTAATTAAATTATCAAAAGATATTGAAAAATTAAAAGATATAAGAAAAAACATAAGATATGATGACAAGGCAGTTGAAGGATTAAATAAGATAGAAAGGGACAGGCAAAATATAAGAGAAAGAATACTACAAATAGATTCTGATATCAAGAATATTGACACACAAATTAATAGTATATACTCTCAAGAGAAAGATAAGACAATAAAGATTATCTCAGATAGCGAAAAAGAAAAGCAGGCATTCATCGATGAGCTTAACTTATTGACTAAAAAGACAAAAGAGGATAGAGACTCATTAAAACAGAAAGATAATATAGAAAAGAGATTTTATGATGACTTCAAGAATATGTTTGCCAAGAGGAACAAGATTAATGAAGAGGTAAATAAGAAAGATGCCAATATATCAAGAGAAGAAGAAAAGATAAAAGCAGTAGAACATAGAATAAACACGATTAATCTTGATAAAGCTAAAGTGACAGCGGAGCTTGAGGGATTAAATAAGGAATTTGAGCAGTTTGTCGATGCTAAAATAAGAAGAAATGTTTCTCTTGATGATTTAAAGTATGAAATAAAGAAATCTGAATCATTAATGTCTAACCTTGGCAATGTAAACTTAAGAGCATTAGAAATTTATGAAGATGTTGAAAAAGAGTATAATATACTAGTAGAGAAGAAAGACAAATTATTATCTGAAAAAGATGATGTCTTTGGAATGATAAAAGAGGTTGAGGATAAAAAGAAGGATATATTTATGAAGACTTTTAAAATGATAAATGATAACTTCAGAAGAATATTTGCAAGCATCTCAACAAAGGGGGAGGCCCATCTGGAATTAGAGGATAAAGAAAATATATTTAATGGCGGAATGGAAATAAAAGTTAGGATTATAGGGAACAAATTCTTGGATATTAAATCATTATCCGGGGGAGAGAAGACATTAGCAGCATTATCCTTCATATTTGCAATACAGGAGATACAACCAGCCAGCTTCTACTTAATGGATGAGGTGGATGCTGCTCTAGATAAAAGTAATTCTGAATTGTTAAACAGATTAATAAAGAAATATTCAGAAAGAGCACAATATAT